>NZ_JAUYRI010000009.1 GCF_030696885.1 Thiobacillus sp.
ACAACGTGCGTGTGCCGGCCGAGAACCTGCTGGGTGGCGCGGCCTTCGAAGGCAGGGGCTTCATCTGCCTGATGGAGCAACTGCCCTGGGAGCGGCTGCAGATCGCCATCGGCGCGGTGGCAGCCGCCCAGGCCGCGATTGACTGGACCGTGGCCTACGTGAAGGAACGCAAGGTGTTTGGCCAGCCGGTGGCGGCCTACCAGAACACCCGCTACACCCTGGCCGAATTGCAGACCGAGGTGCAGGTGGCGCGGGTGTTTGTGGACAAGTGCTGCGAGCTGGTGGCCATCGACAAGCTCGACACCGCCACCGCCAGCATGGCCAAGTACTGGTGCTCGGACCTGCAGTGCAAGGTCATGGACGAATGTGTGCAGCTCTTCGGCGGCTACGGCTACATGTGGGAATACCCCATCACCCGGGCCTACGCCGATGCGCGTGTGCAGCGCATTTACGGCGGCACCAACGAGATCATGAAAGAGGTGATCACCCGTTCAATGGGCCTTGGCGTCCGTTGAGGTCTTGGTCTGTCCGCCGGCGGTTTTTGCGGTTGGCTGACCCGCTTGGGTGGGCGGTACCGCATCGAGCATGTAGCCCGCGCGCTGGGCCGCGTTGATGGGCGAAATCGCGCGCGGGGCGCGCTTGGTTGTGATGCGCGGGCCAGCGTGGATGGACGGGTGTTGCATGGCGTTTGTGCCCGGCGGGCAGCGTGGTTGCGAGGCTTTCATGCTAGGGCGGTGGCCCTGTTACCAGCGCGGCGCTTGCGCAAACCGGGTAAGCAATCGTTTCAGGCCGTGGGCGTGGTCACGCGGGTGGTCGGCGTTGCCGGTGTATCCAGCAGGCCCACATCGCCACTGAGCTGGCCACCTTCGGCGATGCTGAGCTTGCCGTAGCGCACCGTGCCCGTCACGCGGCCGGTGGGGTGGATGACCAGGCGATCGCGCACCGTGAGCGTGCCCTCGAAGTGGCCGTGGATCTCTGCGATGTCGATTTCGGCAGCGCCCTTGAAGCGCCCGGGCGGAGCGATTTCCATCACGCGCGAGTCCATGGTGGCTTCCACCGTGCCTTCGACGAACAGGGTGTCGCAGTCGGTGATCTCCACGCCTTTGAGGCGGATCAGCGGCCCGACCTTGAGCAGGCTGTCGGCGCCCGGGCGGGTGTTTTTGGACGGCTCAGCGGCAGGTGAGGCTTCGTTGGCTGCGGGGGGGCTTGGGGTGGATGCCATGGTCACGGGCACGGTGCGGCCGGTGGGTGTCGGAGGCATGGTGCGCGCCGCAGGCGTTTCGGGTTCGCGTTTGCCAAAAAAAGGGGATTGCAGTGCCATGGGGATGTGATCCTGGTGCTTGAGGGAGGGAACCCTCATGCTAGGCGCGCCCGCCACTTACATGTGATGCACCACCGCAAGACGCGTAAGCAATGATGTCGCGGCGGATTTAAATCGGCCGTGCTGAACCTGCCACATTCAATCAGCCGTGTTCAACCAGCCCAGGCGCCCCTGGCCCGATTCATTGAGCCGTTGCTGCAGCGTTGCCGCAGCGGATTCAGGCAGGCAGAAACGCAGCGTCACCAGGCTGGCGTGGTCAACCCCCAGCAGTGTGGCCCCGGCGGCGTCCAGCTCGCGGCGCACCAGGCCTTCCAGCGCGTAGGGCACACAACAGGCCAGGTGTTGCACGCGTTGCAGGGGGCGTTTGTCGGCGCCCAGCAGGGCCTGGGCCACGGCGTCGGTGTAGGCGCGCACCAGGCCGCCCGCGCCCAGCTTCACGCCGCCAAAGTAGCGCACCACCGTGGCCAACACACCGTCCAGGTCCTGGTGGCGCAACACCTCCAGCATGGGGCGCCCGGCGGTGCCACTGGGCTCGCCATCGTCCACCGCAGCCGACTGGCCACCGGCCAGCAAGGCCCAGCAGACGTGGGCCGCGCCCGGGTGCTGCGCGCGCAAGTCGGCCACGATGGCTTGCGCGGCCGCGCGGTCAGCCACCGGCGCCACACGGGCGATGAAGCGGCTTTTTTTGATGACAAGCTCGTGGTGGGCGGCAGAGGCCAGGGTGTGCGCCATGGCGACCGAGCTTACCCGAGCGCACCGCGCATCAGGCCGCCATGCGTTCCTCGGTGGGCAGTGCCTTGGCGTCGGCGTAGACGCCCATGATCTCGCGCACTTCGTCCAGGTGGTCGAGCAGGATGTCCACCAGCGCGGGGTCGAAATGGCGGCCCTTTTCGCTGATCAGCAGCTCCAGCACTTTCTCCAGCGGCCAGGCCTCTTTGTAGCAGCGGCGGTTGACCAGGGCGTCGAACACGTCGGCCACCGCCACGATGCGGCCGTAGATGTGGATGTTGTGGCCCAACAGCCCGTGCGGGTAGCCGCTGCCATCGAACTTCTCATGGTGCTGCGCGGCGATGATGGACGCCGCCTGCAGCATGGGCCGCTTGGAGCGGCCGAACACTTCCGAGCCAATCATGGCGTGGCGTTTCATCACCTCCCACTCGTGTTTGTCCAGCGGGCCGTTCTTGAGCAGCACGCTGTCGGGGATGGCGACCTTGCCCACGTCGTGCATGGGCGCGGCGCTGAACAGGATCTGGCACTCGGTTTCGTCCAGGCCGCTGTGTTGCCCCAACAGACGGGCAATGTGCGCCACGCGCCGCACGTGGTTGGCCGACTCCTTGGACCGCGTCTCCACCACATCGCCCAGGGTGTCGATGATCTCGGTCTGTGTGTCGTAGATTTCCTGATCGAGGTAGAGGTTGTCGAAGGCGATGGAGATGTTGCGCGAGAACAGTTCGATCAGGCGCAGGTCGATCTCCTCGGAGTGGTTCAGGTTGTCCAGGTAGATGAGGTTGGCGGTGCCGTTCTGGCTGGGGAAATAGCCCACGAAGGCGTCGCCATCGAGGAGGGTGCGGCGCTCGTTGAGCGCGCGCTCGACCCGTGTCAGCACATGGGGTGGCAGCTGTTCGAGCCTGAAATCGGCGCCCGCGCTGAGGCTGCCCAGGCGCCCGATGGCGGCCATCAGCTCCAGCGTGTCGCCCGAGCGCGACAGCGACAGCCCGTTGCTGCGCAGCACCAGCGATTCGGCATCGACATGGAACAGGCTGGCGATCTGGTGCAGCAGGCCGTTGGCAAACTGGCGCAGCGAGCGGATCTCGAACAGGTTCATGGACGCCTTGATGACCTGCTCCAGCCCGTCGCGGTAGCGCTCCACCTGCTGTTTGGCGGTGTTGAGGTCCAGCAGCGCCTTGTACTGCTTGAGGGCGGTGTAGGTGGTGGTGTAGAGCTTGTCGGCGTCGAGTGCGGTTTTCTCTTTGTAGTCGTTGATGTCGTATTGCACGATCACGTTGCGCTCGGGCGCCTGGCCGGGTTGGCCGGTGCGCAGCACGATGCGCACCAGCTGGTTGCCCAACTGGTTGCGCACATGGTCCACCACCTGCAGGCCGGCGTTGTCGGTTTCCATCACCACGTCCAGAAACACCAGTGCCACGTCGGGGTGCTGTTGCATCAGCTCGCACGCCTCGCGTCCCGAATAGGCGCTCATCAACTCCAGCCGGTGGCCGAGGAACTCACCGTCGCGCAGCGTCAGGCGGGTGATGGTGTGGACTTCCGGCTCGTCGTCAACGATCAGGACTTTCCAGGTCGGGCGGGGCGTTGCTGCGGGGTCGGTGGCTGACGTGGGTGCGGGCTTTTTGAACATGGTGGGCCTCTTGTGTTTTACGAAGCGGTGATGGCCGCGGTGGCGGGCCGGGAATCGGAGGGGGACGTGCGGGCGTCGGGCAGGACCTGCGACAGCGGCACCAGGATCAGGAAGCGGCTGCCCTGGCCGGGCGCACTGGTCACCTCGATGTGACCGTGCAGCTTGTGGGTCACGAGGTTGTAGAGGATGTGCATGCCCAGGCCGGTGCCGCCCTTGTCGCGCCCGGTGGTGAAGAAGGGCTCGAAGATGCGGTCGCGCACCTCGGGCGCCATGCCGGCCCCGTTGTCGGCAAACGCCAGCGCCAACTCGGTGGCGTCGGTGCGCACGGCAATCTGGATTTCGGCGCCGCTCTGGCCGGGCACAAAGGCGTAGCGCACGGTGTTGATCAGCAGGTTGGACAGGATCTGGGTCCAGATGCCCGGGTCGCTGCGCAGCATCAGGCCGGTCGGCGCATCGACCTGCACCCGCACCGGAATCTTGCGCAGCACGCTCTGGTGGGTGGTCAGCACCTCGTGCAGGTAGGCGGGGAAATCGAACACCCGCTCCTGCGCGTGGGTCTGGTTCACGGCCACAGCCTTGAAGCTGCGCACCAGTTCGGCGGTGCGTGTCAGGCTCACATGGATGGAGCGTGCCAGCGCGTTGCTGTCCTCCACAAACTGCTTGAAGTGGGTCTCTTCAAGCTCGCCGGCCTCGAAGCGCGTCTGCATGTTCTTGAGCAGGTACTGGAACTGGGAGATGCCGGTCAGGCCCAGTCCGACAGGCGTGTTGATCTCGTGCGCCACGCCCGCCACCAGGCCGCCGAGCGAGGCCATTTTTTCGGTCTCGATCAGTTGCCGCTGCGCTTCGCGCAACTGGTCCAGCGAAGCCTGCAGTTCGGAGCGGGCCAGCTCCAGGGCATGTTCCTTCTGCTCGCGGGTGCGGATCTCCTGGCGCAGCGCCGCGCGCTCGCCCTCCAGGGTGTCCATGGTCGAGCGCAGCGAGGCGGTGCGGTCGGTCACCTGCTGCTCCAGCTCTCGGTTGAAGCCGTCCAGCGTGGTCATGGTGCGCTGCATCTTGGCCAACAGGCCGTTGATGGCGGTCTGCAGGGTGTCGATTTCGTCGCCTGCGCGGTGGTTCACGGTCAGGGGCCTGAGCTCGCGCGATTCCGGGTCGAGCGCGGCGGCCTGTCGGGCCAGGGTGCGCAGCGGGCGCGTCAGGTAGCGGCGGAAGGCCAGCGTGATCAGGCCGATCAGCACGAGGGTTTTGAGCATGGACCCCAGCAGCGCCACCACCACCGTGGGCGTGAGCCGTTCCAGCACCGCGCGGCGCGATGTGAGCATTTCCACCGTGCCGAGCTTGACCGCGCGGTGGTCGATCTGGTGGCGCATGTCGAACTTCACCGACACCGGTTCGTCCAGGTAGCCCGTGCCCAGCTGGTAATAGGGTGAGTCGGCGCGGGCCAGCACCCGCTGCGACTCGTCCACCACCTCGACCCGACCGATGTGGGGCCATTCCACCATGCCGTCAACGGTGATCTGGATTTGTTCGGTGTCGAGGTTCCACGCGGCGAGGGTGAGCGGGTTGGAGAAGGTGCGCTCGGCCAGCTCCAGGCTGTCCTGAACCTTGCGTTTTTCCAACCGGAATTCAACCAGCATCTGCCCCAGGAACACCATCAAGGTGACCAGCAGATACACCGACAAGACCCGGCGCAGCAGACGCACCGAGATCGATTGCATGACGCGCTGTGGCATGCGTCCACCCTGATGTTTTTCGTTGTTCTAGGGCAGCGCTGTGGGCCACTGCCTCCCTTTGTCAAATAGTGTCCCCAAAAAACTTTAATTAGTCAAACAATGAAAAGACTCAAATATTGCAAAGCGATCAGATAGGTGCCGACAGGCGGGGCATACCTTGGTGCCACTACAGCCGTGGCGCCATTGCCATGCCGCTGGGTGCTTGGTATGGTCGCGTACCGAATGGGGCGGGCCTCCCGGGCCGCCTCTCAGCGAAGTCCAGGGAGAGCCATGAACCAAACGATGCCGTTTCGGCAGGGCCGCATGCTGGCCAGCGCGCTGGCGTTTGTGTGCCTGTTTCTCGCAAGCGCTCGGGCGGACGCGTCGTCCATGGGCGCTGCGGCCCCGGCGAAGGTGCCGCGCATCGATTTCGCCACCTACCTCATTCCGGTGCATGTGGAAAGCCCTCAGCAGGGCCTGTTCATCGAGCTCATGCGCGAGGTCGCCGCAGGCGCGCGATTCCAGAACTTCTCTATCGAGGTCATGCCCGCACCGCGTGCGCTGCGCAGCCTGATGACGGGCACCCACGACGCGGTGTTCCCGGCCCTCGACATTTTTTTCGAACCCGGTCAGCCGGTGGTGCGCACCGCAGAAACCATCGACTGCAAAGAGGACTTCGTCTTCACCGCCCGCGGTGCGCCGCTGCTGCGAAGCCTCGCCGACCTGCGCGGCAAGGTGGTCGGCATCACCCACGGCTACCCGTACTCGCGCGAGGTCATGGCCGCCAGCGGCCACACGCTGGAGGTGGCGGTGTCGGACGAGCTCAACATCCGCAAGCTCGTGGCCGGGCGCATCGACGCCTTCGTGCTCGACGAAAAAACCGGCATCCAGGCGGCCAAGGCGCTGGGTCTGAGCGACGCCATCCAGTACGACAGCCTGGCACCGGTGTCGCGGCAGGACGTTTACGTGGCCTTCCAGCCCAACGAGCGCGGGCGCGAACTCGCTGGTCGCACCTCCGAGGCGCTGCGGCAGCTCAAGGCCAGTGGCCGCTACCAGGCCATCACCCACGGCATCACCTTTGCGCGGGGGTGTTCGGGGCGCTGAGGGCGCGGTCGTGTGCGGGTGTTTTACAGTGCGGCCTCGGGCGGGCCACGGTGGCGCCGCTTGCCACCGGAAAAGCCATGCCCCAATCCGCCCCCGCTGATCACCCAAACTTGCCCGCCCGCACCCTGGTGGTGCTGGGCACCGGCGGCACCATTGCCGGCCGCGCCAGCGCCGTTGGCGACAACGTGGGCTACACCGCTGGCGAAGTCGGCGTGGGCCACTTGCTGGCCGGCGTGCAAGGCATGGCCGCGCAGCTGCACACCTTGTCGGGATGGGTGTTCGAGGCCGAACAGGTGGCCCAGGTGGACAGCAAGGACATGGGCCCCGCCGTCTGGCGCAGCCTGCTGGCGCGTGTGGCGCATCACCTGGTCCGGCCTGAGGTGGCGGGCCTTGTGGTCACCCACGGCACCGATACCCTGGAAGAAACCGCCTGGCTGCTGCAGGCGGTGCTGGCGCCGGCCAAACCGGTGGTGATGGCCTGCGCCATGCGCCCGGCCACCGCCCTGGTGCCCGACGGCCCGCAGAACCTCATGGACGCCTTGTGTGTGGCGGCCACGCCCGGCGCGCGCGGTGTGGTGGCCGTGTGTGCCGGCCAGGTGCACCAGGCGGGCCATGTGCAGAAGGTGCACACCTACCGGCTCGACGCCTTCGACTCGGGCGACGCCGGTCCGCTGGGCTGTGTGGAAGAAGGCCGCCTTCGCGCATGGCAGCCTTGGCCCGAGGGCACGGCCGACCGCCCGTTGTTTCAGAGGCTGCTTGCCACCACCGCCTGGCCGCGCGTGGAACTGATCACCAGCCACGCCGGTGCCGACGGTGCCGTGGTGCGGGCGCTGCTGGCTGCCTCCCTGCCCAGCGCGCCGTTGCGTGGCCTGGTGGTGGCGGGTACCGGCAACGGCACCTTGCACGCCGACCTGTTGACCGCGCTGGCCGATGCGCAGGCTGCCGGGGTGGTGGTACGGCGCGGCACGCGCTGCGCCTATGGCCAGGTGGTGCCCGGGCCCCACGACGCGCTGGCCGACACCGGCGGCCTGTCACCGGTCAAGGCGCGCCTGGCCCTGGTGCTCGAACTGCTGGCCGCCGACCCGTGCTGACCGCGCTCGGCTCCCACCCCTGGGCCTACCCCATGCTGGAGGTGGTGCACCTGTTTGGCATCGCGCTGCTGCTGGGCAACCTGGTGTTGCTGGAACTTCGCGTGTTCGGCCTGGGCCCCACCTTGCCGGTGGACGCGTTGGCCCGCCTGAGCCAGACCCTGGCGGGCCTGGGGTTTGTGCTGGCCGCCGTGTCGGGGCTGACGATGTTTGGCACCATGCCCGGGGAACTGTTGGCCAACCGCGTGTTCACAGCCAAGATGGCCCTGATCCTGCTGGCGGGCTGCAACGCGGGCTTGTTTCATGCGCGCGATTCGCTGCGCAAGCTCGATGCCACGGCGCGCGGCCTGATGGTCGTGTCCACCGTGATCTGGCTGCTGGTGCTGACCTGCGGCCGCTGGATTGGCTACACATGACGAAGGAGAAAACCATGTTCAGACGCGATGTGTTGCGCACCGGGGGTGCGCTGGGGCTGATGTTTGGCGTGCCTGCCGCCTGGGCCCACCACGGCTGGAGCAGCTTCGACCAGGGCCGGCCCATCTATCTGGCCGGCCGCGCGGCCGAGGTGAAATGGCGCAACCCGCACGTGGAACTGGCGCTGGAGCTCCAGGCGCCGCTGGCCTTGCCGGCCGATCTGGGCCAGCGCAGCGTGCCCGCACAGGTGGCCCAGGTTGATGGCCGCGCCTTGCTGGCCAAGGCGGTGCTGCCCACCCGGCGCGACCGCCGCTGGGAGATCGAGCTTGCGCCGCTGTCGCGCGTGGGCCAATGGCAGGTGCCCGAGATCCAGTCCGGCGCCGAGCTGGCCCTGGTGGGGTTCACCTTCACTGGCGAACAAGGCGCTGCTGTGCTGCGCGCGGAGTACCTGTTTCTGGGCGGCAAGACCTACGGCATGCGCTCCGGCCCGGCATGAAAAAACCCGGCGCTTGGGCCGGGTTGTCTGTGATGCCTGCAGGGGCAGCGCGTTTCAGCGTGACAGGGCCTCGAACGCGCGCGCCGTGATGTCTTCCACCGAGCCGGTGCCGCTGATCTGGCGGTACTTGGGTGCAGCGGCCGGGTCTTTGGCGGCCCACTGGCTGTAGTAATCCACCAAAGGCCGGGTCTGGGCGCTGTAGACGTCCAGGCGGGTCTTGACCGTGGCTTCCTTGTCGTCGTCGCGCTGAATCAGCGGCTCGCCGGTCACGTCGTCCTGGCCTTCGACCTTGGGCGGGTTGAACTTCACGTGGTAGGTGCGGCCCGAAGCCGGGTGCGAGCGGCGACCGCTCATGCGCTCGATGATGGCGTCGAAAGGCACGTCGATTTCCAGCACGTAGTCCAGCTTGACGCCAGCGTCCTTCATGGCGTCGGCTTGCGGGATGGTGCGCGGGAAACCGTCGAACAGAAAACCCTTGGCGCAATCGGGCTGGGTGATGCGTTCCTTGACCAGGCCGATGATGATGTCGTCGCTGACCAACGCGCCCGAGTCCATCACGGCCTTGGCCTGCAGGCCCAGCGGCGTGCCGGCCTTGACGGCGGCGCGCAGCATGTCGCCCGTGGAGATCTGGGGAATGCCGTACTTCTGGCAAATGAAGGTGGCCTGGGTGCCTTTGCCGGCGCCCGGTGCGCCCAACAAGATCAGTCTCATTGCTTTCCTTTGTGAAAGTTTCAAAAATGCGGCCCGCGTCTCCAGAGGCCTGAACCCCCGGGGGGATCAACTTTTCGAGGATAGCATGGGCATGCCTGCGGGGCGCTTACAGCGCCGGCCGGCGCTCAGCCAGGTGCGGCCATCAGCGCACGCACCCGCGCCAGGTCTTCGGGCGTGTCCACGCCGGGGCCGGGGGCGCTGTCGGTCACGTGCACCGCGATCCGGTGGCCATGCCACAACACGCGCAACTGCTCCAGCGACTCAGTTTGTTCAATGGGTGCGGGCTCCAATGTGGGAAATTGCCGCAAAAAGCCAGCGCGATAGCCGTAGATGCCCACATGGCGCAGCGGCGCGGGCGAAGGCAGGGCGTTCAGACCCTGTTGCCAGGCGTCGGCCATGCCGTCGCGCCACCAGGCGATGGGTGCGCGGCTGAAGTACAGGGCCGTGCCCTGGCGGTCCAGCACCACCTTGACCACATTGGGGTTGGCAAACTCGGCCGCGCTGTGCAGCGCGTGGGCGGCGGTGGACATCACGCAGTCGGCGCGTTGCGCCAGCGCGGCGGCCACGGCATTGACCAGTTCGGGGTCCATCAGCGGCTCGTCGCCCTGCACGTTGACCACGGTGGCGCTGTCGGGCAGGCCCAGCAGGTCGCAGGCCTCGGCCAGCCGGTCGCTGCCGCTGGGGTGGTCGGCGCGGGTCATCACGGCGCGCACCCCGTGTTGAGCGCAGGCGTCGAGCACGGCGGCGCTGTCGGTGGCCACCACCACCTGGGCGGCGTGCGAGCCCGCGGCGCGGCGCGCCACATGCACGACCATGGGCAGGCCGGCGATGTCGGCCAGCGGTTTGTCGGGCAGGCGGGTGGAAGCCAGGCGTGCCGGGATCAGCACGGTGAAGCTCACGCTTCCAGCTCCTCGTCGCTCAGCGTGCGGGCCTCGTTTTCCAGCAGGATGGGGATGCCGTCGCGCACCGGGTAGGCCAGGCGCGCGCTGCGCGAGACCAGCTCTTGCTTCTCGCGGTCGTAGGTCAGCGGGCCCTTGGTCACGGGGCACACCAGCAGTTCAAGGAGTTTGGGGTCCATGGCGGGATGATAGCCGGGCGTCCAGCGCGTGGAAGAAGGCGGGTTCGGGTGTCAGCATCAGCGGCACGGCCAGCACCTGAGGCGAGGTGCCGGTCAGCAGTGGCCAGAGTTTGACGGCGTCCTTTTCGGTGCACAACACGGTGGCGCCGGGCGGGCATTGGGCCAACAGGTCTGGCCACAGTGCCGCCAGGTCGGCATGGTCGGGCAGCGGCCATGCGTGCGCCAGGCGCAGGCCGCGTTCGGCCAGCATGTCAAAAAACACCTCGGGTCGGGCGATGCCAGCCAGCGCACACAGCGGCGCCGCGTTGTTGGCCAGCTCGGCCAGTGGCGTCGCGCGGCCCTGCGCGTTCACCGCTTCGTCGGCCAGCGCCCGCCGGGCCACAAACCCGGGGAAAAACGGTGGCGCGGGCTGCCGCTGCTGGTGCAGCACCAGGGCGGGTGCATCGCTGCGGCGCGGCCAGGGCTCGCGAAGCAGGCCGGCAGGCAGGCACCAGCCGTTGCCCAGGCCCCGGTCGTCGAACACCACCACCTCCAGGTCGCGCGCCAGCGCCAGGTGCTGCAGGCCATCGTCGCAGACGATCACGTCGACGGCGGGGTGGGCTTTCAACAAGGCCAGGCCGGCGGTGGCCCGCTGTTTGGCCACCCACACCGGCACGCCGGTGGCGCGCTGGATCAGCAGGGGTTCGTCGCCGGTGTCGGCCGGATCGCTGCTGGCGCCGACGGCAAGCACCCCATCCTGCTGCCGCCCATGGCCGCGCGAGACCACGCCGGGGTGCCAGCCCTGGGCCAGCAGGTGGCGCACCACGGCGATGGTGGTGGGGGTTTTGCCGGCGCCGCCCACCACCACGTTGCCCACCACCACCACCGGCACCGGCAGGCGGGTGGCGCGGCGCCAACCCCAGGCGAACAACAGGCGCCGTGCGGCGAACAGCGCGCGGTACACCAGACTGAGCGGGTAGAGCAGCCGCGTCAGCGGGCCGCGCGCCAGCCAGGCCTGGCGCAGCGCGCTTTCGGTGGCAGCGTTCACAGTGGGTGTGGGTGTTGGCCGCGGTCAGCGACCGGTGGCCGAGCTCTGGGTGGCAAAGGTGATCTGTGCCAGGCCGCTGCGCCGCGCGGCGTCCATCACGTTGATCACCGACTGGTGGCTGGCGGTGGCGTCGGCGCTGATGATCACCACGGTGTCGGGTTTGCCATCCGCGGCGGCCTGCAGGGCAGCGGCCAGGCCGTCCACGCTGGTGTTGTCCAGGCCTTTGCGGTCCACCGCGTAGCGGCCATCGCGCCCCACCGCCACCACAATTTCGCGTGGCTGCTGGCGCTGCGCCTCGGCATCGGCCACCGGCAGGCGCACCTGCAGCTCGGTGAATTTGCTGTAGGTGGTGGTCAGCATCAGGAAGATCAGCACCACCAGCAGCACGTCGATGAACGGGATCAGGTTGATCTCGGGCTCATCGCTGCCAAGGCGGGCCTGCGAGCGGAAGTTCATGCCGACCTCCGCAACCCCAGCAGGTGCCGCACCAGTGCCTCGGCCGAGAGCTCGAACTGCAGCAGGTAGGCATCCACCCGGGCGCGGAAGTAGCGCCAGAAGATCAGCGCGGGGATGGCCACGATGAGGCCGAAGGCGGTGTTGTAGAGCGCGATCGAGATGCCGTGGGCCAGCTGCGCCGGGTTGCCGCCGCCGGGCACCAGGCCGCCGTCAGCGCCCTGCGAGCCGAAGATTTCAATCATGCCGATGACCGTGCCCAGCAGGCCCAGCAGCGGCGCGGCCGAGGCGATGGTGGCCAGCGCGCCCAGGTAACGCTGCAGCTTGGCCGCGGCCTGGCGGCCGGCGCTCTCCAATTGGGCGCGCAGGTCGTCTTCGCTCAGGCGGGGGTTGCCCTGCAGGGCGCGAAAGCCGCTGGCCAGCACCTCGCCCAGCAGCGAGTTCTGCTCCAGCTGGTTCACCACCTCGGCGCCCGGCAGGCCGTTGCGCGACACCATGATGGCTTCGTCCAGCAGTTTGGCCGGCGCGATCTTGGCGGTTTTGAGCGAGAGGAAACGTTCAATGACCAGCGCCAGGCCCAGCACGGAGCAGGCAATCAGGGGCCAGATGGGCCAGCCGGCGGCTTGTATGATGTTCAGCAATGCGGGCTCCAGAGCGTGAGGGCAAGCAGGAATGTCAGCGATTATGGCCCACCCCACGGCCCTGTCTGACGCTTGCCCCCGGACGCGCCGGCGCACCGCTGGTCGCCCTTCCACTCATCCACCGATTCTGTGGATAACTTTGTGAAGAACTGTCCCTACATGGCCCGCCAGCCCTGATGCTGCGCGGCGCCGATCAGAATGAACGTTTTGTTGGCAGTGGAAAACGCTTTGAAATCAACATCTTGGCCACCTTGCCCTGGGCACATGCCGGTGTGGCCTGGCATGGCCAGCAATGGCGCCGTGTGTGGACAGCTTTCGGCCGGAGAGCCGCATGAATGAAGGCTTTCGCGCGGAAATGCCCGCTGGCGGGGCCCGCGTGTGGCAGGTTGGCGCCCTGGTGCGCGCCATTGCTGACACCTTGCAGGCGCGTTTCAACCCGGCCGCGGTGCGGGGCGAAATCTCGGGCTTCTCGCGCGCAGCCAGCGGGCATTGCTACTTTTCGCTGAAGGACGCGCAGGGCCAGATCCGCTGCGCCATGTTCCGCCGCGCCGCGCAGGGGGTGGACTTCAACCCGGCCGAGGGCGACCTGGTGGAGGTCTCAGGCCGGCTCGACGTCTATGGCCCGCGCGGCGACCTGCAACTGATCGTGGAGAGCTTGCGCCGCGCCGGCCAGGGGGCCTTGTTCGAGCAGTTTCTCCGTCTTAAGGCGCAGCTGGAGGCCGAGGGCTGCTTTGATGAAGCACACAAACGCCCGCTGCCGCCGCTGCCCGCGTCCATAGCTGTGGTCACCTCGCTGGGCGCGGCGGCACTGCGCGACGTGGCCACCGCCTTGGCCCGGCGCGTGCCCCACCTGCCGGTGGCGCTGTTTCCGGCAGCGGTGCAGGGCGCGCAGGCACCGGCCGAGCTGTGTGCGGCGCTGGAGGCGGCCTACCGCCAACATGCCGCCACAGGCCAGCCCGCGGTGCTGCTGCTGGTGCGCGGCGGTGGTTCGCTGGAAGACCTCTGGGCCTTCAACGACCCGGCCGTGGTGCGAGCCGTCGCCCGCGCGCCCATGCCGGTGGTGTGTGGCGTCGGCCACGAAACCGATTTCACCCTGTGCGACTTCGCGGCCGACCTGCGCGCCCCCACGCCCACCGCCGCCGCCGAGCTGTGTGCGCCGGCGCGCGCCGATCTGCTGGCCGTGCTCGACCTGCTGGAAGGGCGCCTGCAGCGTGCGGCACACGACGGCCTGGACCTGCGCGCGCAACAGCTCGACCGCCTGGGCCAGCGGCTGGGTCGCCCCTCCGGCCGGTTGACCCAGAGCCAGCGGCAACTGCAGCTGCTGCAGGGTCGGCTGGAACGGCTGGTGCACCTGGGCGCCGAGCGCCAGCGCCAAAGCCTGCAACGCCTGAGCGAGCGCCTGCCCCTCGGCGTGGGGCGGCAGCTGGTGGCCAGCCGCCAGCGGCTCGACCACGTGGGCCAGTCGCTGGCGTTGCTCGACCCCGCCCTGGTGCTGCAGCGCGGCTACGCCTGGCTCACCGACGACGCCGGCCAGGCCATCACCCGGGTGGCCCAGGCAGCGCCTGGCCAGGCCGTGCGTGCCGTGCTGGCCGATGGCGAACTGGACCTGACCGTGGAGCGATTGACCACAGGGCACTGAGGTCATGCGCTCTGCCTACAATGCGTTTTTTGCGACCACCACAACACGAGAGGATCACCCGATGGAACACACCCTGCCCGCACTGCCCTACGCGATCGACGCCCTGGCCCCGCATTACTCCCAGGAAACCCTGGAGTTCCACCATGGCAAGCACCACAACGCCTACGTGGTCAACCTCAACAACCTGCAAAAGGGCACCGAGTTTGAAGGCATGGACCTGGAGTCCATCGTCAAGAAGTCCAGCGGCAGCATCTACAACAACTCGGTCCAGATCTGGAACCACACCTTCTTCTGGAACTGCATGAAGCCCAACGGTGGGGGTGAACCGTCTGGCGCGCTGGCCGCAGCCATCAACGCCAAGTTCGGCAGCTACGCCGCCTTCAAGGAAGCCTTCGTCAAGAGCGCCGTGGGCAACTTCGGTTCGGGCTGGACCTGGCTGGTGAAGAAGGCCGACGGTTCGGTGGACATCGTCAACATGGGCGCCGCCGGCACCCCGCTGACCACCGGCGACAAAGCGCTGCTGTGCATCGACGTGTGGGAGCACGCCTACTACATCGACTATCGCAACGCGCGTCCCAAGTTCGTCGAGACCTTCCTCGACAAGCTGGTGAACTGGAAGTTTGCGGAAGCGAATTTCGCTTGATCCCTTCCACGCTGAGTAGATCAGATTGATCAAAAGAGGCCGCAGTTCTGCGGCCTCTTTTATTTCCTGCCGGCAGTTGTACCTGAGCAGGCAAGTGGGGTCGACCCCGAGCGGTTCGCCCCGGGTCGTTGTGGCAAAGAACGCAGGCATAATCCAGGACGCCGCCCCCGGAGTCCAGTCGCGATGAAGCCTGACAAAGTCGAACGTGATCATGTACGTCAGTTGGAGACATGCCGAATGTCGGTCCAGCCTTGGCACAGGACCTCGAACGCATCGGCATCCACGCGCCGGATCAGCTTGCCGACATACTCATCTTCATCACACGCTTCATGAATGAAGTGTCATTTACCCGTATCGTTGTCCTGACATCGCTCGCCATGATTGCATTCGCGGGCAATTCGCTGCTGTGCCGTGTCGCGCTGAAGGACACCGGCATCGACGCAGCGAGCTTCACGACCATCCGGCTGGTCTCCGGCGCGGTCATGCTGTGGCTGATCGTGCGAATGAGTCGTGGTGGACGATCCGGCAGCGGCAACTGGTCATCGGCCTTTGCACTGTTTGCCTATGCGGCGTGCTTTTCTTTTGCGTACGTGAGCCTGCCCGCGGCAACCGGTGCACTGCTGCTTTTTGGCGCGGTCCAGGCAACGATGATTGGCCATGGGATCTGGGCAGGTGAACGCTTGCGAAAAATGCAGTTCGTCGGGCTTGTGCTGGCCCTCGGAGGACTGGTTGCCCTGTTGCTGCCGGGCCTTTCTGCGCCGCCTCTTGCCGCTTCCCTGTTGATGCTGGGCGCAGGGATCGCTTGGGGGGTTTATTCCTTGCGCGGGAAGGGCGGGGGTGATCCCACCCGGGTGACGGCGGGGAATTTCCTGCGCGCGGTTCCCATCGCGGCAGCATTGAGCCTGTTGCTGCATCAAGACGCCGCTCTGGACAGCGCCGGATTCTGGTACGCGCTTGCATCGGGCGCGCTGGCTTCCGGAATCGGCTACGCCATTTGGTACACGGCATTACCCGCGTTGAAATCGGCCCATGCCGCGACCGTTCAACTCAGCGTTCCGGTCATTGCCGCCTTGGGGGGCGTCGTCCTTCTGGGCGAGCTTCTTACTCTGCGCCTGGTATTGGCGTCCGTAGCCATACTCGGTGGCATTGCGCTGGTCATTCTGGAGAAACAAAGGGCGCCAGATGTCCAACAAGCGACCCAAGCCGACACCACTTCGTTGCGGGGCTGAGCTTGCACGGTGGTGATGCTGTTGCAGGCAGGCCAATGGGCAGGTGTCTTGATTTCAATCGGAGCCCGGGCTGGAGTCCGCCAGCCTCAGGATCCCCAGATAGCCATCCCGCGCCATGGCCTTTGCCTCGTCCAGAAGGGGGGCATCTGTTTCGGCCACCTCTTCACCTGCGGCCTCGGCATCCAGCAGGCCCAGCAACTGCGTCCAGAGGGTGCGCTGGTTCGCCACGGTCTTCGGCGCGGCGAGTCCCTGCTGGCGCAGTTCGGCGGCGCGGCTGACGAGGCGGAATTTCGCGGCTTCGAGTTGCGGCGGCAGCGGCAGCGACAGGTCGAACGCGATATCGAAGCGATAGGGTGCATCTCTAGGAGCATCAGCATGCGGGGGCGGACGCCAGGACAGTTCGTCGGGGCCGGGCGCGATGTGGTCGGGGTCGAGCGGGAATTTGTGGAAGCCCCATTTGGCGCCCATCCAGCATTCGAGCAACACGCGGTCGTCGTCGACCGTGCACAGTTCGCCGCCGGGCGCGGCGAGTTCGGCGTCGCCGGGCAGCGGGCCGTAGGCGCGCGGATCCTGCTTCCACTTTGAAAAATCGCGATTCGGCGGGGCGCCGTAGTCAGCCTCGAGCGCACGCCAGATCACGATGAAGGCCTGGTAGTCGCGCCGGTAGTCGGGGTTGCGGCGCAGGAATTCCCAGGCCCACTGGTCGCGCGAAAGGGTGGCGCAGTGGGCGTAGGGATCGGCCATCATGGTCAGATCGGCAGGAACACCATGCTGGCGACGTTGACGACGCCGAAGCGGATCGCGCGGTTGCTCTTGTCCTCGATGATCTTTGCCAGCGTGTCCTGGATGCCGATCAGCTTGCCGAATTCGCGCTCGAAGCTGAGGTTGGCGACGCTGTTGCCGTCGATGCCGTTGGAGAGCAGCACGGGATCACCCTGCGGATTTTTAGCGCTGGAGAGTTTCCATACCACGGCCTCGGTGTTGCGCGCGGCGTTGTACAGCTTCTGCGCGTCCACTTCGGTCAGCAGATAGAACTCGGATTTGTGGTCGAAGGCCGCCATGTGCATAACCAGGAGGCCGCTCATCAGGGCCTTCACCCGGTCGCCGGCGAAGTCGGCACGCCAGGGCTCGAGCAGCACGGTTTCCCAGGGCAGGTTTTTCTGTGGCGCCAGATGCCAGTGGTCGAGCGGCTTGAATACGGCGGCGGCGGCTTCGTTGGCGCTGGCAAAGCCGGATTTGCGCCACTCGTTGGGATTGCGGCGATAGAGCTTGAGGGTGAGCGTCTTCAGGATTGCGATGACTTCCTGCTGGTGGATTTCGATCACCGTGTCGACATCGCCCTTGGCCAGCTCCTTCATGCTGAAGCTGCGTACGCTGCTGCTGCCGTCCTTGCGCGCTATCGGTTGGCCGCTGCAGGCAGCGAGCAGCGCAGCGGTCAACAGGCAGGCGA
Organism: Thiobacillus sp.; assembly: GCF_030696885.1. Lineage (GTDB taxonomy): Bacteria > Pseudomonadota > Gammaproteobacteria > Burkholderiales > Thiobacillaceae > Thiobacillus. The sequence goes on from NZ_JAUYRI010000009.1 coordinate 17,360, forward strand.
GCAGGGCGGAGGCGCGATTCACGAAGAGCAGCTTACCTCAATCTTCCTCGCCCAGTCAGGCGGTTCGGCCGCGTAGGATTCAAATTCCGGCTGTTCGTCGAATGGATGCATCAGCAGCGCGTGCAGGCGGTTCACCTCGCCGTAGTCGCGCTCGTCCGCGGCGCGGCGGATCGCGATTTCGGCCAGATGGTTGCGTAGGATGTACTTGGGATTGACCGCGCGCATCGCCGCAGCGCGTTCGGCGTCATTGGAACCCTGCTGGCGCAGTGCGGCGGCGTAGCGCGCGGCCCAGGCGTCGAAGGCCGCGCGGTCGAGGACGAGGTCGCGCAGCGGCGCGTTGAGCGCGCCTTCGCGGCTGTCGAAGTCGCACAGCCGGCGCAGGAAGATCGTGTAGTCGACGTGGTTCTGCGCCATCAGCTGCAGTGCATCCATGATGAGGCCGGACGCCTCGCTGCCGGGAGGCAGGCCGAACTTGGCGGCCATGCGCTCGAGATACGATTTGCCGAACACCTGCGGATATTCGCCAATCGCCTGCGACGCGGTTTCCACCGACATCAGCGGCACCAGCGTCTGCGCCAGCTTGGTGAGGTTCCACGCCGCCACGTCGGGCTGCTGATCGAAGGCGTAGCGGCCGCCGGTGTCGGAATGGTTGCAGACGTAGCCGGGATCCAAGGCGTCGAGGAAGCCGAACGGGCCGTAGTCGAGCGTGAGGCCGAGGATCGACATGTTGTCGGTGTTCATCACGCCGTGCGAGAAACCGACCGCCTGCCAGTGCGCCATCAGCTCAGCGGTGCGTAGCGCAACCTGGCGCAGGAATTCCGGGTAGGGGTCGGCGAGGGTTTTCAGGTCCGGGTAGTAGCGCGCAATGACGTAGTCGGCCAGCTGCTTGATCGGCTCGATCTGGTTGCGGTAGTAAAAAACTTCAAATGAGCCGAAGCGCACGAAACTCGGCGCCAGGCGCGTCACCAGCGCGGCGGTCTCTTCATCTTCACGGTAGACCGGGCGGTCGCTGCCGACGATGCACAAGGCGCGCGTGGTGGGGATGCCGAGCGCGTGCATCGCTTCCGAGCACAAAAACTCGCGGATGCTCGAGCGCAGCACCGCACGGCCGTCGCCGCCGCGCGAGTAGGGGGTGCGTCCGGCCCCCTTCAACTGGACTTCCCAGCCTTGGCCCGCGGCATTCTTCACTTCGCCCAGCAGGATCGCGCGGCCGTCGCCGAGCTGGGGCACGTAATGACCGAACTGGTGGCCGGCATAGAGCGCGGCGATCGCGTCCATACCTGGCAGCAGCTGGTTGCCGGCCAGCGTCTCGATCAGTTCCGGGCGCGTCATTTCGCCCTCGTCGAGGTCGAGCAAGGCCAGCGCTTCCGGGCTGTAGCAGACCAGATAAGGATCGGGAACGGGGGTCGGGCAGACGCGCGAGTAATAGGCTTCGGGCAGGCGCGCGAAGCCGTTGTCGAAGACGAGCGATTCAAGTGTGGCCATGGGCCGATTTTAAGGCCTTGTAAGGTTTCAACGACCCGCCCGACTTCAGGGTTACCCCTCAACAACGGAACCCGCCATGAATCGTCTATCCCCTTGCATTGCACGCGGACTTCACACCCTGGACCTGGGCGGCGCCTGGATCGGCCTGCTCGGCATCCGCCTGCTGCTGGCATATGAATTCGGCATCGCCGGCCTGGAAAAGCTGCGCGGCGAAAACTGGTTCGCCGACATCCAGGGCGACTTCCCGTTTCCGTTCAGCATCGTGCCGGTCGAGCTCAGCTGGTTTCTGGCGACCTGGACCGAGCTGATCAGTGCTGCGGCGCTGGTGATCGGTCTGGGCACGCGTTTCTGGGCGGTGTCGCTCTTGATTCTGGACATCGTCGCCTGGGCGTCGGTGCATGGCGCCAATGGCTACAACGTCTGCGACAACGGCTACAAATTGCCGCTGATCTATGCGCTGATGCTGCTGCCGCTGGTGTTGTCGGGGCCGGGCCGTCTGTCGATCGACCACTGGATTCGCACCCGCTTCGGGCGTGTTTGAACAAGCCGGCGTTTAGCCGTAGAGCTGGACCGCGAAGCCGTCGTGTTCCCACGCGGCTTTGAGCGTCCAGCCGGCGATTTGCGCCAGCGCGCTGAATTCGTCGCCGCGGAACTTGTAGGAATGCTCGGTGTGCAGCGTTTCGCCCAGCGCGAAGTGAACGCGTTGTCCCGCGATGTGGATGTCCTGTTCGGCGAGGCTCACCAGATGCATTTCGATACGGCCGGCGACCGGGTTGTAGAACGCGTAATGCCGGAAGCGGGTCAGGTCGAAATCGGCGCCCAGTTCGCGGTTCAGCCGTGCCAGCAGATTGAGATTGAAAGCGGCGGTGACACCGGCTGCATCGTTGTAGGCCGCATGCAGCCGCTGCGGATCCTTCTTGAGGTCGAAGCCGATCAGCAGCTGGCCTTGTGCACTGGCCAGTTGGCGAAAGCGCGCGAGCAGCGCGCTGGCTTCGTCGGGCGCAAAATTGCCGATGCTGGAGCCGGGGTAGTAGACGAGCCGACGGCCGGCTGGCAGATAAGGGGTGGCGGCTTCGAGGTCGTGGATGAAGTCCATGCCCAACGCGGTGACGGCAAGCGCCGGGTAGTCGCGGGAGAGCGGTTCCGCCGCCGCCGCCAGCGGCGCGCCTGCAATGTCCATCACGACGAGATTTGCCGGGTGCAGCGTGTCGAGCAGGCGGCGCACCTTCACGCAGTCGCCTGCGCCCGGCTCGATGATGCAGTCCACCGGGCCGAGGGCGGCGGCGATGTCGGGCAGGTGGGCGGCCATCAAGGATTGTTCGGTGCGGCACAGCACGTATTCGGGCTGCGCACAGATCGCCTCGAACAGGCGGCAGCCTGCCTCATCGTAGAAATACTTGGGCGGAATGGATTTGGGGCTGGCTGCCAGCCCCGTCAGCACGTCGTCGCGCAGATCGTCGCGATCGACGGAAAGGTCGGTGTACGCGAACCCCACTCAGGCCACGATCGTCACGTCATTGCCGGCCTGCAGCCGGCCGATTTCCGTCGCCTGCGCAAAGCCGTGGCGGTGGAAGGCGTCCAGCACCGCGTCCCGCGATTCGGACGTGCAGCTCACCAGCAGGCCGCCGCTGGTTTGCGGGTCGGTCAGCAGTGCACGTTGCCAGTCGGCGATGCCGGGCAGACGGGCTTCGCTCCCGTAGCTCGCCCAGTTGCGCTCGCTGGCGCCGGTGATGTGGCCCGCCTGCGCCAGGGCCGCCACGCCCGGCAGCAGGGGCAGGTGGGCGAGATCGACCTGCGCGGCCACGTTCGAGGCACGGGTGATTTCGAGCAGATGGCCGAGCAGGCCGAAGCCGGTGATGTCGGTCATCGCATGCACGCCGTCGATCGCGGCCAGATCGGCGCCGGGCGTATTGAGCTGGGTGGTGGCGGCGATCATCGCCGCATACTGGTCCGGGCTCAGCAGGCCTTTTTTCAGCGCCGCGCTGTAGATGCCCACGCCCAGCGGCTTGCCGAGGATGAGGTGGTCGCCGGCCTCGCCGCCGCTGTTCTGCTTGACGCGGCGCGGATCGACCACGCCGATGCCGACGAGGCCGTAGATCGGTTCCGGCGCGTCGATCGAATGGCCGCCGGCGATGGGTATGCCGGCGGCCTTGCAGACCGATTCGCCGCCGGCGAGGATCTGCCGGATGACGCTGTTGGGCAGCTTGCCGATCGGCATGCCGACGATGGCCAGCGCGAACAGCGGCTGCCCGCCCATGGCGTAGACGTCGGACAGCGCGTTGGTCGCGGCGATGCGGCCGAATTCGAACGGGTCATCGACGATGGGCATGAAGAAATCGGTGGTCGCGACGATCGCCTGCGTCTCGTTGAGCTTGTACACCGCGGCGTCGTCGCCGTGCTCGATGCCGACTAGCAGATCGGGAAACGCGGCGGAAACATGCGAGGCGAAGGGCGTGTCGGACAGGATGTCGCGCAGCACCGAGGGGGCGATCTTGCAGCCACAGCCGCCGCCGTGGGAGAACTGGGTCAGGCGGATGGGTGCGTCGAGTTGGGGATCGTTCATGGTCCGGATTCGTCTATTGGAGTGGGCGCCTGCAGCGTGAAAAATGCGGGTTAACGCGCGCTGGTTACTTGGGCTACAGTGCTTTATATAACACATGAATATCAATCGACCTGTCAGCGGCCTTTCTCCTGCATCCCTCATCGACCGCCTTGCAGCGGTGCGCAGCCGCCTGCGCGCGCTGATCGGGTGCCTGCCTGCCGACGGCTGGCTGGGGCCGCGCGCCGGCCATCTGAACCCGCCGTTGTGGGAGGTTGGGCATCTCGTCTGGTTCCAGGAACGCTGGTGCCTGCGCGAACGTGCCGACGGCGCGCGCGCGCCCAGCCTGCTGGCGGGCGCCGATGCCTTGTACGACTCTTCGGCCGTGCCGCACGACACGCGCTGGGATCTGCCCTTGCTGGACCCTGCCGCAGTCGACGACTACGCGCGCCGGGTGGCCGATGCCGTGGCTGCCCGCCTGCGCAACGAATTCGACGGGGACATCGCCTACTTCGCCGAGCTGTGTGTTTATCACGAGCTGATGCACATCGAAGCCTGGTGGATGGCGTTTCAGGATCTGGGCTATGCGCCCCCCGTCTGGCCGGAAATCGGCGGCGTGCAGTCGGCGCCGCGGCTGGGGTTTGCCAAAGGCGAGGTGGCGCTGGGCAGCGGAGCCGACGTGGGCTTCATTTTCGACAATGAAAAATGGCGTCACACGGTGCCGGTCGCCGCGTTTGATATCGACGCGAGCCCGGTGTCGGAGACGGCCTTCGCCGGATTCGTCGAGGCGGGTGGCTATCAGAATAAGTCAATGTGGTCGGCGGAGGGCTGGAACTGGCGCCAGCGCACCGACGCCCATCATCCGGTGTACTGGCGGCAAACAGACGATAGCTGGCAGGTGCGGCGCTTCGACCGCTGGCTGCCGTTGAATGCCGAGACGCCGATGCTGCATGTGAACCGCTTCGAGGCCGAAGCCTTCGCCGCGTGGCAGGGCCGACAGTTGCCGACCGCCGCGCAGTGGCTGCGCGCGACGGCGCATCCGGATTTTCAGTGGGGCAGGGCGTGGGAGTGGCTGCGCGACCCGTTCGCGCCGTATCCGGGCTTTGCGCCCGATCCGTATCACGATTATTCCGAGCCCTGGTTCCATACCCACGGCGAATTGCGCGGCGGCGGGCCGGTGACCGACCTTTCGCTCAAACGCGCCGGCTTCCGCAATTTCTACCTGCCCGAGCGGCGCGATCCGTTCGCGGGTTTCCGGACGGTGAGTCCGGCTTAGCCGCCGGTCATCGACATGAAGCGCAGGATCTTGTGCGGCGCTTCACGGAACTCGTGGCGCTCGGGCTTGAGGTTGATGGCGTGGACGATCGCCGCTTCCAGCTCGGCGTCGCTGCAGCCGCCGCGCAGCAGCGGGCGGAACTCGAATTTCTCGTCCTGCCCCAGGCACATGTATGCGGTGCCGTCGACCGCGACACGCACGCGGTTGCAGGTCTCGCAGAAGTGTTGCGAGATCGGCGTGATGAAACCGACGTTGAAACGGCCGTCGGCGCTGCCGAGATAGCGCGCGGGGCCGGCGCCGGGCAGCGTGGTTTCCATCAGATTGAACTGCCGGCGCAGGCGTTCCTTCACCGGCTGCAGGTCGAGGTATTCGGCGTTCTGCCCGGTGCTTCCCATCGGCATCGATTCGATCAGCCGCAGCACGAAGCCGCGCTGCATGCAGAACGCGACCATCTCGTCGATCTCGTCGTCGTTGCTGCCGGCGAGCGCGACCATGTTGAGCTTGATCGGCGAAAAGCCCGCTTCCTGTGCGGCGGCGAGGCCGGCCATCACCTTGGCCAGCACGTCGCGGCCGTTGATCTTTTCCACCCGCGCCTGCTGCAGCGAATCGAGGCTGACGTTGAGCCGTGTCACACCGGCGGCCTTCAAGGCCTCGGCGTGCTTGTCGAGCTGGGTGGCATTGGTCGACAGCGACAGGTCCTCGACGCCGGGCAGGGCAGCGATGCGCCTGGCCAGACCCGAAATGTCGCGTCGCAACAGCGGCTCGCCGCCGGTCAGGCGGATGCGGCTGACCCCGAGCCGGGCAAACGCGCCGACCAGGCGTTCGATCTCGTCGAAGTCGAGCCAGTGCTCGGGCTCCTCGAAACCCTGGAAGCCTTCCGGCATGCAGTAGCTGCAGCGCAGGTCGCAGCGGTCGGTGACCGACAGGCGCACGTAATCGATGCGGCGTCCGAACTGATCCTGAAGCGTGGCTGACATGATGGGCGTGGTGGATTGCCAGGGTGGGGTTATATATGAAAAAATATAACACAAGTCGGGATAACACAAATCAATGGGTCCGGATTCATGACAGGATTTGAACTTGCGCTATGGCTGATTCCTGCGTTTTTTGCAGGCGCGCTGCTGTACGCCACCGTCGGCCATGGGGGCGCGTCGGCTTATCTCGCGATCATGGCGCTGGCCGGCTTTGCGCCCGCCGAAATGAAGCCGGTCGCGCTGATGCTCAATGTCGTCGTCGCCGGCATCGGCACCTGGAAATATGTGCGGGCGGGCTGCTTCGATGTGCGGCTGCTTGGCTGGTTCGCGCTGTTTTCACTGCCGATGGCCTTCTGGGGCGGCGGTCTCAGCCTGCCGGACGCCTGGTTCAAGCCGGTGGTTGGCGTGGTGCTGCTGTTTGCCGCCTGGCGCATGCTGTCGCCCGCGATGGCGGTGCATGACAGCCAGGTCAAACGCGCGCCGCTGTTGGGTATCGCGCTGTCCGGCGGCGCGATGGGTTTTCTGTCGGGGCTGACCGGCGTCGGCGGCGGCATTTTCCTCAGCCCGCTGGTGCTGCTGCTGGGCTGGGCCAGCACGCGCGTGACCTCGGGGGTCGCGGCGGCCTTCATCCTGCTCAATTCGATCGCGGGTCTGGCCGGTTTTCTGGGGCAGGGCGCGCTGCCGCAAACCGAAGCGCTGCCGCTGTGGGCGCTTGCGGTGGCGGCAGGCGGTTGGCTCGGCGCGGAAATCGGCAGCCGCCGCATCCCACCGGCCTGGATCCGCAAAGCGCTTGCGCTGGTGCTGGCGATTGCCGGCAGCAAGCTCGCCTTTCTATGAAAGACTTCGGCATCGCAGGCTACAGCGGCAGCGGCAAGACCACGCTGATCGAACGCGTGCTGCCGCTGCTGATCGCGCGTGGGCTCAGGGTGGCGGTGATCAAGCACACCCACCACGACTTCGACATCGATCGCCCCGGCAAGGACAGCTGGCGCGCGCGCGAGGCAGGGGGGGCGGCGGTGCTGCTGGCGTCCGACCATCGCACGGCGCTGCTGACCGAACACCGCAACACGCCGCCTGAATTGAGCGCACTGCTGGACCAGCTGCCGCCGTGCGACCTGGTGCTGGTCGAAGGCTACAAGCGCTGCGCCATCCCCAAGCTCGAAGTGCACCGCGCCGAGACCGGCAAACCCTGGCTGTTCCCGGATGACCCGTCTATTCTGGCAGCGGCGTCTGACGTTGATCCGCCGCAGCCGATTCCCCGCATCGACCTCAATGCGCTTTCCCAACTCACGGACTTTATTGTTGACCATGCTCACAGCCACCCAACTGCTTGATGCCCTGCTCGAACGCGCCCGCGGCGCGACGGCAAGCGAAACCGTGTCGGTCACCGATGCGCTCGGACGCGTGCTCGCCGCACCGCAGACGTCTGCCATTACCGTGCCGCCGCTCGACAACAGCGCGATGGATGGCTACGCCGTGCGGGTGGCCGACGTGGCGGTCGCCGGCGTGCGCCTGCCGGTGTCACAGCGCATCCAGGCCGGTGCGGTCGGTGCGCCGCTGCAAGCCGGCACCGCCGCGCGCATCTTTACCGGCGCAGCGGTGCCGGCGGGCGCGGATGCGGTCTTGATGCAGGAATACTGCGGTCTCGAAGGCGACGAGGTCGTCATCCACGCGCAGCCGCACCCCGGCGAGAACATCCGCCGCGCCGGAGAAGACATCCAGGCCGGCGCGCAGATCCTCGCTGCCGGCACCCGCATCGGCGCAGCGGAGATGGGACTGGCGGCCTCGGTCGGGCTGGCCGAATTGCCGGTGTTCAGAAAACTCAAGGTCGCCTGCTTCTTCACCGGCGACGAACTGGTGACGCCGGGCGCGCCCCTGCTGCCCGGCCAGATCTACAACTCCAACCGCTATACGCTGACCGGACTAGTGAACGACCTCGGCTGCGAACTGATCGATCTCGGCATCGTGCCGGATACGCTCGAAGCCACCGAGTCCGCGCTGCTGCGTGCCGCCAGCCTGGCCGATGTCATCGTGACCAGCGGCGGGGTGTCGGTGGGCGAGGCGGATTATGTGAAGGCGGCTGTCGAGAAACTCGGCCGCGTCGAGATGTGGAAAGTCGCGATGAAACCCGGCAAGCCGCTCGTCTACGGGCGCGTGAAGAAGGCCGACTTCATCGGGTTGCCCGGCAACCCGGTATCGGCCTTCGTCACCTTCTGCCTGTTCGTGCGGCCCTTCCTGCTGAAGCGCATGGGCGCGGCCAATGTGCTGTACCGCGCGTTCGCCGCGCAGGCGGATTTCACCTGGCGCAAGCCGGGCGCGCGGCGCGAATTCCTGCGTGCGCAGTTGCAGGCCAACGGCAGGCTGGCGCTGTTCCCCAACCAGAGCTCGGGGGTGCTGACCTCGTGTGCCTGGGCCGACGGCCTGGTCGATCTCGAAATCGGCCAGACCATTCAGCCAGGAGATTGGGTACGTTTCATTCCCTTCTCGGAATTGCTGTCATGACCCTGCGCATTATTTACTTTGCCCGCCTGCGCGAACGCTTCGGCATGGCCGAGGAAAGCCTCGATTTCGCCGGCGTCACCGCCGCCGATCTGGTGGCGGCGCTGCAGGTGCGCGGCGGCGCGTGGGCGGAAGAACTGGCGGCGGGGCGGGCGTTCCGGGTCGCGGTCAACCAGGACATCGTTGCGCTCGACGCGGCGCTGCCGGACGGTGCCGAAGTTGCGATCTTCCCGCCGGTGACTGGAGGCTAGCCTGATGAAGATCGTCGTGCAAAGCGAGCCCTTCGACCTTGGCGCCGAAGTCGACGCGATGCGTGCCGGCCGCACCGACATCGGCGCCATCGCCAGCTTCGTCGGCCTTGCGCGCGACATGAACGCCGGCAGCGGGGTCGCGGCGATGACGCTGGAGCACTATCCGGGCATGACCGAGAAGGCGCTTGCCCGGCTGGTCGACGACGCCAACGCACGCTGGGCACTGCTCGATATCACCGTGATCCACCGCATCGGCCGCCTGCTGCCGGGCGACCCCATCGTGCTGGTGGCGGTAGCAAGCCCGCACCGCGGCGAAGCCTTCGCCGCCTGCGAATTCATCAAGGATTTCCTCAAGACCCAGGCGCCGTTCTGGAAGAAGGAAGAAACGCCCGAGGGCACGCGCTGGGTCGAAGCGCGCGCGAGCGACGACGCAGCGGCGGCACGCTGGTCGCGCGACTGATCGGCACCACGCCAGTACACGACAACCGTCCGGCGCACTAAGTCAGTGCCGCTTCCGATGCCTGTGCGCGGGCATCGTGTCAACGCGTCGATTCCCCGCAATCCCTTTATTCATCAGGCCTGAGCGGGCACGCACACGCGTTGCCCGGAAGTTGGCACGCGCGTTGCTACGTCATTACTCGTCATAACAAGTTCTGGAGTCTGACGCGAAATGGTGAAGCCACGGAAAACCCCCTCGCAACTGCTGCACGTGTCGCCGGTGCCGCTCTACACGCAAATCAAGGAGATCCTGCGCGACCGGATTCTCGACGGCAGCTACCAGGCGCACGAACAGATGCCGTCGGAAAGCGAGTTGATGAGCACCTTCGGCGTCTCCCGAATCACGGTGCGGCAGGCCCTGGGCGACCTGCAGAAGGAAGGCCTGATTTTCAAGATCCACGGCAAGGGCACCTACGTGTCCAAGCCGAAGGCGTTTCAGAACATCGCCGAACTGCAGGGCTTCGGCGAGGCGATGTCGAGCATGGGCTATGAGACCTTCTCGCGCGTGGTGAGCATCAAATCGATGCCCGCCGGTGCGACGGTCGGTGCCAGGCTGAACGCGGCGGACAGCGAGGAAATCGTCGAATTGCGCCGGGTGCGCTACCTCAATCGCGCGCCGATCTCGCTCGACGTGACCTATGTGCCCAAATCGATCGGCGAGCGCCTGGCGAAGGAAGACCTGGCGCATCGCGACATCTTCCTCATCCTCGAAAACGACTACGGCATTGCGCTCGGCGCGGCCGAGCTGCAGATCGAATCCATGCTGGCGGACGATTATCTGGCGCGCCAGTTGAAAGTGGAGGAGGGCGCGCCGGTCCTGCGGATCGAGCGCCTCACCCTCACCGCAGACGGTCGTCCGATCGATTTCGAATACCTCTATTACCGCGGCGATGCCTTCCAGTACCGGATGCGCATCGAGCGTTCCCACGTCTAGGAGATTTTCATGAGCGACATGTTTGCGGAAGTGGATGTGCTGGTGATTGGCGGCGGGACCGCGGGTCCGATGGCGGCCGTCAAGGCCAAGGAAAAAAATCCGGCGTTGAAGGTGATGCTGCTGGAAAAAGCCAACGTGAAGCGCAGCGGCGCGATCTCGATGGGCATGGACGGCCTCAACAACGCGGTGATTCCAGGGCACGCTACGCCCGAGCAGTACGTCAAGGAAATCACCGTCGCCAATGACGGCATCGTCAACCAGAAGACGGTGATGGCCTACGCGCAGGAAAGCTTCAACATGATCAACCAGCTCGACCGCTGGGGGGTGAAGTTCGAGAAGGACGAGACCGGCGACTACGCAGTGAAGAAGGTGCACCACATCGGCACCTACGTGCTGCCGATGCCGGAAGGCCATCACATGAAGAAGGTGCTGTATCGCCAGCTGAAGAAGGCGCGCGTCGAGATCACCAACCGCTACATGGCCACGCGCCTGCTGCTGGATGCAAACGGCGCGATCGCCGGCGCGATGGTGCTCGACACCCGCGAAGGCACGTTCGGCGTGATCCGTGCCAAGTCGGTGATCCTCTGCACCGGTGCGGCCGGCCGGCTCGGCCTGCCGTCCTCCGGCTATCTGTTTGGCACCTACGAGAATCCGACCAACGCCGGCGACGGCTATGCGCTGGCCTATCACGCCGGCGCAGAGCTCTCGGGCATCGAGTGCTACCAGATCAACCCGCTGATCAAGGACTACAACGGCCCGTCGTGCGCCTACGTCACCGGTCCCTTCGGCGGCTACACCGCAAACTCCAAGGGCGAGCGCTTCATCGAGTGCGACTACTGGAGCGGCCAGATGATGATGGAGTTCTACAAGGAACTCGAAGGCGGCAACGGCCCGGTTTTCCTCAAGATGGACCATCTGGCCGAGGAGACGATCGGCACCATCGAGCACATCCTGCACAGCAACGAGCGTCCGAGCCGGGGCCGTTTCCACGAAGGGCGGCATCTCGACTACCGCCAGGGCATGGTGGAAATGCACATCTCCGAAATCGGCCTGTGCAGCGGCCACTCGGCTTCCGGTGTGTGGGTGGATGAGCATGCGGCGACCACCGTGCCGGGCCTCTACGCCGCCGGAGACCTTGCCTGCGTGCCGCACAACTACATGCTGGGCGCCTTCGTCTACGGCCAGTTCGCAGGGCAGAGCGCGGCCGAGTACGCCATGTCGCATGAACTGCCGGCGGTCGATGACGTGCAGGTCGAGGCCGAGCGCAAGCGCGTGCTGGCGCCGCTGTCGGTGGTCGACGGCCTGCCGCCGGCCCAGGTCGAGTACAAGTTGCGCCGCTTCGTCAACGACTATCTGCAGCCGCCCAAGGTGACGAAGAAGATGGAAATCGGCCTCGACCGCTTCGCGGAAATTCGTGCCGACCTGGATTCCATGTCGGCAGCGAATCCGCACGAACTGATGCGGGCGATGGAAGTGCATTTCATCCTCGACTGCGCGGAGATGGCTGCCCACGCTTCCCTCTACCGCACCGAGTCGCGCTGGGGCCTCTATCACTACCGTGTCGAGCATCCAGAAAAGGACGACGCCGACTGGTTCTGCCACGCCCAGCTGAAGAAAAACGAGGCGGGTGAAATGACCTGCTTCAAGCGCCCCATCGAACCCTACATCGTCGAACTCGACGATGAGGAGAAGGATGCCTACAACCGCCTGCGTGTCGTCAAGCAGGCCGAAGCCGCCTAAGGAGAATTTTCATGCCCATGACCCTGAACCGGGTATCCGTGCCCGTGACCGTGGACGAGGACGCCTGCATCGCCGACAAGGGCTGCACGGTCTGCGTCGAATCCTGCCCGCTGGATCTGCTCGCCATCGATCTGTTGAAGAAGAAGGCGTTCATGAAATTCGACGAGTGCTGGTACTGCCTGCCGTGCGAGAAGGATTGCCCGACCCAGGCCATCCGCGTCGACATCCCCTACCTGCTGCGCTAGGAGCCCCGCATGATGCCTGCAACCTACCCCGCTGATCTGAAAAGCCGCCTGGCGAGCACCGACCCCGAGGTCCGACGCATTGCAGTCATGGATCTTCTGGACAGCGATGAGGACTCCATCGACCAGTACCTGCTCGATGCGCTGAAGGATACCGACGCCCAGGTGCGCGCCGAGGCGGCGCGCCTGCTCGAAGGCTACGAGACGCCCAAGGTGGTCGAGGGGCTGATCGGCGTGCTGGGTGACGACAGCGCCGAGGTGCGCGAAGCCGCTGCGATTTCGCTTTCCGAGCTGAAGGACGCCGCGATGGGGGACGAACTGTTGTCCGCGCTGCCCGCGTCATCGTCGCCCTACATGCTTGCGTCCCTGTTTCGTGCCCTGCGTGAACTGCGCCGACCGGAAGCCTTCGCGCCGGCACTGGCTGCGCTGGCCTCGGACGCGGCCGATGTCCGCTGTGCCGCGCTCGGCGTGCTGGGCTATCTGAAAAATCCGGCTGCGTTGCCGGAGATCGCGCGCATTGCCGGCAGCGATCCGGACGTGGAAGCCCGCCGCATCGCGGTTGGGGCGCTCGGCTTTGCCACTGAATCCGCTGCGGTGGTTCCGGCGATGACGCAGGCACTGGTGGATACCTCGTGGCAGGTGCGCGAGGAGGCGGCCGCCACGCTTGGCAAATTGCTCGCCGCCGAGGCCATCGACGATCTGATTGCCGCGATGGCCGATCCCTACTGGCAGGTGCGGATCAAGGCCGCGCGCAGCCTGGGGCGCCTGAAGGCGAAGCCGGCCCTGCCGGTGCTGATCGACGCGCTCGGCCACGAGATCAGCAACCTGCGCAAGGAAGCGGCCGTCGCCCTCGGCGAAGTCGGCGACAAGGCCGCCATTCCCGCGCTGGAAAAGGCGCTCGACGACAGCGATCCGGACGTGCGCAAGCTCGCGCGCCTGGCCCTGGCCCAACTCACGAAATGAGGAGCACGACATGACCTACGTTGTTGCGGAACCCTGCATCAAGTGCAAATACGGCGACTGTGTCCCGGTGTGCCCGGTGGATGCATTCCACGAGGGTCCGAATTTCATGGTGATCGACCCGGAGGAGTGTATCGACTGTTCGCTGTGCGTCGACGAGTGTCCGGCCGGTGCGATTTTTGACGAGGCCAAGTTGCCGGAGGCGTACGCGCGCTACGTCGCGCTGAACGCCGAACTGACGCAGGTGTGGCCGCTGATCAAGGACAAACCGGAGCCGCTTCCCGATGCGGATGCGTGGGTCGATACGCAGGACAAGTTTCAGTATCTGGAGAAGATGCAAGCCGCCTGACGCACGCGTCTGGTGCGCACGACGGCTGGCATGCACTGCCGTGGCCGGGGTTCGGCAGGCAGACCGATGCAAGAGTTTAAATAACGTGGTTTTCGGATGGCATAGAGATTGCTGAATAGCGTTGGATAACAAGTTGCAGTGAGCTCTCAATCAATTCAACAGGAAGGCAGGCACGACATGAACAGAACGCGCAGTTTCCCCACCCGAACGACACCCCCCCGAAAGATAACTGCCGCGCTGGCCTTGGTCGGCGTGCTGCTCGCGCCAGCCGCGTACGCGGACACCGTGACCGTCGGCATCGGCACGCAGAACACGACGACCAATACCGTGACCGCCGGCATCGTCATCGACAAGCTCGGCCTGCTGGACAAGTACCTGGCCGAACTGAAAAAGACGCCGAAGTACAAGGACATCGATTTCAAGCTCGACTGGCAGAACTTCACCTCGGGTCCGCCGGTGACCAACGGCATGGTGGCGAACAAGCTGCAGATCGGCATGATGGGCGACTACCCGCTGCTGGTGAATGGCGCGACCTTCCAGGCCGGCACCGAAACCAAGAGCGAGCTGATCGCACTGATTGCCTACAACAAGGATGGCGCCGGCAACGGCATGGTTGTGCACAAGGACTCGCCGTACTACGAACTGGCTGATCTCAAGGGCAAGAAGGTGTCGGTGCCGTTCGGCTCGGCTGCACACGGCATGCTGCTGAAGGCGATGGAGGACCGCGGCTGGAAGGAGGATTTCTGGGACCTCGCCAGCCAGAGCCCGGAAGTGGGGACCACTAACCTGCAGGAGCGCAAGCTCGACGGCCATGCCGACTTTGTGCCCTTCGCCGAACTGCTGCCCTACCGCGGTTTTGCGCGCAAGATCTTCGACGGCGTCGAGACCAAGGTGCCGACCTTCCATGGCATCGTGGTGCGCAAGGACTTCGCCGACAAGTATCCCGAGTTCGTGGTGGCCTACCTGAAGTCGCTGCTCGACGCGAATGACTGGGTGCGCAAGAACCCGGCCATGGCCGCGACCAAGATCGAGGAGTGGACCAAGATCGAGAAGGAAGTCGCCTACATGTTCCTCGGCCCCAGCGGCGTGCATACGCTCGACCCGACCATCAAGCCGAAGTGGATCGAGACCGTCAAGATCGGCCATGGCGTGCTGCAGCGCATGGGCCGGGTGAAGGACTTCAACGCCGGGATCTGGGGCAACGAGATCTTCATCCGGCAGGCGTTCAAGGAAAAGGGTCTCGACTACGACAAGCAGAAGGCGAGCTTTGCCGGCTATGAGATCAGCGGCACCGACCCGCTGTGCAAGAAACCAATCAGGAACCCGCGTGAAGGCGGCGAAGTCTGGGTCGAAGGCGGCGCCATCACGGCCTACAGCTCCACTTCCTGCACGCTCGCCGGGGTGAAGAAGGCGTTGTCCGAAGGCAAGAAGATCGGCGTGGCCTTCGTGTTCGACAAGACCACGGGGATCAAGCTGTTCGCGGACAAGGCGTTCTACGCGCTCAACGCCAAGGATCCGAAAAAGATCGAGATCGTGCCCTTCCTGCTGAAGAAAGATGCCGAAGCCTGGGCAGCCAAGGGCGGCGGCCGGCTTGCCACCTACACGGAAGTGTTGGCTGTCGCGAAAGTCGGGGGGTAAATCATGCGACCCGCAACCAGCCTGAACATCGTGACCGATCCAGCCGCTGACGCAGCGGAAGGGCCGAACCTGGCACTTGCACCCAAGCCCGGCGTCCTGCCGAAGGCCATCCTCGCGCCAGCGCAGGCGGCCGAGGTGCCGGCCCGGCGCGTCGCAGCCTGGTTGCGGAGCGCACTTCCAAAATTGCTGATGACGACGCTGTCGCTGGGAATGTTCATCGCCTTCTGGTACTTCGCCACCAAGTACAAGCTGGATTTCTACATCCGCTTCAACAATATCCCGAGCCCTGGCGAGGTATGGGAGAACGCGGCCTATCTGGCGCAAAGCGACAAGTTCTACAACAACATGTACGTCAGTCTGCGGCGGATTCTGATCGGCTTCGGCATCGCCACCGTGCTGGGCGTGGCGCTGGGGCTGCTGATCGGCCAGTACCGTCTCGCACGCGGCCTGCTGTTCCCGCTGTTCGAGACCCTGCGGCCGATCCCGGCGATCGCCTGGGTGCCGATGGCCATCATGCTGTGGCCCACCAACGAAACCAGCATCGTGTTCATCACCTTTCTGGGTTCGTTCTTTCCGATCCTGCTCAACACCATTCACGGCGTGAACAGTGTCGACCCGGTACTGTTGCGTGCGGCGCGCTGCCTGGGCACGTCCGAATTCGGCCTGCTGCGCCAGGTCGTCCTGCCGGCTTCCCTGCCGCACATCTTCACCGGACTCGCCATCGGCATGGGCGTGGCCTGGGTGTCGCTGATCGCCGCCGAGATGATCTCGGGCCAGTTCGGCATCGGCTATTTCACCTGGGAAGCCTATTCGCTGATCGAATACGCCGACATCGCCATTGGCATGATCGTAATCGGCGTGCTCGGCCTGCTGTGCAGCGGCGCCATCCGCATCCTGGGCAACATGCTGATGCCCTGGATGGCGGGTTCCCAACATGGAGGACAGAAATGATGAGCCCAACCGACGACACCCCCAGTGCCACCGGCCATATCCTGATCGATCATCTGCGTGTCCGCTTCGGCAGCAAGGCGGCCGCGGTGGAGGCGGTGAGCGATGTCTCGATGGAAGTGAAGCCAGGCGAATTCGTCTCCATCATCGGCCCCTCGGGCTGCGGCAAGTCGACCCTGCTCAACGTGGTGGCCGGCTTCGTCCAGCCGAGCGAGGGCACGGTGAGCATGGACGGCAAGCCGACCGACAAGCCGAGTGCCGACCGCGGCATGGTGTTCCAGCAGTACTCGCTGTTCCCCTGGCTCACCGTGCGCAAGAACGTCGAGTTCGGTCTCAAGCAGAAGGGGCTGGACGCCAATCACCGCGAGGAGGCGGCGCGCACGCTGCTCGGCCTGGCCGGCCTGCTCGCGTTCGAGAACCACTATCCGGACCAGCTCTCCGGTGGCATGAAGCAGCGCGTCGGCATCGTCCGCGCGCTGGCCACCAGTCCGCAGGTGCTGCTGATGGACGAGCCCTTCGGCGCGCTCGACGCACAGACCCGGGTGGTGATGCAGCAGATTCTCACCAACATGTGGCAGCGCTTCCGCATCTCGGTGCTGTTCATCACGCACGACATCGACGAGAGCATTTTCCTGTCGGATCGGGTTTATGTGATGACCGCACGCCCAGGGATGATCAAGGCCGAGATCCCGATTCCGCTGCCGCGGCCGCGTACGCCTGACATGGCGCTGAGCCCGGAGTATCTGCAGATCAAGCAGCAGTTGCGGGAGCTGATCACCGAGGAAAGTCTCAAGGCGATGGGCGGCGAGCTGAAGGACAGCGGGCTGGCGGGCTTCGACATCGAGGTCGGACCGAAGGGCGTCGCGGAACTGGTCTGAACATCGGGCCGGCATGCCGGCCTGTTGTTCTCCCCATCTTGTTATGACATGTACTGCAATGTGGAAAGGATGCGCCATGACGTCGACCCTGAAACTGGATCTTGAGGGATTCGATTACGCGGATATCTACCAGGCGGCGCAGCTCCCGCTTCTGGATGCACGCTTCGACGCCTGGCTTGCAGGACGCGACGACGCACTCGCAGCGCGCTACCGCGACTACCGCAAGGGCGGGGCGCTGGCCGGCCCCGAGGAATCGAGCCTGCTGATTGCCGTGGCGCGCGAACTGGAGGATTTCCTGGTGGCGGCGTTCGGTGTCGGCCCTTCGCGTGACAGCCTGCGCGCCGAACAGGAACGCGACGCGGTCGTGCATGCCTTCAAGCGCGAATTCGTCAAGCGCCGCATCCGCAAAAAACGCAGCGCGCCGACACGGGATTTTGCCGAACTCGACGCCCTGATCCCGGCGCAGCCGCAGGCCGACCGCGAGTGGTGCGTCGCCCGCTTCTGGGCCGAGACTTCGCAGGCCGGCAACGCTGAGCAGCTGGCGCTGCTGGAGGAATGGCTGCATGCCGCCTGCCACAGCGACGCCGGCCGGGCGGCCACGTCAGGCTGGGTCAGCCTCGCCCTGCCGCAGACCACCGATTACTTCAAGCTGGTGCCGATCGTGGCGGTCCCGGCTGACAATACGGGCCGCGTGCAGGGGGCCGCCGACGCACGCCGACGCGACGGCTTCGATCTCACCGACACCCGTCCGGGCCTGCGCCACGCGATGGATCAGGTGGATTACTGCGTGTACTGCCATGACCATTCGGGCGACTTTTGTTCGCGTGGATTTCCTGCGAAGGAGGGTGAAGGCTTTCGCAGCAATCCGCTGGAGGTTCCACTGACCGGCTGCCCGCTGGAAGAGCGCATTTCGGAAGCCCATGTGCTGAAGCGCGACGGCTACTCCCTGGGCGCGCTGGCGATGATCATGCTGGACAATCCGCTGCTGCCCGCCACCGGGCACCGCATCTGCAACGACTGCATGAAAAGCTGCATCTACCAGAAGCAGGATGCGGTGAACATTCCCGAAATCGAGACGCGCATCCTCACCGACGTGCTGGACTGGCGCTGGGGCTTCGAGCTCTATTTCACGCTGACGCAATGGAATCCGCTCAACCGCGCGCGGCCGTACCGCCTGCCATACAACGGCCGCAATACGCTGTGCGTCGGTGCCGGGCCGGCCGGCTTCAATCTCGCGCACCATCTTTTGCAGGAAGGCTTCGGCGTGGTCATCGTCGACGGCCTCAAGATCGAACCGCTGCCCCCCGAACTGTTTGAAGCCAATGGACGGCCGACGCGTCCGGTGGAACACGTCACCGACCTGTACCAACCGCTCGACTCGCGCATCAATTCTGGCTTCGGCGGCGTTGCGGAATACGGCATCACGGTGCGCTGGGACAAGAATTTCCTGACGCTGATCCGGCTGGTGCTCGAGCGCCAGCCCGCCTTCCGCGTCTACGGCGGCATCCGCCTCGGCGGCACGATCATGCTGGAAGACGTGCCTGCGCTCGGCTTCGATCACGTAACGCTTGCGACCGGCGCCGGTCGCCCCACGGTACTGCCGGTGCGCAACAACATGGCACGCGGCATGCGCCAGGCGAGCGATTTCCTGATGGCGCTGCAGCTTACCGGCGCGGCCAAGCGCGATAGCCTCGCCAACCTGCAGGTGCGCCTGCCGGCAGTGGTGATCGGCGGCGGCCTCACCTCGATCGACACCGCTACCGAAGTGCAAGCCTATTACGTCCGCCAGGTGGAGAAGGTGCTGGCGCGCTGGGAAGCAGTCGGCGAAGCCCGTGCTGGTCTGTTCGACGCCTACGAGCGGGGCGTGCTGGATGAATTCCTGGCGCACGGCCGGGCGGTGCGTGCCGAGCGCGAACGCGCGCTGGCCGTCGGCGAATTGCCCGATTTCACGCCGCTGATCCGCGCCTGGGGCGGCGTCACCGTCGTCTACCGCCGCTCCATGGCCGACTCTCCGGCCTACCTGCGCAACCACGAAGAAATCATCAAGGCACTGGAGGAGGGCATCTTCTACGCTGAACGGCTGGAGCCGAGCGAGGCCGTGCTCGACGAACACGACCACGTGCAGCAGCTGCGCTGCGTGCACACCGACAGCGGCGAGACGGTCACGCTGCCGGCGCGCGCAGTGCTGGTGGCCGCCGGCAGCATCCCCAACACCGTGTACGAGCGCGAGCATCCGGGCACCTTCGAAATGGATGGCAAGTATTTCGCCGCCTATCGCATCGACGCCGCCGGGAGCATGGTGCGGGTGCCCACGACGGGGCATTGCAAGGGGGAGCAGCCGGGCTTCTTTACTTCGTATAGTGCGGGCGAGCTCAAGGTGTCCTTCGTTGGCGACAACCACCCCTGGTACCACGGCAGCGTGGTGAAGGCGATGGCGTCGAGCAAGCATGCGGCGCGCGATATCACCGCGCTGCTGCTGGGGCGCGATTCGCAAGCGGCGTCCGCAACCGATCAACGCACATTCGATGTCTTCGCGGCGTCACTCGATGCGGCACTGTGTCCCGAAGTGGTCGCGGTCGAGCGCCTGGCGCCGCATCTCACCAGCCTGACCGTGCGCGCGCCGCAGGCGACGAAGCACTGGCTGCCGGGGCAGGTGTACCGGCTGCAGAATTTCGAACAGCACGCGGAACACGTGGCGGGGCAGATGCTGGCAATGGAGGGCATGGCCATCGATGGCGTGCATGTGGACAAGGCGCGCGGCGAGGTGCAGCTGCTGATCAACAGCGTCGGTGTGTCGAGCCGGATCGCCGCGTCGCTCAAGCCCGGCACGCGCGTGATCCTGATGGGTCCGACCGGGACTGGCCTGCCGGTGCCGGAAAACGCGACCGTGACGGTGGCGGGCGGGCACTCCGCCGTGACCAGCACCGTGGACGGCGCGGCGGTGTGGCGCGCGGCCGGCAACCGCATCGTGTTCATCGGGCACTTCCGCAACACCGAGCGGGCGCGGGCCGTGCAGCGCGTCATCGAGATCCTCACGGACCAGGCGATCTGGGTGCTGGACGAAGGCCCGGCGCTGACCCTGCGGCGGCAGCAGGACGCCTGCTTCGTGCATGGACTGGACGAGTTTCTGCAGTCCTGCGCCGAGATGGACGCGCCCTTTACCGACTGGGTGCGTCAGACCGACCAGTTCATTCTGTCGGATCATCCGGAATCGATGGAGACCTTCCGCAGGCGCCTGCGTGCCGAGCTGAAACCTTCTTTGAAACCCGGCTTCAATGCGATCGCGGCGGTGAACAGTCCGATGCAATGCATGATGAAGGAAGTGTGCGCGCAGTGCCTGTGCCGGCACGTGGACAGCACGACCGGCGAGCCGTCCAAATTTGTCTTTTCCTGCTTCAACCAGCATCAACCCCTGTTCGAACTCGACTTCGCGAACCTGCAGGCGCGCCAGGGACAAAACAGCGTTCAGGAGAAAATATCCAATGCCTGGCTGGGGTATCTGATGGATGGAAAGCGGGAGGCCATGGTGTCGGACACCGATCCGGCGTGCGCGGGATGCTGTGAAGCGGCCGGTGCGCCTGTGGGGGAAGGCGAAGCAACATGAATGCTGAAGCCTCCGGGGCCGCCCATCCCCGGAGGGCTGCCTTATTTGAACCGGGTGTTGTCTGGCAGCGGACAGGCGTCCGCGTTCCGTCGCCATAGACGGCGCACCTTCAGAAACCCGCGGTAGCCCCCTTCTAGTCCGTGCACGATCCCCGGCAGCGCAGCCACGCGGCCCGCGAGGCGAAACGCCGGAAGCGTCTGCCACAGCGCGGCGAACGCACGCGCCCCCGACACCAGCAGGCCATCCGACCTGCGTGCGTGCAGGCGGGCCGTGGCTGCCGCGCGGCTCAAATCCGTTCCCAGATCCTCATCAGTGCAGTGCGCCAGATTGACCCAGCGGATGCGCCCGGCGCCGCGCCGGCGCTGGTAGAAGCCGATCTCGCGCGTGCATACCGGGCAGCCGCCGTCGTAATACACGGTGAGCAGGGATGGGGTCTCTGAATTCATGAGGGGAGGGGCGCCTGACTGTCGAGGATGTCTGTTCGAGTCGGCAGGTTGGGATTGGGTTCATTCGCAACGCGCTTGACAATGGTTCTAACACGAACTATATTTGGTTCGTGTTAGAACCAAGTGAGCGCGTGATGAGCCAGTCAGCCGACTTCCTGCCGACCATGCAAGCCCTGGTGAAGTGCTATCAGGCCTTCGAGGCCTATTCTGCTGCGGACATCCGTGCGCTGGGCCTGACGCCGCCGCAGTTCGACGTGATTGCCACGCTCGGCAACACGCCGGGCATGACATCGACCGAACTGGGCGAAAAGACGTTGATCACCAAGGGCACGCTGACCGGCGTGGTCGACCGTCTGGCCGATCGCGGCTGGGTTAAACGCACCGCGCATGAAAGCGACCGCCGCTGCCAGATCGTCCGTCTGACGAAGGCGGGCGAGGCCTTGTTTGCCAAAGTGTTTCCTGCGCACATGGCGCATCTCGACGCCTGCTTTGCCGGCGCGAGCGCCGCCGAGCACACGCGCTGGCAGGCCGCGTTGCGTAGCCTGGAACAGGTGTTCAGGAAGGAGACGACATGAGCGCTTCGAATCGCTATTCGACGACCGCGATCCTGCTGCACTGGCTGATGGCACTGCTGATTTTTACCACGTTCCCGCTGGGCCTCTACATGGTCGACCTGCCGCTGTCGCCCGACAAGCTCAAGCTCTACAGCTATCACAAATGGATCGGCGTCACGGTCTTTCTGCTGATCGCGATCCGCCTGGCGTGGCGGGCGACGCACACGCCGCCGCCGCTGCCGGACGGCATCGTCGTCTGGCAGCGCCGCGCCAGCCGCATCGCGCATGGCCTGCTGTATGTGCTGATGATCGCGATTCCACTGTCGGGCTGGCTGATGAGTTCGGCCAAGGGTTTCCAGACCGTATGGTTCGGCGTGCTGCCGCTGCCCGACCTGCTCGACAGGAACCGCGAGCTGGGCGACCTGCTTGCAGGGGTGCACAAGGCGCTGAACTTTAGCTTGCTGGCGCTGGTCATCCTGCACGTGGGCGCGGCACTCAAACACCATTTCATCGAACGCCAGCCCTTCCTGCAACGCATGGGCTGGAGCAGAAAGGAGCGCACATGAAACTCAACGCAATGATCGTGCTGGCCGCACTGGCTACGCCGATGGCACACGCGGTGGAATACCGCACGGTGCTGCCGAAGCAGAGCGCGGTCCAGTTCGAATTCCGCCAGATGGGCGTGCCGGTGAAGGGGCACTTCAAGCGCTTTGCCACCGAGATGGCGTTCGACCCGGCCAAGCCTGAGGCCGCGCGCGCGCGAATCGAGATCGACCTTGCCAGCATCGACGCCGGCTCGGCCGAAGCCGACGAGGAGTCCGCCGGCAAGCTGTGGTTCAACCGCAGCGTGTACCCCAAGGCCGTGTTCGTCTCCAGCGCAGTGCGCGCGCTCGGCAACAACCGTTTCGAATTGCGCGGCACGCTGACGCTTAAGGGCACCACCCGCGACATGACGATCCCGGTCAGCTACACCCCCGGCGCAAACGCCGCCACCTTCGACGGCGGCTTCGCGCTCAGGCGCCTCGACTTCGGCATCGGCGAAGGCATGTGGACGGACGTCAGTGCCGTCGCCAACGAAGTCCAGGTCAAATTCCGCATTGCCGCCACCGGCAACTAACCCACTGTTCATTCCTAAAGGAGTCACATATGAAACGTCTCGCCCTTGTCACCGCCCTGGCCGCCCTGGCCGTGACCGCCCACGCTGCGCCGGTGACCTACACCATCGACAACAGCCACACCTATCCGCATTTCACCTACAACCACCTGGGCTTCTCCAACCAGACCCACAAATTCGACAAGACCACCGGCACCGTGGTGCTCGATCGCGCCGAGCAAGTCGGCTCGGCCATCGTGACCATCGACGCCAACTCGGTCAACACCGGCTATGCGCTGTTCAACGAACACCTGCGGGCCGCCGATTTTTTCGACACGGAAAAGTACCCGACGATCACGTTCAAATCGGACAAGATGGCGTTTCGCGGTGACCAGCCGATCTACATGGTGGGCGACCTGACGATCAAGGGGGTGACCAAACAGGTGACGCTCGAGATCACCCACTTCAAGTGCCAGCCGCATCCGATGAAGAAGGTAGAGGCCTGCGGTGCCAACGCGACCACCCAGATCAAGCGCTCGGAATTCAACATGGGCAAAAACGCGCCTTTCGTCAGTGACGACGTCACGCTGACCATCGCGATCGAGGCGGTCAGGGAACAGTCGACCGCCCAATAACCCGACGCCGAAAGCGGGGCCGGACGTGCGCGCGTGATCGCGGCATGTTCGGCCTTTTTTGTGTTTTGCGGACCTGGCATGGCCTGGTCGGGGCTTGCCGAAAGGTCGCCCCGTTCGACGCAGCGTGTTGGATTTACATCGATTTGCGCCTGTTTCCGGAAAAAACCAGGACCCTCGTAAACACACAACCCATTGTTTTATTTAAATATTGCGTGTTTGCGCCTGAGTTGAACGGCGTGGCATGGCAGTTGCAGGAAATCTGCACTGCTCCTTGAAGTAGCGACATCCCAGGAGTGGCATGGCGGCATCGCCGCCAGAGAGAAGTATCCGGGTGTTCATTCACACAAGGAGCTCAGATGAAACGTCTTGCCACGTTGACCGCGCTTGTTGCCTTTGCCGCCGCCGCCCAGGCTGCGCCTGAAACCTATGTCATCGATAACAGCCAGACCTCGTCCCTGTTCAGCTATCGCGCGCTGGGGCTGTCGAACCAGACGCACCGCTTCGAAAAGATCAGCGGCAAAGTGGTGTTCGATCATGCCGCCAGGACCGGTTCGGCCGATGTGATGATCGATGCGACCTCGGTGAACACCGGCAATTCCCTGTTGGACGAGCATATCCAGGCCGCGGATTTCTTCGACACCGCCAATCATCCGGCAATCATTTTCAAGTCCACCCGAATGACGCTGGATGGCGAGCAACCGAGCATGTCGGGCAACTTGACGATCAAGGGCGTGACCCGTCCGGTGACGCTTGCCGTCAGCAACTTCCAGTGCATGCAGGATCCCAGCTTCAAGCTGGAGTCCTGCGGCGCCCAGGCAACCGTCACGATCAGGCGTTCGGATTTCAATATGGGCAAGCACGCGTTCCTGGTCAGCAACGACATCACGCTGAATCTGGCAATCAAGGCGGTCAAGCCGCAGCCTGTCCTGCAGGTGGCAAGCCGCGATCCAGGCCGGTAAAAGGACTAAAATGGCGTTTTGCTGGTCGGAACGCCATCTTGCAACCCCATCAACTTGAACTGCTCGCGCCCGCGCGCGACGCCGATATCGGCATGGAAGCTGTCAACCACGGCGCCGATGCGGTGTACATCGGCGGGCCGTCGTTCGGCGCGCGCGCGGCCGCCTCCAACGACATCGCCGATATTGCGCGACTGGTCCAGCACGCACGCCGCTTCAACGCGCGCGTGTTTGTTACCCTCAACACCATCCTCACCGACGACGAACTGGAACCGGCACGCCAGCAGATTTGGCAGCTGTACGATGCAGGCGTCGACGCGCTGATCATCCAGGACATGGGTCTGCTGGAACTCGACCTGCCGCCGATCCAGCTGCATGCGAGCACCCAGACCGACATCCGCACGCCGGAAAAGGCCGTGTTCCTGCAGGACGTGGGCCTGAACCAGATCGTGCTCGCGCGCGAGCTCGACCTTGAGCAGATCGCCGCGATCCGTGCCGCCACGCGGCCAGAAACGACCCTGGAATTCTTTGTCCACGGCGCGCTGTGCGTCGCCTACAGCGGTCAGTGCTACATCAGCCACGCCCACACCGGGCGCAGCGCCAACAGGGGCGACTGCTCGCAGGCCTGCCGCCTGCCGTACCAGGTCACTGACATGGAAGGCCGCATCGTCGCGCACGACAAGCATGTGCTGTCGATGAAGGACAACAACCAGAGCGACAACATCGAGGCGCTGATCGACGCCGGCATCCGCAGCTTCAAGATCGAGGGGCGCTACAAGGACATGGGCTATGTGAAGAACATCACCGCCCATTACCGCACGCTGCTCGACGAACTCATCGAGCGCCGCCCCGAGTTCGCGCGCGCCTCCAGTGGCCGCACCACATTTGCCTTCACCCCCGACCCCAACCAGAACTTCAACCGCGAATTCACCGACTATTTTGTCGGCGGACGCAAGGACGACATCGGCGCCTTCGACACGCCGAAGAACCCCGGTCTGCAGGTCGGCTACGTCAGCAAGGTCGGCGACAAATGGGTCGAGCTGCAGACTGACTCGCCTGACATCATGCTGAACAACGGCGATGGCCTCTGCTACTACACCCTGCAGAAGGACCTGGCCGGCCTCGCGATTAACCGCGCCGAGAAGGTGGGCGAGGGCATCTGGCGCGTGTTCCCGAAGGACCCGATGGCAAGTTTTCGCGACCTGCGCGCCGGTACGCTGGTGAACCGCAACCGCGACATGAACTGGACCCGTCTGCTCGACAAGGCGTCGAGCGAACGCCGCATCGGCGTGTGGCTGCGGCTGGACGAAACCGCCGGGGGGTTCGCACTGACGCTGACCGACGAGGACGGCAACACGGCGACCGCAGAAGCCGCGCACGCGAAGGAAGCGGCGAAAGACGCCGCCAAGGCCGAGGCCACGCTGCGCGAGCATCTGGGCAAGCTCGGCACCACGCCGTTTGCGGCGATGGGCATTGCGCTGGAGCTGACCCAGCCCTGGTTTGTGCCGGCGTCCTTCCTCAATGCGCTACGCCGCGATGCCGTCGCCGCGCTGGAAGCCGTGCGTACCGCCGCGTACCTGCGCCCACCGCGCGCGCAACCGGCCGAGCCGCCGGCGATCTACCCCGAGGACACGCTGAGTTATCTCGCCAACGTCTACAACCACAAGGCGCGCGACTTCTACGCGAAGCACGGCGTGCAGGTGATCGCCGCCGCCTACGAAAGCCACGAGGAAACCGGCGAAGTCTCGCTGATGATCACCAAGCACTGCGTGAGGTTTTCGTTGAGCCTGTGCCCCAAGCAGGCCAAGGGCGTCACCGGCGTGCAGGGCACCGTGCGTGCGGCGCCGCTGACGCTGATCAACGGCAGCGAAAAGCTGACCCTGCGCTTCGACTGCAAGCCCTGCGAGATGCATGTGATGGGGAAACTGAAACCGGCGGTCGTCAAGGCCAGCGCGCCGCTGAACTTCTACAAGTCGCGTCCTTAAAGACTGTCGGCGAGTTTTTCCATGAAGGCGGTGTGCTTGGTCTCGGCCTTGTGAAACGCCGCGATCAGGCGTTCCGCATCGTCGGTCAGGCGGCTGCCGGAGGGCCCGCTTTCCACCAGCGGCGACTGCCAGGCGGTATTCATCGCATCCACCGCATCCCATGCGGCCTTGTAGCTCATTTTCATCGCCTTGGCGGCTTTCGAAATGGAGCCGGTTTCGCGGATGCGGTGCAGCAGTTCCACGCGGCCGCGGCCGAGAAAATTCCTGCCGTCGAGCGTCAGCCAGAAACGGCCGTCTGCCTTGAGTTGCGCTGTCTTGTGAGGTTTGACCATGCGGCGAGTGTAGCAAAAGCCCATTGCCGTTTGACGGCGAGCGGTTGAAAATCAGGCTTTGCCATTCCGGATGACCGACATGAAAAAATTCATTGCCGCATGCGCGCTGCTGTGTCTGCCCTTTGCCGCACTGGCCGGCGAGAAATATGCCGTGACCTTCAAGTCCCAGGGCGCCTACCAGGACGTGCGGGACAACCTGCAGATGGCGATCGAGGGCAAGGGCCTGAAGATTACCAACACCAACCACATTGCCGACATGCTGAACCGCACCGGCAAGGACATCGGCGAAACCAAAGTGGTGTACGAGAACGCAGAGCAGTTCGAATTCTGTAGCGCCACCGTATCGCGCCACATGATGGAAGCCGATCCGCATTCGATCGTCATGTGTCCGTACAGCATCGTGGTCTACAAGGTGCCGGGCGACAAAAACGTCTACCTGTCCTATCGCAAGCCGGCCGCCACTCGCAATGCCGCGCTGAAGAAGTCGCTGGACGAGCTGGAAAAGCTGCTCGGCGACATCATCAAGGACGCGATGTAGGTCTGGTCGGCTCGTCGCTGAACCCGGCGCCCCCGCAATTCACTCCGGAGGGATTGAAGGCATGACGGGTGAATCGATGAAGCGATCCCGTTCCACACCCCTGGCCGTCCTGTTAGGCCTGCTTTCGCTGCTGCTCGGTGCGTCCGATGCGGCGGCCTTCGCGCGTGAAGCGTGGGAACGCGAGGGCTGGATCACCGAATTCGATACGGGTTTGCAGCGGGCGCGCGCGACCCGCACACCCGCCTTCGTTTACTTCGATGCTCAATGGTGCAGCTGGTGCCAGCAGTACAAGCGCGACAGCCTCGACCAACCCGCAGTACGCACGGCACTGGCGCGCGGTTTCATCCGCATCGCGGTGGATTCCGACGCCCGTCCGGATCTGATGCGCCGCTTTGGCGCCAAGGGTCTGCCGTTTACCTTGGTGCTGGCACCGGACGGCCGCGTGCTCAAGCATTTTGTCGGCGTGATGCCGACGCGCGATCTGGTGAGTCTGCTGGGCAGCGTGGTGCAGTCCGCGCAGCCGCCCGCCGCGGGAGTGCCAGCACCCGCTGAAATCCTGCATCAGGTGAAGACGATCGATCGCCGCGGCTACGCGGCGTTTCGTGCCGCCTATCTGCAGCACCTGGAGTCCCTTTACGACCCTGCGCGCGAAACGCTGTTCGGCCAGTTCGACAGCGGCGTGACCTTCCGGCGCACTGCCGTGCTGGCGTGGATCGATCTGCTGGAGCAGGGCCGCTGGCGCGAACGGGTCCGGCACGCGGCGCGGGCGGATCGCGATCGGCTGTGGGACCCGGTTGACGGCGGCTTTTTCAATTTCATCGATCCGACGCGCGACGAGTATCTCGAAACCTCCAAGCTGCTCGAGCTCAATGCCTGGATGGCCGCCTGGCAGGCGCAGGTCGGGGTGCACGATCCGCAGGCGCGGCAGCGTGCCCTGCTGGCCTGGCGCTACCTGCGCGAGGTGCTGTGGGACAGGCGGGACGGAGGATTCTTCCAGGCGCAACAGGCGGACAACGCGTACTACGCGCTCGCGCCCGCCGAGCGCGCGCGTCGGCATGCGCCGCCGGTCGATCGCGCCAAGCGTGCCGACACCAACGCGCAGGCGGTGTGGGCGCTGCTGTGTCTGGCGCATTTCAGCGGCGAACGGGAAGCGGTCGATTACGCCGCACAGACCATGGATTTCCTGCTGCGCGAACTG
Organism: Thiobacillus sp.; assembly: GCF_030696885.1. Classification (GTDB taxonomy): domain Bacteria; phylum Pseudomonadota; class Gammaproteobacteria; order Burkholderiales; family Thiobacillaceae; genus Thiobacillus. The sequence goes on from NZ_JAUYRI010000009.1 coordinate 45,912, forward strand.
TGGCACGACGGCCGCCTGTATCACTTCTGGCGCGACGGGCAGCGGTCCGCGCCGGACCAGCCGCACAGCTGGTTCTGGGTGCTCGCGGCAGGCGCCGAGATCGAGCGGGTGCGGCCGGACCGCACGCGCCGCGATCGACTCGCCGCCGTTGCCGGCATGGCCGGGCGCTGGCTTGAAGCGCGCATGCGCGACGCGTCCGCATTCCCGCTCGACAACGAACTGGCCGGCCTGATTGCCCGCACCGCCGGCCAGACGGCGCTGTATCCGAAGCTTCCGGCCGGCGCGCGCGGATGGGCGCTGAGGCAGCTGCGCATCGAGGTGGAGACGCCACCGGATGAACCGGTCGTCGGACTGTGGGCATGGCAAATGGGCCTCGACAGTGGGCGTGTGCGTCCCGATTGAAACGGCGGGGCGGGTGCTGCGTGGCTGCGCACATCGCGCGGCCCTCGGCTAGAATCTGCGCATGACATCCGCCGCCTGCTGCCCACCATGACTGCCTTCCTTGCCATTGGCGTGGGCGCCGCCATCGGCGCCTGGCTGCGCTGGGGACTGGGACTCTGGCTCAACCCGCTGTTTCCCTCGCTGCCGCTCGGCACGCTGGCCGCCAATCTGGTCGGCGGCTATTTCGTCGGCCTCGTCATCGCCTGGTTTGCCGAGCATCCGGGAGTGCCGCCGGAAGCGCGGCTGTTCCTGATCACCGGCCTCTTGGGCGGGCTGACCACCTTTTCCACCTTCTCCGCCGAAGTCGTCACTGCGCTGATGCGCGGTCTGTGGCTTTCCGGCGGCCTGATTGCCGCCGCGCACATGACGGGTTCGTTTCTCGCCACCGGGCTGGGCTTTTATTCGATGAGGCTTTTCAAATGAACGCGGTCTGTCTGCAGGTGTTTGTGTCCGAAGCCAGCCGCCATCACGGCAAGCTGAGCTACGAATGGCTGCTCGATGCCGCGCAGACGCTCGGCGTCAGCGGCGGCTCGGTGTTTCGCGCGATTGCGGGCTTTGGCCGTCACGGGCGGCATGACGCGGGATTCTTCGAACTGGCGGGCGAGCTGCCGGTGGTGGTGGAGTTTTTCGTCGAGGTGGAAATGGCCGACCGGCTGCTGCAGGTCATTGCCGACGCCGATCTGAAACTGGTCTACGCAAAACTGCCGGCGGACATCGGCGTCACGGCCCGCTAGGCGTGCTCGAGCAGCTGATCCTGTTCGTCGCCGCGCTGGCGGCGAATTTTTTTTCGGCGCTGTCCGGCGGCGGCGCCGGACTGATCCAGTTGCCCATCCTGATTTTTCTCGGGCTGCCGTTTGCGGTGGCGCTCGCCACCCACAAGGTCGCCAGCGTCGCGCTCGGGCTGGGCGCGACACTCAGGCACCTGAAGGAATCGCATCTCGAACGCCGCTTTTCACTGATCATCCTGGGCGCCGGTCTGCCGGGCGTGGTGCTGGGGGCGGTGACTATCCTGCAGATTCCCGAGCGCGTCGCTACGCTGGCGCTGGGTGTGCTGACGCTGGGCCTCGGGCTGTATTCGGTGTTCAAGCCCCGACTCGGCATGGAGCATGCTCCGCTCAACCGACAGGGTTGGGGACTGGCCGGCGGCATGGCGGGGCTGTTCGTGGTCGGCTTTCTCAACGGCTCGATCGCCAGCGGCACGGGCCTCTTTCTGACGCTGTGGCTGATCCGCTGGTTCGGCCTCGACTACACCCGTGCGGTGGCCTATACGCTGATCCTGTGCGGGCTGGTGTGGAACGGCACCGGCGCGCTGGTGCTGGGCGTGATCGGCACGGTGGCGTGGGACTGGATGCCGGCGCTGCTGGCCGGCTCGATCATCGGCGGCTATCTGGGCAGCCACCTGGCGATCAAGAAGGGCAATCTGTGGGTCAAGCGGGCGTTTGAAATCGTGACCATCCTGATCGGCATCAAGCTGATTGCGGGTTGATCCGGTTCAGAACTCGTCGGCGTGGATGCAGTTGCGGCTGGTGCGCTTGGCCAGATAGAGCGCCTCGTCGGCGGCCTTGATCAGCGAATCGCTGTTCTGATAAAGCGGGTAGGTGGCGATGCCGCCGCTGACGGTGGCGGAAAAATGGCCGCCGCTGTGCGGGTGACGAATCTGTGAAAAATCCTGGCGGATGCGATCCATGATGACGAAGGCCTGCTCGGCATCGGTGTGCGGCAGGGCGATCAGGAATTCCTCGCCGCCGTAGCGGCAGATCACATCCTGTTTTCGCAGCCGCTGCTTAAGCAGCCACGACAGGCTACGGATGACCTGGTCGCCCACCGGGTGGCCATAGCTGTCGTTCACTTGCTTGAAGTGATCGATGTCCATCATCACCACCGACAGAAAACCGCCTTCGTGCGCAACGTGGGAAAGCAGCATGTCGAGCGTGTTCTTGCCGCTGGAATGGTTGAGCAGGCCGGTCAGGCTGTCGTTGTACATGGTGCGGCGCAGGGCCCGGTAGCGCTCGATCTTGCTCTTGACGATCGCGTTGAGGAACACCGGGTTGAAAGGCTTGGTGAGGAAATGGTCGCCGCCCAGCCGCATCGCATCCACCTGCAGCGCCACGTTGGTTTCGCCGGACAGGTAGACAATCGGCGTGCTGAGGAATTCGTCGTGCTGGCGGATGATGCGCGCAGCCTCCACGCCGGTGCAGTTCGGCATGTACATGTCCATCAGGATCAGGTCCGGGTTGAAATGCTTGAGCGCATTCAGGGTCTGGCGCGGGTCGTTGACGATTTCGGAAACGATCTGATTTTCCTGCAGGGTGCGGTGAATAAGATGGCTGGCCGTCTTCGAGTCTTCCACGATCAGCACGCGGAAGGCCTCCTGTTCGTGCCGCTCGTTGAGCTCCAGGATGTGTTCGACGATGGCGTGCGTGGGCATGCCTTCGAGCAGGCAGCTGTCGCATCCGCCGCGCAGCGCCTGTTGCAGCCGTTCGAAGTCGGAGGGCATGCACAGGCTGATCAATTGCCCCATCGCGAAGCGCTGCCGCAGCGCCTGGATGCGGCCGCACCATTCGGCCTCGGGCAGGCTGCGCAGGTCGAGCAGCAGCAGGGGGGCGACACCCGCGGTGTCCGGCAGGGTTTCGCCCCAGGTGGCAAACGACGCCTGCATGCCGAAATAGCCGAGCTGCGCCTTCAAATCAGCCCAGGCCGAAGGGTCGTGTCCGATCAGCCAGGCCTGGCCCGACTGCAGGGCCCCGGTGGTGATGTGGTCCAGGTTCTGGCGCCGGTCGGCCATACCGGCCGTGACTGCGGCGTGGGTCTCTGCCATGCGTGACAGCGCCAGGACGCGCTCGTTCAGATCGTTCAGCGCATCCTGCGGCAGCGGGTGTCCGACATCCTTGTTGAACAGCGTCAGCGTCACCTGTTCCAGCTGATGGCTGGCGTGGTGCAGGGCGGTGATGCCCTTGTCGATCAGAAACTCGGTAAAGCTGTTGATCGAAACCGCCAGTTCGACAAAGCTCTCGAAAGTCGGTGTGGCCCGATAGCGCTCCCAGGCATTCGACAGCGCCTGGTTCTTTTGCAGGAGTTCTTCCGGGGAGCACAGCATGGTGTGTGTGGGCGGGGGACTTTTAGCGTGTCAGGAAAATGTACAGTCGAGCATCATCATGGCAGAGCGTTCCATTCAGTTTCCGCCTTCGAGTTCCAGCCGCAGATACTGGTTGTAGGCATTCAGCCGGTTGGCTTCGTTGAATGCCGGCATGTTGCGGTATTTCGACCAGTCCACTTTTTCGTAGGCTTCCTCGAAGGGAACCAGATTGCGCGCAGGCGGGCCCATCTGGTCGCGCAAAAACTTCAGATAGTCACGGGTGAAGACAAGGTCGGCACGCGGCGTCCGCGAGTGCGCGCCGTGGCCCGGCACCAGCACCTTGGGGTTGAGCGCGATCAGCTTGTCGAGCGCGGCAATCCAGGCCTGGCCGTCGGCGTCGCCGACGAAAGGCACGCGTCCGCGGAATACCAGGTCGCCGGCAAACAGCACGCCGTCCGGCTTGACCATCAGTGCGAGATCCTCGCTGGAGTGTGCAGGCCCCACATCACGCAGGGCGAAGCGCACGCCGCCCATCTCGAAATCGAGGTCGCCTGCAATAAAGCGATCGGCCTCTAGCAGCTGCGTGTCCTCATCCACCCAGGGAAAGAGCGCTTCCTTGCGCTGAACCAGACGCTCGGCCGCCCCCTCGGTGCGAGTGGCGCCTTCGGTCGCCTGGTGCGCCCAGATTTCGGCGCCCAGCGCCTTGAAAACCTGCAGGCCGTAGAAATGGTCGGCATGGTAATGGCTGACGATCACGAGCTTGATCGGCTTCGAGGTGATCTTGCGGATCAGGCCGACCAGTTTTTCGGCCAGCGGCGGCGAGGCCAGCGTGTCGAACACCACCACGCTGTCGCGCGTGAGGACAAAGCCCGCGTTCGACATGAACCCTTGGTTCTCGCTGCTGGCCGCGCCCGGCTGGCCCTGCACGAAATAGCTGTGCGTGCCCAGCCGCACCGCTTCCATCGGCACGGTCGCCTCATTGATCCGGGCGGACGCAGACGCGTGGGCGACGGGCAGCAACGACAGCAGCAGTAGCGTGAACAACAGGCGTAAAGTCACAAGGCGGCTCCAGAATCACCCGCAATTATAACCGTTCGGCATGCAGGGCCCGGAACCGCCGCTGTATCGAGCGCATCCGCCGCACGGCACCGTCGAGGCCGACGCCCGGCTGTGGTATCTTCGCCGCTGGAAGAAGGGGGTCATGCGTGCTCAAGAAACAGTGGCCGGCGTTCGTGCTGGCGTTCATCCTTCCGCTGCTGGCGGTGTACTGGTGGTGGGGCGGCTTCAATGCTGTCAGCGTGAGCGAAACCGAAGCCGGACCCTACCGTTACGCCTACCTCGAATACGAGGGACCGATCAACAACGCCCGCAAGACGCAGCGCAAGGCGCTGGATGAATTCAATGCGGCCAAAGTGACGGCGGGCGACACCTTCAGCGTGATCCTCACGGATCCGCGTGCTGCCAACGGCAGCGTGCGTGCGCAGCTGGGCTACATGCTGGCGGAGGACGCCCCGCTTCCGGATGGCCTCAAGGAAGGGCGTATCGAACGTCGCCCGGTGTACGCCGTCGAAGTGAATGCAGCGGTTCTGCTGGCGCCGTCCCGGGCCTACCAGGCCTTGTCCGACAATCTGCAAACGCGCGGACAGGACATCGTCATGCCGACGATGGAGCGTTATCGGCCATCAGGGAAAATTGGCCGGGTCGGCACCTTTACCCTGGAGATGAATCGCTGATGGCTTTCTTTTCCGTTCTGACCGCAGTGGCCCTCGAGCACCTGCGTCCGCTGCGGCAGCCGCTGCCGCATTACCAGCACTATTCCCGCTTCACCCAGTTCCTCGAACGCCGCTTCAATGCCGGCGAATACAGCCACGGCGCCATCGCCTGGGCGCTGGCCATGCTGCCGCTGCTGGCCGTCGTGTGGGGAGTGTTTGCCCTGCTCGAGGGCATCAGCCCGGTGCTGGGCTGGATATGGAATGTGGCGGTGCTGTATTTCACCCTCGGCTTCAAGTATTTCAGCGACTCCGCCGAGCAGATTGCGCGCCAGCTGCGCGCCGGCGAGCTCGACGCCGCGCGCGAAAAACTGGCGGCCTGGCGCGGCGGCGATACGCAACAGTTCAGCGTCGACGACCTGACGCGCGTCACCATCGAGCAGGTGATGGCGGCAAGCCACCGGCAGATGTTCGGCGTGCTGTTCTGGTTTGTGCTGCTGGCGTCGCTCGGTCCGGTCGGCGCCGTGCTGTTTCGTGCCGCGTCGATCCTGTCGCGCCGCTGGACGGTCAGTCGTGGTCGTTTCGGTGCGTTTGCGCAGCGGGCGTTTCATGTCATCAACTGGGTGCCGGCGCGGCTGACGGCGCTGACCTACGCCATTGCCGGCAACTTCGAAGACGCGACCTTCTGCTGGCGCACCCAGGCGGATGCCTGGCCGGAAACGGAAGAGGGCGTGGTGATTGCCGCCGGTGCCGGCGCCATGGGCGTCAAGCTGGGGCAAAGCGTCAGCGTCGGCGACGAGACGGTATGGCGTCCCGACCTCGGCACCGGCCAGGCACCGGATCACGATTGCATCGATAGCGCCGTCAGCATGATCTGGCGTGGCCTGGTGATCTGGCTCGCGGCCGGACTGCTGATCGTTGTCGCCGGCTGGATCTGATTTTTCTTCATGCTCAACGCGCTGTGGATCGGCTTCATCCTTGTCGCCTTCCTGATCGCGTCCTTCAAGCTGCTGGTCCTCGGCGATGCCGACATTTTCGCCGCGTTGGTCAGGGCGCTGTTCGACAGCAGCAAGACCGCATTTGAAATCGCGCTCGGCCTTACCGGCGTGATGGCGCTGTGGCTGGGGGTGATGAAAATCGGTGAGCGCGCCGGCATGCTGGACATCCTCACCCGCGGCCTGGCGCCGCTGTTCCGCCGCCTGTTTCCAGACGTGCCGCCCAACCATCCCGCGCTCGGCGCGATGACCATGAACATGGGCGCCAACATGCTGGGGCTCGATAACGCCGCGACCCCGCTTGGCATCAAGGCGATGCAGGAACTGCAGACGCTCAATCCTTCGAAGGACACCGCGAGCGACGCGCAAATCCTCTTTCTGGTCATCAACACCGCGTCGGTCACGCTGCTGCCGGTCACCATTTTCACCTACCGCGCGCAGCTCGGCGCGGCCGACCCGACCGACGTGTTCATACCGCTGCTGATCACCACCTATATCGGCACCCTGGTCGGCCTGTTCGTCACCGGATTTTTCCAGAAGCTGCACCTGTGGAACCGCGTCACGCTGGCCTATCTCGGCGGCGCCACGCTGCTGGTCGGCGGCATGGTGGTGTATTTCGGCAGCCTCGATGCCGCCGAGATGACGCGGCAGTCGTCGATACTCAGCAACGTGCTGCTGTTCGGCATCGTCGCCACCTTTCTGCTGATGGCGGTGCGGCGGCGGGTGAATGCCTACGAGGCCTTCATCGAAGGGGCGAAGGACGGCTTTCACACGGCCGTCACCATCATTCCGTATCTTGTCGCGATGCTGGTGGCGATCGCGGTGTTCCGCGCCAGCGGCGCGCTTGAGCTGCTGATGGGTGCGGCGCGCAGCGCGGTGCTGGGGCTGGGTTTCGACGCGCGCTGGATCGACGGCCTGCCGACCGCACTGATGAAACCGTTTTCCGGAAGCGGCGCGCGTGCCATGATGATCGACACCATGCAGACGCACGGCGCGGACTCGTTCGCCGGACGGCTGGCGTCGATCGTGCAGGGCAGCACCGAGACGACTTTCTACGTGCTGGCGGTGTATTTTGGCGCGGTCGGCATCAAGCGCGTGCGTCACGCCGTCGCCTGCGGACTGATCGCCGACGTCGCCGGCATTTTGGCAGCCATCGGCATGGCCTATCTGTTTTTTGGTGCAATCGCATGAAGACGTACGACACACTCGCCGCCGTTGACCTGGGCTCCAACTCCTTTCGCCTCGAGGTTGCGAGGGTGGCGGGCGACCAGCTGTATCCGCTCGATTCGCTGAAGGAAACCGTGCGCCTGGCCGGTGGATTGGACGACGACAAGAAACTCGACGACGACACGCAGGAGCGCGCGCTGGCCTGCCTGCAGCGTTTCGGCGAACGCCTGCGCGGTCTGTCTCCCGAGGCGATCCGCTGCGTCGGTACCTCGGCGCTGCGTATTGCCCGCAATGCCGATGCCTTCCTGCGCAAGGCCGAGGCCGCGCTCGGCCACCCGATCGAGATCGTCGCCGGGCGCGAAGAGGCGCGGCTGATCTATCTCGGCGTTGCACATTCGTTGCCGGCCTCGCCCGACCGCCGGTTGGTGGTCGACATCGGCGGCGGCTCGACCGAATGCATCATCGGCCATGGCCTGAAGCCGCACGAACGCGAAAGCCTGCACATGGGCTGCGTCAATTTTTCCAAACGCTTCTTCGCCGACGGCGTCATCGACAAGGCCGCGCTGAAGGCCGCCGAGATGAGCGCGCGGGTCGAAGTCGAAGCCGTCGCGCGCGCGTTTTCCAAAGCCAACTGGCAGCAGGCGGTGGGTTCCAGCGGCACCGCGCGGGCATTGCGCGAAATCCTCGAACAGAACGGCTGGTCGGCGCGCGGCATCACTGCCGACGGCCTGGCCCAGCTGCGCAGCCAGATGATCAAGGCCGGACACATTGATGCACTGGAGCTTGCCGGCCTTGCGCGCGACCGCCGCCCGGTCATCGCCGGCGGTTTCGCCATCATGGCCGGCCTGTTCGCCGAGCTCGGCATCGAGCAGATGGACGTTGCCGAAACCGCGATGCGGGAGGGCATCCTCTACGATCTGCTCGGCCGTTTCCATCGGGAAGACATGCGCGAGGCGACGGTGGATGAATTCATGCGCCGCTACCATATCGACAGCCAGCAGGCCGTGCGCGTCAAACGTGTCGCGCTGACGCTACTGGCCGCGGCCGGCGGCGGCGACGAGCACGACGAACGCTTTCTCGACTGGGCCGCGCGGCTGCATGAAATCGGGCTCATGGTGTCGCACGGCGGCTACCATCGCCACTCCGGCTACATCCTGGAAAACGCCGACATGCCCGGCTTCTCGCGCACCGAGCAGGCGCGTCTGGCGCTGCTGGCGCGCGCCCAGCGCGGCGCGCTGACCAAGCTGTCGAGCTTTGATGGGGTGGCGGACCCCGACCGCCGCCTGGTGTGGCTGCTACGGCAGGCCGTCATTTTCTGCCGCAACCGTGCCGAGCCCAAACTGCCCGAGATGAAGACGGAAATCGGTACCAAGCGTTTTCGCCTGACGCTGCCCGAAGGCTGGCTCGAAAGCCACCCGCTCACCCAGCGGGCGCTGGAGGAGGAGGCTGTGTATTGGCATGCGGTGGGGGTGAAGTACAGCTTCGGCTAGTGTCGCGAATCAGAAATAGCGGGACAAATAAAACGGATGGATTTTTTCGCAGGGCAAGGCGCGAGGAGGCGACATAGCCCGGTCTATGGCAACGACGCGTAACGCCGCCATATGGAATAAGATGGCGGAAAAAGACACCGTTTTATGTTTCGATATTTCTGATTCGCGACACTAGCGTGCCGGGCTGAAGCCTACTTGTTGTAGGTGCTGATGCAGTCCTTCAATGCGTCGACGTTGCGCGTATCGAGCGTGCAGTTGCGCGGCTTGGGGGCGCTGCCGTCGCTGCGGCGGCTTGCGGCGGGTCCGTCTTTTGGCGCACTGGGCGCGGCCGCCTCGACCTGGCGTGCGGCCACCTGTTTTTCCTCCGCCATGCCCACCTGTCTTTGGGTGCTGGCGGGACCGACGTGCTCGACCAGCGTGGCCGCCAGCTTTTCCTCGGCTTCGATGCGTGCGGCCTGTGCTTCGTCCAGTGCCTTGCGGGCTTCGGCATGCGATTGGGCGTTCTCCGTCAGTGACGATTCCAGGCGCCGGCCTTCGGCAACTTGCTGTCCGACCAGGCTTTCGAGCAGGGCATAGGATTCGGCGGTGGACGTCGTGTATTCGATGAAAGCGGCGGCGAGCTTTTTTTCCGTCTCGACGCGGCGGGCCTGTTCGGCCTCGAACGCCTTCACGATTTCGGCGCTGGGCCGGCTTTTTTCCGCAAGCGCTGTATCCAGGCGCTGGCTTTCCTGAAGCAAGGCACCGAGTTGTTTCTGGAACTGGGTATAGGCGAGCGCACCGCCCGCGAGACCGCCCATCAACACCAGGCTGAGGTAGACCAGGGCTGCTCGCAGGCGGCGCTTGGGCTTGGGTGGTGCTTCGGCCGCCGCTGCGGCCGGCTCCTCGCGATCCCGCGTCCGGTCACGCCGTGCGCCGGCACGGTCGTCATCCTGCGCCTCGGCCGGCGCGCCGCAGACTTTGGTGCGCAGTCGCTGCAGCCGTGCAATTTTCGCGTCGAGCACAGCCGCAACCCTGACACGCACCCGGGTCATCAGGGCGCGCTTGGCATGGGCCGCCACGGATTCTTCCGTGGTCTGCGCACCGTCCGGTGTTCGGGAGGATGGGCGCGTTTCGGGCTGGGGCGACGTGTTCAAACGGTTCTCACGGGATAGGCACTTACAGGTGATATCGGCCCGTGCGCCGAATAGTTAATGGCAAAACCGCATGCAGGCGAGCTTTTCCGCTGATTTGGCCCGGTTTTGGCGCGCGCCGCAGTCATTTGACGTGGCCCCATGCCCAGGACCACACGTCAAAATGCCGCGGTCCGCCGAAGGGCGCACGCAGGGCGGTCTGTGCGACTTACGCTTCAGGCGCCGCCGCGGGCGCGTCGGGGATCGAGTCGATATGCAGCGTCTGCGTTGGGAAGGCGATCTCGGCACCGTGGCCACGGATGATGTCGGCGATTTTCAGCAGCACGTCCTGCTTGACTTCGTGGTAGTGCACCCATTGCACGGTGCGGGTAAAGGTGTAGATGAAGAAATTCAGCGAGGAGACCCCGAATTCGTTGAAATTGACGATCAGCGTGGCGTCGGCATCGATCTCGGGATGCGCCTGCAGCATGGTCTTCACGTCCTCGACGATGACGGGCAGTTTGTCGAGGTCGGCGTAGCGGATGCCGATGGTTTCCCGGATGCGCCGGTTGGTCATGCGGGTGGGGTTTTCCACCACGATGGTGGTGAACAGCGCATTCGGCACATAGATCGGATTCTTGTTGAAGGCGCGCACGCGGGTGTGGCGCCAGCCGATGTATTCGACTGTGCCCTCGATCTCCTTGTCGGGCGAACGGATCCATTCGCCCACCACGAACGGTCGATCCAGGTAAATGGTCAGGCCGCCGAAGAAGTTGGCCAGCATGTCCTTGGCGGCAAAGCCCACCGCGATGCCGCCGATGCCGCCGAAGGCGAGCACGCCGGCGATGCTGAACCCCAGGTTCTGGACAATCACGAGGAAAGCCAGCACCAGGACGATGACCCGCCCCAGCTTGGACAGCGCATCCACCGTGGTGAAGTCGATGCCCTGGCCGACGGCTTCGGTGCGCGCCAGCAGGCCGTGCGAGGCGTTGCGTATCAGCCGCAGCAGGAACCAGGCGAACGCGAGGATGATCAGCGTGTCGCGCACCGGATCGACGTAGGTGGGCAGTTCCACGCCGCGGTGCTGGTAGATGATCGTGAGGGCATAGGCCGTGCCAGCCACCCACAGGATGAAGGTGAGCGGCTTGCGCATCGCCTTGAAAAGCGCGTCGTCCCAGACCGCCGCAGTGCGCGAGGCCAGTTTTTCGATATGGCGCAGCAGGTAGTAGGCGCCAATATTCAGCGCGATGACGGCGGCGATGATCGCCATCACTTCGGGGATCCAGGGATGGGCCAGCGAGGGCAGGCCTAGATGTTGCGCGAGTTCTTTCATGGGTGAATGCGGACAGAAATTCGGGGGCGGTGTGCCCCGATTCTAAGCGCAAAGCCGCTGGGCGCCGATTTGACGCCGTGTTTCAGTAGCCGACGATCCGGCGCATCCAGGAACAGGCTGCCCGTGCCACAGTAACAAGACAGCGCGCATCGATGTCTCCGGGAGGAAACAGCCAATTGCGCCGGGGCGGGCAGGCTTGCAACGCGGAAACGCGCGGGTGCCGCGCGTCTATTTCAGGACGCGCGCGCGACGCCCGATCTGGGTTCCATTCGGTGTGACCGGGCTTTCCGGGATCGACAGGAAGTGCGGCCTCGTGCTGCTCGCCATGGCCGGAATCATGGCCTGCGCGTGCACGGCAAAACGAGTCAGCGCCGCGCATTTTTCGAGGCAGGCACAGCGTCGGTCGTCGATCAGCCGGGATACCGTGACCGCGAGGGCATCGCATGCATTGGTCAGCCGCTCGAAGCCGGCTGCGCAAGCACACTCGCGCAAGCGGATCAGCGTCAGGGCATAGTCGGTAATCGCGTCCTGGGTCAGCGCGGCGGGATGCGCAAAACAGGGACTGGCAGCGGTACGGGTCAGTGCGGCCAGGGCATCGTTCACCGCCGCTGCAGCCCAGTTTTCAGGCGCACCGGGTGCCGGTTTTCGCCCCGGCGTTCTGGCGATCGTCGTGCGGATGTGCGGCTGGGGCTGCGGAACGTTCATGCTGCGCATGGGTTTGCCTCCTTATCTTATGGCCGGCGGGTATGTGGTCCCGAGCGGGCTGTTCTATATCGATCTATATCGACCAGAACAAGCGAATCTTTAATATATGTACTAGAAAAAAATAGTACAAATGTACCTGACGCGTTGCGCCCAGCCAGGTTGCAGTGCTGCAAGCGATCCGGACGGGCGGGCGGCCGGAGGGCTTATCTGGACGCACCGGCCTGAGCGGCCGGGCTCGGAGGACGAGCCTTACATCTGCGACCGCAGCAAGGCCATGGTGTGCTCGAGCAGCTTTTCACTCCAGGGACGGTTGCGCCATTCGGCGTAGGTAATCTGCCGTGATTTTTTCAGGTCGCCCTCGATGATATCGATCTGGCGCTGTGCGAATGCGTGGTCGTAGATATTGAGGTTGGCTTCGTCATTGAGCCGGAACGAGCGTGAATCGAAGTTGGTCGAGCCGACCGACACCCACACATCATCGACAACCATCACCTTGCAGTGAAACATGGTCGGCTGATATTCGTAGATTTCGGCGCCGGCCTCGAGCAGATCGCCCCAGCGTGCGCGCGAGGCGCGCCGCACCGGTTCCGAGTCGATGCGCTTGCCAGGCAAAATGATTTTGACTTTCACGCCGCGCTTCAGCGCGCGCACGAGGGTTTCGACCGACAGGTCGTCGGGGACGAAATAGGCATTGGCGATATAGATCGTCTTGCGCGCCGAGGCGATCGACAGCAGATACATCAGGCGCACGCTTTCGCTGCCCTCGCCCGACGAACTCTTGAACACTTGCGCGTGGTGCTCGCCGACTGGCTGCAGCGGCGGGAAATAGTCTTCGCCGTGCAGCACCTCACCGCTGGTCTTCATCCAGTTATCAAGGAACGCCGCCTGCATGTGCGCCACTGCCGGCCCTTCGATCCGGAAATGGGAATCGCGCCAGTGATCGGCATCCTGCGCATCGCCCAGCCAGTTGTCGGCGATGCCGACGCCGCCGGTGAAGCCCACCGTGCCGTCGATCACCAGCAGCTTGCGGTGGGTGCGGTTGTTCATCCGGGCCAGGTGGTACCAGTGCAGCGGATGGTATTTGTGGAGCTCGACTCCGGCGTCCTCCATCAGCTTCAATAGTTCTTCATCCATCTTCACACTGCCGACCCAGTCGACCAGCACATGGACCTTGACGCCGGCCTGTGCGCGTTCGGCGAGCGCCTCGGCAAATTCCCGGCCGATGTCGCCCGACCAGTAAATATAGGTTTCAAACGTGATGGTTTTTTGGGCTGCGCGAATGGCCGCCAGCATCGGCGGAAAAATCTCGTCGCCGTTGATCAGTTCCTGCACATGGTTGCCCGCCACCAGTGGAGGGCCGAGCAGGTGGCTCATCGTGCGCAGAAACTGGGGTTCCTGTACCGCATACAGTTCGCTGATCCGGGTCTGGACCTTTTTTTCGCCGGGGATGAAATTCAGCGCGAGGATGGTGGCGAGAATCGAAGCGACGACGATCCAGAAAACGAACATTTTTCGGCTTTTTATGAACGTTGTTAATTGCATGGGCATGATTACGACCCCGGAAAACCGGGGCCGCCATTCAGTCGTTACTTCGATGGCCTGCCGGGCGAGCCGGCAGGCAGGCGTATTACGGCACCACGCGGGCGTTTTCTCCGCTGCCTTCCACAATGACCTGCATGCCGGTGCGCAGGCGCGCGTCCACCGGCTGCACAATGGTCACGCGGCCACCGGTGCGCATGTCGACGCTCACCTGCTGCACCGTCTTGTCCCTGACCTTGGTTTCGCCGTAGGTCCCTGCGGCGCCGCCGAGGACGGCGCCCACCGCGGTGGCCATCTTGCTGTCACCCACAGCCGAGCCGAGGATGCCGCCAGCTACAGCGCCCACCGCGGTGCCTACGCCAAGTTTGTAATCGGCGTCCACCTCGACGTTTTCCAGCGAGGCGATCGTTCCGCGCCGGTCCGTCTGGGTTGCAACGCTGCCAGTGGTGGTCCCGTATGTGGTCGTGTCCTTGGTGGGCATGTCAGAACAGCCGGCGGCCAGGACCGCGCCCAACAGGACAGGCAGCACGCGTTTGAGTGTGTTCATGATTCGCCCCTCAGTGTGAGAAGACTTCAGTATCAGTAAGCCGCCCTGATTCGACTATCCGGGTTCGCCTTGTTCCGGGGACAGAAAACAGGACTCGAACGCGTAGGAAAAAGCCGCGTCCCATTACCGCCGTTTGTCTCCCGGCGGGTGGGCCGTGCATCCCGAAACAAGACCGCCGCCTCATCCGGAAACCGGGTTCCGGATGAGGCGGCGGCATGCGCGGGATGACTTCCTCCTTACTTCATCGGATGCAGTTCAACCCGACGGTTCTGGAAGCGGCCTTCGTCGGTTGCGTTGTCCGCGACCGGCTGGGACTCGCCATATCCCTTGATCACCAGGCGATCCGACGGGATGCCCTTGGTGACGAGATAATCGCGAACCGATTCGGCACGGCGCAGCGACAGATCCATGTTGTAGGCGTCACTGCCGCGACTGTCGGTGTGGCCTGCCACTTCGACCTTGCCGTCGCCCCACTCTTTCAGGCTTTCTGCCGCTGCGTCAAGCTTGGGATAGGCTTGCGGCCGCAAGCTGGCCTTGTCGAAGTCGAAGTTCACATCATCCAGTACCAGGCGGAGGGGTGCCGGGGCGGGTGCCGGGGCGGGGGTCGGCGCGGGTGCGGCAGCCGGGGCAAGTGCAGCCGGCTCGGGTGCAGGCGCGGGGGGCGGGCTCTCGACGACAGGTTCAGGGGCCTTTTCCGGCGGAACCGGGCAGGGCGTATCGAGCAAGGCACGTCCGGGGCAGCCGATGGTCCTGAAAAGCTCGTAACCGGTGGTTTTCCCGGTGGGGCTGGCCGCATTGCTGGGGTCATAGAACACGCCAAGTGCGGAATGCTGTGACGCAATGGCGCTACCGGACATGAGGGTCGCCGCACTGGCGCAAATCAGCAAATGGGTGGTTCGCATTTTCAGGCTCCTTTGATTATTGAATCGAAATCGCTTTCCCTGGAAGTTCACCTTGCCGCGCCTTCGGTCAAGCCACAGGGGCATGGCCTGGGTCGGATCAGCGGCATCGGATAATTTAAATTTAGCGCATTCATGCGTTTTTGCTTGTCAGCGGACAGATTCACTCTTTGTCAGAAGAATCCTTCAATTGTCAGGCCGGCGGAGGGTGCCCGATGGGCAGATTGGGGCCCAGGGCCAGCAGGGATGCGGGCTGAGCAGCCGTGATCTGCCTGCTTGTCTGGGCGGCTGTTTCGGGGTTACAACGCGGTTCAGGCAGGAAGCGGGTTATAGGGGCCGCAGAAAAAAATTGCTTAATTCCTATACTTGTTCCTGATGGAGAATTTTCGGAGGGGCCATGTCAAGAACAACCGAACTGGTGAAACTGCCCGGCGCGGTGGCTGCTGCGCTCTATTCCAGAAAGGGTTACCTGGAAGAAACCGATGGCGAATTGACCCCAGCCGAGGCTGCGGAAATGGCAAGCCTGTGCGCCGCCATCACCATGACACTGGAGATGCAGTGCAGCCTGCTGGGTCGCCTGGCCGGCAAGCCGGGCTGGGACAGCTCTTATGGCTGGATGACCTGGGGTCCCGACATGTCCCTCGTCACGGTTCACGACAGCACCTGCATCGTGCAGGCGCAGTTCACCTCATTCAATGACGTGTTCAGGGCGATGACGGAAGCGGCAGTCACCGAGCCGATCAAACCGGGTGGTAAAGGAGAGCCAAATGCCAACATTGGATGAATTGATGCGCTTGCCGGGGGTGTACGGCGCGATCGAGTTTTCCTGCAAGGGCGAACTCGGCCAGGTGCGGGGCGAGCTGAAGCAGGATTTTGCAGAAATCGTTGCCCAGATGTGTGCCGCCAACATGGCGATCTACCGCATGCAGGCCACAGGCTGGACCAAACTGACCGGCCAGCAGGGCTTTCTGCCCGAACGCGGCTTTGCCTTTGTGACCCTGGATTACGTGGTGATGGGCATGGACGGCACGGCGATCCTGGCGGACAGCAAACTGTTTGATTACGACGCGGCGTACCGGCGCTTCACCGCCGCGGCCTGAACCGGGCATCCACGGAAGGAGCGTGCACCATGCAAAATCTGGAGAGCCTGTCTCAGCTCAAGGGGGTCGTCGCCACCTTGCGTTTTCTGGACGACGGCAGCCTGGCCGCCGCGGCGGGAGACCTGGACCCGATCGATCCGCAACTGGCCGCCGAGTTGTGCTACGCGAACGGCCGCATCATGCAGCACAACAGCGACATGCTGATGACGCTGTCCGGCGCCGACGGCTGGCCGTCCCGCGGCTGGATGATGGTGGGCGATGAGCTGTCGATCTGCGCCGTGGCCGAAGTGGCCTGCCTGGTGCGCAATCGCGACGTTTCATTTAATGACGTGTTTCGCAGCCTGAAGGAAATTGCCCATAACTAGCCGGATCGGGGGGACTCACGCAGACGCCCGCGGTGCAGCCGATGGCATGGATGTTGAGCGGGATCATCCAGGTGACGCGGCCCCGCTCTGCGGTATTCTGTGCGGCCGGATCACACGAAAACCCAAGGACAGTGCCTGATGCAGAAACCGATCGTGCACGCTGCGCGCACAGCCATTTTTATTGCGAGCGTGCTGGCCATGCCGGCGGCCCATGCCGAGATGCGTCCGCTGTGGGAAGTGGGCGCCGGGCTGGCGGTCCTCAACTTGCCCAACTATCGCGGCTCGGATGCAAGGCAGACTACAGTGTTGCCGATGCCCTATCTGATCTATCGGGGTGAAGTGCTGAGAGCGGACAGCGACGGCCTGCGCGGTCTGCTGTTCGACAGCGAGTGGCTGGAGGTCAACGTCAGCCTCAACGGCAGCCTGCCGGTCAGCAGCGACGACGATCCGGTGCGCCAGGGCATGGCCGACCTCGACCCCGCCGTCGAACTGGGCCCCACCGTCAACGCCCGCCTGTGGCAATCGGCCGATCGCAGAATGCGGCTGGACGTGCGGGCGCCGGTGCGCACCGCCATCACCGTCGCGTCCGGCCCCGAGCAGATCGGCTGGCTGTTCTCACCCAACCTGCTGCTGCAGATCCGCGACCCGGCCGGCCACGCCGGTTGGAATCTTGGCATGCAGGCCGGCCCCTATTTCAATGACCGTGAATACAACGCGTATTTCTATGGCGTGCGCCCCGCCGAAGCCCTCGCAGGCCGTCCCGCTTATGACGCGTCGGGCGGCTATTCCGGTGCGCAGGTCACGCTCACCCTGACCAGGCGCTTTCCGCGCTGGTGGGTCGGCGGCTTCCTGCGCTACGACACGCTGGCCGGATCGGTGATCGAGGACAGCCCGCTGGTGAAGCAATCCGACGCCGTCTCGGTCGGGCTTGCGCTGAGCTGGGTGTTCAAGGAATCGACCCGGCGGGTCGACGCCGAGGAATAAGGCGGCGCCGAGACTAGATGGCCTGCGTCTGGCTGCGCCCCAGTTTTTTGGACTGGTAGAGGGCCTGGTCTCCGCGCGTCAGCAGGTCGTCCAGCGTGTCGTCATTGCCCCGCCATTCCGACATGCCGATGCTGACCGACCAGGCAATGGGCTCGCTTTCGCTGGCCGCTTCATGAAAGCGCCGTGCCACCAGCTGGGCGTGTTCGAGATCGGTGTCGGGCAGGATGGCCATGAATTCATCCCCGCCAAACCGGGTGAGCCGGTCGGTTGCCCGCAATGCCTTTTTGGCGCGTTCCGCAAAATCCACCAGCACCCTGTCGCCCGCAAGGTGGCCGTGGGTATCGTTGATGTCCTTGAACTTGTCGAGGTCGATCAGCATGATGGTCAGCTTGTTTCCATGGCGCCGGACGCGGGCGATTTCGCGCTCGAGTTCGTCGACCGCCGCCTTCTTGTTGAGGCACTGAGTCAGGTCGTCATGGCGGCTCATGTATTCCAGGTCCTGGCGCAGCCTTTCGGACGCCAGCATGATGAAGCTGATCGTCCCGATCGGAATCATCACGGACGGCAGCGCCATGTAGAAAAGCTGCGAGGTCGATTCATCCAGCAGACTGGTGGGCGCCTCGAAGCCCAGCATCAGGCCGCCCAGGCGCACGACCCGCGAGACGATCAGGACGGCGAGTGCAAACAGCAGAATGGCGCGCCCCGTGGTGTTGGGCAGTTTTTTCAGCACCAGCACCAGCTGGTCCAGCAGCACCACCAGCGTGAACGCGCTCAGGGTCGCAAGCCGCATCGCCACGCTCGGCTGCACATAGGTGAACCACACAAAGAGGCCCACATAGGCCAGCACAAACCAGAACAGCTGCACCGAGTTATCGCGGGGCGCCACCCCGGCAAACTTCCGTGTGCCGGCGTTCATGAGCATGAAGCCGAGCAGCAGCATCAGCTGGGCCGCGATGATGCTGAACAGGTCCGGTATCGTGTCGCGGGCGACGAACAGCGGAATGGCCAGCGCAATGACCAGCACCGACACGCCCCACTCCCGCAAGCCCCGAATGTTTTTGGGGAAGGTCCGGGCAATGACCAGCAGCACCACGCTCATGGCCAGGGCCATGAAGCACGAGCTGATCAGGATGATTAACGGGGGCGGCATCTAAATAGGGTGTTTATATTGTGTGCCTGGTTGCCTTGCGGGGGCGGCTTCCGAATGTTTCATCGCTTGCCGCCAGAGCCGTGCGGATACACAGTCGGCGGACATTCTAGCGTGGTCCTTCAGGCTTCCATACCGTTTAGAAGAATCGACCAGCGCGCCAGCTTGTCCTCCTGCGTCATCGATGCATGCGCCGGACTGGTGGACGGCAGCGTTTCACAGCGGATGGCCTGGAGGGCGGCGGGCAGGCCGGGCAGTACGGCCCGGCGATAGAGCTCGGCGGCCTTCGATCCGTTGAAGGCGATCAGCCGGATCTGTGGATGGGCCGCGATGAACGGCGCGAAATCGTTGGGCACCACGCTATCGGGACGAATCGCGGCATCCAGGCTGCCGGGGCGGTGGGCGGCCGCGCACACGTCCCACAGCGCAACCCCGCTCAGGATCAGGCGCCGCGTGCGTTCGTCGTAGGGCAATTCGGGGCCGGCGCCGAAGAGCCGTCCCATCAGGGGCCAGAACGCATTGCGCGGCTGCGCGTAGTACTGCTGCTGCCGCAGCGATTCCTGCCCCGGCAGGCTGCCGAGTATCAGCACCCGGGCGTGCGCGTCGGCAATTGGCGGAAACCCGGTCGAAACCACGCGCGCCTACGCGTCTTCGCGCCGCGCGGTCATCAGGAACACCGGGTAGTCCTGAGTTCCGCTGTCGTGTTCCTTTGCAATGCTGAACACCGTCTGAAACTGCACTGCGGCGAAGCCCGCCTGGGCGGCGCGCCGGCTCAGCTCGGCGCGATCGAAACCGTGGTGCACGTCGACCTCCGGGCCGTGAAACGAGCCGTCTTCCTGGTCGAGATCGGCGATGCACAGATATCCGCCGGGGTTCAGCAGGTCGTGGAAGATGGACAGGATCCGGTCCGTGTCCGGCACGTGGTGCAAGGTCATCGCGGTCATGATCAGGTCGAAGCGCTGCGTCGGCGCCGGGTCGGCCATCAGATCGAGTTGCAGCGTCGTCATGTTGGTGACGCCCTGCGCCGCGATCTTCTCGTCCACCACCTCGAGCATGCCGCCCGAGCTGTCCGCCATCAGGATGGCGCCGAGCTCATCCTTCAGCGGAAACGACAGCAGGCCCGTGCCGCAACCGTAGTCGAGCGCGGTCATGCCACGATTCAGCGGCACCGCCTGGCGGATGGCGTCGGCGATCTTCAGCCCGCGTTCGCGGAACAGCGGGTTATCGTCCCATTGGCGGGCTTTACTGTCGAAGTGGGCGGCGTCGAGTTGGGTGGGCTGGGTAGTCATGGGGTGAATGGTAAATGGGATGCCGTGTGATTGCATCGTCTCTGCGTCACTGTCGCGCGCACGGCCCTCGCGGTCCTGTACTGCCGAAGCGGTCGTCATCAGTAAGGGGTGCGCCCCAGCGTATTGCCCGGTGGATCGTAATTGCAGGCCACCAGCCGGGTGGCGTTGCAGATCGCCTCGCCGCATCCCAACCGGGTGGTGCCGCGCCAGACCATCTGGGTGTAGTGGCCGATCTGCCGGTAATTGTTTTTGGTGATGACGCCGCCGCGATAGCGTGCCTTCTCGCTTTCCCATCCGTGAGCGGCATCGATCGCTCGGTAATGGCTGGCGGTTCCCTGGAAGAGGTTTTCGCCGTAGCGGTTGGGCTGACGATGCCGCATGCGGCAGCCATTGGCCGCCAGGTGATCGGCCCACTGCTGTGCCTGCGCGGCGAGCCCCTCATCCCAGCGCAGCGGTGCCACGCCCACATCGGCGCGCACCGCATTGTGGTGGGTAAGTATTGCGCGGATATCGGTCGGTTTCATTTGCGTCGGCTTAAGGTCCGAGCTGACAGCGGGCGCTGGGCTCACGCGGTCAGGGTCGGTAGAGCGGGCCGGCAGCGGCTCCGCGCATCCGCCGAGCAACGCGAAAACCAGCGGGATCAAGCGAATCACAGGGCGATACATGGGACGCCTTTCATGCCGGGACAGACCTCGGATGGAGTCGCCCGCATGCCTTTTGGTTTCCGTTGACGCAGACGAAAGGGCGCGCGCGGTATCGACGCGTTCCTACATAATCAGGTATTGATCGCTATTGGAGCGGCAAAATCGAACGCCCTACGTTTCTCCCCAGGGGACGGGCGCGACACGCGCATCCCGCCGTTGACGACCCGCCCAGTGGAGGACAGAAATGAAACGGCAGACGCCTCATGACTGCACAGTTTGAGCTTTTCAACGCTGTAGAGACGCCGCGGCCGGAGCCGGAATACCCCGAGGGTTTTCGGTACCAGCCTGAGCTGCTGGGCGCGGCTGACGAAGCCGCGCTCCTTGCGCGCGTGCGCGAATTGCCTTTCCGCGCATTCGAGTTCCACGGCTATACCGGCAAGCGCCGCGTGGTCTCCTTCGGTTGGCAATACGACTTTTCCGGGCGCCAGCTTCGCGAAGCAGCGCCCATTCCCGACTTCCTGCGCGACCTCCGCGCGACCGCTGCCGCATTCGCCGCAGTGGCGCCGGAAGCGCTGCAGCAGATACTCGTCACGGAATACAGCCCGGGCGCCGGCATCGGCTGGCACCGGGACAAGCCGGTGTATGGCCAGGTCGTCGGCATATCGCTCTTGGCCCCTTGCGTCTTTCGCTTCAGGCGGGCGACGGGTGACAGCTGGGCGCGAATCAATCTGACGGCTGCACCACGGTCTGCTTACCTCTTGAACGGTCTGGCGCGGACGCTGTGGGAGCACAGCATTCCGCCGGTGAACGCGCTGCGCTACTCGATCACGTTTCGTACGCTGCGGGAAGGGTGAAGACGTGTCGTGCTAGCAACGCATGCAAGCATGCCGCTGTGAGAATGGGATCGGAGCGTTAGCGTTAGATTCCACGCGACGCAAAGAGGCTGCGACTCTGCCTGGTCATCCCGAAAACCATGAGTGGCAACATAACGAGCAGGAGGGACAGGGTTCCAGGTTCCGGAACGGCTGTCGCGACGATCGTGAAATTAAAACCGTCGATATTCGTGGAAGTAACAAAGTCGAAATAGGGTGCCCTGTAGCCACGCCAAGTGAGCGTGTGCCCGTCCCATGTTCCTTGCGAGTCACTGGGTCCTCCAATTACCCACCCGCTACACGATCCGGGGCCAACGAACAAGAAACACGGATCGCTCCGCGCTTCGAATGTCTCTCCGTTCATCAGTGCCAAATCGACGTCCAGGTAAAAGCCTTGAGCCAGTGCGTCAGTGGAAAGCCCCATCATTTTCAAATACAACAAATCTCTGTCTACGACTGGATATCCCGCACCGAAATCAAAATTCTCGTGAATCACGTGGACATCAATGTTGCCCGTGAGCATAAATTTTTGAGGCTGTGACTGGGATGGCTCCGGGCAAACCAGTTCACCGGTTTGATCAACTGTGCAAAATAGGATGAACGACGGGACGGAGAGGATCTCACTGCGGGTGGGGTCGATTTGAAGCAGAAGTGCATTGGCCGCTTGCGAAAAAAGCGCCATAAAAAGCAATGTGAGGGCAGGCATCAGCGCGCTCAAGCTGGATTTCGTTGTTTTGTCGTTGACCGTTTGCATGGCGGATTCTCTCCAAATAAATGAACATCGGACATGAGGTTGTTCAATCCGCCTTAGTTATTATCTCTACCGACGGCAGCCAGTTAAGCACCAGTCATGCCATCTCGGTTGTCATAGGCTTAGTCAAGATAAAACAAGGTTCTAGATTCGTATCACGCGATTGATGATGTAGGTAATGTAAAGAAATCCGACAAAGTAGAACCACCGGGCGGAATACGCAGCGTGCGCCTCAGAGGGGCTCAGTCGATGGCGAGGACCACCTTGCCGGTGAGCTCGCCGGCTTCGATCAAACGATGCGCCTCCGCGGCTTTAGCCAGCGGCAGGATCCTGTCGACGTGAACGCGCAGCGTGCCTGCATCGAACAGCGCTGCGCCTTGTTCGAGTATCCACGCCTGATGCTGCTGGGCTTCGGTCCAGCCGAAGAGCATGGGGGAGAGCATCAGTTCCTGACTGACGCGCAGGTTGCGCAGGCGGGCGGTCTTCCATTCGGTGTCCGTGCCGGGCTGGAGCAGGGTGACGAGATCGCCGTAGGGGCGGACGGCCGCAAAGCTGTGATTGAAGGTGGCGCCGCCGACGGTATCGAACACGATGTCGGCGCCCTGGCCCTGGGTCAGGTTCAGAACGGCCGGGACGAAATCGGTGTCGCGGTAGGAAATGGCTTCATCGGCCCCCAGTTGTCTGGTGAACGCGGCCTTGCTGGCGGAGCCGACGGTGGTGAGCACAAGGCAGCCCGCCGCCTTGGCCAGTTGAATGGCGACGTGGCCCACGCCACCCGCACCGGCATGGATCAGCACGGTCTGGCCAGCCGTCATCCGGGCGCGGTCGTACAGGGCTTCCCAGGCGGTGATGAGCACCAGCGGCGCGGCGGCGGTCTGGTTAACGTCCAGGCTGGCCGGCTTGCGCGCCGCGAAGCGCGCGTCCACCACCGCGTACTCGGCGTAGGTGCCGGGATGGCCGCCAATGCCGCCGTTGCAGAAGTAGACGGCGTCGCCCGGCTTGAAGCGACTCACGTTTGCGCCGACGGCCTCGACCACGCCCGCGCCGTCGCAGCCGAGGATGGCGGGCATGCGCTCGGGGTAGTAGGTGCCGCGAGCGCGCAGCTTGGTGTCGATGGGATTGACCCCGGCCGCCTTGAGACGCACCAGCAGTTCTGTGTCATGCGTGATCTGCGGGGTCGGCATGTCGGCAAGGCGGAGAACCTGAGGCGCGCCAGGCGCGTGCATCACAATCGCTTTCATGTTTCGTTCCTCCCGGTTGGCGTACGGTGCGCTCAAGGATAGCGATGGATCGTTGCCTGTCCAGTCAACCAACGCCTGATCGAGCTGTCCGGCCGTCGTGGCGGTATTTTCTAGCGCAGGCCCCGTTCAAAACACGTCAGCCGAACATCCACGCTGAGCGACAGCGTCGTCAACGCAGCGGCCGCAGCGCGGCCCTCGGCACTGGCACGGAAGAGATGCGGCGTCATTGCCAGCAGGTCGGCAATCTGCCCGGCACTGGTCAGCTCGATAGCGAAGCGCAGCGTCTCCGTCGGCAGGCGGCTGAAACCTGCCGGGGTTTGCAGGTCGGGCGGGCGCTCCGGCTTCAGGCTGGGGTAGATGATTTCGCGCAGTTCGCGCAGATGATCGGGCCCGGCATCGACCTGCACCAGCAGGCCGCCCGGCTTCAGCACCCGCGCAAACTCCGCATACACCGGGAAGCCGAACATGCACAGCACGCGATCCAGCGTGCCCGACAGCACCGGCAGGTTGGCGTTGCTGCCCACCACCCAGCTGGGCCGCCTGTCCTGCTTCGCCGCCGACAACACCGCCCATTTGGAAATATCCAGTCCCAGCAGCGCCAGCGTTTTTTCGTCGCCCACCGCTGCGGCCAGCTGGCGCATGTAATAGCCTTCGCCACAGCCGGCATCGAGACAGCTGATGTGTGCGTCAGCCGGCAGATCGGCCAGCACCGCCCGGCTCACCGCAGCGCCAATCGGCTGGTAAAAGCCCGCCGTCAGAAAACGCCGCCGCGCCGCAACCATTTCCTTGCTGTCGCCCGGATCGCGCGAGCGCTTGTGCTGCACCGGCAACAGGTTGGTGTAACCCTGGCTGGCGATGTCGAAACTGTGGCCGGACGCGCAGGCCCAGGCGGAACCCGTGCAATGCAGGGGCGTACCGTCCAGCGGACAGGCCAGTGCCTGGAAAGGGGTGATGCTCATTGGCTATTGTCCGGCGAGCTCAGGTGAGGGTGCGAAAACCGGGGTCTGTCCCGCATCCCGTATTGCTCCCATCTACTTAGAACTTCGGCCGTGCGGGAGCAAGCGCTCATACTCATCCTTAACCACCGCATAGCACTCACACACTCGCTTTTCCAGTTTGGGGCGATCCAGCACGGTGATGCGACCGCGTGTGCGCACAAGCAATCCGTCTTTTTGCAACTGTCCAACAACTTGGGTCACGCTCTCCCGGCGTACACCCAATAACTCTCCAATCGTCTTTTGGGTGATCACGACTTCATCGCTATGCAATCGATCCATGCTCATCAAAAGCCATCGGCACAATTGCTGATCCAGTGAATGGTGTTGGTTGCACACTGCAGTTTGGGAGGTCTGGCAAATCAGTGCCTGCGTGAAAAGCAGGGCCACATGTTGCAGTTCACCGCCCAAGGCGAATTCTTGTTTCATCACTTTCCGGCTGAGTCGGTAAGCATGGCCTGCGCTTTGCACTTCCGTGCTGGTAGGCATGCTCTCGCCCCCCATGAAAATGGAAATGCCGACCATCCCCTCGTCACCCACCAGCGCGGTTTCGCTGGAGGAACCGTCTTCCAGGGAATACATCAGCGAGACAATGCCGCTGGTCGGGAAATGCAAATAATTCACATGGTCTCCCGACTCCGACATCGTCCATCCCAATGGCATCTCCACGAGTTCAAGATTGGGCAACAGTCGCTCGTAATCCCGCGCGGGAAGGGCTGCCAGGATGCGGTTTTGCTTTGGATCCGGGGGCGAAGCGTCCGCGATTACCTTTTTTGACATGTCTGGTTTGTTCGAGCGTGAAGTTCGTTGAGTTGACGTGAGTTCGGTCCCGTTCAGGCGTTGTTTCCCCACGCTGTCTTCCCCCATTCGGGTGAGCATTTCAGGAGTGTACTGGGGAGCTCGAGCTTTTCGTAATACGCCAGAAACCAGAGCCACTGGAAGCATCGTGCAAAAACGGTCTCCGCCCAGCCGAATGTCCAGCCGGTCCGCTGGACGGCGCCATTCCATTGGCTAGACTCAGTGAGCGCGGGTATCGAATGTCCGCATGCAAACCGAAGTCCCAACCAGGAGGAGCATCGCGATGCACAATGATTTGAACGACACCGGCAAGCTGATTTTGCGTCTGACCCTTGGAATCCTGATCCTGCTCCACGGCATTGCCAAGCTCACCCACGGCATCGAGCCGATCGAGGGCATGGTCACCAGCATGGGCATGCCCGCATTTGTCGCCTACGGCGTCTACGTAGGTGAAGTGGTGGGGCCGCTGCTGCTCATCATCGGTTTCTATGCGCGCATCGGCGCCGCCCTGATCGCCATCAACATGCTCTTCGCCATCGCGCTTGCACACACCAGCGAACTCACGATCCTCACCCAGACAGGCGGCTGGGCGCTGGAATTGCAGGGCATGTTCCTGTTCACCGCGATTGCACTGATGGTCATGGGCCCCGGGCGGTTCGGCGTCAACCAGCGCTGAGCACACACGCCGCAAGCCGTTTCACAGACGAATCTCCCCCGACCATTGAGGCCGCGGGCTCTTCATGACGGCAACTGGAACATGCGCCGATACTGGCTGGGCGACAGCCCGGTGCGGCGCTTGAACAGCCGGCGAAAGAACGAGGCGTCATCGTAACCGGCCTCGACGCTGATCTCGTCCACCGGCAGCGCGCCGCTCTCCAGCAGTTCTTTCGCGTATTCGATGCGTTCGTTCTGCAGGCGCTCGATCAGTGTCGTGCCGGTGGCCTGCTTGAATCGTCGCTTCAGCGTGCGTTCCGGAATGCCGCTGCGGCACACCGCCTGTTCCAGCGCGTCATGCTCGCGGAAGTGCTCGGCCAGCCAGTTCTCGCAGGCGCGCACCACGGCGTCGGCGTGCGGGTCGCGCCGCACCAGCGCGGCATAGGGCAACTGCCCCTCGCCGTGCCACTTGAGCAGATAGACCTTGGCGATGCGCATTGCCTCGCCGGGGCTCGCGTGGCGCGCAATGATGTGCAGCGCCAGGTCGTGCCATGAAGTGGTGCCACCCGCAGTGACGATGCGGCCGGCCGGGTCGGCGAAGGCGAGGTTGGGGTCAGGACGGAAGCGCACATTAGGGTATTGCTTGCGGAACAGCGTCTCGTAGCCCCAGTGTGAGGTGGCGTCGCAGCCGTCGAGCAGGCCGGTCTCCGCCAGCAGCACCGCGCCCGAACACGCCGAATACAGCGTTGCCCCGCTGCGGTAGCGGCGCCGCACCCACTCGATCAGCGCCGGATGGCGGCCCTTGGTCGACTCGTCCGGCCCCAGCCAGATTTCCGGCAGGATCACGATGTCCGCCTGCGGGTCGTCGTCCACCGACGCATCCGGGCTGACCGGAATCGCGTTGCCGCAGCGAAAGGGCTCGCGGGAAGGCGACACGATTCGCACGTCGAACACCCGCTTTTCTGGTTCGACCCCCACCAGCGTCTGCCAAAGGTTTCCGGCCGCCGACAGCACGTCGATCATGCCGTACAGCGCCGAGCCCGCGGTCTCCGGCACGGCAACGATCGCGGTTTGTACGGGGGAGGGTGCGCGGGTCATGGCTCTCCTGCAATGAGTGGCACGAATGAACCGATTCTGTCAGGAATCCAGCTTATCCAAAAGTCGGCCGGGATTTATCGTACCCATACGCCGTTCGATACCGCTCACGCTGCGGGGCGCGGCGAACTCACCCGTCAACCGTCAAAGGAGAAACATCATGTCCCACGCCAACCTTGCCGCCGCCCAAGCTATTGTCCGCAACGGCGTCGACGTCACCGCGCTCTTCGCCACCATCGATGCCGTCAAGGCCAATCCGGACATCGCCCGGTTCCAGTTCCGCGCCAGGAACAGCTGGAAGGGCGGCGACCACAATCACAGCACCATCGACGACTTCCACGGCGCCTTGCAGGACATTCCGCACGCGCGCGCCTTCGAGCTCGACAACGGCGAGCCAGCTGTCCTGCTCGGCCGCGACGACAACCCCAACCCCGTCGAGTATGTACTGCACGCGCTGATCGGTTGCCTCACCACCACCATGGCCTACCACGCCGCTGCGCGCGGCATCACCGTCGAGGCCATCGATTCGCATTTGGAGGGTGACCTCGACCTACGCGGCTTCCTCGGCCTGTCGAATACCGTCCGCAAGGGCTTTTCCACCATTCGCGTCGTCATGCGCGTGAAGTCCGAGGCCTCCGCGCCGGTGCTGCGCGAGCTCGCCAAGTACTCGCCGGTGTACGACATCGTGTCGAACTCGCTGCCGGTCGAGGTCAGGGTCGAGACGTACTGAGCCCTCGTGACTCGGCGCCGGGCCTCATCCTGGCGCCGAGCGGCGTTCTACCGGCGGGGCTGGATCAGGAATCCGGGCCCCGTAACGTTGCCTGCATCGCCTGCTCGCTCACCGGGTAGGTCAACACGGCATGGACGGGAAACAGTTCCAGCAGCTTGCCGATATGGTCTTCTTCACGCGGATGCATGAACACGATGACCTTCGCCTGCGGCGCAAAGCGTTGCAGCGTCCGGATCGTGACGTCCAGATTGGAGACGTTGGCGCCCGCGTAGTTGTTGCCCCAGCCGTAGACGAACTCGCCGACGAAGAAATCGGGCGGCTGCTTCTGCAAGGCCCGATGGAGATTGCGGGCCGTGTCGAAGCGCTCCGCCACGATGCCCAGCTTCTGGTACAGGGCGCTGAAATCGGGAGGGAAGGGGGATTCGATCAGGGAAAAAAGGGTTTGCATGGGGCTGAAGTTTACAGCGGCGCCCATGAGTTTTGGTGCGGACAGCCTGTGGGACGCGCGAACGAAAACGTCAGCGGTTGACGTCCACGATCACCCGGCCCCGCACCTCGCCGTTGAGCAGCTTCGAGGCGAGGGGCAGCACGTCTGAGAGGCCGACTTCCTGGCTGATCGTGGCCAGCTTCGCGACATCGAGATCGCTGGCCAGGCGTCGCCAGGCTTCGAGCCGCTCGGGCCGGGGACACATCACGCTGTCGATGCCCACCAGCGTCACGCCGCGCAGGATGAACGGCGCGACGGTGCCCGGGAAATCCATGCCGCCTGCGAGCCCGCAGGCCGTGACCACACCGCGATATTTTGTCGTCGCGCAGACGTTCGCCAGCGTGTGGCTGCCGACCACGTCCACCGCACCGGCCCAGCGCTCGCGGCCCAGGGGCTTGCCGGGCGTCGCGAACGTCGCACGGTCCAGCACTTCCACCGCACCCAGCTGCTTGAGGTAGTCGGTCTCTGCCGGCCGGCCGCTCACCGCGACCACGCGGTAACCCAGCCGGGTCAACACTGCCGTCGCCACGCTGCCCACGCCGCCGGCCGCGCCGGTCACCACAATCTCCCCATCGGCCGGCGTCACGCCATGCCGCTCCAGCGCCAGCACGCACAGCATCGCGGTATAGCCCGCCGTGCCTATGGCCATCGCCTGCTGCAGCGTGAATTGCGCCGGCAGCGGCACCAGCCAGTTGCCGTTTACGCGCGCCTTTTGCGCCAGGCCGCCCCAATGCGTTTCGCCCACGCCCCAGCCATTCAGGATCACCGCGTCGCCCGCCTTGTAATCGGGGTGCGTCGAATGCGCCACCGTGCCGGTCAGATCGATGCCGGGCACCATCGGAAACGCGCGCACCACCGGCCCCTTGCCGGTGATCGCCAGCGCGTCCTTGTAGTTGAGCGTCGAATGGCTCACCCGCACCGTTACATCGCCCTCGGGCAAGCGTCCCTCGTCGAGGTCCGTCAGCGCGGCGCGGTAGCCCGCCTCGTCCTTCTCGATCAAGATTCCTTTGAACATGGGATGGGGGTTTCTCCGTTAAAGCGCGACGAGACGCCAGCGGGCAAAGCCCATTGAAAGCCCGTCATGGTTGGACCGTTGGATATTGCGGGTCGTGTCTAAACGCTGCGTCTCCAAGCCGAGCCTTTGCTGCAGGGTGCCGAAATCGGGGGTGCAAAGGCGGACCCGATCAGAGAGAAAAGGGCTCCGAAGCCGCGGTTGTTTTATCGGACGCTCAATATCGCGAATACACCCGCGGGGCGCCGTTCTTGTCCAGCAGGATCACCTCGTACGCATCCTTGTGGCTGCCCTGTTCCATGCCGGGAGAACCGACCGGCATGCCGGGCACGGTCAAGCCGCGTGCCTGCGGTTTTTCCTTCAGCAGGCGCTTGATGTCCCGGGCGGGCACGTGGCCCTCGATGACATAGCCGCCGATCACCGCCGTGTGGCAGGAGCCGTAAGCGGCCGGAACGCCCAGGCGCTGCTTGTGCTGCGCCACGTCCTGGGTGTCGTGGCTGCGTACCGTGAAGCCGTTTTCCTTGAGGTGGTCGATCCACTTGACGCAGCAGCCGCATGTCGGGCTCTTGTACACGTCGATGACCGGCACCGCCGGCGCGGCCCACGCAGTCGAGGACACGAATCCGATGATCATGGCCAGGGAAAGGGCAGGTTTTGTGAAGCGTGTCATTTTCATGGTGTGATCGGATGGACGAGGTTGGTTGAATGATCGGGCAATCAAATGACCAGACTCCATTGGCTTTGGTTCGCTCACCCGACGCGCCAGGTTCGACGGGCAGCGGAGTTCGGAGCACTCTGTAGACATCGAATTCTGGCGGCAATGCTATTCGACGCTGACCCCTTTAGTCGCTTTGAGTGGGCCTGGCCCGTCGCACTTCCATTCGCTCAATCTAGCGCGTTTTTTAGCGTATGCCACTGGATCGGCGCAGGCCGCGTGTTATCCAATACCTCGGCCTGCTTGCGTTTGGCGTATTCCTCCGCACGCTGCAAGAATTTCTGAAGATCGGCGTTGGCGATGCGGGTCTGTTCCTCCATTTCGTCGGCGGTCAGAGGCGCGTCGATCAACCGAACCTCGATACGCAAAACGGCAGGATATTTTTCGGTCAGCGCCTGCAGGATCGCGTCGAGCTTCTTGCCAGGCAGGCCGTAGCGCAGCTGCTTGGTGAGAAACAGCCGTAGAATTGCTCCGTCGCCCGGGTTCGCGCGGTTATTGATCACCGCCGCCTCTTTCTGCAGCCAGCCACGCAGCCGCAGCGGCGTGATCTCGACGCCGGGGTTCAAGATGGCGATGTGGATTTGTCCCGAAGCCATGCGGAACTCCTGTCATGCAAAAGCGGCATTGTGCAGAAGATTTGCGGGCAGCGCCAACGCGAGGAGGCAATGGTGACCCCATTTGCGCGGATCAGTGGTCGGTTCAGAAAAAGGCGAAAGCGATGTTTATTAACAGTATTCAATACGGCATGAAACCGCGCCTCGTGGCGCTTTGGGCGCTTTTCACTGGCAACGGGGGGATGCCGTGATCGCCAACTCCTGGAAGGAGCCCCGGGCATGCAACTGATCGGTCGCTACCACAATGCCGGCTTCGAGGCGGTTGCTGATGGCGTCATGGATTTCTTTGACCGGCGACACGATCTGCAGCGGCCGGGCATAGCCTTCGGTTCTGGCGGCCGTGACGCGGAGCCTGCCAAGGTATCGACGGACATCAGCCTCGTGGCGTTCAGCCGTTCAGATCCCGAGGCATTCGCACTTGCAGATCTGATCGTGCGAGGTGTATCAGCAGGCCTTGAGCGCTACCTGCAGGAGCGACCGCTGTTCCGACAGGTCTGCCCGGACCAGGAGTTGTTTGTGACGCCGGTGTTCAACCTGCAGCGTTACGCGCCCGGCGAGGGTTTCCGTCAGTGGCACTGCGACTGGACGATTGGCGACGAAGCCACCGAGCCGGTGCACCGCGTGCTGGCCTGGATCCTCTACTGCAATTCGGTGGACGAGGCTGGCACCGAATTCCACTGGCAACAGCATCACGAAGTGGCGGAGCGGGGCAAGCTGCTGATCTTTCCAGCCTCGCCCTCTCACATCCATCGTGGCCGGGTGAATAGCGAGCTCAGCAAGACAATCGCCACTGGCTGGATCAATGCGGGGTCGCGTGAAGGCTTCTTAAGGCGTCTGGCTCGCTCCTGAGGTCGAGGTGCCAGAAGCATCATTTTTTAAACCATTTTTGCGATTCAAGACGTATCTGAATCTGGCGTTCGATTAGATCACTAGAGAAGAAATGGTGTCTGACCTATTTGTTCCTGTATTGACCGTCAAGTTGTGGGTAGCCCCAGTTTGTCGAAGAACGCACGATTTCTTTGTCTGGCTGAATTGAGTAAGCGGTCAAAAGAAATAACTTCGATATAGGCCTTGTAATTTGGGTTGTACCCAAAGTAGCCAAGATGATCGCTTGTCACCGTCAAGCCAAGCGTTTTGCATCTGCGCTCGACGGTGGGAGTGATGTCACAAATGGCGTAACAGAATCCGGGTATGTCATCTGAGCGAGGTATCGGTCGGCCAGAAGATGTTTTTGCGCCACCTTCACGAATGCGTTCCAAATAGCCAAGTGCCTGTTCAACGGGGTCTTTCTCTTCTCCAGCCGCGGCGTCATTCCGCATTGGCCGCTTGATCTCTACAATAACGATCGATGCTAATGGCAAGCCTTGCCCATCGGCTACCAGGATGGGCTCGTCAAAAACGTTCAAAGCGCAAATATCAGGCTCCTTGGTGCTTGCGTAATCGGTAATCGGCATCGTCGATAGGGACTTGTCAGAGGCAAGGAAATCGTGGAATGCAAGCCGTTCATCAATCAGCCAAAGATTGCAACTGTCTAACTTCACCTCATTAGAGGTCTTTCTCATTGGCATAATGAGTTCATGAATTAACTCTTCTCTGGCGTACTTACCATCTGCCCCACGCTGTACCGCCTTCCCCAAAATGTCCAGTATGATTTTCCTGTGGAAAACATAGTTCGCGAGGTCGGACTTTTTGATGTCGTCGGCTTTTTCCAGATAGTCAGCGAGACGAGCGTTATATTGAGCTGGCGACTCATCCTTACCGAAATTCATGATCTCGTGACCCTCTGAAAGCAAGCTGCCTTCAATCTCCGCTAGCTGCTTGTGCAAGATCAAGTCAAGTTCTTTGTCTGATATATCGGGGTCGACGCTCAGTTTGTCCTCTGAGATGCGGGCGAGAATAGGGCGATAGCGAGGGGCGCGGTGGGAGACAAATTTTTCCACTCGCGCTCGTCCTGCTTTCTGGCTTTCCTTTAAATAGCCTTCCAAGTGCTTACTAGAAGATGCAATAACCGCGTTCCTGATGTCTGTTAGGTTAAGCTCGGTTTCAGAGAATAGGTCCTCGCTCATTTCCTCGATGTCGAAGCCGATGCGTTCTGGGCGTACATGCTGATCAAGGAATGGAGATGTTACATAGCAAGCATAAACAAACTCTCCTGCCTCTTCCTTGATCTTTCCATGTAGCCCAGCCACTTTGCCGGCGATATTCTCTTCCTCTACTACGCGGCTCGCTGCACACCATGCGATGAAGTGTTGCTTAGCTGAGCTTGCTTTGAGTTTGATATGCGTGAGTTCAAAACTTTGTCCTTTGATTTGGACACTCTCCTTTTTGGCGGACGAGAACATGTACTCGTCGTAGATATCATCAAGGCTAATTAGTTCTAGCTCATCTTTGATTCGAATTTGTGGAGCACCACCATCCCGAACGAAGTACCAAAGACAGTGTTCAAACAAACTATTCGCAATGGTTTTTCCGGTCTTCGGGGACTTCTCCCGATAGGATTTGTTAAAGCCGTTTAGATTCACGCAGGTTTTGGGTTGAGTTCCCGGTTCAGCATCACCCAGTTTGATGTTGCCCACCCCTTGTGCAGCCGTAAAAGTAAAGGATCGCCGTTTTAGGTCAGTAGCCTCGTTTCGAAAGTCGCTCGTGACAGTTACACCTTCGAACGCTTTTAGCCATAGTAAACGTCCAACGCCCCGGCAACCCTGTTGTGCCTTGTAGTCGCTATCTAGCGTCTCGAACGAACTCATGTTCATGTCATGAAATCCCGCCCCGTTATCGGTGATCTTGAAACCAATAATGTTCTCTAAGGGGGGCGCGCCACGTTTTGATTTACTGTCGTCCAGTTGCAATGCAGTTTGCGGCGTTCTAATGATGTCGATAGTGATCTCGCCATAGCCAGGATCCGCGTCCAACTCGGCAATTGAGTGAATCGAGTTCACCACAGCTTCGAACAAGGGGAGCAAACCATGGCTTTTTGGAAGCGGTGTGTTGCGCAACCGTCCTTGAAGATAGGTGTTCATGCTCATGCGGTTTTTCCCCTTGGTCTCATTTTCGTTTGTTGTTAGCTTGCTTGCATGCCGGCCGTTTGAGTTGAGTTCAAACGCAGGTACTCTGAACCACTATATTTCGTCGCTGTTCTTCATATTGCTGTCGAGTGACGTCGAGGAACAGTTCAGGGGATGAAATTGCATCGTTGAGAACCCCACCTTTTAGGAGGCTGAGGTAAAGCGCTGCTGAGTAGGCTTGGCAGTTGATTGAGCGTGCAGGGTTGAATTCAATATCACTAAATCCGCAATATTGAGTAACTTGCTTAGCTAAATTGTTGTTCTGATGCAATGCGTTGATATAGATCCAGTCATAGAAATAGGTCCTCGGAGTAAGTGGAAAGTTTTTACCAAAGAACTCAAATCTGACGAGATTCCCTGATTCCTTTAAGCGAATGTCTTTCTTGGCGAGGTGGGAATCTAGGCCAATTAGGTCCTTGTATGGCCCCCCTCGCTCAAATACTTTGCTGCCTTGAAACGCGGTTTCAACAGTAAATACGGAGTTTTTTACTCTAGTCGTAATACGTAAATTGAAGGCACTGAGTTCGACACCAAGAGCTTCTTCTGACTTGCTTGAAATCTCTAAAACTGGGGAGATACCGCACGCTGCCGCGATAGCGTGAAGCTCTCTGATAGATTTTTGTTTCTGACTCTTCGCCATACCTGGATGCCAGTTGAACTCGAGCATCCTCTCTTCAACTCCAATGCCATCAGATATTGGAAGGAAAACTGGTCTTAAGGCCATGCTATTTCCAGTGGGAATAGTCCATTCGAGCGGAGAATAATGACTTGTGATAAAGAAATCCGAAGTTCGGGTATTTGGCTTTCAATTCGTCTCTGCGACTGCTACTTTGGCACACCGCACCCAAAATGTATTTGGGTTCAATGATGTCAAAGACTAGAACCTCCGCTTGCGGATTGGTCGGGCAGTCATCGGGTAGTTTTAGATCCGTTCGGCACGGCTTGCCATCTGCTGGCGAGAAAAGTTTTTCAAATGCGCCGAGTCCTTTACGACTGGCCAGCGGGATTGCCTTTACGTTGCTGCTGGCTGCATTTTCGTAACAAAAGGCACAGTCCTTAAGCCAAAGAATACTCGGCTTGCAAGCGAGTACAACCCATTCTTGCTGTGGATTATGCTGCCGCAAACTGAAGAACATCTTGTAATTTGGATGCCCAATTGATAAGCAATTAGCTGCCTTTTCACCATCCAGCCTATAAGCATCATTATAAATAGCACTGGTTGATTGGGCCTCAAGGATTGCTCTTGGGACGAGGCCGTTCAGGAGAATGGAATCCAAATTCTCCAATCGCGTGAAGTGCCAGACGAACTTTATTTTTCGTTTTTCCACTGCCGCTTCCACAATCAATCCTCTTGTACTTTGATCGGCGCTAAGGATTGCAGCATTCAGAGGATGGCGCAACATCGCGATCAGATTCAGCAATAAAAAGCGCGACTGATCGCTCAGCCGCGCCGGGACAACAGGTTGAAGGCCGCTCGCATTTCGACATGTGCGGCCTCTTTTAGTTAACTCGGCAACATCGCCAACAACCCATTCAATCGGCGCACAAAACTCGCCGGGTCTTCCAGCTGGCCTCCTTCCGCCAGCAGCGCCTGCTCGAACAGCAGGTTGGACCAGTCGGCGAAGCGGTCTTCGTCGGATTCGCTGTTGAGCCGCGTGACCAGGGCGTGTGACGGGTTGATCTCCAGCGTAGGCTTCACCGTGGGCGCAGCCTGGCCGGCGGCCTTGAGCAGGCGTTCGAGGTTGGCGCTCATGTCGCCTTCGCCGGTGACGAGGCAGGCGGGCGAGTCGGTGAGGCGGTGGGTGACGCGGACGTCCTTGACGCGCTCGCCGAGCGTGGTCTTGATGCGCTCGACCAGCGGCTTCATGGCGTCTTCGGCTTCCTTCTGCGCGGTCTTCTCGGCTTCATCTTCCAGCGCGCCCAGATCCAGCCCGCCCTTGGCGACGGACTTGATCGGCTTGCCGTCGAACTCGTGCAGGTTGCTCATTAGCCATTCGTCGACGCGGTCGGACAGCAGCAGCACTTCGATGCCTTTCTTGCGGAAGATTTCTAGGTGCGGGCTGTGCTGGGCGGCGGCGAAGCTGTCGGCGGTGATGGTGTAGATCGCTTCCTGGCCTTCCTTCATGCGGCCGATGTAGTCCTTGAGCGAGACGACCTGCGCATCCGTATCCGTATGGGTGGAGGCGAAGCGGAGCAGGGCGGCGATGCGCTCCTTGTTGGCGAAGTCCTCGCCCGGGCCTTCCTTCAGTACCTTGCCGAAGGCGTTCCAGAACTCGACGTATTTCTCCGGCTGGTTCTCGGCCAGGTCTTCCAGCAGGCCCAGCACCTTCTTCACCGAGCCATTCTTGATCGCATCGATGTCGCGGCTGGACTGCAGGATTTCGCGCGAGACGTTAAGCGGCAGGTCGGCCGAGTCGATGACGCCGCGCACGAAGCGCAGGTAGGCCGGCATCAGCTGCTCGGCGTCGTCCATGATGAAGACGCGGCGCACGTAGAGCTTGATGCCGTGACGGCGGTCGCGGTCGTAGAGGTCGAACGGCGCGTGCGATGGCACGTAGAGCAGCGAGATGTATTCCTGCTTGCCCTCGACGCGGTTGTGCGACCACGCCAGCGGCGGCTCGAAGTCGTGGGCGACGTGCTTGTAGAACTCCTGGTATTCCTCTTCCGTTACGTCCTTCTTGGCGCGCGCCCACAGGGCGGAGGCGCGGTTGACGGTTTCGTCATCAATGGTGGGGGTTTCCACGCCGTCCTTCCATTCGGTTTTCTTCATCACGATGGGCAGGGTGATGTGGTCGGAATAGGTGCGGATGACCGACTTGATCTTGTAGTCGGAGAGGAACTCGTCCTCGCCTTCGCGCAGATGCAGCACGATCTCGGTGCCGCGGCCGGGCTTGTCGACGGTTTCCAGCGTGTAGTCGCCGGCACCCTCGGATTCCCAGCGCACGCCGTGCTCGGACGTGAGGCCGGCGCGGCGGGTGGTCAGCGTCACGCGGTCGGCGACGATGAAGGCGGAATAGAAGCCGACGCCGAACTGGCCGATCAGCGCGGCGTCCTTCTGCTGGTCGCCGGACAGCTGGCTGAAGAATTCGCGGGTGCCGGATTTTGCAATCGTGCCGATGTGCTCGATGACTTCCTGCCGGCTCATGCCGATGCCGTTGTCGGTGATGGTCAGCGTGCGCGCGGCGCGGTCGAAGGCGATGCGGATCTTGAGGTCGGGGTCGTTCTCATACAGCGCGCCATCCGACAGCCCCTCGAAGCGCAGCTTGTCGGCGGCGTCGGAGGCGTTGGAAATCAGTTCGCGCAGGAAAATGTCCTTGTTGGAATACAAGGAATGGATCATCAGCTGCAGCAGCTGTTTGACTTCGGCCTGGAAGCCAAGAGTTTCTTTGGTGGCGGACATGCCTTTATCTCCCGTAAGGTACAAACAAGGTGATACGGGAAATGGGGGCGGGTTGGCGGGTTTCAAGCCCTGTCGCTCAGGTAGGGCTTGAGGCCTTCGACGATGAGAGGGTTGTTCAGCTTCGATGTGATGGGCGGCTGAGGCAGGTTCTGCCCCGCCGGCACACCGAGTCAGGGCGCCAGGGTGATCACTTGCTCTTCGATGACCTCTGCGGTCGCCGAATAGACATAGCGCTTGTCGAGCTTGCCGTCCTTGTCCGCGTCGACCTCTGCGGTTGTGAGTACGCCAAGCCGATAGTGCTCGATCCGAACAGGCAACGCGGTGTACGGGTTGAGGAATTCGACAGAGGTCAGCACGCCGTGCGCATAGTGGTATCTCAGGTCCGGGAGAGTGTCTCCATCGGTATCCACTTCGCCGACTTCGTACTTCCCCTTACGCAAGCGGTAACGGCTTTCGAAGACGCCGTCGAAGTCGTCATCCGCTTCGGCCGACACGACATGCCCCTGCCTGTCGGCGGTTTCGACATAGTCAATTTTTCCGTCCAGGTTGCGATCCTCCTTGGACCCGAGAAACGTGCCACTTGGCGAATAACGCCAGATCAGGTCGGGCACGCCGTCATGGTTGTAGTCGATTCCATCGTTGTTCAAAGGCGCACGGAAGAACAAGTAGGAGCCTGCTACCCCAATCAGTACGCCGACCAAAAGGGCCGCAAAGCCGTTATTTTGCCGTTGAGCGGGTGCCGGGGCCGGGTCATGCACCTCTGTGGCCTCCCATCTCTGGATCACGGCTCTTGCCCGTTCATAATTCTCGGCGTCGACCATCAGGCGGACGAGGCCACTTGCCGGAAGCTCACCAACGCCGCCCTGGAGGTAAGCGCCATTCACCTGCGTGGGGATGCCCTCCTGCTGCAGCAGATCGTGAAGCATTTGGGCTTCGAGGCTATTCGATGCTTCGTAGAGGGTCTTCACGGATCCTGGTCGAGTGGACGGGTGGGAGAAGCATAACGGAGCCGGCTCATTTTTGTCTGGAGAACAGGTCCAGCAGCACGTCCTGGGCGCTGTAACGCTTGGCGCGGCGCGCCTTGCGGCGACGGTAGCTGCCGTCGGGCTGCATGTCCCAGGCTTGCACGTTGTCGCGCAGGTAGGGTTTGAGGCCTTCGAGGATGACGCGCTTTTTCAGCTTGGGGTTGAGGATGGGAAAGCCGGTTTCGATGCGGCGAAAGAAGTTGCGGTCCATCCAGTCGGCGGAGGACAGATAGACCTGCTCGACGCCGCCGTTCCTGAAATAGAAGATGCGTGTGTGCTCGAGGAAGCGCCCGACCACCGAGCGCACCCGGATGTTGTCCGACAGGCCGGCGATGCCGGGGCGCAAGGCGCACACGCCGCGGATGATGAGGTCGATCTTCACCCCCGCCTGGCTGGCGGCATACAGCGCAGCGATGACCTGCGGCTCCAGCAGCGCGTTCATCTTGGCGATGATGGCGGCGGGTTTGCCGGCGGCGGCCAGCGCGGTTTCGTGGTTGATGGCGGCGACGACTTCGCTGTGCAGCGTGAACGGCGCCTGCCACAGGCGCTTGAGTTTGCCGGCCTTGCCCAGCCCGGTGATCTGGGTGAACAGGCTGGCGACGTCGGCGGTAATAGTTTCGTCGGCGGTCAGCAGGCCAAAGTCGGTATACAGGCGGGCGGTACGGGCGTGGTAGTTGCCGGTGCCCAGGTGGGCGTAGCGGCGCAGTTCGCCCTCTTCGCGGCGGACGACCAGCGCGAGCTTGGCATGCGTTTTGTGGCCGACGACGCCATAGACGACATGGGCGCCGACTTCCTCCAGCTTGGCCGCCCAGTTGATGTTGGCTTCTTCGTCGAAACGCGCCATCAGCTCGACCACCACGGTGACTTCCTTGCCCGCCTGGGCGGCGCGGATCAGCGCCTGCATCAGCTTGGAGTCGGTGCCGGTGCGGTAGACCGTTTGCCGCATGGCGACCACGCTGGGGTCGGCGGCGGCCTGCTCGATGAAGTCGATCACCGGCTGGAAGGATTCGAACGGGTGGTGCAGCAGAACGTCGCCCTTGCGGATGTGCGCAAAGATGTCGTCCTGCTTGGCCAGCCGCGCGGGCAGGGCGGGGATCAAGGGTGCAAACTTGAGCTCAGGACGGTCGACCCAGTCGGGCACCTGCATCAGGCGCACCAGGTTGACCGGGCCGTGTTCCTGGTAGAGGTCGTCTGGATCGAGCTCGAATTGTTCTAGCAGGAAGGCCGCCATCGAGGTCGAGCAATTGTCGGCCACCTCCAGCCGCACCGCGGCACCAAAGTGGCGTTGCGGCAACTCGCCCTGCAGCGCCTGGCGCAGGTTCTTGGTTTCCTCGTCGTCGACGAAGAGGTCGGAATTGCGGGTGACGCGAAACTGGTAGCAACCCTGCACCGTCATCCCGGCGAACAGCTCGCCGACGTGGGCGTGCAGGATGGACGACAGGAACACGAAGCCGTATTCGCAGCCGGCGATTTCCTCCGGCAGGCGGATGACGCGCGGCAGCGAGCGCGGCGCCTGCACCACGGCGGCGCCGGAATTGCGGCCGAAGGCGTCGCGTCCGGACAGCTCGACCGCAAAGTTGAGGCTCTTGTTGAGCACGCGCGGAAAGGGGTGCGAGGGATCAAGTCCCACCGGGGTGAGCACCGGCATCAGCTCGCGGAAAAAGTAGTCGCGAATCCACGCCGCCTGGGCTTCGTTCCAATGCGTACGGCGAAAAAAATGCACGCCGTTTTCGGCCAGCTCGGGAACGATATCGTCGTTGAAGAGTTCGTACTGCCGGGCCACCAGCGCATGCGCCATGTCTGATACCGCACGAAACTGCTGGCGCGGGGTCAGCCCGTCGGGCGAGCGCTGGGTGGAGTTGGCGCGGATCTGCTCTTTCAGTCCGGCCACCCGAACTTCGAAGAATTCGTCCATGTTGCTGGACACGATGCACAGGAATTTCAGCCGCTCCAGCAAGGGCATGGTGGGATCGTCGGCCTGCGCCAGCACGCGGCGCTGGAATTCGAGAATGCCGAGCTCGCGGTTGATCAGCGTCTCGGGACTGGGGAGTGTCATCGTTTTGATATCCATGTCGTGCTTGAATCCTGACGTGCTTGAAACTTGGCGTGTTTGAATCTTGGTGTGTTTGAGTCTTGGCGGGCTTGAATCTCAGTGCGCTTGAATTTTGGCGTGCTTGAATGATAAGGGGCCACCGGGGCCCCAATATGACAGTTAAATGACAACTACGCATCCGCAGGAAATCGAACTCAAGCTGGCGCTACCGCCCGAACAGGCCGCGGCCTTTCTCAAGCGCATGGCCCGGCGGCGCAGCGTGCCGGTGAAGCACGACCTGATCACCCGCTATTTCGACACCCCCGACTTTGCGCTGAGCGCGCTGGGTGTGGCGTTGCGGGTGCGCCGCGTGGGCCGCCGCTGGCTGCAGACCTTGAAGACCGAAGGCGAGCGCCAGGGCGGGCTGTCGCGCCGTGCCGAATATGAAATGCCGGTGGCAGGCGACGCGCCGGACTGGACGCGGTTTCCACCCGAGGCGCTGGCCTGGGTGCCGGAGGCGCTGCGCGATGCCCTTGTTCCGGTGTTCGAGACGCGCTTTCACCGTACCGCCTGGCAGCTGAAGGGCAAGGGCGGCGCGGCGATCGAAGTGGCGCTGGACGTGGGCGAGGTGCGGGCCGGCGAGCGCAGCCAGCCGATTTGCGAGATCGAACTCGAACTGAAAGCCGGCCAGCCGGATGCACTGTTTGCGCTCGCGCTGGAGTGGGCCGCTGCCTTCGACTATCTGCCGTTCGACGTCAGCAAGGCCGAACGCGGCGTGCAGCTTGCGCAGGGCGAAGCGGATGCGCCACTGAAGTCGGCAGCGATGCGACTGGACGGCGACATGAGCGTGGAGGACGGCTTTGCCGCGATCGTGCAGGCATGTCTCGCGCAGTTCCAGAGCAATCTGCCGGGCGTGTTTGCCAGCAACGACATCGAGCACGTGCACCAGGCGCGGGTAGCGCTGCGGCGGCTGCGTGCGGCATTGCGGCTCTATCGCAAGGCGTGCGTGCTGCCGGACGCACTGATGGACGGGCTGCGCACGCTGGCCGCCGCGCTCGGCCCGGCGCGCGACTGGGACGTGTTGTTGGCGGAAACCCTGCCAGCGATCGCGCCGCATTGTCCCGATCCCGATGCCTGGCAGCGCGGCATGCAGGTGCTGGAGGCGCACCGGATCGACGTGCGGTCGGCCATGCAGACGGCCATCAGGCTGGGGCATCCGGGCGCCTGGCTGCTGGCGGTTCAGCGCTGGCTGCTGCAGCGCGGCTGGCGGGCCGCTCCGCCGGCGCAGCGTCTGATCCAGTTGTCGCCGCTGGAACAATGGGCGCGCCGTGCGCTGCAGAAGGGACATCGCCGCGTCGCCCGCGGTGCGCGCGATTTCGATCAGCTGGAACCGGCGCAGCGCCACGCCCTGCGCATTGCGATCAAGCGCCAGCGTTATGCGGCCGAGTTTTTCCAGCCCCTGTTTGGCGGGTACCCTGAGGGGCATCAACGTCGGCAGGCTCGCTATCTGGCTGCCCTGCGCGACGCGCAGGACAGCCTTGGGCGCAGCAACGACGCGCATGTGGCGTGGGGCCTGCTGACGTCGGGTCCGGCGGTCGACGCCGGGCCGATGGGGCAATTCGTGCTCGGCTGGCTGGCGGCAAAGCTGGCGGAGGCTGCGAACGACGAAAGCGCGGGTGCGGTGCGGGACATTCTGACACTGAAGCGCGACTGGTAAGCGTATGGCTGCGCCGGGTTATGCTGGCCTGTGCTGAACGGATAAACGAACGATTTTTTGCGAGGCAAGACAGATGGATCTCATTTTGTGGCGACACGCCGAAGCGGAAGACGGCATGCCCGATCTCGAACGCGAGCTGACCGACAAGGGCCGCAAGCAGGCTTCGCGCATGGCCGACTGGCTCAACCCGCGCTTGCCGCCGGATATCCGCGTGCTGGTGAGCCCCGCCACGCGCACCCTGCAAACGGCACAGGCGCTGGGACGCTACTACGACCAGGTTCCGGCACTGGCGCCGGGGGCCAGCGCCGCCGACCTGCTGGCCGCCGCAGGCTGGCCGGAGGCGCCCTATCCGGTGCTGATCATTGGCCATCAGCCCACGCTGGGGCAGGCAGCGATGCGCCTGCTGGCCGGACAGGCGGGCGACCTGACGGTAAAAAAAGGCGGCATCTGGTGGTTTCAGGGCCGCGAGCGGGCCGGGCAGATGCAGGTGGTATTGCGCGCTGTGGCCGCGCCTGACTGGTTATAATCGCCATGTGAACAAACAGCCCATCCAGCATCAGGCGACCCCGCAGACCCCGGCCCCGCAGACGAGGTGCTTTCCGTGCCGGGTTGGCTGAGCAGTCTGCGCGAATTGATCGCTGAAGCGAGTCCCCTGCGCCGCTTCACGTTCACCCTGCTGGTGCTGTTGCCGCTGGCCGCACTGGCCGCGGCGTATCTGTGGTTTACCCCGCCT
Organism: Thiobacillus sp.; assembly: GCF_030696885.1. Lineage (GTDB taxonomy): Bacteria > Pseudomonadota > Gammaproteobacteria > Burkholderiales > Thiobacillaceae > Thiobacillus. Next base: position 88,387 of record NZ_JAUYRI010000009.1, read on the forward strand.
GTCTACCGCGTGTTGTACACGCAGCTGTCCGATCGTTCCGGCGGCGAAGTCATCGCAGCGCTCGAGCAACTCGACATTCCCTATCGCCTGTCTGCCGCCGACGGCAGCATCGAAGTGCCGGCCGATCGCCTGCATGCCGCACGCTATCGTCTGGCTGCGCAGGGTCTGCCCAAATCCGATGCCGATGCGCAGGACGAAGCCGAGCGTGCGCCGCGCTTTGGCGCGTCGTCGCTGCAGGAGCAGCAGCGTTTTCAGCGCGCGCTCGAAACCGATCTCGCACGTTCGATCCAGACCCTGGAAGCGGTCGAACTGGCGCGCGTGCACCTCGCGTTGCCCAAGGTGTCGCCTTTCCTGCGCGATGCGCCGCCCGCCACTGCCGCGGTGCTGGTGCGGCTGCGTCCGGGAGCGCAACTGCAGGCGGAGCAGGTGACGACGATCCAGACCCTGGTGGCGGCCAGCGTGCCGCGCATGAAGCGTAGCGAAGTGCAGGTGCTCGGTCCGCACGGCATGGTGCTGGCCGACGCTGCGCCCGAGCCGGTGCAATCGCAGCGGCTGGCGCTGGAGCAGGATCTGGTGCGGCGCGTGCTCGCGGTGCTGACGCCCTGGTTGGGCGAGGACCGCGTCAGTGTGCAGGTCACCGCCACGCTGGACGACAGCGAAACCCGGCAGACCGTGGAGCGGGTGCAAAACGTCGTGGTGGCGGGGGCGGCGCATCCGCTGGAAAAAAGCGTGCGCACCACGCGCGAGCCGGAAGGCCGCATCCAGCGTATCCAGGCCATCGTGATTCTGGGCTACGACGCCAGCGCGGAGGAGTTGCAGCGCGCCGGGCAACTGGCGCAGCAGGCGCTGGGCCTGGAGCCGGCGCGCGGCGACAGCGTCAACGTTTATGCCTTGCCGGCGGCTGCGCCGTCCGCTGCCGCAGAGGACGTGGCGCCGGCCGAGGTGTTGGAGAACGCACCGCCGGCGGCCTCGGCACCGGTCTCGGTTCCGCGTATGTCGCCGGCGAGCCCGTCGGCGTCTGCACGGGCCTGGAAGACCTTGCCGCCGTGGACGCTGGCGGCCGTTTCAGCCCTGCTGGCGCTGATGATCATGATGATCTGGCGCCGCCGCCGTCCGCCGCTCGAGGTCCCCGCGGTGGAGGCGGATTTCGACGCCGAACTCGATGCCACCCGCAATCAGGTGCTGGCCAATCCGCGCGTGACGGCGGATGTGGTCCGGCTGTGGATGCGCGCATGAGCCAGGCCGGCATCGAAAAATCCGCCGCGCTGCTGCTCGCCTTGGGCGAGGAGGCGACGGCCGCGGTGTTTCGCTACCTGAGCCCGCTCGAGGTGAGCCGGCTCGGCAGCGCGATGCGCGAACTCGACGTGCTGCCGCGGGATCGCGTGCGTGCGATCCTGCGCGACTACGCCAGTGAAGCGGCCGAGCAGACCGGCTTTGCCACCGACACCGGACGCTTTCTCGACGAGGCCTTGAAGCAGGCCTTCCGCCCCGAACACCTGCAGGCACTGCAGCAGCGCCTGGGCGCAAACAGTACGCAGGCGCTGGAAAAACTGGCCTGGCGCGAGCCGGCCGAAATCGCTGGTCTGCTGGAAGCGCAGCCGCCGCAGCTGATCGCCGTGGTGATGACCCAGCTGCCGCGCGATGTCGCCGCGGCCGTGCTGGAATTGCTGCCCGGCGAGACGCGTGCGGATGCCTTGATGAGCCTGGCGCACAGCGAAGCGCCCAGTTCCGAGATGCTGCGCGAACTGGACGATTGGCTGATCAGCCTCGACGCGTCCGCGTCGCCGCAGGGTGAGGCGGCGGTCGCCGGCCTGTTGGGGCAGATGAGCGAAGGCAGCGCGGCGGCTGCGCTGAGCCAGCTCGATCACAACGATGCGGAGCTGGCCGCGCGCCTGCGCGTGCGCCAGCTCGCGTTCGAGGATCTGGCGCGTCTGCCCGAGGCGAGCCGCAAGGCCTTCCTGCGCCATGTCGGCGCGCGTACCCTGCTGCATGCGTTGAAGGGCAGCGACGGGCAGGTGCTCGACGCGCTGGCGGCGGTGATGAGCCCGACGGCGGCGCAGCGTATGCGCGTGGATCTTGATACGCTGGGCGTGGTGCCGGTCACCGTGATCCAGGCGGCGCAGGATGAAGCCGGCGCAAGCCTGCGGCGACTGGCGGCGGAAGGCGCGATTTTGTATCCCGAAGAAGTGGAGGCGGCATGAGTATGCAAGACGACCCCTCTGCCAATGACACCACGGCATTCGAGCAGTGGGAGGTGGTGGAACTGGCGGCGTCCGCCGAGGCGCCGTCGCCGGCTGCCGACCTCGAAGCCGAACTGGCGCGCCTGCGCCAGGCCGCGCGCGACGCAGGCTATGCCGAAGGCCTGGCTGCCGGCCGGCAGGAGGGGGAGCAGGCCTGTGGCCGCATGAAGCAGCTGGCCGAAAGTTTCGACAGCACGCTCGACAACCTCGATTTCCGCCTTGCCGACATGCTGCTGCAACTCGCGCTCGACGTGGCGCGTCAGGTGGTGGCGGGCGAACTCGCCGCGCGTCCTGAACGCGTGCTCGACGTCGTCAACCTGGCCCTGAAGGAAATGGCCGAGTCCAGCCGCGAAGCGCGCCTGCTGCTGCATCCGGATGACGCCATGCTGGTGCGCCCGCACCTCGACCAGGTGCTGGACAAGACCCGTCTGCGCATTGTGGAAGACGTGCGCATGGTGCGCGGCGGCTGCCTGATCGAGACCCCGCAGGGCGAGCTCGATGCCACCCTGCCGGCACGCTGGCGCCAGGTGGTGCAGGTGCTCGGCTCTAACCAGAACTGGATCGAATGAGCGAGCGTATCGTCCGCCTGCGCGAATACCTGGCCAACTGCCGGCGGGCGGTGAACTGGGCGACGCCGATCACAGTCACCGGACGCCTGACGCGGGTGTCCGGCCTGGTGATGGAAGCGGTGGGGGTGCGCCTTCCGGTGGGCAGCCAATGTCATATCCAGGTACCCGGCGGGCAGAGCATCGAGGCCGAGGTGGCGGGATTCTCGGGCGAGCGCCTGTTCATCATGCCGGCCACCGACACCTATGGCGTGATGCCGGGCGCGCGCGTGGTTCCGGACAATCCGATGGTGGCGCAGCCGCCGCGCCTGGGAACGCGCTATGTGCCGCGTCGCCGTGCGCACGACCGCGTGCGCCATGTGCCGGTGGGCGAGCGGCTGCTGGGACGCGTGCTCGATGGCGCCGGGCGACCGCTCGATGGCCTCGGTCCGTTGTCGCTGGAACGCCGGGTGCCGCTGTATAGCCGCCCGATCAATCCGCTGGAGCGCGCGCCGATCCGGCAGACGCTGGATGTCGGCGTGCGCGCGATCAACGGCCTGTTGACGGTGGGACGCGGCCAGCGGCTCGGCCTGTTCGCCGGCAGCGGCGTGGGAAAAAGCGTGCTGCTCGGCATGATGGCGCGCTATACCGAAGCCGACGTGGTGGTGGTGGGCCTGATCGGCGAACGCGGCCGTGAGGTCAAGGAATTCATCGACCAGATTCTGGGTGTTGAAGGCATGGCACGCGCGGTGGTGGTGGCCGCGCCCGCCGACCATCCGCCGCTGATGCGCCTGAACGGCGCGGCGTATGCGATGTCGATTGCCGAATATTTTCGCGACCAGGGCAAGCACGTGCTCTTGATCATGGATTCGCTGACCCGCTACGCGATGGCACAGCGCGAGGTGGCACTGGCGATCGGCGAGCCGCCGGCCACCAAGGGTTATCCGCCGTCGGTGTTCGCCAAGCTGCCGCAGCTGGCTGAACGCGCCGGCAACGGACGCAGTGGCAGCGGTTCGGTCACCGCATTTTTCACCGTGCTGATGGAAGGCGACGACCAGCAGGACCCGATTGCCGACGCGGCGCGCGCGATTCTCGACGGCCACATCGTGCTCACCCGCGACCTCGCCGATGCGGGCCATTACCCGGCGATCGACATCGAGGCCTCAATCAGCCGGGCACAGCCCGACCTGCTGTCCGAGGATGCGCTGGAGCGTACCCGCCGCTTCAAGTATCTCTACTCGCGCTACATGCGCAGCCGCGATCTGCTTGCCGTCGGCGCCTACGTGCCGGGCGCCGACGTGGTACTGGACGAGGGCGTGCGGCTCTACCCGAGGATGCAGGGCTACCTGATGCAGGGCATGCGCGAGCGCGCAACGCTGGAATCGTCGCGCGCGGGACTCGATGAGGTGCTCGGATGAAAACCTTTGCGCTGGCGCGCGTGCTGCAGCTGGCCGAACGGCGCAGCGAAACGCTGTCGCGTTCGGTCAAGCTCGCGCACGGCATCTGGCTGCGCGCACGCGGCCGTCAGGTGCAGCTGATCGCGCTGCGCGATGCGCGCATCGCGCAGCTGGCCGGCGAACTGCGCGCGGGGGTGACGGCCGCGCGGCTGCAGGAGACGAATCGTCTGCAGCAGGTGCAGGCGGCCGAAATGCGGGCGGCGCAGGCCGACATCGATGCCGCCCACCAAGCCTGGCAGGCGCGACTGGCCGAATGGATGCAGGTCGAGCAACGGGTGAAGGCGCTGCGCCTGCTGGAGCAGCGCCACCTGGCCCACCTGGCCGTGCAGCAGCGGCGCACCGAGCAGCGCGAGCACGATGAACTGGTGGAGTTGATGCATCGCCGCGAAGCGGGTACGCGGGAGGCCTGGGATGCTGCTTGAACTGACGCCGGCGGAAACCGCTTTCCTGACGACGCCGGTCGTCGTTTTCGACGTCTTCCCGCAGCGCTTGACCCGCCGCCTCGCCGCGACGCTGACCGCGCGGCTGCACCTGCCGGTGCGCGCGCTGCCACTGCCGGCTGTCGCACCGTCGGCCGCGCCGGACGTGCCGGTCTGGCAGCCGGATGCTGCGCTTGCCACGCTGTGGCTGACGCGCCGGCTCGGCGGCTGGCGCGTCTCGGGCGCTTCGCCCTTCGTGCCGGCCGCGCTGATGCGCACGCTGGACGCGGTGCTGGCCGAAAGCTGGCTCGACGAACCCGTACCGGATCCGCTGCCGTCTTCGCTCGCATGGCAACTCGGCACCGATCTCGCGCAGGCGACACTGGCCCTGAGCTTGCCGCCGCAGCCCGCCGCACTGACGCGCTGGGCGCGCGGCGTGATCCGCCATGGATAAGCACACGAACCGGACCCTAGCGACCATGACACCTCCCCTCATTGCGGCCGTCGCGCTGCTGCTGACCCCCGCTGTGGCGCAGGCCGCGCCGCCTGACATGGCCGGCGGACTGTTCACCGTGCTGCTCAGCCTGGCGCTGATCCTCGGCGGCTTTGTCGCGGTGGCCTGGTTCGCGCGCCGCTACCTGCCCGGCATGGGCGCGCAGGGCGTGGTGAAAGTGGTGGGCACGACGGCGGTGGGGCCGCGCGAGCGCGTGGTGGTGGTCGAGGTCGACGACACCTGGGTGATGCTGGGCGTGGGCGGCGGCAATGTGCGGCTGCTGCACACGCTGCCGAAACCGGCCGCGGGCACGCGATCCCTGACGGAGCGCGCGGAATGAGGCGAATCCTGATGCTGATGGCGCTGGGCCTGAGCCTGCCCGCGCTCGGCGCCGACGCGAACGTGCCGCTGTTGTCGGTGACGCCCGGCGCCGGCGGGCAGGTGATCGGCGTGCCCGGCGCGAGCCTGCCCTGGCTGCTGCTGTTTCCGTTTCTGCCGGCCTTGCTGCTGGCGTTCACCGCCTTTACCCGCATTGCGGTGGTGCTGTTCCTGCTGCGCCAGGGACTGGGCAGCCACACTGCGCCGCCCAATCTGGTGCTGATGGGGCTGGCGGTGCTGCTGACGATTTTCGTGATGTCGCCCGCGCTGAAAGTCATCGATGCCGAGGCTTATCAACCTTACCTGGCGGGCTCGCTTTCGTTCAACGAAGCGGCCGAGAAAGCGTCGTCGCCGCTGAAGGATTTCATGCTGCGGCAGACCCGCGCCGAGGATCTCGACCTCTTCATCGGCGACGACAAGACCATCGATCCGCGCCAGGTCGACACGGTGCCGCTGGCCGCGCTGGCACCGGCCTTCCTCACCAGCGAGCTGAAGACGGCCTTCCAGATCGGCTTCATGGTGGTGCTGCCGTTTCTGGTAATCGATTTGGTGGTGGCCGCGGTGCTGACCGCGCTCGGCATGATCATGCTGCCGCCGCAACTGGTGTCGCTGCCGCTGAAACTGCTGCTCTTCGTCACGGTTGACGGCTGGTATCTGCTGGTCGGCTCGCTGCTCGGGAGCTTTTAATGGAGGGCCTGGCCCGCGACGCCCTCTGGCTGACGCTGATGATTGCGGCGCCCGTGCTGCTGGCAGGCCTGCTGGTGGCATTTGCGGTCAGCCTGTTCCAGGCCGCCACGCGGATCCACGAACCCACGCTGGCTTTCGTGCCCAAGCTGCTGATCATGGCGATCGTGCTGGTGGTGCTGGGCAGCTGGATGGGCGGCCAGCTGGTCGAGTTTGCGCGCACCCTGCTCACCGATTTTCCCGGCTTGATCGAATGAGATGCCGTTGACCGAAGCGGGCGTCTCGGTCTGGCTGTTTGCGTTTGCGCGCGTTGCCGGCTGGATTGTGTTCGATCCGCTGGCGGGCCGGTTACCGCTGATGCTGCGGCTGTTCATCGCCGCGGTGCTGGCCGCGGTGTTGGCGCCGGGCGTGGCGGCCGGCGAACTCGCGCCGTTTTCCCTGCCGGGCCTGCTGGCGCTGGCGCTGGCTTTCCTGTGGGGGGCGGCGCTGGCGCTGTGTGTGTGGCTGGTGTTCGCCGCGGTGAGCGCCGCGCTGGTGTGGACCGGCCACACCGCCACCGGCGGCCTCTTGATGCTGACGGCCGAGCAGGCGGGGCCGGCCGACGCCGCCTGGCGTGCGCTGGCTGGCTGGCTGGCAGCGCTGGCCTTCCTGGCGGCGAGCGGCCATCTGATGGTGGTTAGCGCTCTGCGCGACAGCTTTGCGGTAATGCCGGTCGCCAGCCTGCCGGCCGCGGCCGATCTGCGCCAGCTGGCCGAAGCCGCCGGCTGGCTGTTTGCGGTCGGCATGCAACTGGCGCTGCCGCTGGTGGCGCTGGCGCTGCTGATCCAGTTGGCGCTGGGCATCGTGGCGCGCACCACGCCGGGGCTGGACATGTTTTCGGTCGGGCTGGGGCTGGCCGCGCTGGGGCTGATGGCGGCCTGGGTGTGGGCGGTGCCGCTGGTCACGCAGGCCATGGGCCTGGGCATCGGGCAACTGGGCGGCTGGCTGGCCACGCTCGTCGCAAGATGACGCCGGCCTCGGCCAGATGCATTAGAATGTCGCGATTTAATGCAATCGCGCCGACCAAGCGGCGCGGTACTGAAATTACAGCGGCGGAAACAACAAGATGGCAGAGATGAACATGCTCCGAGGCAGCCTGGTTGCCATCGTCACCCCGATGTCCGACGATGGCGCGCTCGATATCGGGTCGCTGCAGAAGCTGATCGACTGGCACATCGCGGAGGGGACCGACGGCATCGTCGTCGTCGGCACCACGGGCGAATCGCCCACCGTGAATTTTGACGAACACTGTCAGCTGATCCGGGTTGCGGTCGAGCGGGCCGCCGGCCGGGTGCCGGTGATCGCGGGGACCGGGGCGAACTCCACCCGCGAAGCCATCGAGCTCACCGCATGCGCGAAGTCCGCCGGTGCGCAGGCCGGCCTCTCGGTGGTGCCGTACTACAACAAGCCGACGCAGGAAGGTCTGTTCCAGCATTACAAGAAAATCGCCGAGGCGGTCGACCTGCCGCTGATCCTGTACAACGTACCGGGACGCACGGTGGCCGATCTGTCGAACGACACGGCGCTGCGCCTGGCGCAGGTGCCCGGCATCGTCGGTATCAAGGACGCCACCGGCAACATGGAACGCGCGGCCGATCTGGTACGTCGCGCGCCGAAGGATTTTCTGCTGTATACCGGCGACGACGCCTCGGCCATGCCTTTCATGCTGCTAGGTGGTCATGGCGTGATTTCGGTCACCGCCAACGTGGCGCCGAAAATGATGCACGAGATGTGTGTGGCGGCGTTCGAGGGGAACCTCGCGCGTGCGCGCGAACTCAACAATGCGTTGCTGCCGCTGCACAGCAGGCTGTTTGTTGAAGCCAACCCGATTCCGGTCAAGTGGGCGTGCGCCGAACTGGGTCTGATCCCGTCCGGTCTGCGCCTGCCGATGACCCCGCTGTCTGCCGGATTGCATGACACCGTTCGTGACGCCTTGCGTCACGCCCAATTGATCTAGCGTGACGCGATGCGTCATGCCGGTTTGAGTAGCCTTACGTTTTAGGACACCTTATGCGTTTATTGCCCCTGTTTTTGATGATCGCGCTGACGGCTTCGGGCTGCGGCATCATCGAGTCCAAAAAAATCGACTACAAATCGGCCGGCAAGCTGCCGACACTGGAAGTGCCACCCGACCTCACCGCGCCGACCGGTGACAACCGCTATGCCGTGCCCGACACGCAGGGCAGCGGCTCCGCCACGCTGTCGACCTACAGCCAGGAGCGCAAGGTTGCGCCTGCCGGGACGCAGACGCTGCTGCCGGCGCAGGACACGGCGCGCATCGAACGCGCCGGCAGCCAGCGCTGGCTGGTGGTGCAGGCGACGCCGCAGCAGGTGTGGCCGGTGATCAAGGACTTCTGGCAGGAGACCGGCTTCATCGTCAACCTCGAGTCGCCCGAAACCGGCGTGATCGAAACCGACTGGGCCGAGAACCGCGCCAAGATCCCGCAGGACATCATCCGCCGCACCATCGGCAGAGTGATCGACGGTATGTACTCGACCGCCGAGCGCGACAAGTTCCGCACCCGTATCGAAAGCAGCGGCACCGGCACCGAAATCTACGTCAGCCACCGCGGCATGATGGAAGTCTACGATTCCGCGAACAAGGACCGTACCGTGTGGCAGCCGCGCCCGGCCGATCCCGAACTCGAGGCGGAAATGCTGCGCCGCCTGATGCTGCGCTTTGGCGTCGAGGAAAACCGCGCGCAGACGCTGATGGCCCGGCAGCAGACGCCGGAAATGGCGCGCGTGCTCAGCGAAGGCGGCGCGACGATACTGGAAATGGACGAGAACTTCGACCGCGCCTGGCGCCGTGTTGGCCTCGCGCTCGACCGTGTCGGCTTTGCGGTGGAAGATCGCGACCGTTCCAAGGGTGTCTATTTCGTGCGCTATATCGATCCCGAGATCGACAACGACAGCAAGCGTGACGAAGGCATCCTGGCCAAGTTCGCGTTCTGGCGCAGCAAGAAGGAGCAGGCCTCGCCGCAATTGCAGATCGTGGTCAACGACGCCGGCGAGAAAAGCCGTGTCAGCGTCAGCGGTGCCGACGGCAAGCCGGTCGATCCCAGCACGCGGACCCGCATCATCAACCTGCTGCACAAAGAGCTGAAGTGATGCGGGAATCCGCCTGATGCGGTTTGCGTGCCTGGGCAGCGGCAGCGAGGGCAACGGCCTGGTGGTCGAGGCCGGCGCCACCCGGGTATTGATGGACTGCGGCTTTGGCCTCGCCGACAGCGTGGCGCGGCTGAGCCGCCTCAGGCTGCAGCCCGCCGACCTGGCCGGCATCGTGGTGACCCACGAGCACAGCGATCATATCGGTGGGGTGGGGCGGCTGGCGCGCAGGCACAAGTTGCCGGTGTGGCTTACCGCGGGCACGCTGGCCATGGCGCAGGACCTCGATGGCGTGGCGGTGCAGGTGATCGACAGCCATGCCGCCTTCGCGGTGGACGGGATGGAAATCCAGCCCTATCCAGTGCCGCACGATGCGCGCGAACCGGTGCAGTATGTCTTCGGCGACGGCAACCGCCGGCTGGGCGTGCTGACCGACACCGGCTGCAGCACGCCGCACATCGAGGCCATGCTGGCCGGCGTCGATGCGCTGGTGCTGGAATGCAATCACGATGCGACGATGCTGGAAAACGGACCGTATCCCACGAGCCTCAAGCGGCGCGTCGGCGGCCGCTTCGGCCATCTGGAAAATGGCCAGTCGGCAGCCTTGCTGGATACGTTGAAGCACGAAAAATTACAATACGTGATGGCCGCACACGTCTCCAGAAAGAACAACACGTCCGCGCTGGCGCAGCGCGCGCTGGCGCAGGTGCTGGGCTGTGCGGACGACGACGTGCGAGTGGCCTGTCAGACGACGGGATTTGATTGGATAAGGCTTTGACGACTTTTGCTGAACTCGGGCTTGCCCCCGACATCCTGCGTGCCCTCGACGACATGGGCTACGCGACCCCGACGCCGATCCAGGAACAGGTGATTCCGCTGGCGCTGCAGGGCGGCGACATTCTCGGCGCGGCGCAGACCGGCACCGGCAAGACGGCGGCGTTCGCGCTGCCGCTGATCCAGCGCCTGCTGCCGTTTGCCAACACCGGCACCTCGCCGGCCAAACATCCGATTCGCGCGCTGATCCTCACCCCGACCCGCGAGCTTGCGATCCAGGTCGAGGAGAGCATCAAGTCCTACACCCGGCATGTGCCCGTGCGTTCGCTGGTGGTGTACGGCGGGGTCAACATCAACACCCAGATCCCGATCCTGAAAACCGGTATCGAGATCCTGGTGGCGACGCCCGGCCGCCTGCTCGACCACGTGCAGAACAAGACGCTGATGCTGAATCAGGTCAACACGCTGGTGCTCGACGAGGCCGATCGCATGCTCGACATGGGCTTCATGCCCGACCTCAAGCGCATCGTCGCGCTGCTGCCGACGCAGCGGGTGAACATGATGTTCTCGGCCACCTTCCCGGAAGAAATCCGCAAGCTGGCCGACAGCATCCTCAACACCCCGACCTTCATCGAAGTCGCGCGCAACGAGACCGCGGTGACGGTGACCCAGGTGGTGCACCCGGTGCATCACGAGCGCAAGCGACAGCTGCTGGCGCACCTGATCAAGAGCCGCGAACTGAGCCAGGTGCTGGTGTTCACCGGAACCAAACTGGGTTGCAACCGGCTTGCCAACGAACTCAACAAGGTCGGCATTCACGCCGATGCGATCCACGGCGACAAGACGCAGCAGGAACGCATCAAGGCGCTCGACGCCTTCAAGGCCGGCAGCATCCGCGTGCTGGTCGCCACCGACGTTGCCGCGCGCGGCCTCGACATCGAGGCCTTGCCCTTCGTCGTCAACTACGACCTGCCGCACAACGCCGAGGACTACGTGCACCGCATCGGCCGCACCGGCCGCGCCGGCGCTTTCGGCGAGGCGATCTCGCTGGTGAGCGAATCGGAGACGCGCTACCTCAAGGACATCGAGCGGCTCATCGGCAACGCCATCGAGCCGACCATCGTGCCCGGTTTCGAGCCAGGCGCGGCCGACGTGCCGGCGTATCAATCGCGCCCACCGCGCCATGAGCGCCCATCGGAGCGTCATGCGGAGCGCGCGCCGGAGCGGCATACCGAGCGCCAGCCGGAGCGTCAGGCCGAACGTCCTGAACGCGCGGCGCCGCGTCCGCGCCCGGCTGCGGCGTCGCGCGACGCGCTGTTCGATGCACCCTATGTGCCGGGCGAAGCGACGACAAACGCCAGCGCACCCGCACGGCCGCGCCCGACGCAGAAGAAACCCGTGGCGGCGCTGTTCCGCAGCCCGGTCAAGCCGGACGCCGCCGGGCAGTGAGCTGGGAAGTCCTGCTGCTGGGCCTCTTTGGTGCCGGCGCCTGGTACTGGTATGCCGGCATGCAGGCGCGCGAACAGGCGGTGGCAGTCAGCCGCCGCGCCTGCACCGACGCCGCCGTGCAGCTCCTCGATGACAGCGTCTCTCTGCGGCGGATCCGGCTGGCGCGCGACGGCAGCGGTCAGCTCAGGTTTCAGCGCGATTACCGCTTCGAATTTTCCGACAACGGCGACAATCGCCGTCCCGGCGTGGTCCGCATGCTGGGCGAGCGCGCCGAGTGGGTGAGCCTGGATGGATCGTGGCATGCCGGTCTAGCCGCCACGGTGACGCGGCTGCACGACTGAATCCGGATTGAACCCGCAGCGTGCGCTGCGGGTGAGGTTTATTCCTGTTCGATTTCCAGAATCGCCAGACTGATCTGCAGGCCGAGATTGGCGTCGAATTCTTCCCAGTTTTTGTAGGCCTTGAGCTTTTCGGCGAGCACCGGCTTCATCTCGAAGTCGCTTTTGCCTTCGTCGTACATGCGGCGCACTTCTTTCAACAAAATGTCGAAATACGCCTTCTGGTCGGCGATGAAAGTGCGGTTGCTGCTGGTCTTTCCATGGCCGGGCACGTAGAGCTTGGCATTGAGGTCGTACGCGCGCTGGGTGGCCTTGATCACGCCCTTGAAGGTGCCGTCGCGCAGGTTCATCGATTGGCGGTTGAGCACGTTGTCGCCGGTGAAGAGGGTGCTGTCCTCGACGATCTCGATCATCAGGTCGGTCTTGCTGTGCGCGTCGTCTGAGGAATGGATGCGGAAGGTCTTGCCGCCGATCTTGAATTGCTGGCCGTCGGCCGCTTCGACCGTCGGGATCACTGCGCGGGTGCCATCGGTGTAGCCCTTCGTCAGGTTCGACATCAGGTCGAGCCAGAATTTGTCGGCGCCTTCCTTTGCCTGTTTGATCATGTCGGGGTGAGCGATCAGGGTGGCGTTCGGCCACGCTTCGAGCACTGCCTGATTGCCAAGCCAGTGGTCGCCGTGCACATGGGTGATGAAGACGTGGGTGACCGGTTTCTGGGTGGTTTTCTTCAGCTGCGCCACCACCATGCGGCCGGCCTGCACGCTCGAACCCGGGTCGATCAGCACCACGCCGTCGGCGGTGACGATCCAGGCCGGATTGTTCATGAAGCTCTGGTTCTCCACCGACGGGACGCCCTGCGGGCCGTGGATCACGTAGGTATCGGCGTGGATTTTTTGCGGCGGGTGAGGGCGCACGACGTCATTGGGGCCGGCGCTGGCGAGGGTGGAAAAGGCGAGGGCGGCGAAGAGCGGTATCAGGTGCATGGCGTTTCCTTACAGGGTCGATGTGGCGGCAGAAACACCCTACCACCACTTCTCGAAAATGATGCGGTTCATCGGCACGCCGAGGTCATGCAGCAGCGTGCTCATGTCCTCGACCATGCCCTTGGGGCCGCACAGGTAGTACAGCGTATCGTCCGGCACGTCGAGCGCGTGCAGCTTGACCGGGTCGATGCGGCCGGTGAGGCCGTGCCAGCACGGATCGGGCTGGGTGACCGTGATGCTGACGTGCAGGTTTTCGTGGTTGCGGACGGCGGCATCGAGTTCGTCGCGGAACAGGATTTCGCGGCTGTCCGATACGCTGTAGACCAGATGCGCCTGCGTCGGCAGGCCGGCGTCGCGCACGTGGCGGAAGATGGACAGCAGCGGGGTGATACCGACGCCGCCGCCGATCAGCACCACGTTGTCGCTCATTTCCGGCAGATAGACGAACGGCCCCTGGCCCTGGCTCACGCGCACGCGGTCGCCGACCGCGGCATGCTCATGGGCCCAGCGCGCCACCGGATGACGCGCGCTGGCCTTGATTGCGAGTTCGATTTCGCCGGGATGGATCGGCGAGGTGGTGATCGAGTAGCCGGCCGTCTGTGTCGCGCCATCGATCTCGATGCTGAGGTCCACCCATTGCCCCGGCAAAAAGCGGAAGGCGGGGTCGGGAATGGCGAGACGCAGGGCGCGAATGCTGGGCGTGGCGGCGGTGATGGCCGTGACGTTCGCGTCGAAGATATGCAAGGCTCAGTCCTTTTTCTGGAAGCTGAGCGAGGCCGAGTTGATGCAGTAGCGCTGGCCGGTGGGGGCGGGGCCGTCGGGAAAGACGTGGCCCAGGTGCGAACCGCAGCGGCGGCACAATGCCTCGACGCGCACCATGCCGTGGCTGCTGTCGTGCTTTTCCGCAACGGCATCGGCATTCAGCGCCTGGTAAAAGCTTGGCCAGCCGGTGCCCGAATCGAACTTGGCGGTGGACGAAAACAGCGCTTCGCCGCAGGCAGCGCAGCGGTATTCGCCGGCTTCGTGGTGGTCCCAGTATTGCCCGGTAAAGGCGCGCTCGGTGCCATGCTCGCGCAGGATGCGGTATTGATCGGGCCTCAGTTCGGCGCGCCATTCGGCGTCGGTCCGGGTTTTGTCAGCACTCATGGCAGCTCTCCTGTAGCCGACGAGTTTACCTTCAAGCGGCCGCTCCTGGATGCAATCCCATGCCGCAGCCAAGGTCACGCCTTCGGGATGCGGACCGTGCGTTTCCAGCGCGCGGCCCGGGCGATCATTCTTTTCTCCGGCAAAAATCGGCGCGAGGTTGACAGCGTCATCGCAGCGGGTTTATTCTTCGTTCAGGTATTAGACTAAGTCTAAAAACCGGATACCCTCGCGCGTCAAAGTGCTATAAAGCCCAGGCTGAAGACGCTGTGACGGGCGGGGTTCATCAGTGCTGAAAAGCATGTCCAACGAATCAAGGAGATCAGGTTATGCAACTCAAAGGCTCAAAAACCGAAGACCATCTGAAAGCCGCCTTTGCCGGCGAATCGCAGGCCAACCGCCGCTACCTCTACTTCGCAGCAAAAGCTGACGTGGAAGGCTATAACGACGTTGCCGCTGTGTTCCGCTCCACCGCCGAAGGCGAAACCGGCCATGCGCACGGCCACCTGGAGTATCTGGAGAAGTGCGGCGACCCCGCCACCGGCATGACCTTCGGCCCCACCGCCGACAACCTGAAGACCGCGATCGCGGGCGAAACCCACGAGTACACCGACATGTACCCGGGCATGGCCAAGGATGCGCGTTCGGAAGGCTTCGACGAAATCGCCGACTGGTTCGAAACGCTGGCCAAGGCCGAGCGTTCGCACGCGAACAAGTTCCAGAAAACCCTGGACACCCTGGGCGCGTAAGTTTGCCCAGCCAAAAAGCGGGTCGGTTGCGGCCCGCTTTTTTTGGCGCTGATTTTTAAAGAACATAGATAACTGGAGTTCGCATGAGCACACGTGAAGGCAGCCTCGAAGCCCCGACCCGCCACCCGCTCGACTGGAAAAACCCGGATTTCTACAACGAAGACAAGCTCAATCATGAGCTTGAGCGCATCTATGACATCTGCCACGGCTGCCGCCGCTGCGTGTCGCTGTGCACCGCGTTTCCGACCCTGTTCGACCTGATCGACGAGTCCTCGACCCTGGAAGTCGACGGCGTGGCCAAGGCCGACTACTGGAAGGTGGTCGACGAGTGCTATCTGTGCGATCTCTGCTACATGACCAAATGTCCCTACGTGCCGCCGCATCCGTGGAACCTCGATTTCCCGCATACGATGCTGCGCGCCAAGGCCATCAAGTACAAGAAGGGCGAGACGAGCTTCCGCGACAAGCTTCTGTCCAGCACAGACGCGATGGGCAAGCTCGCCTCGATTCCGGTGGTGGTGCAGGCGGTCAACGCCAGCCTGAAGAGCGCGCCGATCAGGAAGATCGTCGACAGCGTGCTGCACATCCACCCCGACCGCAAGCTGCCCGAATACGACAGCGCCAAGTTCCGTTCCACCGCGAAGCCGCGCGGCGATTTCGCGGTGAAGGCCGGCGAGAAGACGCCCGGCAAGGTGGCGATCTACGCGACCTGCTATGTCAACTACAACGAGCCCGGCATCGGCCACGACCTGTTGAAGCTCCTGGCGCACAACGAAATCCCCGCCGTGCTGGTGGAGAAGGAAGCCTGCTGCGGCATGCCCAAGCTGGAGCTGGGCGACCTCGACGCGGTGGCAAAGCTCAAGGAAACCAACATCCCGCACCTGGCCAAGCTGGCGCGCGAAGGCTACGCGATTCTCACTGCGGTACCGTCGTGCACGCTGATGTACAAGCAGGAGCTGCCGCTGATGTTCCCCGATGACGCCGACGTGCAGGCGGTGAAGGAGGCGATGTGGGATCCGTTTGAATACCTGATGGCTCGCAATGTCGACGGCCTCCTGAAGACCGATTTCAACAGCCCACTCGGCAAGGTGGCCTACCACGTGCCGTGCCACCAGCGGGTGCAGAACATCGGCAACAAGACGCGCGACGCGCTGCAGCTGGCCGGCGCCACGGTGACCATGGTCGAGCGCTGCTCGGGCCACGACGGCACCTGGGGCGTGAAGAGCGAGTTCTATGACAAGTCGATGAAGATCGGCAAGCCGGTGTTCCGCCAGATGGCCGAGCCGCAACCCGACTATGTCAGTTCCGACTGCGCGATTGCCGCGCGTCACATCCTGCAGGGCATGGGCGAAACCGCCACCGCGCAGAAGCAGCATCCGATCACGCTGCTGCGCATCGCCTATGGTCTTGAGTAAAACCTTTCGCTAGGAGATATGAACATGCCGCACATTACCCGTGACAGCCTGATGAGCCTGGAAAGCTACGCCAAGGTGCGCCCCGAAATGCGCGCCGAAATCATGGCGCACAAGAAGAACCGCATGGTCGAGCTGGGCGACCACGTCACGCTGATTTTCGAGGACGAGAAAACCATGCGTTACCAGATCCAGGAAATGCTGCGCGCCGAGCGCACGTTCGAAGACGCCGGCATCCAGGACGAACTCGATGCCTACAATCCGCTGGTGCCGGATGGCAGCAACTGGAAGGCCACGATGATGATCCAGTACTCCGATCCGGATGCGCGCAAGCTCGCGCTGGAAAAACTGAAGGGCATCGAGGACCGCGTGTGGGTGCAGGTGGCCGACCAGCCGAAGGTGTTCGCCATCGCCGACGAGGACATGGAGCGCGAAAACGAGGAGAAAACATCGGCGGTGCATTTCCTGCGCTTCGAACTCGACGCCACCTCGATCACAGCCGTCAAGGGTGGCAGCCCGATTCGCATGGGCATCGATCTGGCCGCCTATCCGGTGGCGCCGATGACGCTGGCGGACAATACCCGTGCTGCACTTGTCGTGGATTTGACCTAAAGTGATTTCAAGGCGGTCATAACGACAAGGACAACGCATCGCCAGCCTGAAAAGGAGAGTGCGATGCTGGATCAACTGCTGGTTCATCAGGTGCGGCGGCGGGTGGAGGCTTCCGGCCTGCCGTTCGTGGTCGAATTCTGGAATGGCGAGCAGGTCGGCGCCATTGACGATGCCGCGGTGCGGGTGCGGCTGCATCAAGCGGCCAGTCTCAAGGCGATGGCCGACCCCAGCCTGGGCGCGCTGGCGCGTGCCTATGTCGAGGGCCACCTCGACCTGATCGGCAACGTGCGTGACATCCTCGCGCTCGGCGACCGTTTGTGTAACGCAGGCAGTTGCGCGCCGAAGAGCGGCTCGGAAGGCTGGAAGTGGTGGCGGCATACGCGCAGCAAGGACCGCAAGAACATCCAGTACCACTATGACGTATCCAATGATTTCTATGGTCTGTGGCTGGACAAGCGTCGCGTCTATTCCTGCGCCTATTTCAAGACCCCGGACATGAGCCTCGACGCCGCGCAGGAAGCCAAGCTCGACCATATCTGTCGCAAGCTCGACCTCAAGCCTGACGAGCAGTTTCTCGACATCGGCTGCGGCTGGGGCGGGCTGATCCTGCACGCGGCCGAGCGCTATGGCGTGCGTGCGGTTGGCATCACGTTGTCGGATGATCAGCATGCGTATGTAAGCGAGCAGATCGCGACGCGCGGACTCGCCGGCCGGGTCGAGGTTCGCAGGATGGACTACCGCGACGTGCCCGAACACGGTGGCTACGACAAGATCGCCAGCGTCGGCATGTTCGAGCATGTCGGCCGCGCCAATCTTGCGGCCTATTTCGACAAGATCCACGCGTTGTTGAAGCCGGGTGGTCTGGTGCTCAATCACGGCATCACCACGGCCACGCCGGATGCCGGCGGGCTCGGCGGCGGCATTGCGGAATTCATCGAGGACTACGTCTTCCCCGGCGGCGAGCTGGTACACGCGTCCGAAGTGCTGCGCGCCGCCGCAGTCAGCGGACTCGAATGCCTGGACGCAGAAAACCTGCGCCCGCACTACGGCAAGACCCTGTGGCATTGGGTGACCCGGCTTGAGCAGCACGCCGAATCGGCGCAGCGGCTGATCGGCGAACAGAAATACCGCATCTGGCGCATCTACATGGCGGGCTCGGCCCATGCGTTCGACCGGGGCTGGATGGAGTTATGGCAGGTGCTCGCCGGCAAGGGCGTCGCCGGCAGCCAGACAAACTATCCCTTCAACCGGGACTACATCTACGCCAATACCTGAACGACAGTGCAAGCCCGCAGCCCCGGCTTTCCGGGGCTGCGGGCTTGCGCTTGCCTGGCAGCCATGCCATTCTGCGCGAGCCAGAATGAAAACGACAAAGGGGACGCATATGGGCATGTCGCGCAGGCGGGCGTTGGCAGGATTGGGCGCGCTTGGCATGGCGGCGTCGCTGAGGCCGCTGCAGGCGGCAGGCGACGAGATCATTCGTCTGAATATTCCCGGCCCGCATCTGATGCCGTTTTTCCCGCTCGAACTGATCCCGGTGCTCGGCATCGACCGCGAACTCGGCGTGCGCCTCGCCATCCGCCACCTGCCCTCGGGCGTGCTCGCCGCCGAGGACATGCTGGCCGGCAACGCCGACTTCGCCGGTACGGGCCTGCCGATCCTGCCGAACTTCATTGCCCGACACCGGGACATCGTGGCCATCGCCACATTGTCGAGCGGCGCGCCGCCCTACGGCATTGTCGTGCGCAAGGCGCTGGCGACGAAGATACGCAGCCTCAAGGACCTGCGCGGGCATAGCGTGGGGGTGCCGATGGGCAGCGTCTCGACCAAGACCTATCTGCAATTGCTGGCCGAGCACTGGGTCAGCGCCCATGGCGTCCGCCCGCAGGAAGTCCGCTGGGTGCCGATCACCCAGAATTACGAAGGAGTGCACGGCGCGCTGGCGGGCGAAGTTGCCGACGCGGTGTTCTGCGAGGAGCCCAACTCCGGTGCGCTGGTCCGCGAAGGTCTCGGCGTTCGGATTGCCAGTTTGTACGACCCCGGCAATCCGGTTCAACTGGCGGGCAGCACCCATATTCGCGCGGTATTGGCGGCGGCGCCGGCTACGCTGGAGGCGCGCCCGCAAGCGCCGCGCAAGATGGTGCAGATGCTGCGTCGCGCGCTGACATGGATACACGAGGTGCCGCGCGAACAGATCCCGTTGCGCCTGGGGATTGCCGATGCGGCGCAGCGGGCCGACATCGTACAGGCGCTGGGCAGGTTGCCGAATTTCTACAGCCGGGATGGCCGTTTCGATCCCGCCGAAATCGCATCCACCCGGCTGTTCATGAAATCCGTGGGCCTGTCGATGCCGGCCGGGCGCGACATCGCAACCGTAATCGACGCGCGCTGGCTGCGCTAGGTGGATGACCCGCGATCGGACTGATCTGAAAGGCTGGCTGCAGACAGGCTTCTCGCGCCTGCGCGGACAGGCGCTGGCGCATCTGCTGCTGGTGGCGCTGGTGGCTTCGGTCATTCTTGCCGTGGCGGGCTTTGCGTCCTTTTATGTGATCGAGGGACGGGAAGTTGCGCAGAACCGGAGCGCCACGCACGACTACTATCGCGATCAACTGATCCGCCTGGAAGCGTCCTGGCAGGCAAGTGCCGACCAGGTGGTCAGCCGTCTGGAATTTTCACGCCTGCTCGAAACCAATACACCCGGCACGGCGCCGCGGCTCAGCGCCTATCTCAATGCGCAGTGGGCATTCCTCGAGTTTCCCACGATGCTGGTCGTCGGTCCGGGTGGGGATGTCCGTTATCGCTACGGACCGATTGCCCAGGCCATCGATGTGCGCGACATCACCGATGCGGAATGGCTGCTGGTGCCCTCGCACGACGAAATCTACCGGGTGTTCCAGGTGCCGATCTGGCTCGGTCCCGAAGGGCAGGGCCAGTTGCTGCTGTTCCGCCCGCTCAACACCGAGACGCTGCGCCGGCTGCTGATCCCGGAAGTCCATCTGGTGGCGTTCATGGACGGTCGCGAACGGGTACGTTCGCATCCGCAGCCAGCCCAGCCCGAAACCCTGATGCGCCACGACACGGTCAGGATAGGCGAGCAGCGGTATATCGGCGTGGATCTGCCCTGGCCGGTGGAGCGCGGGCCGGAACGGGTGCACATCAAGGCCTACCGGGTGGTGGGCGGCACGCAACTAGCCTGGCAGATTCTCGGGCTTGCGGCGACGGCGATCGCCGCGCTGACCGTGCTGTTGTGGCTGGGCTTGTGGCGCTGGTTGTCGGTGACCGTGCGGCGGATCGAGGCGGTCGACAGCGCACTCGACGACTACGCGGCGGGACAGGCGAGGGCGGCCGACGTCGCACAGCGGTTGGCGCCAACGCGGGTACGCAGCGATGAAATCGCCGCACTGGCGGGTGCATTCGAGGCTTTTGCCACGGCAGTGGAGCGCCGCGAGGCCGAGCAGAAAATCTATATGGAAACACTCGCCATGCTCGACGAGGCGGTGCTCGATCTCGATTTCGACGGTCGCATCCTCCATGCCAGCCCGGGCTGGGCACGCCTGTGCCGTCGCGCCGACTCGGTCGGCATGACGCTGACGAAATTCGTCCACGGCGACGATATCGACGCGCTGCGCGCCCAGTGCGAACTGCTGCGTACCGCACGGAAAAACCAGACCAGCATGCGCCTGCGCCTGAACGTCGACGCCAACCGGGAGGAGTGGGCCGAGGCGCGCTTCATCGGCTACCGCGATGCGGGCGGCACGCTGGTGGCGATCCGCGGCGTCATCCGCGACATCACCCAGAGCTTCCAGCACGAGCGGCAGATCAGCCACATGGCGCTGCACGACGCGCTGACCGGCCTGCCCAACCGCGTGCTGCTGGAAGACCGCTTCAAGGTGGCGCTGCAACTGGCGCAGCGCAGCGGGCACTGCGCCGCCGTGTGCTTTATCGACATCGACAACTTCAAGACCGTCAACGATTCGCTCGGCCACAAGGCGGGCGATGCGCTGCTGGTGGCATTTGCCGACACTCTGCGCGGCGCGCTGCGTGCCGGCGACACGCTGGCGCGCTGGGGTGGCGATGAGTTCGTGCTGCTGCTGCCGGACATGCGCTCGCCCGCAACCGTGCGCGAGGTGACGCACAAGCTGGGCAGCATCGTGCAGGCGCCGCAGCATATCGCGGGCAACGACATCCGCATTACCTTCAGCATGGGCGTCAGCGTGTTTCCGGATGACGGCGCCGACATGAGCCTGCTGTTCTCGCAGGCCGACCGCGCGATGTTCTACGCCAAGGCGCAGGGCCGCAACCAGGTCTGCTACTACAGCGACATGCACGACAAGGACGAGGGCCGGCAGGAACTCTATATCCAGAGTCAGCTCGCCAGCGCCATCAACGGGTGCCGGATCGAAGCCTGGTTCCAGCCGCTGATCGCGGCAGACAGCGGGCGCTGTATCGGCGCCGAGGTGCTGGCGCGCTGGCACGACGACGAGTTGGGCTGGGTCAGCCCGACGACCTTTATTCCGATGGCGGAAAACATCGGCCTCATCCGCGAACTCGGCCACCAGATCTGGGAAGCAGGCCTCGCCGCCTTGCGCGACTGGAAGGCCGCCGGCCACGCCGACCTGCACATTGCCATCAACATGTCGAAGCGGCAGCTGTTCATCGCATCGCTGGCCGAGCAGATGCTTGACGATTTGGCGCGCTTCGGCCTGCAGCCGTCGGACATCATGCTCGAGGTTACCGAAAGCGTGGCGCTGAGCGATGTCGAGCATGCAGCGGAACGTCTGGAAGCGCTGCGCAGCGCCGGCTTTGCGCTGGCGATCGACGATTTCGGCACCGGCTATTCCTCGCTCTCGCAATTGCACGACATTCCGGTCGATGAGCTGAAGATCGATATTTCCTTCATTCGTCGCTTGCACGAACCCAAAGGATTGCCGATGGTGCAATCGATCATCCAGATCGCGCGGACCCTCGGCCTGAAATCGGTGGCCGAAGGCGTCGAGGATGCGGCAACGGCCGACCTGCTGCGCACCCTGGGTGTCGATGTGCTGCAGGGTTATTACTTTGGTAAGCCGATGCCGCGTACCGAGTTCATCGCCTGGCTATCGGCCGCGCAGCCGGAAAACGTGCTGCCGCTGCGCGGTCAGCGCTAGCAAATCCCACGCATTCGGAGGTCCGGATGGCAAACGTCCTGGCAGATCTGCTCGTGGTGGTTCATCTGGCGTTCGTCGTCTTTGTCGTGACGGGCGGCTTCCTGCTTGGTCGCTGGCCGCGGCTGGTCTGGCTGCACCTGCCCGCGGCGGTCTGGGGCGCCTATATTGAATTCAGCGGCGGTATCTGTCCGCTGACACCGATCGAAAACCGCCTGCGGATACACGGCGGCGGCGATGCCTACAGCGGCGACTTTGTCGCGCACTACCTGCTGCCACTGCTGTACCCCGCGCAGCTCACGCCTGGATTTCAGATCTGGTTGGGGTTCGGCGTAGTGGCAGTGAACGCGCTGGCGTATACGCTGGCCTGGCGTGCCTGGCGCAGGTGATCCGCTGCGGGCAGACGCGGCGCCGGCTGAACGATCAAGGGGACACACCATGCCGCAACTGCTCGATGCGATTCAACAACGTTTTGCGTGCCGCGCTTTCCACCCGGACCGGCCGCTGACGGCCACGCAACTGGCGCTGCTTTGCGAGGCGGGTCGGCTGGCGCCGTCGGCTTTCGGGCTGGAGCCGTGGCGTTTCATTCCGGTGACCGATGCGGCTCCGCGCGCGCGCATCGCCGGTGCCTGCTTCGATCAGCCGGCGGCGACCAGCGCCGCGGCCTTCATCGTGATTGTGGCGCTTGTCGCCGCACTCGACCCCGATTCGGACTATGTGCGGGCACGCTTTGAAGCGGAAGCGCGCGGCGGCGAGGTGGCGCCGATTGACGCCGCCTACCGCGCGCTGTGTCGCGACACGCCGCTGGCGGCGTGGGCGCAGGGGCAGTGTCATTTCGCCGCCGCGCAGATGCTGTTGCAAGCAACGCACATGGGCCTGGGCAGCTGCCCGATCGGCGGGTTCGACGCAGCGGCGTTGGCGCAATCCCTATCGCTGGCGCCGGGCGAGGTGCCGGCGCTGGTGATCGCGCTGGGGCAGTGCGCTGAGCCGGCACCGGCGCGGATTCGCAAGCCGCTTGAATAGCCACTTGAATAAAGCGCGCTGCGAGGCGTGCGTCAGCGGTCCCAGTATGGCTCGCCTTCCAGATGACCGGCCAGGCAATCGATCAGCGCACGCGCGCGGCTCGACAGGTGGCGGGTGGGGGGATAGACGGCGTAGGCGGCGAGTTCGGGCCAGACATGGTCGGCCAGTAGCGTCACCAGCTCGCCAGTGCGGACCGCTTCGTGAATATAGAACGTGGGCAGCAGCACCACGCCTTCGCCGGCCACGGCCGCGCACTTGAGGAAGTCGCCGCTGCTGGCCGCCAGCCGCACCGGCACCCGCACCTGTCCGGACATGCCGTCGGGCGCACGGTAATGCCACAAGCCGGGGTCGCGCACGTTACTGTAGGCCAGGCAGTCATGCTGCGCCAGTTCGGCCGCGTCGCGCGGCGTGCCGCGCCGCGCGAGGTAGGCGGGGCTGGCGCAAACGACATGGCGGATCGGCGCCAGACGGCGCGCGATGAGGCTGGAATCTTCCAGCGTGGCGATGCGGACGGCGAGGTCGAAGCCTTCCTGCATCAGGTCGATCTGGCGGTCGTTGAAATCGAGTTCGAGCCGCACCTCGGGATGCCGGGTCATGAAGGCCTGGATCGGCGACGTCAGGTGCAGCAGGCCGAACGCCAGCGGTAGCGCCACCTTGAGTCGTCCCTTGAGCGCGCCGTGCGCCTGCGACACCGCAGCGGCCGCGTCCTCGACGTCGGCCAGGATGGCGACGCAGCGTTCGTAGTAGGCGCGTCCGCTGTCGGTGAGATTGAGCCGGCGCGTGGTGCGCTGGATCAGCGAGACGCCGAGCTGCGCCTCGAGCTCGGCCAGGCGGCGGCTGACCGCGGACTTGGCCAGGTTCAGCCGTTCGGCCGCGGCGGTGATGCTGCCTGCCTCGACCACACTGACGAAAATCTGCATCTGGGTGAGTCGGTCCATTGTTCTTTATTTGGCAATAGATAATTCAATAACTGTATCTTTATTCTTGTTAAAGCAAAACCAATAATGACATCACCGCGCCATGTTGGCGTCCGATTCAGGAGCGATGTCATGCAAGCAAGTCCGTCCATCTCTGCCCCGTCCCCTTTGCGCGTGTTGCGCGTCGACGCCAGCGCCCGCGTCGCGGGCTCGGTCACCCGCCAGCTCGCCGACCGGCTGCTCGACGGCCTTGCCGCCCACGCGCCCGGCTTCGACCTGCAGCGGCGCGACCTGGCGCAGGGCCTGCCGTTTGTCGATGCCGACTGGGTGGCCGCCAATCTCACCGATCCCGATGCGCGCACTGCTGCGCACCGAGACACGCTGGCAGGGTCCGACGCGCTGGTGGCCGAGGTGAGGGCGGCCGACGTCTGGGTGATTGCGACGCCGGTATACAACTTCGGCGTGCCGGCCAGCCTCAAGGCCTGGATCGACCAGATCGCCCGCGCGCGGCTGACATTCCGCTATACCGAAAACGGGCCGCAGGGTCTGCTCGAAGGCAAGAAGGTCTATATCGTGGTGGCAACCGGCGGCACCGAGGTGGACAGCGCGATCGACTTCGCCACGCCGTGGCTGAAATTCGTGCTCGGCTTTCTCGGCGTGCGCGATATCGAAGTGATCGCGGCCGACCGGGGCATGGCGCGCGGCGACCGCGCTCGCCAGGATGCCGCCGCGCAGATCGATGCGCTGCTCGAACGCGACTGGCCGGCCCGTGCGGCCGCATAGCCCGCACGCTCTTCATTCAACAGATAAGGAGTCCATCATGACCCTGCGTCCCCTCAGTCAACGCGTCCCCGCCTTCGAAGTGACCGAAGGCGCCGGCGTCACGGTCCACCGCAGCATCGGCACGCCGGCGCTGAAGAACCTCGACCCGTTCCTGATGCTCGACCATTTCGGCAGCGACAATCCGGACGAGTACATCGCCGGTTTTCCCGAGCATCCGCACCGCGGCTTCATCACCTTCACCTACATGCTGGACGGCCACATGGAGCACCGCGACAGCATGGGCAATCGCGGCGACCTCAAGGCCGGCGGTGTGCAGTGGATGAAAGCGGCCAGCGGCGTCATCCATTCCGAAATGCCACAGCAGACAGACGGCCTGATGCGCGGCTTCCAGCTGTGGATCAACCTGCCGGCGCGCGACAAGCTGTCCGATCCGGCCTATCAGGAATTCTCGGCGGCGGCGATTCCCGAGGTGACGGCAGCGGGCGCACGGGTGCGCGTACTGGCCGGTGAATACAACGGCAACCGCGGCGTTATCGACGACCCTGCCACCGACGTGCTGTATCTGGACGTCACGCTGGACGCGGGCGCCGCCTTCAGCCTGCCGCTCGACGACAGCCGCAACGCCTTCGTCTATGTCTTCGAGGGCGATGCTCGGCTGGCCGGGACCGCCTTGGCGCGGCATACGCTGGCGGTACTGGGCAAGGGCGACGCATTCGGCATCGAGGCCGGCGCTGCCGGCGCCCGCTTCATCCTGGTGGCGGGCCGCCCCCTGGGCGAACCGGTGGTGCAATACGGTCCCTTCGTGATGAACACCCGCGAGGAAATCGAACAGGCCTTTGCCGACTACCGCGACGGCCAGCTGGTGCGGACCCGGGCGGCGATGACCGGCCACTGATCGCCGTGTCTATTCCGGGAAGCGGTCCAGTTCCTGGTCCGCCAGCGACAACGGGTCCTCCAGCGGTTCCAGATGCGTGGTGAGGTGGGCGTAGGGCACGGCCTGACGGATATCGGCCTCGATGCGTTCCGACCAGTCGTGCCCCTGCTGGATGCTCCAGGCGCCGGGCACCAGCACGTGCAGGGAAACGAAGGCGCGGCTGCCGGCCTGGCGCGTTCGTAATGCATGGAAATCCAGCCCTTGACTGCGGTAGCGATCCAGCACGGCTTCGATTGCCTCGATGTCTTCAGTCGGGATGGAGATGTCCATCAGTCCGGCAGCGGACCGATGCAGCAGCTGCCAGCCGGTCCACACGATATTCATCGCCACCAGCAGCGCGATCACCGGGTCGAGCCACAGCCAGCCGGTCGCCCACACCAGGCCGACGCCGAGAATGACGCCTGCGGATGTCCAGACATCGGTGCGCAGGTGATGGGCATCGGCTTCCAGCGTGATGGATCTGTACTTCTTGCCCACCCCCATGAGAATCTGCGAGGTGGCCAGGTTGATGATCGAGGCGACCACCGACACCGCCAGCCCGATGCCCACGGCTTCGAGCGGTTGCGGATTGAGCAGGCGTTCGATCGCTGTGTAAGCGATGGCGACGGCGGCAACGAGGATCAGGAAGCCCTCGAATGCGCTGGAAAAATACTCCGCCTTGCCGTGGCCGTGCGCATGGTTTTGATCTGCCGGCATCGCCGCCAGCGTCAGCATGGCCAGGGCCATCATGGCACCTGCCAGATTGACGAAGGATTCGAGCGCATCGGACAGCAGTCCGACCGAGCCGGTGAGCCACCAGGCCCAGCCCTTGAGCAGGATGGTGGCCAGGGCCGCCGCGATGGAGAGCCAGGCGTAG
Source organism: Thiobacillus sp. (assembly GCF_030696885.1). Classification (GTDB taxonomy): domain Bacteria; phylum Pseudomonadota; class Gammaproteobacteria; order Burkholderiales; family Thiobacillaceae; genus Thiobacillus. Next base: position 114,867 of record NZ_JAUYRI010000009.1, read on the forward strand.
CGTTTGAGGGAGGGGGGCAGCATTCGATGGTTCGCAGGACCCAGGAAGTCGGGTCGATTGTATCGCGGCACCTGTTCTTCGACCGCATCAACATGCGGTTCAGGCGGGGTGTTCACGCGGTCTGCGGAGTGGTTGCCGAGAGACCTGGAATCAATCAAGCTGGCGTCACCCACGCCTTTTTCGGACGATCCACCATGGAAAACCTGCTGTACTGGGCCGGCATGTCGGCCGTCGCGGTGAACGCCCTGACCGGCGTGCTCGATGCCGGCCGCAAGCGCATGGACCTGATCGGCGTGGTGATGGTGGGCGCCGCCACCGCACTGGGCGGGGGCACGGTGCGCGACGTGCTGCTGGGGCGCCCGGTATTCTGGATCAGCGATCAGGTTTACCTGGTTGTCGCGTTGTTGACCACGCTGCTCATCTTCTTTGCGGTGCGCGGCCTGCGTCTGCCGCCGCGGCTGTTCCTGATTCCCGACGCGCTCGGCCTGGCGCTGTTCACCATCGTCGGCACCCAGATCGCCCTCGAATGGAACGCCTCCTGGCTGGTGGCCAGCCTGCTCGGGGTGATCACCGGGGTCGTCGGCGGCGTGCTGCGCGACGTGCTGTGCAACGAAGTGCCGCTGGTCTTCGTGAAGGGCGAGCTGTATGCCTCGGCCGCCTGGGCGGGCGCCCTGGGGCTGGTGGGCCTGCAGGCACTCGGCGTGTCGCCGGTGATTGCGGCGTGGGCGGGGATGGCATGCGTGCTGGGCGTGCGCCTGCTGGCGATGGCGTTCCGCATCTCGCTGCCGATCTATTCGGAGCGCCAGTAGGTCACGGGATACAGGTCACGGAAATGGCGCGCGCCCATATTCCTGCAGACATCGCGGGGCCGAAGCCATAAAATGCCGGGCATGAAAATCCTCTCCGTACTGCTGCTGTGCCTGCCGCTTGCCGTTCACGCCGAGTGGGGCCAGTTCGATTTTGACTATGCCAATGAAAGGCCCTGGGTGGAACTGGCCGCGCAGCTGCCGGCCACGCCCATAGCGGAAAACCTGATCGAGTTCAATGTCTCGTCGGCCACGCGCAACCGGCACTACATCGATGCCGCCTCGATCAGCGTCGGCGAAGACCAAGTGGTGCGCTACACCGTGGTGATCGATGCCGCCGGCGGCGCCCGCAACGTCCTGTTCGAAGGCATGCGCTGCGTCACCTCCGAGCACCGCACCTATGCTTACGGCCAGCCTGACGGCAGCTGGACGCGGGCGCGCAAGTCGGGCTGGGAGAGCATCAAGCTGCGCTCGCTGCTGTCGCACCGTAAGGCGCTGTTCGAGGACCATTTCTGCTTCAACGGCATTACGGTCAAGGATGCCCGGGAAGCCGTGTTCTACCTGCGCAATCCGCGGCAGAGCGTGGACTTCCACTGATGCATTCCGTGGTGAAACACGCCCGGCGCATCGTCGTCAAGGTCGGTTCGAGCCTGGTCACCGCCGAAGGCCGCGGGCTCGATCATGCCGCGTTGTCGCGCTGGGCCGGGCAGATCGCGGCACTGGCCGGGCAGGGCAGGGAAGTCGTGCTGGTGTCGTCCGGCGCGATTGCCGAGGGCATCGCCCGGCTGGGCTGGAAAGCGCGGCCAAAGGCGGTGAACGAACTGCAGGCCGCCGCCGCCGTCGGCCAGATGGGCCTGGTGCAGGCTTACGAATCGATATTCCGCACCCATGGCCTGCATGCCGCGCAGGTGCTGCTGACCCACGAAGACCTCGCCGACCGCACCCGCTATCTGAATGCGCGCTCGACCCTGCGCACGCTGCTGGCGCTGCGGGTGGTGCCGATCATCAACGAAAACGACACCGTCGCCACCGATGAAATCCGTCTCGGCGACAACGACACGCTGGGCGCGCTGGTCACCAACCTGATCGAAGCCGACTGCCTGGTGATCCTCACTGACCAGACGGGCCTCTACACCGCCGACCCGCGCAGGGATCCGCAGGCGACGCTGGTGATGGACGCGCACGCCGGCGACCCTGAGCTCGAGCGCATGGCGGGCGGGGCAGGCAGCAGCGTTGGCACCGGCGGCATGCTGACCAAGATTCAGGCGGCCAAGCGCGCGGCGAGGAGCGGCGCCCATACCGTGATCTGCAGCGGACACGAGGAAAACGTGCTGCTGCGGCTGGCCGCCGGCGAGACCATCGGCAGCCAGCTGGTGGCGCGCCAGGCGCCGCTCGCCGCGCGCCGGCAGTGGCTGGCCGACCATCTGCAATTGCGCGGCGGCGTCGTGCTCGACGACGGCGCGGTACATGCGCTGCGCGAAGCCGGCAAGAGCCTGCTGCCGGTCGGCGTCAAGGGCGTCACCGGCGAATTCGAGCGCGGCGAAGTGGTGGCGGTGGTCGATGCCGCGGGTCGTGAAGTCGCGCGCGGCCTCATCAACTACAGCGCGAGCGAGGCGCGCCGCATCGCCGGCAAGCCGAGCAGCGCGATCGAGGCCGAGCTCGGTTATATCGACGAGCCGGAGCTGATCCACCGCGACAACCTGGTGCTGGTGTGAAAGATGTTCCCGTTCTCAAGGGCGGCGAGACGCGAAGACACGCCGAAGACAGTGCTGAAGCACGGCGAGGCGCAGTCGACAATGTATCGGCGGCCTTGCGAACGGGAACCACGCTGGACCTGATGCGCCATGGCGAACCCGTGGGCGGCCGCAAATACCGCGGCCAGATCGACGATCCGCTGTCGGACAAGGGCTGGGCGCAGATGCGCGCTGCGGTGGGCGACGCAGCGCCGTGGACGCGCATCGTGTCGTCGCCGCTCGCGCGCTGCCGCGCCTTTGCCGAGACGCTGGCGACGCGGCATGCGCTGCCGCTGCAGTTCGATGACCGCCTGAAGGAGGTCGGCTTCGGTGCCTGGGAAGGCAAGTCGGCCGCCGAGATCGAGCAGGAGGCGCCCGGCACACTGGCGCGTTTCAAGACCGACCCGATCCATGCGCGTCCGGCTGGCGCCGAGCCGCTGGCCGATTTCCATGCGCGGGTGGCGATGGCGCTCGACGACCTGCTCGCGCAGCATGCCGGCCAGCACGTACTGCTGGTGGGGCACGCCGGGGTAATGCGCATGGCGCTGGCGTGGGCGTTGCATATCCCGCTGGAGCACGCCTACCGCATCGAGGTGGCGACCGCAACGCTCACGCGCCTGCGCTTCGACGGCGGCCTCGCCAGCCTGATCTTTCACGGCAGCGCGCGCGTCGAGCGGTGATCCGTCGGTTCGTACTCGGGCTGTGTCTGCTGCTGGCGGCGCCAGTGCAGGCCACCGCCATCCGGCTGGTCGACGACGCCGGGCGTACGCTCGAACTGCCGCAGCCGCCGCAACGCATCATTTCGCTGACGCCGCATCTCACCGAACTGCTATTCGCCGTCGGCGCCGGTGCGCAGATCGCGGGAGTCGACAGCGCCAGCGATTATCCCGCGGCGGCGCGCACGCTGCCGCGCGTGGGCGACTACAGCCGGATTCATTTTGAACGCATTCTTGCGCTGCAGCCGGACCTGATCGTCGTCTGGGTCGGCGGCAACCGCCCGGTGGACATCCATGCCCTGCAGCAGCTGGGCTTTCCGGTGTTGCATACGCACGCCACCCGGCTCGACGACGTGGCGCGCCTGCTGCGCCTGCTGGGCCAGGCTAGCGGACATGCGGCGGCCGGCGAATCGGCCGCCGCGGCGTATTCCGCGCGGCTGGCCAGGGTGCGGGGGCGGGCGGGGCAGCCGCCGCTGCGCGTGTTCTATCAGGTGTGGGATCGGCCGCTGATGACGGTGGGCGGCACGCACTGGATCAGCGATGCCTTGACGCGCTGCGGCGCGCACAATGTGTTCGCCGATCTGCAGGCGCTGGCGCCGACGGTATCGCGCGAGGCCGTGCTCGGGCGCGCACCGGAATTGATCGTGGGCAGCAGCGACGCGCGTGATCTGCGCCATGCCTGGCTGCCGTTCAGCCACCTGCCGGCGGTGAAAAACAAGGCTTTCGTGCAGGTGGATGCGGACCGGCTGCACCGGTTGACACCGCGCCTGGTCGAAGGCGTGATGGAACTGTGCGCGGCGGTGGATGCCTATCGGTGACGCGGATCGGCGGCTTTGCGGTTGGGGCAGTTTTCCTTGATGCAGTCGGCGTAGATCTGCAGCGAATGGTCGTGAATGGCAAAGCCGCGTTCCTTGGCGATGCGGTTCTGGCGTTTTTCGATTTCGGCGTCAAAGAATTCCTCGACCTTGCCGCACTGGATGCAGACCAGATGGTCGTGGTGGTCGCCCTGGTTGAGTTCGAACACCGCCTTGTCGCTGTCGAAGTGGTGGCGCATCAGCAGTCCCGCCTGCTCGAACTGGGTGAGCACGCGGTAGACCGTGGCCAGCCCGATGTCCTGGCCCTCGTCGGACAGCAGGCGATACACCTCTTCAGCCGTCATGTGGCGCTTCTCACTCTGCTCGAACAGATCCAGGATCTTCAGGCGCGGCAGAGTGGCTTTCAGGCCGATGCTCTTGAGGTCGGATGGATTGCTCAAATGAGGCTCCAGAATGGAAACGCGAATACGTTATGATACGTTTTTTCCCAATCGCCCCAATTTTTCCGACTCCCCGGCTATGCGTCATATCCTGATTTCCGTTTTGCTCGTGGGCCTGGTGGCCGGCTGTTCCACCCCCCGAATCGGGCCCCATCGCATCGATGTGCAGCAGGGCAATGCCCTCGATCAGGAGAATGTCGCGCGCCTGAAGCCCGGCCTCAACCGTTCGCAGGTGCGCTTCCTGCTCGGCACGCCGCTGGTGGTCGACCCGTTCCGTACCGATCGCTGGGACTACGTCTACGTCTTCTACAAGGCGGGCAAGTTGGCCGAGCAGAAGCGCATCACGCTGTTTTTTGACGGCGATACGCTGGCCCGCATCGAAGGCGACCTGCCCCCGCCACCGGAGCCGGCGGCCGAGCCCCAGCCGGTCTCGGCCGCCCCGCAGCCCGGGGTCGCCGCCGTAGCGCCGACCGAGCCGAAGGTGCAGCCGATGGCGCTGGCCGCCGAGCCGGCACCTGTTGCCACCCCGGTGAAGGCGGCGCCTGTTGCACCCTTGGCCGCGCCGACGTCCGCCGCTGTGGCCTCCACGCCGTCATCGGTGGCCAAGCCGGCACCCGCTGCCTTGACGCCTGCTCCGGCACCGGTGGCCGCCCCGGCCGTCGCGGCTCGTGCCGCAGACGCGACCCCGCAAGAAGCGCCGACCGGCTCCAGCATCGTGCAGCCGCTGCCCAGCCCCAAGAATGTGCCGGCCTATGTCGACCCGCGGCCACGGGCCGAGTTGAGCCTGCAGCCCGAAACCAATGTGATGCAAATCCAGCCGGACGTGATCCCTGCGTTCCCCGATCCCAACGCGGTGCCAGCCGACGACGCAGCTGTACTGAAGGCCGTGAATGAATGGGCGGCCGCCTGGTCACGACGCGACGAAGACGCCTATCTCGCCGCCTACGATGCCAGCTTCGTCCCACAGGGGGGCGGCAGCCGCGCCGACTGGGAGAAGCGCCGTCGCCTGCTGCTGGGCGTGGCCCAGAACATCGACCTCAAGATCGATTCGCCGTCGGTCGCTCGTTCGGGCGCAGACGGTGTGACCGTGACCTTCAATCAGTTCTACCAGTCCGGTGCCTATCGCGATGCTGTCGTCAAGCAATTGCGGATGGTCGAGCGTAACGGCCGCTGGCTGATCGCCGAGGAAAAAGTGGTGTCGATCCTGCGCGGGATTCCGTAATGCCCATGCAGACCGCAATTGCCGGCGTGTCCGGCCGCATGGGACGGACCCTGCTCGAAGCGGTGGCCGCCGATGCCGACTGTGTACTGCATGCCGCCCTCGACCGCCCCGGCAGTCCGCTGCTGGGACACGATGCCGGCGCCGCCTGGGGCGCGGCCAGCGGGGTCCAGGTGAGCGATCAGCCCGCTGCGGTTTTGCCAGGCGCGCAGGCCTTGATCGACTTCACCCGTCCCGAAGCCACCTTCGGCTACCTAGACGCCTGTGTGGCCGCCCGCGTGCCACTGGTGATCGGCACCACCGGCTTCGACGAGGCGGGCCGCGCCCGCATCGCGGCGGCGGCGCAGCAGATCCCGGTCGTGTTTGCGCCCAACATGAGCGTGGGTGTGAACCTGTTGATGAAACTGGCCGAACTCGCGGCCCAGGTGCTGGAAGACGGCTACGACATCGAGATCATCGAGGCGCACCACCGCCACAAGGTCGATGCGCCATCCGGCACCGCGCTGGGCCTGGGCCAGGCCGTCGCGCGTGCGATCGACCGTGATCTGGCCAGCTGCGCCGTCTACGGCCGCGAGGGCGTGACCGGCGAGCGCGATCCGAAGACCATCGGTTTTGCCACGGTACGTGGTGGTGACATCGTCGGCGACCACACGTTGCTGTTCGCCGGCATCGGCGAGCGCGTCGAGCTCACCCACAAGGCCAGTAGCCGCGCCACCTTTGCCCAGGGCGCGCTGCGCGCCGCCAAATGGCTGCAGGGCCGTGCGCCGGGCCTGTACGACATGCGCGACGTGCTGAACCTCAATTAATCGCCAGCTACAGGAAACGAACATGAATGCCGTCAAGGTCTACAGTACCGGCACCTGCCCCATCTGCGTCAAGGTCAAGGCCTTTCTCGACAAGCGCGGCATCGGCTACGACGAAGTCCGCATCGATCTCGACCGCGAGGCGATGAAGGAATTTGCCGTCGTCACCCACGGTGCGCGTACCGTGCCGCAAATCATCGTCGACGGCACATGCATCGGCGGTTTTACCGAGCTGACCGAGCTCGACATGGATGGTGGGCTGGCGCACCTTCAGGCCTGATCCGGGGCGGGAAAAGCCCGCTTCCAGCGTCATCGAGCATTGAAGACGGACGCCGGATCGGCTACAATTCGGCAATTCAAATTCAGGCGGGTTCGCGCGAGCGGCTCGCCTGAATTTTGTCACCTGCGCCACGCCCGATTTCTTGCCCAGCGGAGTATTCCTTGTCACGTGCCCAGCCCGCCATCCTTGTTCTAGCTGACGGTTCGATCTTTCGCGGCCTGTCCATCGGCGCCGACGGCATCACGACCGGTGAGGTGGTATTCAACACCGCGCTGACCGGCTATCAAGAAATCCTCACCGATCCCTCGTATTCGCGCCAGATCGTCACGCTGACCTACCCCCATATCGGCAACACCGGCATCAATGCCGAGGACGTCGAGGCGGACCGCATCCACGCAGCCGGCCTGGTGGTACGCGATGCGCCGCGCCTGCATTCGAACTTTCGTGCCGCCCAGTCCCTGCCCGATTACCTCAGAAGCCAGAACATCGTGGCGATCGCCGACATCGACACGCGACGGCTGACGCGCATCCTGCGTGAAAAGGGCGCGCAGAGCGGCTGCATCATGGCGGGCGCAGTGGACGAAGCGAAAGCAATCGAGGCCGCGCGCGCCTTCCCGGGTCTGGCCGGGATGGACCTCGCCAAGGTGGTGACGGCGCCGGCGTCCTACACGTGGAGCGAAACCGAGTGGAAGCTCGGCGCCGGCTATGGCCAGCAAACCGAACCGCGCTTCCATGTCGTCGCCTTCGATTACGGCGTCAAGCGCAACATCCTGCGCATGCTGGCCGAGCGCGGTTGCCGCCTCACCGTGTTGCCGGCCACCGCGACCGCGGCCGAGGCGATGGCGCTGAAGCCGGACGGCATCTTCCTCTCCAACGGCCCCGGCGATCCCGAGCCGTGCGACTACGCGATCCAGGCGATTTCCGAGCTGGTTGCTGCAGGCGTGCCGACTTTCGGCATCTGCCTCGGCCACCAGTTGCTGGCACTCGCCTCGGGTGCGAAAACCGTCAAGATGAAGTTCGGCCATCACGGCGCCAACCATCCGGTCAAGGATCTCGACAGCGGGCGGGTGGCGATCACCAGCCAGAACCACGGCTTCGCGGTGGATGCAGCGACGCTTCCGGCCAATATCCGCAGCACCCATGTCTCGCTGTTCGACGGCTCGCTGCAAGGGATTGCGCGTACCGACGCCCCCGCATTCAGCTTCCAGGGCCACCCTGAAGCCAGCCCCGGCCCGCACGACGTGAGCTATTTGTTCGACCGATTTATCAAGTTGATGGCCGACCATGCCCAAGCGCACTGACCTTAAAAGCATTCTCATCATCGGCGCCGGCCCCATCGTCATCGGGCAGGCGTGCGAATTCGACTACTCCGGCGCCCAGGCGTGCAAGGCGCTGCGCGAGGAGGGCTACAAGGTCATCCTCGTCAACAGCAATCCGGCGACGATCATGACCGACCCGGACATGGCCGACGTCACCTACATCGAGCCGATTTCCTGGCAGGTGGTCGAAAAGATCATCGCCAAGGAGCGCCCCGATGCGCTGTTGCCGACCATGGGCGGGCAGACCGCGCTCAACTGCGCGCTCGATCTGGCCCGCCACGGCGTGCTGGAAAAATACGGCGTCGAGATGATCGGCGCGTCGAAGGAAGCGATCGACAAGGCGGAAGACCGCGAAAAGTTCAAGGCCGCGATGACCAAGATCGGCCTCGGCTCGGCGCGTTCGTCGATCGCCCACAGCCTGGAAGAGGCACTGCAGGTGCAGGCGGCGCTCGGCTTTCCGTCGATCATCCGGCCCTCGTTCACGATGGGCGGCTCGGGCGGCGGCATTGCGTACAACAAGGACGAATTCATTGCCATCTGCGAGCGCGGCCTCGAGGCCTCGCCCACGCACGAGCTGCTGATCGAGGAATCGCTGCTCGGCTGGAAAGAATACGAGATGGAGGTGGTGCGCGACCGCAAGGACAACTGCATCATCATCTGCTCGATCGAGAACTTCGATCCGATGGGCGTGCACACCGGCGACTCGATCACCGTGGCACCGGCGCAGACGCTGACCGACAAGGAATACCAGATCATGCGCAACGCCTCGCTGGCCGTGCTGCGCGAGATCGGCGTGGAAACGGGCGGCTCCAACGTGCAGTTCTCCATTAACCCGGAAGACGGGCGCATGGTGGTGATCGAGATGAACCCGCGGGTGTCGCGTTCGTCTGCGCTGGCGTCGAAGGCGACCGGCTTTCCGATCGCCAAGGTGGCGGCCAAGCTGGCGGTCGGCTACACGCTCGACGAACTGCAGAATGACATCACCGGCGGCGCGACCCCGGCTTCGTTCGAGCCGTCGATCGACTACGTGGTGACCAAGATTCCGCGCTTCGCGTTCGAGAAATTCCCGCAGGCCGACGACCGCCTGACGACGCAGATGAAGTCTGTCGGTGAGGTGATGGCGATTGGCCGCAGCTTCCAGGAGTCGCTGCAGAAAGCGTTGCGCGGGCTGGAAGTCGGCGCCGACGGCTTTGACCCCAAGACCACCGATCAGGAAGAAATCGAAGCCGAACTGATGTCGCCCGGCCCCGAACGCATCTGGTACGTCGGCGATGCGTTCCGCGTCGGCATGAGCCTGGAGGAAATCCACGCGGCCTCGAAAATCGACCCCTGGTTCCTCGACCAGATCCAGGGCCTGATCGAACTGGAAACCTCGCTGGCCGGACGTGCGCTGACCGATCTCGGCCGCGACGAGCTGCGCCAGTTGAAGCGCGCCGGTTTCTCGGATCGCCGCCTGGGCAAGCTTTTGAGCACCGACCAGCACGCGGTGCGCGCACGCCGTACCGAACTGGCGCTGCATCCGGTCTACAAGCGGGTCGACACCTGCGCGGCCGAGTTTTCCACGCAGACCGCCTACATGTATTCGACCTATGAGGAAGAATGCGAGTCGCATCCCACCGACGCCAAGAAGATCATGGTGCTGGGCGGCGGCCCGAACCGCATCGGCCAGGGCATCGAGTTCGACTACTGCTGCGTGCATGCCGCACTGGCGCTGCGCGAGAACGGCTTCGAGACCATCATGGTCAACTGCAACCCGGAGACCGTGTCGACCGACTACGACACTTCAGACCGCCTGTACTTCGAGCCGCTGACGCTGGAAGATGTGCTGGAAATCGTCCGCATCGAGAAGCCCTTCGGCGTGATTGTGCAGTACGGCGGGCAGACGCCGCTGAAGCTGGCGCGTGACCTGGAACGGAACGGCGTGCCCATCATCGGCACCAGCCCCGACATGATCGATGCTGCCGAAGACCGCGAGCGTTTCCAGCAGATGCTGCACGACCTGGGTCTCAAACAACCGCCCAACCGCACCGCGCGCAACCCGGAGAGCGCGATCCGCATGGCCGAGGAAATCGGCTACCCGCTGGTGGTGCGCCCGTCCTATGTGCTGGGCGGCCGCGCGATGGAAATCGTGCGGGAGGAGGCCGATCTGCGCCGCTACATGACCGAAGCGGTCAAGGTGTCGAACAAGTCGCCAGTGTTGCTCGACCGTTTTCTCAATGACGCGATCGAGGTCGACGTCGACGCGCTGTCCGACGGCGAGCAGGTGGTGATCGGCGGCATCATGCAGCACATCGAGCAGGCAGGCGTGCATTCGGGCGACTCGGCGTGCTCGCTGCCGCCCTACAGCCTGTCGAATGACATCCAGGACGAGTTGCGCCGCCAGACGGTGGCGATGGCGAAGGCGCTGAAAGTGATCGGCCTGATGAACGTGCAGTTCGCAATCCAGGGCGACACCGTCTACGTGCTGGAAGTGAACCCGCGCGCCTCGCGCACCGTGCCCTATGTGTCGAAGGCGATTGGCGCGCCGCTGGCGAAGATCGCTGCGCGCGCGATGGCGGGCATCTCACTGAAGTCGCAGGGCTTCGAAAAAGAAATCATCCCGCCGTATTTCTCGGTCAAGGAAGCGGTGTTCCCGTTCCGCAAATTCCCCGGCGTCGACACCATCCTCGGCCCGGAAATGAAATCGACCGGTGAAGTCATGGGCGTGGGCGACACGTTCGGCGAGGCCTTCGTCAAGTCGCAGCTGGCGTCGAGCTCGGAGCTGCCAAAGCCGGGCGGCCGCGCTTTCGTCAGCGTGCGCTCGGGCGACCGCGACGCCATAGTCGAGGTTGCGCAGGCGCTGCTCGACCTTGGTTTCAGCCTGGTCGCCACCCGCGGCACGGCGCAGGCGATCGAGTCGGCGGGCATTCCGGTGGCCATCGTCAACAAGGTCAAGGAAGGCCGGCCGCATATCGTCGACATGATCAAAAACGGCGACATCGATTTCATTGTCAACGTGGTCGAAGACAAGAAAGCGGTGAAGGACTCCTACGCCATTCGCGCCGAGGCGCTGTCACGCCGGGTCGTGTATTTCACCACCCTGGCTGGCGCGCATGCAGCCTGCATGGGCATGCGGCATGGCGACGAACTCGAGGTGTATTCCCTGCAGGCGCTACATCAACGCCTGCACTGAAAGAAAAGGTTAGCGTGTGAATAAATTTCCCATCACTGTCGTGGGCGCAGAAAAGATGCGCGCCGAGTTACAGCATCTGAAAACCGTGGAACGGCCTGCCGTGATCCAGGCGATCGCCGAGGCGCGTGCGCAGGGTGACCTGTCGGAAAACGCCGAGTACGACGCCGCCAAGGAAAAACAGGGCTTCATCGAGGGCCGCCTGGCCGACCTGGAAGCCAAGCTGTCCAACGCGCAGATCATCGACCCGAAGACGCTCGACGCCGACGGCCGCATCGTGTTCGGCGCGACAGTCGAGCTGGAAGACGCCGAATCGGGCGACACCGTCACCTATCAGATCGTCGGCGACGACGAGGCCGACATCAAGCAGGGCATGATTTCGGTGTCGTCGCCGATCGCGCGCGCGCTGATCGGCAAGTATGCCGGCGACGGCGTGGATGTGCAGGCACCGGGCGGCGTCCGCCATTACGAAGTGCTCGACGTCGAGTACAAATAAGCATGCGGCGCTTCTGGGATGGCCTCGCCGGAACGCTGCTGGTGCTGTGGATCGGCGGCATCTGGGCGATCGGCTATGTCGCCGCGCCCGTGCTGTTTGCCAGCCTGGGCGACGACAAGCAGTTGGCAGGCATGCTGGCGGGCAAACTGTTCGAGATGATGGCGTGGATCGGGATCGCCGCGGCGGCCTATCTGCTGATCTACCGCATTGCGCGCGACGGCGGCGCGGCGCTGAAAACCCTGTTCTTCTGGGCAGTGGCGGCGATGCTCGGGCTGACCCTGGTCGGCCTGTTCGGCATCCAGCCCATCCTGCAGGGCCTGAAGGACCAGGCCATGCCGTATGCCGTGATGCAAAGCGTGTTTGCCGACCGTTTCCGGCACTGGCATGGGGTATCGAGCATCCTCTACCTGATCCAGAGCGCGCTCGGGCTGCTGCTGGTCTGGCGTTCGGGGCTGGCGCGCTAGCGCCGCCCGAGGGCAATTAGCGCGGCAGGACGATGACGGGCTTGGCAGCGGCGCGATAAACCACCAAGACCTTGCCGATCTGCTGCACCGGGGCGGCGCCGGTCGTCGTGCAGATTTCCTCCATCCAGGCGCGCCGGGTCTCCGGCTCGTCGGTGGCCGCCTTGATCTTGATCAATTCATGCGCGTTCAGCGCAAGATCGACCTCCTTCAATACGGCAGCGGTCAGGCCCTGGTTGCCGATCATGACCACCGGCTGGCGCGTGTGGGCCAGGCCCTTGAGGAATTGCCGTTGTGCGGGCGTGAGTGGTTTCATGCAGATTTCCTTCAAATGAGCGCGGATTGTAGCCGATAGAGCGGATAGAGATGGCGCAGAAACCCAAGCGGACCAAATCGGGCAGTGCTTGGATGCATGAGCACGTGACTGATCCCTACGTCAAAAAGGCGCAGCAGGACGGCTATCGCTCGCGCGCCGCCTATAAACTGCTGGAAATTGACGCCCGCGATCATCTTCTGCGGCCCGGCATGACCGTGGTCGACCTGGGCGCAGCACCCGGCAGCTGGTGCCAGGTGGCGGTACAGAAGCTGAAAAGGCAGGGCAGGGTGCTGGCGATCGACTTGTTGCCGGTGGCGCCGATGCCCGGGGTCGACAGCCTGGAGGGCGACTTCACCGAACCGGCGGCGCTGGCCTGGCTGGAAGAAAAGTTGCAATCCGGCCGGGTTGACCTTGTATTAAGCGACATGGCGCCCAACATCAGTGGGGTGATACTGAGCGATCAGGCCCGCCAATATGAGCTGTGCGAGCTGGCGCTTGATTTTGCGGTGAACTGGCTGAAACCTGACGGTGCTTTTCTCGTCAAAGTATTTCAAGGCGTCGGCTTCGAGGAATTTCGGGCGCAGATGCGGCAGGCGTTCGAGCAGGTGCTGATCCGCAAGCCCGATTCTTCGCGTGACCGCAGCACCGAAGTTTATCTGCTGGGGAAGCGCCCGCTTGCCGCGCAGCAAGCTGCCGTGACAAGCCCGCAAGAACAGGTTTAGAATGAGTCTAAACGCGCTGCGCCCAATTGAATGTGCCGTCACCGGCACTGAGGAGTGAATGTGAACAACCTGTCCAAGAATATCGCTGTCTGGCTGATCATCGCCGTTGTCCTGATGACGGTATTCAACCAGTTCGGCGCGCAGCGCACCACGCAGACGCAGATGCCGTACTCGCAGTTCATCGAGGAAGTGCGCCAGCAGCAGATCACCAAGGTGGTGATCGAGGGCAACGTGTTGAAGGGCGAGCGCACCGATGGCCAGCGCTTCACCAGTTACGCGCCGAGCGATCCCTGGATGGTGTCCGACCTGCTGAAGAACGGGGTCTCGGTCGAAGCCAAGCCGGAAGAACAGCCGTCCTTCCTGATGAGCCTGTTCATTTCCTGGTTCCCGATGCTGCTCTTGATCGGCGTGTGGATCTTTTTCATGCGCCAGATGCAGGGCGGCGGCCGCGGCGGCGCGTTCTCGTTCGGCAAGAGCAAGGCGCGCCTGCTGGACGAAAATGCCAACCCGGTGACCTTCGCCGACGTCGCCGGCTGCGACGAAGCCAAGGAAGACGTGGCCGAAGTGGTCGACTTCCTCAAGGATCCGACCAAATTCCAGAAGCTGGGCGGCCACATCCCGCGCGGCGTGCTGATGGTGGGCCCCCCGGGCACCGGCAAGACGCTGCTGGCGCGCTCGATCGCGGGCGAAGCCAAGGTGCCGTTCTACAGCATCTCCGGTTCGGACTTCGTCGAGATGTTCGTCGGCGTCGGTGCGGCGCGCGTGCGCGACATGTTCGAGCAGGCCAAGAAAAGCGCGCCCTGCATCATCTTTATCGATGAAATCGACGCAGTCGGCCGCCAGCGTGGTGCCGGCCTCGGCGGCGGCAACGACGAGCGCGAGCAGACGCTGAACCAGCTGCTGGTCGAAATGGACGGCTTCGAGGCAAGCACCGGGGTCATCGTGATCGCCGCGACCAACCGTCCCGACGTGCTCGACCCGGCGCTGCTGCGCCCGGGCCGTTTCGACCGCCAGGTGGTGGTGGGTCTGCCCGACATCCGCGGCCGCGAGCAGATCCTGCTGGTGCACATGCGCAAGGTGCCGCTGGCGCCCGACGTACGCGCAGACATTCTCGCGCGCGGCACCCCCGGCATGTCCGGCGCCGATCTCGCCAACCTGGTCAACGAGTCCGCGCTGTTTGCCGCGCGCGGCAACAAGCGCCTGGTCGATATGGACGACTTCGAGAAAGCCAAGGACAAGATCCTGATGGGCGCCGAGCGCAAGTCCATGGTGATTACGCCCGAGGACAAGAAAAAGACCGCGTATCACGAGTCGGGCCACGCGGTGATCGGCATGACGTTGCCGGGCTGCGACCCGGTACACAAGGTCACGGTGATTCCGCGCGGCCGTGCGCTGGGCGTGACAATGTCGCTGCCGGAGCTGGACCGCTTCAGCCTGTACAAGGACGAAATGCTGTCGCAGATCAGCATGCTGTTCGGTGGTCGAGTGGCCGAGGAGCTCTTCGTCGGCAGCATCTCGACCGGCGCGTCCAACGACTTCGAGCGCGCCACCAGCATCGCACGCGACATGGTGACTCGCTACGGCATGTCCGAGGCCCTGGGCCCGATGGTGTATGGCGAAAACGAGGGCGAAGTCTTCCTCGGCCGCTCGGTGACCACGCACAAGAACATGAGCGAGGCCACGATGCAGAAAGTCGACGCCGAGATTCGCCGCATTCTGGACGAGCAGTACGCGGTGGCGAAGAAAATCCTCACCGAGAGCCGCGACAAGGTTGAGGCGATGACCGCCGCCCTGCTGGAGTTCGAGACCATCGACGCCGACCAGATCGGCGACATCATGGCGGGGCGTCCGGCCCGTCCGCCGAAGCCGGCTGCCACGCCGCAACCGCCTGCGGGTGGCGGCGACAAGCCAAGCGCGCCGGCGCCGACTGTGCAGCCGGCCGAGGAAACCTGAGCGTCGATCCGGTTCCACGCACTACAATGGAGGGGCTTTGGCCCCTCCCTTTTTATGCCCGTTCTCCACGCCGGTTCGCACCGACTCTCTCTGGCCCGCCCCCTCGTGATGGGGATCGTCAATGTCACGCCCGATTCGTTTTCGGATGGTGGGCGTCTGGGCGATGTGCAGGCGGCCATCTACCATGCGCTCAAGCTGCAGGAAGCGGGGGCCGATATCCTTGACGTCGGTGGGGAATCCACCCGCCCGGGCGCGGCTGCCGTGCCGGCCGACGCGGAAATGCGGCGGGTGCTGCCGGTGATCGAATCCTTGGCGCGTCGCGGTTGTGTGGTGTCGATTGATACGATGAAACCCGAGGTGATGCGCGCGGCGCTGGCTGTTGGGGCGGCGATGGTCAACGACGTGATGGCGCTGCGCGCACCGGGCGCCGTGGCTGCGGTGGCCGAATCGGATGCAGCGGTGTGCCTGATGCACATGCAGGGCGCGCCGCGGACCATGCAGCAGGCACCGCACTATGCCGATGTGGTGGACGAGGTCAGGCAGTTTTTGCAGGACCGCGTCACAGCCTGCGAAATAGCGGGCATCGATCGCGCACGGATGGTGATCGACCCCGGCTTTGGTTTTGGCAAGACGCTGGCGCACAATCTGGCCCTGCTGAGGCATCTGGACCGTCTGACGGAAATCGGCGTGCCCGTTCTGGCGGGGCTGTCGCGAAAATCGATGCTGGGCACGCTCACCGGGCGGAGCGTGGAAGAACGTGAATTTGCCGGGGTGGCGGCACATCTGATGGCGGTGGCGCGCGGCGCGAAGATTCTGCGGGTGCACAATGTAGCGGCCATGCGCGATGCGCTGGTGATCTGGAATGCAGTGGAGGAACAACACGATGGGACGTAAGTATTTTGGCACCGACGGCGTGCGCGGCAGGGTGGGCGAGTCGCCGATCACGCCCGAATTTGTCATGCATCTTGGCTATGCCGCAGGCCAGGTGCTGGTGGCCGACCGCGGCAGCCTGCCGCCCAACCAGCACCCGACCGTGCTGATCGGCAAGGACACCCGCATTTCCGGCTACATGCTGGAAGCCGCGCTGGAAGCGGGCCTCACCGCGGCCGGGGTGAACGTGCTGATGACCGGTCCGATGCCGACACCGGCGGTGGCCTACCTCACGCGTGCGCTGCGTCTGCAGGCCGGCGTGGTGATTTCGGCCTCGCACAATCCGTTCGAGGACAACGGCATCAAGTTCTTTTCCGCCAGTGGCGAAAAGCTGCCGGACAGCGTGGAAGAAGCGATCGAAGCGCGGCTCGATCATCCGATCGTGACCGTCGAGGCCCGCCAACTGGGGCGCGCCCGCCGCATCGAGGATGCCGCTGCGCGCTACATCGAATTCTGCAAGAGCACCTTCCCCAACAACCTCGACCTGCGCGGCATGCGTATCGTGGTGGACTGCGCCAACGGCGCGACGTATCACATTGCGCCGCATGTGCTGCACGAGCTGGGAGCCGAGGTGGTCGCCATCGGCAATGAGCCGAACGGCTTCAACATCAACGACGAATGCGGCGCCACCTACACCGATGCCTTGTCGAAGGCGGTGCGCGCCCACCGCGCCGATCTGGGGATTTCGCTCGACGGCGACGGCGACCGCCTGATGATGGCCGATGCCGCGGGCCGGATTTACGACGGCGACCAGCTGGTCTACGTCATCGCGCGCCACCGCATCCAGAGCGGCTACATGAAGGGCGGCGTGGTCGGCACACTGATGACCAATCTCGGCACCGAGCACGCGCTCGGGCGCATTCAGGTCCCGTTCGAGCGCGCCAAGGTGGGCGACCGCTATGTGCTGGAGCGCCTGCATGCCAACGGCTGGGTGCTGGGCGGCGAGACCTCGGGCCATATTCTTTGTCTGGACAAGCACACCACCGGCGACGGCATTGTCTCCGCGCTGCAGGTGCTGCGCGCGGTCCGCGAGACGGGCGAGACGCTGGAAACCCTGACCGCCGATCTCGAAACCTATCCGCAGGTGATGATCAACGTGCGGGTGGCGAAGGGCTTCAAGCTGGATGCGGCGCCGGCGGTCGGGACGTCGGTTGCCGACGCGGAATCGGCCCTGAACGGCAGTGGGCGGGTCGTCCTGCGCGCATCCGGGACCGAGCCGCTGATCCGCGTGATGGTGGAGGGTCGGGATGCGGAACTGGTTCGCCATACGGCTGAAACAATAGCAGCGGTTGTCAGGACTGCAGCTACGGGCGGGTGATTTCCCGTCCTGAAATATATCTGTAATATTCGCCCGTTAGTATGGCGACGTCGCCCATGCGGCAATGTCACGACTACCGGAGATTTACATGCGTACATTCAACAAACTGGTTCAAGCCGCTGCTGCTGCGGTCCTGGGCCTGGCTTACTCGGCTGGTGCACTGGCCGCCGACATCACGGGCGCGGGCGCAACCTTCCCCTATGCCATCTACACCAAGTGGGCCGAGGCCTATCAGTCCGAGACCGGCAACAAGGTCAATTACCAGGGCATCGGCTCCTCGGGCGGCGTCAAGCAGATCCGCGCCAAGACCGTTGATTTCGCTGGCTCCGATGCGCCCGTGAAGGACAGCATCCTGGACGCTGCGGGTCTGATCCAGGTCCCCGTCGTGATGGGTGGCGTCACCATCGTCGTCAACGTTCCCGGCATTGCGTCGGGCGCGCTGAAGCTGGATGGCGTGACTGCCGCCAATATCTTTCGCGGTGCCATCACCAAGTGGAATGACCCGGCCATTGCCAAGCTGAACCCGGGCATTAAGCTGCCGGACATGGCCATCACCGTGTCGCATCGTTCGGATGGTTCTGGCACCACCTATGTATTCACCCACTATCTGGCCAAACAGTCGGCAGACTTCAAGCGCGAGGTCGGTGCTGGTAATACGGTGAACTGGCCGCGTAACGCGGTCGGTGGCAAGGGCAATCCGGGCGTCGCCGCCAATGTGCAGAAAATCCGCGGCTCGATCGGCTATGTGGACATCGCCGATGCCATGCAGAACAAGATGATCTTTGTAGCGCTGAAGAACCGCGCCGGCAATTACATCGTGCCGAGCCAGCAGGCTGTTGCCGATGCCGCTGCCAACGCCGACTTCAAGGTCAAGGGCATGGCCCCCGATCTGCTCGATCAGACGCACAAGAACGCCTGGCCCATTACCAGTGCCACTTATATCCTTGTGTATGAGAAAGGCGGCAATGCGGCGAAGCAGAAGAGTGTGGTCGACTTCTTTACCTGGTCGCTGAACAAAGGCCAGAAAATGGCCGCCGATCTCGGCTTCGTGGCGTTGCCGCCCAATGTCGCGAAGATGGTCGAAGCAGAGATGAAAAAAATCAGATAAGTCTGCTGAGTTGAATGACGGATGCCGGGACGGCCCAGCCGCCCCGGCTTTCTACGAAAGCGCCTGCCCCAGCGGCGGGTGTTCCCGCAGACACTATTGAACCGATAGGCACCCCACCGTGAGTGAGACCAGCGTAAGCGCCGCCGGAATTGATCTGCATGCCAGGCAGGTTCGCAAGTTTCGCCTGCAGGACAGGTTTTTTCATCATTCCACCCAGCTGTTTGCCTTCGTCGTACTGGCGGCACTGGCAGGCATCCTGGTGTCGCTCACGATCGAAGCCTGGCCCAGCCTCGAGGCATTTGGCCCGTCCTTTCTGTGGACCAATATCTGGAGCGTGCCTGACGACGAATACGGTGCGCTGGCCGCCATTTACGGCACGGTCGTGACGTCCGTGCTGGCACTCCTGATTGCGGTGCCGATCAGTTTCGGGATTGCGCTGTTCCTGACCGAAACCTGCCCGGTGTGGCTGCGTCGGCCGCTGGGAACCGCAATCGAACTGCTGGCGGGCATCCCGTCGATTGTGTACGGTATCTGGGGCCTGTTCGTTTTTGCGCCGCTGTTTGCCGACCATATCCAGCCCCCGCTGCAGGCGCTGCTGGGCGATGTGCCGGTGATCGGCAGCTGGTTCTCCGGCCCGCCCATCGGCGTGGGCATCCTGACTGCCAGCATCGTGCTGTCGCTGATGGTGATTCCCTTCGTCGCCTCGGTCATGCGCGACGTGTTCGAAACCGTGCCGCACGTGCTGAAGGAATCGGCCTATGGCATGGGCTGCACCACCTGGGAGGTGATGCGCAACATCGTGCTGCCCTACACCCGCGTCGGCGTCATCGGCGGCATCATGCTGGGGCTGGGTCGCGCGCTGGGCGAGACCATGGCAGTCACCTTCGTCATCGGCAACGCCAACCGCATCAACGGCAGCCTGTTTGCACCCGGGACTTCGATTGCCTCCACGCTCGCGAACGAGTTCGGCGAGGCTGATCCCGGCCTGCATATCGCCTCGCTGTTTGCGCTGGGCCTGGTGCTGTTCATCATCACCTTTGTCGTGCTGGCGATTTCGCGCTGGCTGATCAGCCGCAGCATGGGCCGTGAGGGCTTGTAAATGATGATGAGCCTGTACACCCGCCGCATCTGGGTCAACCGCATCGGCATCACGCTGTCCATGCTCGCGATGAGCCTGGGCCTGATCGCGCTGATGTGGATTCTATGGACGCTGTTTTCCAAGGGCTTTGCCGCGCTGAGCTGGGATCTGTTTACCCAGGACACCCCGGCGCCCGGCTCCGAAGGTGGCGGCCTGCGCAATGCCATCGTCGGCAGCGGCCTCATCCTGCTGTTTTCCATGCTGATCGCGACGCCGGTCGGCATTCTCGCCGGCATCTACCTGGCGGAATACGGACGCGTTTCGAAATTCGCGGCGCTCACCCGCTTCATGACCGACATCATGCTGTCGGCGCCGTCCATCGTCATCGGCCTGTTCGTCTATGCGCTGTTCGTGGCGACCACCGGTGGGTTTTCCGGCTGGGCCGGCTCGCTGGCGCTGGCGCTGATCGCGATTCCGGTGGTGGTGCGCACCACCGAGAACATGCTGAAGCTGGTGCCGACGAGTCTGCGTGAAGCGGCCTTTGCCGTGGGCGCGCCGCGTTGGCAGGTGTCGCTCAAGGTGACGCTGCGCGCGGTCAAGTCGGGCGTGGTGACCGGCGTGCTGCTGGCGATGGCGCGCATCACCGGCGAGACCGCGCCCTTGTTGTTCACCGCGCTGAACAACCAGTTTTTCAGCACCAACATGGCGGAACCGATGGGCAACCTGCCGGTGGTGATCTACCAGTTTGCGTTGAGCCCGTACGAAAACTGGGTGAACCTGGCCTGGGGCGGTGCGTTGTTGATCGCTTTTCTGGTACTGGCAGTCAACATCGTTGTGCGCGTCGCGTTCCGCAACAAAGACAAACGTTAATTTCATCGGAGCTACGCTGTGCCCAATCAAACCACGCCCGATCAAGCCGCTTCCGCCGCCGAAAATACGGCCCTGCAGGTCCGCAACCTGGATTTCTTCTATGGCGACTTCAAGGGCCTCGACAACGTCAGTCTGGACATCGCCCAGAAGAAGGTGACCGCTTTCATCGGTCCGTCCGGATGCGGCAAATCCACGCTGTTGCGGACTTTCAACCGCATGTATGACCTGTACCCGGGGCAGCGCGCCGAAGGCCAGATCCTGTTCCACGGCAAGAACCTGCTCGACAAAAGCCAGGACGTGAATCTGGTGCGCGCCAAGATCGGCATGGTGTTCCAGAAGCCGACCCCGTTTCCGATGACGATCTACGAGAACATCGCCTTCGGCGTACGCCTGTACGAGCGCATGTCGCGCAGCGCGATGGACGATCGCGTGGAATGGGCGCTGAAGAAGGCCGCTTTGTGGGGCGAGGTGAAAGACAAGCTGCAGCAGAGTGGCCTGTCGCTTTCCGGTGGCCAGCAGCAGCGCCTGTGCATCGCGCGCGCGGTTGCGGTCAAGCCCGAAATCGTGCTGCTGGACGAGCCGACCTCGGCGCTGGACCCGATTTCCACCGCCAAGATCGAAGAACTCATCAACGAACTGAAAAGTGACTACACCATCGCCATCGTCACCCACAACATGCAGCAGGCGGCCCGGATTTCAGATTACACGGCCTTTATGTACCTGGGCGAGCTGATCGAATTCAACGAGACCGCCACCATTTTCATGCGACCTGAAAAGAAGCAGACCGAGGACTATATTACCGGCCGTTTCGGCTGATCGATTGCCCCTGGCAGCGCGCTCGCGGTTGACCCGCGGGCGCGTTGCGCTTACCATCGCGCACTTTTGTTTGGCAGACCTCCCATGCGCAAGAAACTCGTAGCCGGTAACTGGAAAATGCACGGCAGCCTGGCAGAAAATGCCGCGCTGCTGGACGCAATCAAGCCCGCCCTGGCGGGGATCGATGCCGTGGTGTGTGTGCCGTTTCCCTATCTGGCGCAGGCACAGGCAAGCTTGACGGGGTCGTCCATTGCCTGGGGTGCGCAGAACGTGTCCGAACAGGCCAAGGGTGCGTTCACCGGCGAAGTGTCGACCGGCATGCTGCTCGATTTCGGTTGCAAGTACGTGATCGTCGGCCATTCCGAGCGGCGCAGCCTGTATGGCGAATCCGACGCGCTGGTGGCGAAGAAATACATGGCCGCGCAAGCCGCCGGCCTCACCCCCATTCTGTGCGTGGGTGAATCGCTGGACGAGCGTGAGTCGGGCGTGACCGAGGCGGTCGTTGCGCGACAGCTCGATGCGGTGATCCAGACCGCCGGCGTCGCCTCGTTGGCGAAAGCCGTGGTGGCCTACGAACCCGTGTGGGCGATCGGCACCGGCAAGACCGCCAGCCCGGAGCAGGCACAGGCGGTGCATGCCTTCATCCGCGGCAAGATTGCGGCGCTCGACGCGGGCGTGGCAGACGGGCTGGTGATCCAGTACGGGGGTAGCGTAAAAGCCGCGAATGCGGCAGAATTGATGGCTCAGCCCGATATCGATGGCGGCCTGATTGGCGGCGCTTCCCTGGTCGCTGACGACTTCATCGCGATTTGCCGGGCAGCTGCTGCCAACTAAGAGTTAAACATGGAAACACTGGTCTGGATCCTTCACATTATCGTTGCCGTCGTGGTCATCGTGCTGGTGCTGCTGCAGCATGGCAAGGGTGCGGACATGGGCGCGGCATTCGGCAGCGGCTCGTCGGGCAGCCTGTTCGGTGCCACCGGTTCGGCCAACTTCCTCAGCCGCAGCACCGCCGTCATGGCAACCGTGTTCTTTCTGACCAGCCTGGTCCTGGCTTATTACGGACTGCAGCAAAAGAAACCCGCAGCCAGCGTACTGGACCGGACCGGCGTGCCGACGACCATCCAGCCCGTCGCGCCTGCAGCGCCCGCAACGGCACCGGAGGGCGGCTCCAGGGCAGCAGACATCCCGCAGTAAAAACCTCAGCCGGACGCGCTCGCGTCCGGCACATTGGAAGGGCGAAAGCCCTTTGGCCGACGTGGTGGAATTGGTAGACACGCTATCTTGAGGGGGTAGTGACCTAGGTCGTGCGAGTTCGAGTCTCGCCGTCGGCACCATCAAATTTCCTGATTTGTTCATTAGCGCAGGCTATCGAATAAGCTTTTGATTATAAAGACAAAAGTACCAATTTTTCGGCTTGACAGTCGGCGCGTCAGACTAATACACTCGGGTCATAATTATTCAATAGCCTAACAGGCATATTCGGAGGAACCCGGTGCTGGAGAATTACCTCCCCATTCTGTTGTTTATCCTGGTTGGCCTGGCCTTTGGCATCGGTCCCATCATCGCGGGCAGCCTGCTGGCACCCAACCGCCCCGACAGCGAAAAACTCTCTCCCTACGAATGCGGCTTCGAAGCCTTCGAAGACGCGCGCATGAAATTCGACGTGCGCTACTACCTCGTCGCCATCCTGTTCATCCTGTTCGATCTGGAAATCGCCTTCCTTTTCCCGTGGGCGATCGTGCTGGAGGAAATCGGCATGCCTGGCTTCATCGCGATGATGGTTTTCCTTGGCATTCTGGTCGTCGGTTTCATCTACGAGTGGATGAAGGGAGCCTTGGAATGGGAGTAAGGCTTTTGAGCCGTTGGGCGAGGGGCCCCGCGCCAGCGGGGATCGACCCGGCGAAGAGGCCTGCCCGCGACGCGCAGGAAGCGGGCATGTTGACGACGCTTGCAGAGCGGGCGTGGGTGACAAGTTGGGCGAAGGAGGCCGAATGAGCATCGAAGGCGTCCTCGAGCAGGGCTTCGTCACCACCAAGGCCGACCAGCTCATCAACTACATGCGCACCGGCTCGATGTGGCCAATGACCTTCGGCCTGGCGTGTTGCGCGGTGGAAATGATGCAGGCCGGCGCCTCGCGCTACGACCTCGACCGCTTCGGCATCGTGTTTCGCCCCAGCCCGCGGCAGTCCGACGTGATGATCGTTGCCGGCACGCTGTGCAACAAGATGGCGCCGGCACTGCGCAAGGTCTACGACCAGATGGCCGAGCCACGCTGGGTGATCTCGATGGGCTCGTGCGCCAACGGCGGCGGCTATTACCATTACTCGTACTCGGTGGTGCGCGGCTGCGATCGCATCGTGCCGGTCGACATCTACGTCCCCGGGTGTCCGCCCACCGCGGAAGCGCTGCTGTTCGGCATCATCCAGTTGCAGAACAAGATCCGCCGCACCAATACCATCGCCCGCTGACCGCCCATGTCCCAGACCCTGGATACCCCCGCTTTGCCTCTTGAAACCGCGCTCGGCGATGCGCTGGTGCAGTCCTTCGTCCGGCTGGGCGAATTGACGCTCGTCGTCAAGTCGCAGCATTACGAAGCGGCGATGCGCACACTGCGCGACCATCCCGACTGCCGCTTCGAGCAGCTGATCGACCTGTGCGGGATGGATTACTCGGACTACGGCGATGGCATCTGGGAGGGCCCGCGTTTTGCCGTGGTCGTGCACCTGCTGTCGCTGACCTACAACCAGCGTGTGCGCGTGCGCGTGTTCTGTCCTGACGACGCCCTTCCGGTGGTGGCCTCGATGGTCGATATCTGGCCGTCGGCCAACTGGTTCGAACGCGAAGCCTTCGACCTCTATGGCATCGTGTTCGAGGGCCATCCCGACCTGCGCCGCATCCTCACCGACTATGGCTTCATCGGCCATCCGTTCCGCAAGGACTTCCCGCTGTCGGGCAACGTCGAGATGCGCTACGACCCGACCCAGCAGCGGGTGATCTACCAGCCGGTGTCGATCGAGCCACGCGAAATCGTGCCGCGCATTGTGCGTGACGAAAGCTACGGGGCAGGGCGCTGACATGGCCGAAATCCGGAATTACACGATGAACTTCGGCCCCCAGCACCCGGCCGCGCACGGCGTGTTGCGCCTGGTGCTGGAGCTCGACGGCGAAGTGATCCAGCGCGCCGACCCGCACATTGGCCTCTTGCACCGCGCGACCGAGAAGCTCGCCGAGCACAAGACCTTCATCCAGTCGGTGCCCTACATGGACCGCCTCGATTACGTGTCGATGATGGTCAACGAACACGCCTACGTGATGGCGATCGAGAAGCTGCTGCAGATCGACGTGCCCGAGCGCGCGCAATATATCCGCGTGATGTTCGACGAAATCACCCGCGTGCTGAACCACCTGTTGTGGCTGGGGGCGCATGCGCTCGACGTCGGCGCGATGACGGTGTTCCTGTATGCCTTCCGCGAACGCGAGGACCTGATGGACTGCTACGAGGCGGTCTCCGGCGCGCGCCTGCATGCAGCCTATTACCGTCCCGGCGGCGTCTACCGCGACCTGCCGGACACGATGCCGCAGTATGCGGCGCAGCACACCCGCAACGAAGCGACGATGAAGTCGATGAACGCCAACCGTCAGGGTTCGCTGCTCGACTTCATCGAGGATTTCACCCAGCGCTTCCCGACTTACGTCGATGAGTACGAGACGCTGCTGACCGACAACCGCATCTGGAAGCAGCGCACTGTTGGCATCGGCGTGGTGTCGCCCGAGCGCGCCAAGGCGCTGGGCTTCACCGGTCCGATGCTGCGCGGTTCCGGCGTCGAGTGGGATCTGCGCAAGAAGCAGCCCTACGAAGTCTACGACCGCATGGACTTCGACATCCCGGTGGGCACCAACGGCGATTGCTACGACCGCTACCTGGTGCGCATCGAGGAAATGCGCCAGTCCAATCGCATCATCAAGCAGTGCGTCGACTGGCTGCGCAAGAACCCGGGCCCGGTGATCGTGGAAAACCACAAGGTCGCGCCGCCGTCGCGACTCGACATGAAGCAGAACATGGAAGAGTTGATCCACCACTTCAAGCTCTTTACCGAAGGCATGCACGTGCCGGCCGGCGAGGCCTACGCTTCGGTCGAGCATCCCAAGGGCGAGTTTGGGATTTACCTGGTGTCGGACGGCGCCAACAAGCCCTATCGTCTGAAAATCCGCGCACCGGGCTATGCGCATCTGGCGGCGCTCGACGAAATGAGCCGTGGCCACATGATCGCCGACGTCGTTGCCATCATTGGCACGCAGGATATCGTTTTCGGGGAGATCGATCGCTGATGTTGTCTAAGGATTCTCTCGCGTTGATCGACGCCGAAGTCGCCAAGTATCCCGCCAACCAGAAGCAGTCTGCGGTGATGGCCGCGCTGCGCATTACGCAGTCGGAGAAGGGCTGGCTCAAGCCCGAGCTGATCGAATATGTCGCCGACTACCTCGAGATGCCGGCGATCGCCGCCTACGAGGTCGCGACCTTCTACAACATGTATGACACCCACTCGGTGGGGCGCCACAAGATCACTCTGTGCACCAACCTGCCGTGCGTACTGAGCGGGGCGGGTGAAATCGCCGAACATCTGAAACAGAAGCTCGGCATCGGCTTTGGCGAAACCACCGAGGACGGCCGCTACACGCTGAAGGAAGGCGAGTGCATGGGCGCCTGCGGCGATGCGCCGATGTGCCTGCACAACAACCACAAAATGCACACGCATCTCACGCCCGAGAAGGTAGACGCGTTGCTGGACGAGCTGAAATGAGCCTGCTCAAGCCTACCCACAAGGTCTGCAGCTGGACGCAGGAACTCGACAACCCGGGTTCACTCGCGACCTATGTCGCCAACGGCGGCTACCAGGCGCTGCGTCGCGTCGTCACCGAGCCAATGTCGGGCGACGCCATCATCGCCGAACTCAAGACCAGCGCGCTGCGTGGGCGCGGCGGCGCGGGCTTCCCGACGGGCCTGAAATGGAGCTTCATGCCGCGCGCGTTTCAGGGCGACAAGTACATCGTCTGCAACAGTGACGAGGGCGAGCCGGGCACCTTCAAGGACCGCGACATCCTGCGCTACAACCCGCACCAGCTGATCGAGGGCATGGCGATCGCCGGTTACGTGCTGGGTGCCAAGGTCGGCTACAACTATATCCACGGCGAGATTTGGGATTGCTACGAGATCTTCGAGGCGGCGCTGAAGGAAGCACGCGACGCCGGCTATCTCGGCGACAAGCTGTTCGGCACCGATGTCAGCTTCCAGCTGCACGCGCACCACGGCTACGGCGCCTACATCTGCGGCGAGGAAACTGCGCTGCTGGAATCGATCGAAGGCAAGAAGGGGCAGCCGCGCTTCAAGCCGCCGTTCCCGGCGAGCTTCGGCCTCTACGGCAAGCCGACCACGATCAACAATACCGAGACGCTGGCTTCTGTGCCATGGATCGTTCAGCACGGCGGCCAGGCCTTCCTCGAACTCGGCAAGCCCAACAATGGCGGCCCCAAGCTGTTCTCGGTGTCGGGCCACGTCAACAAGCCGGGCAACTACGAAGTGCCGCTCGGCACGCCGTTCTCCGAGCTGCTGGAGATGGCAGGCGGGGTGCGCAACGGACACAAACTGAAAGCTGTGATTCCGGGCGGCTCGTCGGCCCCGGTGCTGCCGGCCGACGTCATGATGGACTGCACGATGGACTTCGATTCGATCGCCAAGGCGGGCTCGATGCTGGGCTCGGGCGCGGTCATCGTGATGGACGAGACCGTCTGCATGGTGCGTGCGCTGGAGCGGCTGTCGTATTTCTATTTCGAGGAATCCTGCGGCCAGTGCACGCCCTGCCGTGAAGGCACCGGCTGGATGTACCGCATCATCCACCGCATCGAGCACGGCGAGGGTCGGCCGGAAGATCTCGAATTGCTGAACAGCGTGGCGGGCAAGATCGGCGGCCACACCATTTGCGCGCTGGGCGACGCCGCGGCAATGCCGGTGCAAAGCTTCCTCAAGCATTTCGGCGACGAGTTCGCGTACCACGTCGAACACAGAAAGTGCATGGTCTGATCAGATGGCTACGTTGAATATCGAAATTGACGGCAAGTCGCTCACGGTTGAGAGCGGCGACACCATCATGGATGCGGCCCACGCGGCGGGCATCACGATCCCGCATTTCTGTTACCACAAGAAGCTGTCGATCGCGGCCAATTGCCGTATGTGTCTGGTGCAGGTAGAAAAAGCGCCGAAGCCGCTGCCGGCCTGCGCGACGCCAGTGACCGACGGCATGAAGGTGCAGACCCGCTCCGAGTATGCGATCAACGCGCAGAAGAGCGTGATGGAATTCCTGCTGATCAACCACCCGCTCGACTGCCCGATCTGCGACCAGGGCGGCGAATGCACGCTGCAGGATCTGGCGGTGGGCTATGGCGGCTCGTCGTCGCGCTACCAGGAACTCAAGCGCGTGGTGCGCGAAAAGAATCTCGGCCCGCTGATTGCAACCGACATGACGCGTTGCATCCACTGCAGCCGCTGTGTGCGCTTCGGCCAGGAAATCGCCGGCATCATGGAGCTCGGCATGGCCGGGCGCGGCGAGCATACCGAAGTCATGCCTTTCCTCGAATCGCAGGTGGCGTCCGAGCTGTCGGGCAACGTGATCGACCTGTGCCCGGTCGGCGCGCTCACCAGCAAGCCGTTCCGCTACACCGCGCGCAGCTGGGAGCTGTCGCGCCGCCCCTCGATCAGCCCGCACGACAGCCTCGGTTCCAACCTCGACGTCCACGTCAAGGACAACAAGGTAATGCGCGTGCTGCCGCGCGAAAACGAGGATGTCAACGAATGCTGGCTCGCGGACCGCGACCGCTTCTCCTACCAGGGTCTGAACACCCCGGAGCGGCTGACGCAGCCGATGATCAAGCAGAATGGCCAGTGGGTCGAAACCACCTGGCAGGCGGCACTGGAATACGTCGCCGACAAGCTGAAGGCTGTGCCCGCCGAACAGATCGGCGCGCTGTCGACGCCGTATCGTCCCGCGGAAGAACTCTTCCTGCTGCAGAAACTGATGCGCGGGCTAGGCAGCGGCAACGTCGACCACCGCCTGCGGCAGTCGGACTTCTCGCTCGACGACAAGGCGCACGGCGGCTTCTGGCTCGGCATGCCGGTGACCTACATGTCGCGGCTGAACCGTATGCTGGTGGTCGGTTCGAACCTGCGCAAGGACCATCCGCTGATGGCACACCGCATCCGTGAATCCGTACGCTGGTACGGCGAACTCAACCTGATCAACGCGGCGGAAGACGAATTCCTCGGCAAGGTACACGCCAAGCGCATCGTCGCGCCGTCGCAGTTGGCCGCGGCGCTGGCGGGCGTGTGCCGCGCGCTGGCCGAACTCAAGAACCTGCCGATTCCCGGAATTGCCGCACACGGTGTTACCGACGACATTTCGAAGAAAATAGCCGAGAGCATTGCGGGCGGCGAGACGCGTGCGGTCTTTCTCGGCAACATGGCGCAGCACCATCCGACCTATGCGCAGATCCATGCGCTGGCGCAGGAAGTGGCGACGCTCGCCGGTGCCAGCTTCGGCGTGCTGGGCGAGGCGGCCAATAGCGTCGGCGCCGTCGCAGTAGGCGCGATCCCCGGCCGTGGCCCCTTGGGCCAGGCCGCGATCAAGGGCCAGAACGCGCAGCAGATGCTGACCACGCCGCTGTCCGCCTATCTGCTGCTCGGCGTCGAAGTCGAACTCGATACCCATGACCCGGTGACGGCGATGGCCAGCATCAACGCCGCGGATTTCATCGTGGTGATGTCGCCCTACAAGGGCAAGTCGCTCGACTATGCCGACGTGCTGTTGCCGATCGCGCCGTGGACCGAAACGTCGGGTACCTTCGTCAATACCGAAGGCCGGGTGCAGAGCTTCGCCGCCGTGGTGAAGCCGCTCGGCGAAACCCGTCCTGCCTGGAAGGTGCTGCGAGTACTGGGCAACCTCTTGGGCCTGACCGGCTTCGATCACAACGACAGCAAGGAGGTGCTGCGCGACGCGCTGGGCGATACGCCCACCGGCAACGTGCAGGCCTTCCTCAGCAATGAAGTCAGCGGCGTGACGCCGGCACAGCCGCAGGCGGTCAGCGGCCTCGAGCGCGTCGCCGAAGTGCCAATCTATCAGACCGACGCAGTGGTGCGCCGCTCGGCATCGTTGCAGATGACACAGGATGCTGCGCTGCCGGTGGCGCGCATGCATGGCAATCTGATCGCGAAGCTGGGCCTGACGGAAAATGGCCGCGTCTCGGTGCGCCAGACGGCGACCGCGCTGACGCTGAAAGTGCAGCGTGACGACCTGCTGCCCGACACCTGCGTACGCATCCCCAGCGGCCACCCGCTGACCGCAGGCTTGGGACCGATGTTCGGTCCGATCACGGCGGAGCCGGTCTGATGGAGGGAATCAACGTGGATTGGGCTGCCGTTCAAACCGTCGCCTGGACGCTGATCAAGATCATGGCGCTGGTGGTGCCGCTGATGCTGGGCGTCGCCTACCTGACCTATGCCGAACGCAAGATCATCGGCTGGATGCAGGTGCGCATCGGGCCCAACCGCGTGGGTTTTCTCGGCCTGCTGCAGCCGATTGCCGATGGCCTGAAACTGCTGATGAAGGAAATCATCATTCCTTCCGGCGCCAACAAGAGCCTGTTCATCCTCGGCCCCATCCTCGCCATCGCGCCGGCATTGGCCGCATGGGCGGTGATTCCGTTCACCGACAATCTGGTGCTGGCCAACATCGATGCCGGCCTGCTGTACGTGATGGCGATCACCTCGATGGGCGTCTACGGCGTCATCATCGCGGGCTGGGCGTCCAATTCCAAATACGCCTTCCTTGGCGCAATGCGCTCCGCCGCGCAGATCGTGTCGTACGAAATCGCGATGGGCTTCGCGCTGGTCGGCGTGCTGATGGCGGCGCAGTCGCTCAACCTCATCGACATCGTGCAGGGCCAGTCGGGCGGGGTGCAGCAGTGGTACATCTGGCCGCTGTTCCCGCTGTTCATGGTGTACCTGATCGCGGGTGTGGCCGAAACCAACCGCGCACCGTTCGACGTCGCCGAAGGCGAATCCGAGATCGTCGCCGGCTTCCATGTGGAATATTCGGGCATGGCCTTTGCCGTGTTCTTCCTCGCCGAATACGCCAACATGATCCTGATCGCCGCGCTGACCACGATCATGTTCCTCGGCGGCTGGCTGTCGCCGGTCGAATTCCTCCCGGACGGCATCGTCTGGTGGCTGCTGAAGACCGCCTTCGTGCTGTTCCTCTTCCTGTGGTTCCGCGCCACCTTCCCGCGCTATCGCTACGACCAGATCATGCGACTGGGCTGGAAGGTGTTCATTCCCATCACCATCGTCTGGATCGTCGTCGTCGGCGGCATGATGCAGACGCCGTATGGTTATCTCTTCCATTGAGGCGGCCATGAGACGGATCACGCATTTCTTCGGCAGCCTGTTCCTGATCGAACTGCTGCGCGGCATGATGCTCACCGGGCGTCACCTGTTCGCGCGCAAGATCACGGTTCAGTATCCGGAAGAAAAAACCCCGCAATCGCCGCGTTTCCGCGGCCTGCACGCGCTGCGCCGCTACCCCAACGGCGAGGAGCGCTGCATCGCCTGCAAGCTGTGCGAAGCCGTGTGCCCGGCCCTCGCCATCACGATCGAGTCGGAAAAGCGCGACGACGGCACCCGCCGTACCACGCGCTACGACATCGATCTGACCAAGTGCATTTTCTGCGGCTTCTGCGAGGAGTCCTGCCCGGTCGATTCGATCGTCGAGACCCGCATCCTCGAATACCACGGCGAAAAACGCGGCGACCTGTATTACACCAAGCCGATGCTGCTCGCGATCGGCGACAAGTATGAAGAACAGATCGCGAAGGACCGCGCGGCGGATGCGAAGTATCGGTAGGGCACGCGGAGCGTGCCCGGGGATAGGAGCTAGGAAATAGAAATTAGGGGCGGTGCGCTGCGCGCGCCGCTTGATTGAACAACACGACGTACAAACGAAACGGGAGGCAGGCAAACGGAAAACGGGTATCGGGCACGAGCGGTGAATAGCCATCCCTAGCCCCTCATTCCTAACTCCTAGCCCCTAGCCCCTACAAAATGACCTACACGACCGCCATCTTCTACTTCTTCGCCGCCATCCTGGTATTTGCCGGCCTGCGCGTCATTACTGCGCGCAACCCGGTGCACGCCGCGCTGTTCCTGGTGCTGGCCTTTTTCACGGCCGCCGGCCTGTGGGTATTGCTGGAGGCCGAATTCCTCGCCATCACGCTGGTGCTGGTCTATGTCGGCGCGGTGATGGTGCTGTTCCTGTTCGTGGTGATGATGCTCGACATCAACCTCAACAAGCTGCGCGAAGGATTCTGGGACTACCTGCCGCTGGCCGGTTTCGTCTCGGTGCTGCTGGTGATCGAAATGGCGCTGATCCTCGGCAGCCGCCACTTCGGCCTCGACGTGATGGCCACGCCCGAGGCGCGCCCGGCGGACTACAGCAATACCAAGGAGCTCGGCCGGCTGCTGTATACCGACTACGTCTATGCATTCGAGCTGGCCGCAGTGATCCTGCTGGTGGCCATCGTTGCCGCCATCGCATTGACGCTGCGCCGCCGCAAGGACAGCAAGTTCATCGATCCGGCCGATCAGGTAAGGGTCAAGCGCAACGACCGCCTGCGCATCATCAAGATGCAGTCTGAAAAGCGGCCAGGGGTCGGGGTTCAGGATTCAGGGGAGGGGGGCGCGTGATTTCCTTGTCGCATTACCTGGTGCTGGGCGGCATCCTGTTCGCCATCAGCGTGCTGGGCATCTTCCTCAACCGCAAGAACGTGATCGTGCTCTTGATGGCGATCGAGCTGATGCTGCTGGCGGTGAACATCAACTTCATCGCGTTTTCGCATTACCTTGGCGATATCCACGGCCAGATCTTCGTCTTTTTCATACTCACCGTGGCTGCGGCCGAATCCGCCATCGGCCTCGCCATTCTGGTGGTGCTGTTCCGCAATCTGCACACGATCAACGTCGATGACCTCGACCACCTGAAAGGCTGATGCGGATGGACATGCAGACGCTCTATCTCATCATCCCGCTTGCGCCCCTGTTCGGCGCGATCGTCGCCGGGTTGTTCGGCCGCCTGGTCGGCCGCACCGGCGCCCATGTCGTCACCATCGCCGGCGTCGCCATCTCGTTCATCGCCTCGGTGCTGGTGTTCCAGGATGTACGGGCAGGCAACACCTTCAACGGCACCGTCTACACCTGGATGGTGCTGGGCGATCTCAGTTTTGAAATCGGTTTCCTGATCGATTCGCTGACCGCAATGATGATGCTGGTCGTCACCTTCGTCTCGCTGATGGTGCACATTTACACCATCGGCTACATGCACGACGATCCAGGTTACCAGCGCTTCTTCTCGTACATTTCGCTATTCACCTTCTCGATGCTGATGCTGGTGATGAGCAACAACTTCCTGCAGCTGTTCTTCGGCTGGGAGGCGGTCGGGCTCGTCTCCTACCTGCTGATCGGCTTCTGGTACCAGAAGGAAACCGCGATCTACGCCAACCTCAAGGCCTTCCTGGTCAACCGTGTCGGCGACTTCGGCTTCATCCTCGGCATCGGCCTGGTGCTGGCCTACTTCGGCTCGCTCGACTACGCCACCGTGTTCGCCAAGGCGCCCTCGATGGCGACCGAGACCATCACGCTGTGGCCCGATACCGCATGGAGCCTGATGACCGTGATCGGCATCCTTTTATTCATCGGCGCCATGGGCAAGTCGGCGCAGTTCCCGCTGCACGTCTGGCTGCCCGATTCGATGGAAGGCCCGACGCCGATTTCCGCACTGATCCACGCAGCGACAATGGTGACTGCCGGCAATTTCATGGTGGCGCGCATGTCGCCGCTGTATGAACTGTCCGACGTGGCCCTGAGCTTCATCATGGTCATCGGCGCGATCACCGCGCTGTTCATGGGCTTCCTCGGCATCGTGCAGAACGACATCAAGCGCGTGGTGGCGTATTCGACGCTGTCCCAGCTGGGCTACATGACGGTCGCGCTCGGTGCCTCGGCCTACTCGGTCGCGGTGTTCCACCTGATGACGCACGCCTTCTTCAAGGCATTGCTGTTCCTGGCGGCCGGTTCGGTCATCATTGCGATGCACCATAACCAGGACATCCGCTACATGGGCGGCCTCAGGAAATACATGCCGATCACCTGGATCACCTCGCTGATCGGCTCGCTGGCGTTGATCGGCACGCCTTTCCTGTCGGGCTTCTATTCCAAGGAAACCATCATCGAGGCGGTGCGGCTCTCGAACCTGCCGGTGGCCGACATCGCCTACTGGGCGGTCGTCATCGGCGTGTTCGTCACCGCCTTCTATTCCTTCCGCATGTATTTCCTGGTGTTCCATGGCAAGGAGCGTTTCCATCAGGGCCATGCGCATGGCAACGAGCCGGACACCCACCATGATGAACACCACGGTGGCACGCCGCACGAAACCCCCTGGGTGGTAACTGGCCCGCTGCTGGCGCTGGCGCTACCGTCGCTGGCGATCGGCTACATGACGGTCGAAGCCATGCTCTACGGTGATTTCTTCGGCAACGCGATCTACGTCTCGGACCGCCATCAGGTCATGCATGACCTCAATCAGAATTTCCATGGCGCGGCAGCGATGGGCCTGCACGCCGTGGTGACGCTGCCGTTCTGGTTGGCGGTCGCGGGCGTGGGGCTGGCGGCGTTCTTCTATCTCAAGCGCCCGGACATTCCGGCGGCGATCGCGCAGCGCTTCAAGTTCCTGCACCAGCTGCTGCTCAATAAATACTGGTTCGACGAGCTCTACAGCTGGGTGTTTGCTAAGGGCGCCCGCTTTCTCGGCGGCTTCCTGTGGCGGCGCGGCGATCAGAACGTGATCGACGGCGTCTTCGTCAACGGCACGGCACATCTGGTTGAACGCTTCTCGCGCCTGGTCAAGGCTTTCCAGTCCGGCTACATCTACCATTACGCGTTTGCCATGCTGATCGGGGTGTTCGCCCTGGTGACCTGGTTCGCGCGGCTCAATTAAACCAACAACGCCATGTTCGGACAGTCGATACTTTCTCTCGTCATCTGGGTCCCGATTCTGGCCGGGGTGGCGGTGCTCGCCACCGGCTCCGACCGCAACGCCGCACTCGCCCGCTGGATTGCGCTGGCCGGCGCGCTGCTGGGATTCATCGTCGCGATCCCGCTGGTCACCGGCTTTGACACCGGCACTTCGGCGATGCAGTTCGTCGAGAAGGCGGCGTGGATCCCGGCGTTCAATATTCATTACCACCTCGGTGTCGACGGCATCTCGATGCCGCTGATCCTGTTGAACAGCTTCATCACGGTATTGGTCGTCATCGCCGGCTGGCAGGTGATCCAGGACAAGGTCGCGCAGTACATGGCGGCCTTCCTGATCATGTCGGGCCTCATCAACGGCGTATTCGCGTCGCTCGACGGCATCCTGTTCTATGTCTTCTTCGAAGGCATGCTGATTCCGCTGTATCTGATCGTTGGCGTGTGGGGCGGCCCTAACCGGGTCTACGCCGCGTTCAAGTTTTTCCTCTACACCCTGCTCGGCTCGCTCCTGATGCTGGTGTCGATGATCTACCTGTATTTCCAGTCGGGCGGTAGCTTCGACATCCAGACCTGGCACACCACCACGCTCGGGATGACCGCGCAGACGCTGATGTTCTTCGCCTTTTTGCTCGCCTTCGGGGTCAAGGTACCGATGTGGCCGGTGCACACCTGGCTGCCCGATGCCCACGTCGAGGCGCCCACCGGCGGCTCGGTGGTGCTGGCGGCGATCACGCTCAAGGTCGGCGCCTACGGCTTCCTGCGCTTCATCCTGCCGATCCTGCCGGATGCCAGTGCGGAACTCGCCTGGTTCGTCATCATGCTGTCGCTGATCGCGGTGGCCTACATCGGCCTGGTCGCGCTGGCGCAGTCCGACATGAAGAAGCTGATCGCCTATTCGTCGATCGCGCACATGGGTTTCGTCACCCTCGGCTTCTTCATGTTCAGCCCGCTCGGCCTCGAAGGCGGCCTGGTGCAGATGATCTCGCACGGCTTCGTCTCGGCCGCGCTGTTTCTCTGCATCGGCGTCATGTATGACCGCCTGCATTCGCGCCAGATCAAGGACTACGGCGGCCTGGTCAACAAGATGCCAGTGTTCGCCGCCTTCTTCATGCTGTTCGCGATGGCCAACGCGGGCTTGCCAGCCACCAGCGGCTTCGTCGGCGAGTTCATGGTCATCATGGCCGCCGCCAAGGTCAATTTCTGGTACGCCTTCGTCGCCGCCACCACGCTGATCTTCGGCGCCGCCTACACCTTGTGGATGTACAAGCGCGTCGTGTTCGGCAACGTCACCAATCCGCACGTCGAGGAAATGAAAGACGTCAACGCGCGCGAAATCCTGCTGCTCGGCGTGCTCGCCGTCTGCGTGCTGGCCATGGGCCTGTATCCCAAGCCTTTCACCGACGTCATGCACGTGTCGGTGGTCGACCTGTTGGCGCACGTCGCCCAAAGCAAACTGCCTTAAGGTTCCAAGATGAGCGACTTCCTCACCCAATTCGCCCCCGCGCTGCCCGAGATCTTCGTGCTGGTGATGGTGTCGTTGATCCTGCTGATCGACGCCGCGCTCGGCGACAGCAAGCGCTATGTCGCCTATGTGCTTTCGCTTGCCACCATCGCCGGCGCCGCTTTCCTCACCGCGCGCGATTTCTCCACGATGCCGGTGCTGGCGCTGGGCGGGCTGTTCATCGACGACCCGCTGTCGGACGTGCTGAAGCTCTTCCTCTATCTGACCGTTGCCGTGGTGCTGGTGTATTCGCGTGATTACCTGCGCCAGCGCGGACTCTACAAGGGCGAGTTCTTCGTGCTGGCGCTTTTCGCGCTGCTGGGCATGATGGTGATGGTGTCGGCCAGCCATTTCCTCACGCTGTATCTAGGCCTCGAACTGCTGTCGCTGTCGCTCTATGCGATGGTCGCGCTGCAGCGCGATTCCAGTATCGCGACCGAGGCGGCGATGAAGTACTTCGTGCTCGGCGCGCTGGCGTCCGGCATGCTGCTTTACGGCATGTCGATGGTCTACGGCGTCACCGGCTCGCTGGCGCTGGCCGACATGGCGCAGATCCTGTCCGACGGCACGGATCTGCGGATTCCGCTGGTGTTCGGCATCGTTTTCATCGTATCCGGCCTGGCGTTCAAGCTGGGCGCGGTGCCGTTCCACATGTGGGTGCCCGACGTCTACCACGGCGCGCCCACCGCGATGACATTGTTCATCGGTTCCGCACCCAAAATCGCCGCCTTTGCCTTCGTCTTCCGCATTCTCGGCCAGGGGCTGGAATCGCAGGTCGCCGAATGGCGCGACATGCTGGTGATCCTGGCGGTGCTGTCGATGGCGGTCGGCAACATCGCGGCCATTGCGCAAACCAACCTCAAGCGCATGCTGGCCTATTCGACCATCTCGCACATGGGCTTCATGCTGCTGGGCATCCTCGCCGGGTCGCAGAACGGCTACGGCAGCGCGATGTTCTACGTGCTGGTGTATGCGCTGATGAGCCTGGGCGGCTTCGGCATGATCCTGCTGCTGTCGCGCGCCGGCTTCGAAGCCGACAAACTCGACGACTTCAAGGGACTGAACCGCCGCAGCCCGTGGCTGGCTTTCCTGATGCTGCTGCTGATGTTCTCGATGGCCGGCATCCCGCCGACGGTCGGCTTCTACGCCAAGCTCGCGGTGCTGCAGGCCGTGGTCGAGATCGGCTACGTATGGCTGGCGGTGGCGGCGGTGCTGTTCTCGCTGATCGGCGCCTTCTACTACCTGCGCATCGTCAAGCTGATGTACTTTGACACCCCGCACGATACGACGCCGATCGCCCCCTGCGTCGACAGTCGTGTCATCATGTCGGCCAACGGGCTGGCCGTGCTGGCGCTCGGCATTCTGCCGCAGCCGTTGATGGCGGTGTGCATGTACGCCATCGGCGCATCCTTCTGAACCAACCCCGCCAGAGCCGGTCTGCTCTGGCGTTAAACAGTTTTCCGGATTCATTGTGAACTTCTCCACCTCGCTGCTGCTGATCCTGGCGTTCATTGCCGCCAACCTGCCGTTCCTGATCGAACGCATTTTCTTTGTCGTCAAACCCAAAACCGGCAGCAAGGGCCTGGCCTGGCGCCTGCTCGAACTGGTCGTATTGTTCTTCGTGGTGGGTGGTATCGCGATGCTGCTGGAAAGCAAGCTCGGCCCGGTCCATGCGCAGAACTGGGAGTTCTACGCGGTCAATGCTTCGCTGTTCGTGGTGTTTGCCTATCCGGGATTCGTCTACCGCTACCTGTGGCGCCGGCGTGGCGCCTAGCAGCATGGACTTCACGCTGCGCGGCGAACACGTCGCCCTGTGCGACCTGCTCAAGCTCACCGGCATTGCCGACAGCGGCGGGCAGGGCAAGCTGATGATCGCCAACGGCGAAGTGACCGTGGATGGCCAGCCCGAAAGCCGCAAGACCGCGAAAATCCGTGCGGGCCAGACGGTGCAGTGCCTCGGACAGACGGTGCGGGTGCTAGCGGCCGAAGCCTAAAGAAAACAGAAAAAGAAGCGGCCGGCGTCGTACTCCACCGCCAGCCGTGCGCCGCGGTTCAGCGCATAGTCCCACGACCCCTTGGTCGCGCAGCCTACGTGGCATTCGCTCACCCCGGCGGGTGATTCGAGATCACGTTCGCGGTCATACCAGCTCAACAACATCGTTTCGTCGCCCAATTGCTGCGTGGCAACGGCCGTCGCCAGTTTCAGCGCGGCATTAAAATCCAGGCCGAGTTCGGCCGCATCCAGACGCAGGGTTTTCACGGTGTGGTATCCGTCAGCGCCTTCAACGCGTAGAGCATATCCAGCGCCGCTTTCGGCGTCAGCGTATCGGGGTCGAGCTCGCGCAACTGGTCGAGCGCGGGGTGCGGCGGCGGTTCGTCGTTGGGCAGGTGGGCGGCAAACAGGTCGCCCTGCGGGCCGGGCTGCAGTTGCGCGTCCTCGAGTTCGCGCAGGTGACGCCGCGCCGCGTGGATGACCGGGCTTGGCACGCCGGCCAGCCGCGCGACCTGGATGCCGTAGCTCTGCGAGGCCGGGCCTTCTTCCACCGCGTGCAGGAACACCAGGTCAGCGCCGTGTTCCTTGGCGTCCAGGTGTACGTTGACCAGCTGGCGGAATTCCTGCGCCAGCTGGGTCAGCTCGAAATAGTGGGTGGCGAACAGCGTGAATGCGCGGGTGGCGGTGACCAGATGGCGCGCCACCGCCCACGCCAGCGCGAGGCCGTCGAACGTGGAGGTGCCGCGGCCGATCTCGTCCAGCAAAACAAGACTGTGGGCACTTGCGTTGTGCAGGATATGCGCGGTCTCGGTCATTTCGACCATGAAGGTCGAACGGCCGCCGGCCAGGTCGTCGGAGGCGCCGATGCGGGTGAAGATCTGGTCGATGTCGCCGATTTTCGCTGAATGGGCGGGTACCCACAGGCCGCAGCAGGCCATCAGCGTGATCAACGCGACCTGCCGCATGTAAGTCGACTTGCCGCCCATGTTGGGGCCGGTGATCAGGAGCATCTGGCGGCTGCGGCTCAGTGTCACGTCGTTGGCAATGAAGTGCTCGACCTGCGCCTCGACCACCGGATGACGGCCGCCGCGGATCACGATGCCGGGCTCCTCGCTGTACTCGGGCGCGTTGAGCCGGAGTGTGCCCGTGCGCTCGGCCTGACTCGCCAGCACGTCGATTTCGGCCAGCGCCGCGGCAATCGTCAGCAGATCCGGCACGTGCGGCGTCAGCATGTCGAGCAGCGCATCGAACAAGGCTTTCTCGCGCGCCAGCGCGCGGTCCTGTGCCGACAGCGCCTTGTCCTCGAAGGCCTTCAACTCTGGCGTGATGTAGCGCTCCGCATTTTTCAGCGTCTGCCGACGGCGGTAGTCGTCGGGGACCTTGTCCGACTGTGCGCGGCTGACCTCGATGTAGAAGCCGTGCACCCTGTTGTACTCGACCTTGAGCGTGGTGATGCCGGAGCGCGCGCGCTCGCGGGTTTCCAGTTCCAGCAGGAAGGCCCCAGCGTCGCGCGTCAGCGCGCGCAGTTCGTCGAGGTCGGCGTCGTAGCCGTCGGCAATGACGCCACCTTCGCGCAGCACGCTCGCAGGTTCGGGCTGAACTGCGCGGGCCAGCAGCGCATGCAGGTCGGGCCGGGCAGCGAGTGAAGCCTGCAGCGCCGCGAGGCGGGCACGGTCGTCGGGCAGTGCGGCGGCGAGATCGGGCAGCAGCGCCAGCGTGTCGCGCAGGCCGGACAGATCGCGCGGGCGCGCGCTTTTCAGCGCGATGCGGCCGCTGATGCGTTCGACGTCGGCGCAGCTTTTCAGCAGGCGGGTCAGCGTGGCGGCGGTGTCGGGCAACTCCGCCAGCACGCCGATGGCGTCGCGCCGCTGCGTCAATATTTCGCGGTCGCGCAGCGGGTGGTGCAGCCAGTGGCGCAGCAAACGCGTGCCCATGCCGGTGGCGGTGGTGTCGAGCACCGACAGCAGTGTGGGTGCCGCTTCGCCGCGCAGGGTTTCGGTCAGCTCCAGATTGCGCCGGGTGGCGGCGTCGAGCTGCACGAAATCGCCGTCGCGTTCGGCGCGGATCGCCTGGATGTGCGGCAGTGCGGTGCGCTGGGTGGTCTGGATGTAGTCGAGCAGCGCGCCCGCCGCGGCAATGGCCAGGTGCAGATCGGCGACGCCGAAGCCGGCCAGGTCGCGGCTGCCGAGTTGCTGCGCGAGGCGGATCTCGGCGCCGGCCGTGTCGAACTGCCACGGTGCCAAGCGGCGCACCGCGCAGGCTGCGCCGCTGAGGGCAAAGTCGTCGGGTGCCAGGATTTCCGCCGGCCGGATGCGCGCGAGCAGGGCGGGCAGGGCGGCCGCCTCGACCTCGGTGACCTGGAAACGCCCGGCGGCAAGATTGAGCCAGGCCACGCCGATCGCGTCCGGGCCCGGTGCTGTATTAAGTTTTCCTGGCGCAATCGCCAGAATCAGCGTGTCGCGCGTTTCATCCAAGAGGCCCGAATCGGTCAGCGTGCCCGGCGTCACGATGCGCGCCACCTGGCGCTCGACCGGGCCCTTGCTGGTGGCAGGGTCGCCGACCTGCTCGGCGATCACCACCGATTCGCCCAGCTTCAGCAATCGCGCCAGATACTGCTCGGCGCTGTGATACGGCACGCCGGCCATCTTGATCGGGCTTCCGGCCGAAGCGCCGCGGGTGGTGAGCGTGATGTTCAGCAGCCGCGCCGCCTTTTCGGCATCGTCGTAGAACAGCTCGTAGAAGTCGCCCATGCGGTAGAACAGCAGCATGTCGGGATGCTGCGCCTTGATGCCCAGGTACTGCTGCATCATCGGGGTGTGGGCAGTGGACTCCTTGGCGATCGACATGGGCGGACAGGCGGTCGGATCAGACTTTCAGTTCGGGCGGCAGGTGGGGGGCGATGACCTGCAGCATCTGGCCGAAAATCTTCGGGGTGGCGGCGACGATGTTGCCGGATTCGAGAAAGCCTTCGTCGCCCAGGAAGTTGCCGACCAGCGCGCCGGATTCCTGTGCGATCAGGCTGCCCGCGGCGAGGTCCCACGGCTGCAGGTGCATTTCCCAGAAGCCGTCGTAGCGGCCGCATGCTACGTAGCATAAGTCGAGCGCGGCGGAGCCGGGGCGACGCAGGCCAGAGGTGGCTTTCATCATGTCGCGGAACATGTTGAGGTAGGCCTCGGCGAAGCTGAAGTCGCGGAAGGGGAAGCCGGTGCCGATCAGGCATTCAGAGAGCTTCGCGCGCTTGCTGGCACGGATGCGGCGGTCGTTGAGCATGGCGCCGCGGCCGCGGGTGGCGGTGAAAAGTTCGTTGCGCGCGGGGTCGTAGACGACGGCCTGGGTGATCTGGCCCTTGTGCTTCAAGGCGATGGAGACCGAATACTGTGGCAGGCCGTGCAGGAAATTGGTGGTGCCGTCGAGCGGATCGATGATCCACTGGTAGTCCTCGCCGTTTTTGGCGTCGGCCGTGCCAGACTCCTCTGCTAAAATCCCGTGGTTCGGATAGGCGTCGAGCAGGGTTTCGATGATGGCGCGTTCGGCCATCTGATCGACTTCGCTGACGTAATCGCGGTCCTGTTTGCTTCGTACGGTGAGTTGGTCGAGGTCGAGCGAGGCGCGATTGATGATCGCCCCGGCTTTGCGAGCGGCTTTCACCGCCGTATTGAGCATGGGATGCATGGTGTCTGGCTACAAATTCAAAGAACGAAGCGCTATTTTACTTGATGACACCCACTTGATGATCCTGGCCGACCCGAAACTTCTCGCCCGTATCCGCATCGTTCTGGCGCGCACCAGCCACCCCGGCAACATCGGTGCGGCGGCGCGTGCGATGAAGACGATGGGGCTGTCCGATCTGGTGCTGGTCGCGCCCGCCGTCTTCCCCAACAGCCAGGCCGACGCGATGGCCGCGGGTTCGACCGACCTGCTGGCGCGGGCGCGGGTATGCGCCACGCTCGCCGAGGCGCTGGCCGACACCACGCTGGCGCTCGGCGTGTCGGCGCGGCGGCGCGACATCGTGGCCGAGGTGTTGACTCCGCCCGAGGCGGCGATGCGTTTGTTGGCCGAGGCGCAGGCCGGACCGGTGGCGCTGGTATTCGGCAACGAAACCAGCGGGCTGTCGAACGAGGAGCTGAGCCTGTGCCAGGGCCTGGTGACGATCGCCGCCAACCCCGACTACAGTTCGCTCAACCTGGCGGCAGCGGTGCAGGTGCTGAGCTACGAGCTCCGCCAGGCCTGGCTGGGCCATGCAGCGTGGCCGCAGCCCGAGATGGACGCCGCCAGCAGCGACGAGGTGGAGAAGTTCTATGCCCACATGGAAACCGCGCTGGCCGAACTGGAATTCCTCAACCCCGGCTCGCCCGGCAAACTGATGCTGAAGCTGCGGCGGCTGTTCGCCCGTACCCGGTTGGCGAAGGAAGAAGTGAATATCCTGCGCGGCATCCTGACCGCCGCGCAGGAAGCGCAGCAGCGCGCGAACCGGACGCGGAACCCCAGCACGGAATAGTTGACTAAATTACTAGGAAATAGCATCCTCGACGCATGAAACTGCTCAGCCAACTCAAGGAAGACATCGCCGTCGTATTCGACCGCGACCCGGCCGCGCGCACGAGCTTCGAAGTCGTCACCACTTATCCGGGTTTTCACGCCATGCTCTTCCACCGCCTGGCGCACAGGCTGTGGCGCATGGAATGGAAATGGCTGGCACGCTTCACCTCGCACATCGGTCGCTGGCTCACCGGCATCGAAATCCACCCCGGCGCCACCATCGGCCGGCGCGTGTTCATCGACCACGGCATGGGGGTGGTGATCGGCGAAACCGCCGAGATCGGCGACGACTGCACCCTGTATCACGGCGTCACGCTCGGCGGCACCTCGTGGAACAAGGGCAAGCGCCATCCCACGCTGAAACCCGGCGCGGTGGTGGGGGCGGGCGCCAAGATTCTCGGCCCGATCACCATCGGCGCCAATGCACGCGTCGGCTCCAACGCCGTGGTGGTGAAGGACGTGCCGGACAATGCCAC
Organism: Thiobacillus sp.; assembly: GCF_030696885.1. GTDB lineage: Bacteria > Pseudomonadota > Gammaproteobacteria > Burkholderiales > Thiobacillaceae > Thiobacillus. The sequence goes on from NZ_JAUYRI010000009.1 coordinate 157,876, forward strand.
CGCGGTCGGCATCCCGGCACGCATCCTGGACAGCGCGGCAGAGATCCAGCGCAACCAGCAGGCGGAAAAACTCGGCTTCTCGGCCTATGCGATTTCGGCCGACATGAACGACCCGGTGGTCAAGGCCATCCACGGCCTGATCGACCATTCGGCCCACATCGACCACCGGCTGGAACTGATCCTCGCGCAGCTGCAGAAACTGGGCGCGGAAGTACCGCCCGGACAGGACAAGCCGGACGATTTTGACCCGAACTATCTGAACAAAATAGTTGACTAAATTGGTAAGGTAAGGAATAGTTGACTGAAATGCTCGGGAATTTTATAGTTCGGGCCAAATTTCGGGAGAACACGTCATGAGATTGACCACAAAAGGCCGTTTCGCCGTCACAGCCATGCTGGATCTGGCCCTGCGCGGCGGCAAAAGTCCGGTGACACTGGCCGGCATCAGCGAGCGTCAGGACATTTCCCTGTCGTATCTGGAGCAGTTGTTCAGCCGTCTGCGCCGCCATGCGCTGGTCGAAAGCGTGCGCGGCCCCGGCGGCGGCTATTATCTGGCGCGGCCGCTTGCCGAAGTCAGCGTGGCCGACATCATCCGTGCGGTCGACGAACCCATCGATGCGACCCAGTGCGGCGGCAAGGAAAACTGCCTCGACGAGCACCGCTGCCTGACGCACGACTTGTGGACGGGGCTCAACGCCCATATCTACGATTATCTGGACAATGTCACGCTGGCGACGCTGGTGGCCAAGCAGGACGAGTGCAAGGACAAGGTGCTGCAGGACCGCCGTGCCGCCAAGGTCACGCTGGCCGCTTGAACGATTCAATTAGGGCAAAACGATGAAGACTCTGTATTTCGATTATTCCGCCACCACCCCGGTCGATCCGCGCGTTGCCGCAAAGATGATTCCCTTCCTGACCGAGGAATTCGGCAACCCGGCTTCGCGCTCGCACCCCTACGGCTGGACGGCCGACAAGGCGGTCGAGGATGCGCGTGCCGAGGTCGCCGCGCTGGTCGGTGCCGACCCCAAGGAAATCGTCTTCACCTCCGGTGCCACCGAATCGAACAACCTCGCCATCAAGGGCGCAGGCCATTTCTATTCCGGCACCAAGGGCAAGCACATCATCACTGTGCGCACCGAGCACAAGGCCGTGCTCGACACCGTGCGCGAGATGGAGCGCCAGGGTTTCGAGGCGACCTACCTGAACGTCAAGGAAAACGGCCTGCTCGACCTCGACGTGCTCCGCGCGGCGATCCGTCCCGATACCGTGATGGTCTCGGTGATGGCGGTCAACAACGAAATCGGCGTGATCCAGGACATTGCAGCAATTGGAAAAATCTGCCGCGAAAAGGGCGTGATCTTCCACGTCGATGCGGCGCAGGCCACCGGCAAGATGCCGATCGACCTGAAAACGCTTCCGGTTGATTTGATGTCGTTCTCGGCCCACAAGACCTACGGCCCCAAGGGCATCGGCGCACTGTATGTCCGCCGCAAGCCGCGCATCCGCCTGGAAGCGCAGATGCACGGCGGCGGCCACGAGCGCGGCATGCGTTCGGGCACGCTGGCCACCCACCAGATCGTCGGCATGGGCGAAGCCTTCCGCATCGCCCGCGAGGAAATGGCGACCGAGAACGAGCGCATCCGCATGCTGCGCGACCGCCTCTACAACGGCCTGAAAGATATCGAAGAAGTGCACCTGAACGGCGACATGGAACAGCGCGTGCCGCACAACCTCAACGTCAGCTTCAACTTCGTCGAGGGCGAATCGCTGATCATGGCGATCAAGGATCTGGCCGTGTCGTCGGGTTCGGCCTGCACCTCGGCCAGTCTGGAACCGTCCTACGTGCTGCGTGCGCTGGGCCGCAGCGACGAACTGGCGCACAGCTCGATTCGTTTTTCCATCGGCCGCTTTACCACCGAGGAAGAAGTCGACTACGCCATCAAATTGCTGCACGAAAAGATCGGCAAGTTGCGCGAGCTTTCCCCGCTGTGGGAAATGTTCAAGGAAGGCGTTGATCTGAATTCCGTGCAGTGGGCTGCACATTAAGTTGACGTAAAGGAGAACCACCATGTCTTACAGCGAAAAAGTACTCGACCATTACGAAAACCCCCGCAACGTCGGTTCCTTCACCAAGGACGACGACGGTGTCGGCACCGGCATGGTGGGCGCGCCTGCCTGCGGCGACGTGATGAAGCTGCAGATCAAGGTCGGTGCCGATGGCCGCATCGAGGACGCCAAGTTCAAGACCTACGGCTGCGGTTCGGCGATCGCCTCCAGCTCGCTGGTGACCGAATGGGTCAAGGGCAAGACGCTCGACCAGGCCATGGAAATCAAGAACACGGCGATTGCCGAAGAACTCGCGCTGCCGCCGGTGAAGATCCACTGCTCGATCCTGGCCGAAGACGCGATCAAGGCCGCGGTTGCCGACTACAAGCAGAAAAAAGGTCTGGAGTAAGCCATGGCGGTGACCCTGTCCGAGCGCGCAGCGCAACACGTGACCAACTACCTCGCCAAACGCGGCAAGGGCGTCGGCATCCGTCTCGGCGTGCGTACCACCGGCTGCTCCGGCATGGCCTACAAGCTGGAATTTGCCGATGACGTGCCCGAAGGCGACGAGGTCTTCACCAGCCATGGCGTGACCGTCTTCGTCGATCCGAAAAGCCTCACTTACATCGACGGCACCGAACTCGACTACGCCCGCGAGGGACTGAACGAAGGCTTCAAGTTCAACAACCCGAACGTGAAGAACGAGTGCGGCTGCGGCGAGTCGTTTAACGTTTGATGGTAGGAGCTAGGGGTTAGGATCTAGGGGCTAGGGAAGGTGCGGCCCAGGGCCGCGCTTATTAAAGACGCGAAGCACAAGCCCCCCTAAATCCTAGCCCCTAGCCCCTGGCCCCTAACAATGGATTTCACCCAAACCCACTTCGAACTGTTCGGCCTGCCGCAAGCGTATGCGCTGGACCGTGACAAACTCGATGCCGCTTACCGCGAAATGCAGAACACGGTGCACCCGGACCGCTTTGCTGCACAGCCGGATGCCGAACAGCGGGTGGCGATGCAGTGGGCAACCCAGGCGAACGAGGCCTACCAGACGCTGAAGCATCCGGTGAGCCGCGGCGTGTATTTGCTGAAGTTGCAGGGCATCGACGCATTCGATGCCAGCAACACCAAAATGGCGCCGGCCTTTCTGATGCAGCAGATGGAATGGCGTGAAGCCATCGACGAGGCGCGCGCCGGCAACAGCACGGCAGCGCTGGATGCCCTGAGCGACGACCTGCGCAGCGCACACCGTCGGATCGAGGCGCAGCTGGCCGATCTGATCGACACTGCGCATGATTATGCGGCGGCCTGCGAGGCCGTGCGCCAGCTGCGTTTCATGGACAAGCTCATCGCCGAAGTCGGCGACGTCTACGAAGAACTGGAAACCTATTAAGACGGCCAGATATGTTTGAACATTTGAATGATCGTGGAAGGTGTCTAGCGTGGTGCGGTTCGTTGAGCCGTCTCAATAGGGCGCTGTGCTTAATGTTTATCGATTCGACACGCCACGCGTTCGAATTGAAACAATCGCAGTTCCACGAAATCACTTTCTCTAACGCCATTGTGCCGAATCGATAAATATGGCCCTGTTGCAAATCGCAGAACCCGGCATGTCCACCGCCCCGCACCAGCATCGGCTGGCGGTGGGCATCGACCTGGGCACGACCAATTCGCTGGTGTCCACGGTGCGCTCAGGCCTCGCCGTGGTGCTGGACGACGAAGCCGGCCATTCGCTGCTGCCCTCGGTGGTGCGCTACTGTTCCAGCGGCGAGATCGAGGTGGGGTATGCCGCGCAGGCCGCGCAAAACCGCGATCCGCACAATGCCATCGCCTCGGTGAAGCGCTTCATGGGGCGCGGCATCGCCGACATTGACGACATCGCCAGCCTGCCGTACCGCTTCGTCGATGCGCCGGGCATGGTGCAGTTGAGAACCGCTGCCGGTGTCAAAAGCCCTGTCGAGGTCTCGGCCGAAATCCTGAAAACCCTGCGCCAGCGCGCCGAAACCGCAATGGGCGGCGAACTCGTCGGCGCGGTCATCACCGTGCCGGCCTACTTTGACGACGCCCAGCGCCAGGCCACCAAGGATGCCGCGCAGTTGGCCGGCCTCAATGTGCTGCGCCTGTTGAACGAGCCGACCGCGGCGGCGATTGCTTACGGCCTCGACAATGCCTCCGAAGGCATCTACGCGGTCTACGACCTCGGCGGCGGCACTTTCGATATCTCCATCCTCAAACTCTCGAAGGGCGTGTTCGAAGTGCTCGCCACCAACGGCGACTCGGCGCTGGGCGGCGACGACTTCGACCAGCGCGTGTTCTGCTGGATCGTCGAGCAGGGCCGCTTCCAGCCGCTGTCGGCGGGCGATATGCGGCTCCTGCTGACCAAGGCGCGCGACGCCAAGGAAGCGCTGACCGAGCACACTGACGTGCGCATCACCGCCGTGCTGTCGACCGGCGAAATGATGGATGCGACGCTGACCCAAACCGAATTCAACAGCATGACGGCGAGCCTCGTCAGCAAGACGCTGGCGCCCACCCGCAAGGCGTTGCGTGACGCCGGCCTGTCCGTCGATGAAGTGAAGGGCGTGGTGATGGTCGGCGGCTCCACACGGATGCCGTGCATCCGCCATGCGGTCGCCGGTTTCTTCAAGCAGACGCCGCTGACCAACCTCGATCCCGACAAGGTGGTCGCGCTGGGTGCCGCCATGCAGGCCGACGTGCTGGCCGGCAACCGCGCCGGCGACGACTGGCTGCTGCTCGACGTGATTCCGCTGTCGCTCGGCCTCGAAACCATGGGCGGGCTGACCGAGAAGGTGATCCCGCGCAACACCACGATTCCCACCGCGCGCGCGCAGGAGTTCACCACCTTCAAGGACGGCCAGACCGCGATGAGCGTGCACGTGCTGCAGGGCGAACGCGAGCTGGCGTCCGACTGCCGTTCGCTGGCGCGCTTCGAGCTGCGCGGCATCCCGCCGATGGTGGCGGGGGCGGCGCGCATCCGCGTTACCTTCCAGGTCGATGCCGACGGCCTCCTGTCGGTGGCGGCGCGCGAGCAGAGCAGCGGGGTCGAAGCCAGCGTACAGGTCAAGCCCTCGTACGGGCTGGGCGACGACGAAGTCACCCGCATGCTGAAAGACGCGTTCACCTACGCCAAGGACGACATGTACGCGCGTGCGCTGAACGAGCAGATCGTCGACGCGCAGGGCCTGATCGCCGCCACCCGCGCGGCACTGGCGCAAGACGCCGCGCTGCTCGACGAAGCCGAAACCGCGGCGATCGAAGCCGGCATCGCCGATCTCGAAACACGGATGGCAGGCACGGATCACCAGGCCATCAAGCGCGGCATCGAGGCGCTCAATGCGGTGACCACCGAATTCGCCCAGCGCCGCATGGACCAGAACGTGCGCCGCGCGATGGCCGGACAGAAACTGGAAACCTTCGGTTGAACGAATCATGCTGAACGACGCCTTCATCGAATCCCTGCGGGTCAAGCTCGAAGCGCACCCGATCTACGCCGCCGTGCAGACGCTGGACGACCTGCGCATGTTCATGCAGCACCACGTCTATTCGGTGTGGGACTTCATGTCGCTGATCAAGTACCTGCAGCACGAGGTCGCGCCTGCACGCTGGCCGTGGACGCCGCAGGGCGACGCCTCGGTGCAGCGCTTCATCAACGAACTGGTGCTGGAAGAGGAAACCGACGTCGCGCTGCCGGGGCAGGAAGGGTTTACCAGCCACTTCATGCTGTATCTGGCCGCCATGCGCGAAATCGGGGCCGATGCCGACACGCCGGCGCGCTTTGTGCAGAACGTGGCGGAGCAGGGCATCGATGGCGCGCTGGCGTCGGGCCTCGCGCCCGCGCCGTCGGCCGCGTTCACCCGCACCACCTTCGATTTTCTGGCGAGCGGCAAGCCGCACACCGTCGCCGCCGCGCTGGCGCTAGGGCGCGAGCACGTCATCCCGTCGATGTTCCGCGCCTTCCTGTCGCGCATGGCGGTGACCGAGGCGCAGGCGCCCAGCTTCCACTACTACCTCAACCGCCACGTCCACCTGGACGAGGATTTTCATGCGCCGCTGTCGCTGCGCCTGCTCGCCGCGCTGTGCGGCGGCGACGCTGCCAAATGGCGCGAAGCCGAAGCCGCGGCCGCCGCCGCGGTCGACGCACGTTTACAATTCTGGGACGGCGTACTCGCCGCCCTGCCAAGCCAACAAACCCAAGCCGCCTGATATGCCCCAACTCATCGTATTGCCCCACGTCGAACTCTGTCCCGAAGGCACCGTCATCGAAGCCAAGACGGGCGACACCATTTGCGATACCCTGCTCGCCAACGGGGTCGAAATCGAGCACGCCTGCGAAAAATCCTGCGCCTGCACCACCTGCCACGTCATCGTGCGCGAAGGCTTCAATACGCTGGCCGAGTCGACCGAAGATGAGGACGATCTGCTCGACAAGGCCTGGGGGCTGGAACCGCAGTCGCGGCTGTCGTGCCAGGCGCGTGTCGCCAGCAGCGACCTGGTGATCGAAATCCCCAAATACACCATCAACATGGTCAAGGAAGGTCATTGAAATGAAGTGGACGGATTCCCTCGACATCGCGATCGAACTTGCCGAAGCACACCCCGAAATCGATCCGCGCACCATCCGCTTCACCGACCTGCGGGGCTGGGTGATGGAGCTGCCGGACTTCGACGACGACCCCGAGCATTCCGGCGAAAAAATCCTCGAAGCGATCCAGATGGCATGGATCGACGAGATGAGTTGACAGCCGGGCACTACTGGATGCTTTGAAATGAAAAAGGGGGCTTGCGCCCCCTTTTTCATTGCCAAACGTCGGGTCCGGATATCAGAACTTGAAGACCACGCCGGCCGAGATCAGGTCGATGTCCGCTTCGCCGGTACCGCCGTTGAAGCTCGAACTGCCCGCTTCGAAATAGCGCTCCCATTCCACGCGGAGCCCAACCGACTTGGTGAAGTTGTACTGGGCGCCCAAGCCAAGAGACCATGCAATGTCGGTGTCTTCAGCTGCCACGGTCCCTTTGACGTCCGTCTGCAGGAAGTTCATGCCACCCGAAAAGAGCAGGGAAAAACTGGGGCTGAGCGCATAGGTTCCGAGCAAGCGCATGGTGACGCCGTCGACTTCCCGTGTCCCCGTCTGCGCACCCGTGTACTCGACTTCGCCCGTGTCGACGTAGCCAAATTCCATCGAGATGTATTCGTTGACTTCAAGCCCGCCAAAGATCTTCCAGGCCATATCGGAGTCGTCGCAGCTGGTCGCGGCGGGGCAGCTTATGTCGGAGGTGGCTTGGCCCACGCTCGCACCCAGATAGGGCGCCAGGGTGAAGTCAAAGAAACCGGCAGACGCAGGCGTGGATAGGGCCAGTGCCGAGGCCAGGGCGGCGAAACGCAGAGTGCGCATTTGAATCTCCTCTAGGATTGTTTTTGTGCTGAACGTTAGCCTGGCGGGTCCGAAACGGTCCGGAATACGCTGCAGGGTGAAACGAATCGCAGATTAATCCTTTTTTACCTTTTTAGGTAGTACAAACGTGCATAATTCCCACGAATGCCGCCAGTCTGGCTGTATGCGGCTGGTTTGCAGGAGATGAGCGCGTCCTGTCCACTATTCGTTTTACCATTCCCGATAACAGGCAGCCTTGATAAGCCCTGACACGGGAATAAGTCGGAGACCTTGTGATGAGCAAAACCCCGAATGACACGCGTCGCAGACTGCTGGGCGCCATGGCGGTCGCGCCGCTGCTGGGCCCGGCCCTGACGCAATCGGCCCTGGCGCAATCGGCCATGGCGCAATCCCCCCAGGCCCAGCCCGCCACCCGCATCATTCCCTCCGGCCGCGAAGCGCTTCCGTTGGTGGGGCTGGGCAGCTGGATCACCTTCAATGTCGGCAACGACCCCGTCGCGCGCGACGCCAGCGCCGACGTGATGCGCGCCTTCTTCCAGGCTGGCGGCCGCCTGATCGACAGCTCCCCGATGTATGGCTCGGCGCAAGACGTCATCGGCTACGCCCTCAAGAAGATCGGCCGCCCGCCCAACCTGTTTGCCGCTGACAAGGTCTGGATTGCCGGCGAGGACGAGGGCCGCATGCAGATGGACGCGTCACGCCGGCTGTGGGGGATTCCGCGCTTCGACCTGATGCAGGTGCACAACCTGCTGTCGTGGCAGATGCACCTGCCGACCCTGTTCGCGATGAAGGCGGCCGGCCAGTTGCGCTATGTGGGCATCACCACCTCGCACGGGCGGCGGCACGGCGAGCTGGAGCAGATCATGTCCAGCCAGCCGATCGATTTCGTCCAGCTCACCTACAACCTGCATGACCGCGAAGCTGAGCAGCGCCTGCTGCCGCTTGCGCTTGAGCGCGGCATCGCCATCATCGTCAACCGGCCGTTCCAGCAGGGCAATCTGCTGGAACGGCTGGCGCGCCGCCGGCTGCCGTCGTGGGCGGCCGAAATCGACTGCACCAGCTGGGCGCAGTTCGCGCTCAAGTTCATCATTTCCCATCCGGCCGTCACCTGCGCGATTCCGGCCACCACCCGCGTCGACCATGTGCGCGAGAACATGGGCACCGCCACCGGCCGGCTGCCGGACCCCGCCCTGCGCGCGCGCATGGCTGCCGCCTACGCCGGCCGCTGATGTCGGAATGGTGGACCTACAGCCCGCGCGACCTGCTGCTGTTTTCGCCGCAGACCTATTACCGGCTGTTCGAACTTCATAACCAGGCGTGGTGGCCGCTGCCGCTGCTGGCACTCGCGCTCGGCGTGGCGCTGCCGGTGCTGTGGCGGCGCGGCGGTGTCGGGGCAGGGCGCATCGTGGCGCTGATCCTGGCCGCAGTCTGGCTGTGGGTGGCGTGGGCGTACCACGCACAACGCTACGCCAGCATCAACCTCCTGGCCGATTTCTTTGCCTGGGCCTTCGTCGCCCAGGCCGTGCTGCTGGTGTGGCTGGGTACGGTGCGCAACCGCTTCATGCCGGTGCCGGCCACGGCATGGACTGCGCGTATCGGCCTGTTGCTGGTGCTGTTTGGCGTGCTGGGGTTTCCGCTGCTGGCGCCGCTGCTTGGCCGAAGCTGGGCCCACGCTGAAATCTTTGGCATGGCACCCGATCCTACGGTGCTCGTCACGCTCGGCGTGCTGCTGCTCGCCGGCGCGCGTTCGCTGTGGATGCTGTTTCCGATTCCGCTGCTGTGGTGTCTGATCAGCGGCACCACGCTGTGGGCGATGGACGCGCCCGAGTTTGCGCTGTTGCCGCTGGGGGCGGTGCTGGCCCTTGTGGGCGCCGTGATGCGCGGGCGCCGCTGACGCTATTCGATCGCGGGGGGCGGGTCTGCCCATTCGAACGGAAACTGCACCTAGACCAGTTAGCGTCCCTCTCGGTGGAAGGATTGGCCGTCGGGTTTACCTACCAACGCCTGCAACTTAAGAATGGTTGCCCAGTTTCTGGTTGTCACTGATCTACCTGCTTTGCCGAGCAATGCTTTACCGGCTTTGCTTTCCAGGATGCCGGCTGCGCAGTTCAAGTACGCGGCATTCTTGCCGACCAAGAACTGCTCAGGCGACACGACCAAGGATTCGACTGCACCGAGCCCGGATAGCGTGGCGTTATCTTGAGCGAAGACAACCAATAGATGTGAATGATTGCTTGCTTGCCCGGCCAACGGGTTTTCACCAACGATGTCCGATAATTCTTTCGCCGACTTGACGATGACGGGTACTTCCACCTTCAGCTGTTCCGATATGGCGGCGGCTATGTTTGCTGCATGCTTGGCCTGTGTTCCCCTGGTTGCTCGAAATACGGCGTTGCCGCTATTCAGTAGCGTAGCTACGTCTGTGTATCCGAGTTCAGTCAGCAAGGCTCGCAGATCGGCCATGGGAACTCGCTTGGCTTTGCCAACATTGATGCCACGCAACAGGGCTACGAACTTTGGCACTTGCGACGCCTGCGTTTGAGCTCAGCCGCGTGCGAAGGCCGCCGGCCGTGGCACGTCGGCTGCGGCGAAGGGTTAGGCCACATCGTACGCGCCTCGGCGTGTGGCGAGTGCATGCAGGATACTGCGGGTAGCCTGGTCGCTCGTACAAGCGAGTAGCCGCTCTTCTACCTGCTGGGCATACGACGCTGATGCCACTCCGGACTTGACTGTGGCGAGACCCATGAGCAGCTCACCGATGAGATACCAGTCTTCGTCCGTCATGCCGGTGGTCGCTTGAGCGCGAGAAGCGCGTGCCCAACCATCGATGTCACCATCGAACTGCTCGTAGATTTTCAGTTTGTCGACTGTAAGCAAAGGATTAGCGGCTACGTTTGAGTCGGGGGGCGCGTCGCCTGCGGCGCGCCCCGGCGACCGGAGGGAGCGCCTTGCCCGACAGGTTAGGCATTTTTGTAACGAACGTAGAAGTCTCGCACAAAATCTTGAATGGACAACGTGGCTTAGGGCGACCCTGAACAAGTCCACATTCTTCATTCCGGCAGAACCAGCATTTGGACCCTGGCTTTCACCCGCAAGGGGCAGGCCGCGGTTGTAATACAGCTAAAGCTGTAACAACCGCGCACCGCCGGGGTGACGACTTATTCAGAGTTTCCTCAGGCCGCATACCACAGCACTGCAAAGTAGTGGCAGACGGTGCCGCCAAGTACGAAGAAGTGCCAGATCAGATGCCCGTACCGCAGCCTGGAGCCCGTGGCGTAGAAGGCGACACCCAGGGTATAGAACAGACCTCCCGCTAGCAGCCAAAGCAGGCCCGCTGTCGGCACCTCGGCGAGCATCGGGCCGGCCGCGATGACGATGACCCACCCCATGACCAGGTACAGGCCCGTGGAGATGACAGGGTGAACCATGCCGCCCCATGTCTTGAGCATCACTCCAACAGTGGCCAACAGCCAAATAATCGAAAACAGCGCCCAACCCCATGCCCCACGAAGCACACCCAGTGTGAACGGCGTGTACGTGCCTGCGATGAGCAGATAGATGGAGGCGTGATCCAGAACGCGAAAGACACGCTTTGCCTTGCCACTTGGAAGCGCGTGATAGACAGTCGATGCGAAGTACACCAACAAGATCGTGGCGCAGAAAACCGCGGTGCCGGCAATGAGTAGGGCATCGCTGCGCTGCACTGCATGGACGAGCATGACCGGAGCGCCAACCAACGCGGCGATCAGTCCAAGACCATGACTGAGGCTATTGGCAACTTCCTCAGGACGTGATTGGGCTCGGGTAGCGTTCATATGGTTGCGGTCCGCGATAGCGGCGTGCTACAGCCTCTAACGTTTAAGGTAAGAAGCGCGCCGCTTGCGGCGCGTCCCAGTGACCGAAGGGAGCGCCTTGACCTCAGGGTTGGGCGTCTCAGCGCTCAAAGAACCACTCCATGAATTCTTCTGCAACTTCCGGAGTAAGTTCCAACACTGCTTCTGCCACTCCGGTTTGGCCTTTCGCGGCAGCGATTGCAGATAGTGCACAGAGCAAAAAATCTTCATCCCACTGACGTGATGCGGCAGCGGCAACGAGACTTGGTAGGCGCGCCAAAGACTCGAAATAGGCAGACTCAAGATCATTTGGTATCTCAACGCTTTTCTTTTTTCGGCAAATCTCGACCCATGCGGGGAATTGGAAAAAAGAGAAATCGGCCTTTAATGGAGCAGATGCCAGCGCATTTATCACATGTGGCACTGCTGCGAATGAAGCGGAGTAGACATCGCCTTGGTGTGCAAGTGCGCTCCACAGCGTAAACCAAGGTTCTTGATCGTCAGTGGAGGATGGAAGGTCGGTGATGAGTTTCTTCAGCAACGGCGGAATGTCTACGGCGGAGCCATAAGCATGCTCAAGTGTTGTCCAACGCAAATCATCAAGGCTGAGCAAAGCACAACTCCTTAAGACGCCCAACGTAGAGCTAACCGGCGGCGCTTTAGCGCCGTCCAGCGACCAGAGGGAGCGAGGTTGAGCGCCATGTTAGAGGGCCGCATGGTCATCCACTTTGACTGGGCGCCATGCGCCGCCGCTGCCGTGAAAGGTCTCGGCGTCGAGAATGAACTGCTCTGAGCAGTGCTGGCATTGAAATTGATACAGCAGTACATCATCCCACTGGCCACTACTCGCTACTTCCGAGAAGGAACGTTGCGGTAGGCCTGACTGTTCCGATCCAATTTCTTTAAGCGTTCCATCTGCCAGGTTATCCCGCACCACAGCTATTGCTTGCCTCAAGTCACTAGGCGAGGAGATCTGATATTCGATGCAAAGATCTTTGCAAAAGGAACAAGCCATTTTTGCCCTCTAACGTTAAGTGTCCATCCTAAATGACGCTTTATAAGCCGTCATTCGAGATTCTGTTTTGAGAAAATGTGCTAGAAAACAATTTGTTATCAATTTTTAGGGCGTCCTAACATGAACGGGAATGCGTCATTAACCCAGTCGCCACGCTTGCTGGACCAGGTACGCGGCAAGATTCGCCTTAAGCACTACAGCATTCGTACCGAGCAGGCTTACGTGGACTGGATTAAACGCTTCGTGCTGCATTTTGACAAGCGGCACCCTTTGGAGATGGGCGCTCGCGAGGTGGAGGCGTTCCTGACGCATCTCGCGGTAAAGGGCAGAGTGGCCGCGTCAACACAGAACCAAGCTAAGTCTGCGTTGTTGTTCTTGTATCGCGAGGTGCTTGAGCGCGATATGCCATGGCTCGAAGACGTGGAGCGGGCCAAGACGCCCAAACGTCTGCCGGTGGTGCTTACCCAGGAGGAAACGCAAGCGGTGTTGTCGAGGCTGAAAGGCACGCATTGGCTCGTAGCGGGTTTGCTGTATGGGTCGGGGCTGCGAATCATGGAAGCGCTGCGGCTCAGGGTAAAAGATCTGGAGTTCAAACGTGGCGAAATTCTGGTGCGTGAGGGCAAGGGTTTCAAGGACAGGGTGACAATGCTGCCAGCCATGCTGGTGGAGCCGCTCAAGGCGCATTTGAAACAGGTGCGTGCGTTGCACGAGCAGGATGTGGCCGAGGGGTATGGCGAGGTGTACCTGCCCTACGCGCTGGATCGAAAGTATCCCAGTGCCGGGCGTGACTGGGGCTGGCAGTACGTTTTCCCATCTAAGAATCGGTCAGTCGATCCGCGTTCCGGTGTTGTTCGCCGGCATCACGTGCAGGAGCAGGCGATCCAGCGCGCCATTCGCCAGGCGGTGCGCGATGCGGGAATCATCAAACCGGCAACACCGCATACACTTCGTCATTCTTTTGCCACGCACCTGCTGACGAGTGGCTACGATATCCGCACGGTGCAGGAACTGCTGGGCCACAAGGATGTGGCGACGACAATGATTTATACGCATGTACTGAACAAGGGTGGGCGCGGGGTGACGAGCCCGCTGGATCGATGATGACGGACGAAGACTTTATGCGCCTCGCGCTGGAGCTCGCCCGCCAGGGCGCGACGGCCGGCGAGGTGCCGGTGGGGGCGCTGGTGGTGTGCGGCGGCGAGATCGTCGGCCGCGGGTTCAATCAGCCGATTTCCAGCCACGACCCCACGGCGCATGCCGAGGTGATGGCGCTGCGCGATGCGGCGGGGCGGGTGGGCAATTACCGGCTGGTGGGCTGCACTTTATATGTGACGATGGAGCCGTGCGTGATGTGCGCGGGAGCGATCCTGCATGCGCGGGTGGCGCGGGTGGTGTACGGGGCAAAGGAATACAAGACCGGCGCGCACGGTAGCATCGTCGACATCTTTGCCGAGCCGCGGCTCAACTTCCATTGCGAGGTGACCGGTGGGGTGCTGAGGGACGAATGCGCGGCAATGATTTCTGGATTTTTCGAAGCGCGGCGCCAGCAGAAGAAGGAGACGGTGCAATGAAAGACCTGTTTATCGAAGTCGACATGCGCCTGCAGCAGCTGTACCTGTGGGAGCCCTATCCGGAAGGCGACATCCTGCTGCGGCAGTATCCGGTGTCCACTGCGGCCAACGGCGCCGGCGAGCAAAACGGCAGCTATTGCACGCCGCGCGGGCGCCACCGCATTGCCGACAAGATCGGTGCGGGCGCGCCGCTGTGCGCGGCCTTCAAGGCGCGCGAGTGGACGGGCGAGATCTGGACCCCCGAGCTGGACGCGGCCAATCCGGGCCGCGACTGGATCCTGACCCGCATCCTGTGGCTGGACGGGCTGGAGCCGGACAAAAACAAGGGCGGCACGGTGGACACGCACAACCGCTATATCTATATCCATGGCACGCACGAGGAGCACAAGCTCGGCACGCCGGTTTCACACGGCTGCATTCGCATGAAGAATGCGGATGTGGCGGAGCTGTTCGATCTGGTGGAGGAGGGGGCCGAAGTCCGGATTTCAGCGTGAGCCGGTCGGCGCGTGCTGTCGCCTGACGATCAGGACACGGCAGCGAACGGGGCCGACTGCAGCCGCGTAATGAAGTCGGCACAGCCTTCCTTCGGCATCGGATGGCTGAAATAGTAGCCCTGTAGCATCTCCACGCCCATTTCGCGAAGAATGGTGGCCGTTTCGCTGTCCTCGACGCCTTCCGCAACCAGCACCAGTTGCATTGCGTGCCCCATGTCGACGATGGTCTTGACCAGGATTCTTCCTTCCGGCGTTTTGATGCGGCGCACGAAGGAAATATCGATCTTGATCTCGTCGAACGGCAACTCGTGCACGTGCGACAGCGATGAAAATCCGGTTCCGAAATCGTCGAGTGACAGCGTAAAGCCCGCATCCGAAAGCTTCTTCAGGTAGCCGCGGGCCTGCTCGATACCTTGCAGGGCGATGCTTTCGGTGATTTCCAGTTTGATCTGCCCGGGCTTCAGGCCATAGCGTTCCACCATGGCGGTCAGCAAGGGATAGAAGTCGGCGGACATCAGCTGGCGCGTCGAAATGTTCACCGCCAGCTTCAGGTCCGCGCAGCGGCCGCTGCATTGGCTGAAATGACTCAGCGCGTGATCGAGCACCTGCCGCCCGACCTCGTTGATCAGGCCGAGGTTCTCGGCCAGGGGAATGAAGGTGGCCGGGCTGACCCATCCGTATTTCTCGTCATGCCAGCGGGCCAGGGCCTCCACACCGACGATGCTGCAGTGGTCGGCGGCGTCCATCACCGGCTGGTAATACACCTGGAGCTGGCCTTGCTTGACCGCGGCGACGAAACGGGACGTCATGTCCACGTCTTCGTAGCCGGCGGCGCTGGTCTGCAGGTCGGCGAACAGCTGAATGTTGTTCCGGCCCTGCGACTTTGCGTAGAACAAGGCCTTGTCCGCCTGCACCAGCAAGGCCTCGCCGGTATCCGCATCCTCCGGGTAGACCGCAATGCCGACGCTCAGCGTGACGAAGGTATCGCGATATTTCGTTTCGAGGCTCAGCCGCAGCTTGTGCATCAGTTCGCCGGCCACCTTGCGCGGGACGTCGGCATCCTCGGCGAAGGGAAGCAGCATGACGAATTCGTCGCCGCCCCAGCGCGCCAGGACGTCGGTCGAACGCAGGCTCGAACGGAGGACGTTGCCGACCTCCTTCAATAGCTGGTCGCCCGACTTGTGGCCGTGCAGGTCGTTGATCTGTTTGAAGTTGTCCAGATCGATGAACAGAAGGGCGAACTTCGACCCGGTGACGCCCGCGCGCCTGATTTCCTCGTCGATGCGGTCGTCGAGATAGATTCGGTTGGGCAAGCCGGTCAACGCGTCGTGCGTGGCCATGTGGCTGATGCGCTTTTCCTGCACGTGCGTTTCCGTTACGTCGCGCAGCACCCCGCGCACCCCCTGCACCTGGCCCTGCTTCCAGTACAGGGCAAATTTTCCCTCGACCCAGTGTTCCTGATGATCGTCGCGCTGCATGCGGAACCGCATGCTCATCGTGTCGCGCTCGCCATTCAGCAAGGTCTTCAGCAGGTCTTCTATCGCACTGTGGTCGTGATTGTTGATGAAGGCCACGAACGGCAGACCCAGAAAACGCGCATTGCTGTGGCGTTCGCTGCCCAGCAGCTTGAGCCAGTGATCCGACAGGAACACCAACGTGCCGTCCGGCGCCAGTTCGATCACCACCTCGTTCAGCAGGCCCAGCGTGTCGTAGAACGCGGCGCGGGCCTCCGCCTCTGCGTTGGCTTTGCTCAGGTTGCGGATTTCATCTAGTTCGCTGCGGAAATGCATTTTCTTCAGCAGCTTTTCCATCATGCAGAATGTGGTCAACCCCGATTGAAACAGGTTGAATCCCACGAACAGCAGGATGGAGATCCATAGCCACGACCATTCCGGCTTGAGGTAGATCAATGCGCCACACGCGAAGACGAATCCGCCTGCAATCGTGCGGATCACAGGCTCGATGTACGCCCGTCTTTTCGTGGATGCGTCAGCAGTCATGTTGGATGCCGTGCCTGTTTCTGCCGTACGTCGTGGCGTAGGGCCTTGCCAGGACCTGGCTGGCGGCATTTATTCTGACAAGGCTGTGAAATCGACATCGCGCATGCGGCTCAGCTGACGCGCGCAGGCGCACGGAGGCAACTACGGACTGGACGGCATGGGGGGAGGAGGCGAGACATCCGGATGCGACAGGAAGAGTTCATTTTTTTTCCTTTTTAGAGCGGTCATCCATAAGTTTGATTTCGGCAGATTCTCTGCGTTCTTGAGGCACCGGTTCCTCCCGGTCGCCCGTGAAGCCGCCGCCTCAAGGCCAGCGCGCCCAGCGCCGGGAATGATCTCTCCGGTCACCCTCTGTCCGAATCCGGGACGCCCCCATGCTCGGCCGTGAGGCTTTCCAGGGTTTTCTCCCGGGTAGAGTTAAGAAGATGCGCGCAGGGTGGCCTTGTCCAGCACGTATTGCAGGGCCGCGCCGCGGGGATCTGGTTGCATAAGTCTGTAAGCGGGCGGGTGTCGATGCAACGCGCAGGGTTGCCGCAGCAAGCAGCTGTAGCAGCAATTTATTTAGCCTTAAGCGCGTCCGATACATTATTTAACATAATATACATTATGCGAAGTAACGGATCCCAGGGCCGATGCCAAGGTGAGGCTTCAAGCGTCGAAATCAGTGAACCCCACTTGTGCCCAGACCGCCTTCAGTGGGATTAGGCATCATCCCATCGGGATGCAAGCGGTCGGCAAAAGGAATATCCTGATCAACACATTCACTTGCGCAGGAGGTTCAATGTCAGCACTTAACCCGTCCCAACTCGAGGAGCTGACCCGCAAGCTGGACGAGGCTTCGCGCTTGCTGATGCGCGACGTGCGCGACGAGCTCCAGAACGTGGGCGATCTGCACCGCGCCGATCTGCTCAACAACGAGCCGGGCGACAGCGGCGACGAATCAATGGCCAGTTCGCTGGCGGACCTCAATGTGGCGCGGCTGGATCGTCAGATTGAGGATTTACGGGATATCGAGGCGGCGTTCGGACGCATCAACCAGGGCGAATACGGCACCTGCATCGATTGCGGCGAGGACATCGGCTTCAGTCGCCTGCAAGCCTATCCGACGGCGAAGCGCTGTATCCGGTGCCAGGAAACGCGCGAGCGGCAGTATGCCCAAGAAGGTCATCCCTCCTTGTAGCCGGGCCCTCTATTGAAGCAGAATATGATGATGTTTCAATAAGACACTGTTGTTCAAGACAATCATGAAGTGTTAGGTCCGGGTGGAATCACATTTTCTGGGGGCGCCTCCAGCAGCGCCGTGATCTGCTCAAACGGCAGCGGCTTGCTGTACAGGTAGCTCTGCATTTCGTCGCACTTCAGCAGTTTGAGGAAGCGTGCCTGCCCTTTTGTCTCGACGCCTTCGGCGATGACCTTGAGTCTGAACAGTGGCAAGTGAAATCTTGGTTGAAACAAAGGCCAGGCTCCGGGCATCCTGGTTCATCGCGGTAATGAACGCACGGGCGATCTTCAGCATCTGCGGCGATACTGCCCTTGATGTTCTCCGTGATCAGCGATCAGCGTTTCGGTGATTTCCACCTATGCAGGCGGCGAGACGGTCGGGCGGGACTCGGTCAAATGCTGCTGCAGAAAATCCTTTAGCTGCGGCATCGCGAGCGGTCGGCTGAACAGGAAACCCTGGATGTCCTGGCAGCCGGATCCGCGCAGGAAGTCGAACTGCGCCGCGGTTTCAACGCCTTCGGCCACGATGCCGAGACGCAGGCTGGCCGCCAGCTGGATGATCGCGCGCACGATGGCGGCACTGTCCGGATCGGTGTTGACGTCGCTGACGAAGGAGCGGTCGATCTTCAGCCGGTCGACCGCAAACCGCTTGAGATAGCTCAGCGACGAATAGCCGGTGCCGAAGTCATCGATCGCCAGCCGCACCCCCAGCGCTTTCAGCTTGCGCACGGTGTCGAGGGTGTTGTCGACGTCCTGCAGCAGGATGGACTCGGTCAACTCCAGCTCCAGCAGGTGCGGCGGCAGGCCGCTGCGCACCAGCGCGCCAGCCACGGTTTCGACCAGGCCGGTGCGGCGAAACTGCAGCGCCGACAGATTGACCGACATGGTCAGTTCGCTGCCGGCCTGGCGCAGGGACTGAGCCTGCCGACAGGCTTCTTCGATCACCCAGGCGCCGATCGACACGATCAGGCCGCAATCCTCCGCCACCGGAATGAAACGTGCGGGCGCGACGTCACCCAGCTCCGGATTGCGCCAGCGCAGCAGGGCTTCGACGCCGACCACCCGGCCACTGCCGATTTCCATCTGCGGCTGGTAATGCAGATGAAACTCGGCCTGGTACAGCGCTCGACTCAGCCGGGTTTGCAGCAGCAGGTGCTCGTGCGCCTGGCGGTTCATCTGCTCGTCGAAGAACTGATAGATGTTGCGCCCTGCCCCCTTGGCGTTGTACATCGCGGCGTCCGCCTTCTGCAGCAGCGTGTCGAAGCTGGAGCCGTCGTTTGGGTACATCGCGATGCCGATGCTGCAGGTGGCGTTGAGCGCATGGCCGTTGACTTCCACCGGCTCGGCCAGCTGGACCAGGATCTTGCTGGCGATGCGCTCGACCGCTTCCAGGTCCGGCACGTCGCCCAGCAGCACGATGAATTCGTCGCCGCCCTGGCGGCTGATGGTGTCGCTGTCGCGGGTGCAGGCGGCCAGACGCGCCACCACCGTGAGCAGCAGCTGGTCGCCGGCGGCATGGCCGAGCGTGTCGTTCACCACCTTGAAGTTGTCCAGATCGAGGAACAGCATGGCCACCCGTGTGCGCGAACGCTCGGCCGTGGCCAGCGCATGTTCGAAACGGTCGCGCAGCAGCACGCGGTTGGGCAGTCCGGTGAGCGCGTCGTGGTGGGCGAGGAATTCGATGCGTGCCTCTGCCTGCTTGCGCTCGGTGACGTCGCGGTCGACGCCCTGGAAGCCGGTCAGCGCCCCACTCTCGTCGAATACCGGCGATGCGTTCGATTCGTAAATCCGGTAGCTGCCATTCTGGTGGCGCCAGCGCAGCACGACGTTATGCCAGCCTAGCCGGGCGGCGCAGGCCCGTTCGTAGGTTTCGCGGTAGAGCGGCAGGTCGTCCGGATGCAGCAGGTCCTCGGGTGTCAGGGCGAGAAATGCGTCAAGCGAGTAGCCGAGACTGGCGACGCCGCGCGGGTTGCAGTAGGTGTGCTGCCCCGCCGTATTCACCGACCAGATCCAGTCGGTGGATTGTTCCGCCAGCGCGCGAAAGCGCGCTTCGCTTTCGCGCAGCGCCTCTTCGGTGCTCCGGCGTTCGCTGATGTCAATGAAATTGACCACCGCCCCCACCAGTTCGCCGTCGCGGTACATCGGGTGCGACCAGTATTCAACCGGGAAGCAGGTGCCGTCCTTGCGCCAGTGCACTTCGCTGTCGACATGGGTGGGGCGGCCCTCCAGGGTGGAATGCCGGAGGTGGCACTGCGCCTTCGGATAGGGACGGCCATCGGGGTAAGTGTGGTGGATCAACGGGTGCAGGCTCTGACCCAGCATTTCTTCCTGCGTATAGCCCAGCATGGCGAGGCAGGCCGGATTGACGAAGGTGCATCGCCCCTCGGTATCGACGCCGAAAATCGCTTCAGGCGACGCATCGAGCAGAAGGCGAAAGCGTGCTTCGCTCTCGCGCAAGGCCGCCAGCGCGGCGCGATGGGCGAGCGCCGCGCCGAGGTCGGCAGCCAGTTTCTCCAGCAGCATCAGGATTTCGATCCCGAATGCCTGGGGCTCCTGACTGTAAAGGCTGAGCATGCCGGCCACGCGGCCGTGCATGCGTAAGGGGGTGGCGGCAAACGAGCGGTAGCCGAGCGCGCGCGCCTGGTCGCGCCAGGATGCGCTGAGCGGACCGCTCTCGGTATCGTTGTTGACCACGGTGGCGCCGAGCCGGATTGCACGGTCAATGGGATCGTTTTCCTGCGGCGCGCCGATGCATGCGGATACACGCGCCAGCGCATCACCGGGCAGGCCGGCCGCGGCCACCGGACGCAGGGCGCCGCCGGCTTCGTCCAGCAGGCCGACCCACGCCAGCCGGTACAGGTCGTCGGTGACCAGTTCGGCGCAGATGCGCGCCAGCAGCGCCTGCTCGGAGAGCTCGGCGGTGAAGAGTTCGCTCAGGGCCGCGATCGTCTGCAGAAACAGCGTATGCCGCTGCATCACCAGTGCTTCGCGCTTCTGCTCGGTGATCTCGTGCAGACTGCCCACCATGCGCAGCGGCTTGCCGCCAGCATCGCGCGCCACCACCTTGCCGCGGTTGCGCACCCAGATCACGCTGCCGTCCGGCTGCAGGATGCGGTGCTCGTACTCGAACACGGGCGCGCCGGCGAGACAGTCCTGGATGGCTGTCATCAATGTGTCGCGCTCCTGCGTGTGCAGGCAGTCGAGCGCTTCCTGCCAGGTGTGCGCGGTCTGCGCCGGGTCCAGCCCCATTAATTGCGCCCAGTGCGCGTTGTGCCGCACCTCGCCGCTTTCCACTGTCCATTCCCAGACGCCTTCGCCCAGCATGGCCAGCGCGTGGGTCTGGCCATCGGCGCCGATCGCCGAGCCGAGGCCGGCGCGGTCGGCCTTTTTCAGCGCCGCCGGATCGTGCCCGGCCGCCAGCAAGGCGCGGGCGGAATGGCGGCGTTTTCGCGCCTCGGCCAGCGAGACATCGGGGTACACGCCGAGGGCCAGGGTCTTGCGCTTGCCTTCAAAGCGGTAATCCAGCCGCCAGTAGCGCGAGCCGTCCGGCCGCAGCAGCAGATACATGCCGCCGCCGTCCGCCAGCTTGACCGGCTTGGCGGCGGGCGGGGTCTGGCGGATGCGGGCGTCGGTGAGCGGAGTGGCGAGGCGTGCCATGGGACGGAGCGAAATGAATGTGGGGGCATTCTAGCCACTGTATCCCGTCATGGATACCGTCAATATGGATCGAAACGGCCTGGTACGAATGACAGCTCACTTGAAATTAGTGCATTAATTCATCAGGATATTAAACTCTCCTTTGGTCTCGTCTGCGGCCGGGTCGATCGGGGCCAGTGACGCCGGCGAAGGCGGTCGGCTACACGCCGCAGCAACTTGATGGTATGAAGCGCACCTCTTGCGCAGCGGCTTGTCATGGTCGCTTCCGCCCGCGAAATTGGTCGTAAATTACCCGTATGCGCGATGAAACTATTGTGGTCTTATTCGCCCTAAATTTGCAGGACAGGGTGGGTTGATACCGTGTCCGCCGTGTACCGCCCGGGCGGGTTGGCTCAGGCAGGCACGGCAGATGTCAGACCCGCGTCACACCTCCGGGCGTGATCCCTGCGAATCGAAAATTTTGTAACCATAGGAGATCTGCCAATGAATGCACTTCGTAGAAACGTACTGAAAGGCGCTGCCGGTGCAGGCGCCGTGGCCGTGGCCGTGGCCGCCGGTCTGCTGAAGCCGACCCAGGCGATGGCTGCCTGGAACAAGAGTGCCTTCGAGGCCAAGAACGTTGG
>NZ_JAUYRI010000032.1 GCF_030696885.1 Thiobacillus sp.
CCGCGACCGCATCTTCAACAAGTTCTCCCAGGCCGACTCCTCGGACGCGCGCCAGAAAGGCGGCACCGGGCTGGGACTGGCGATTACCCGGGAGCTGCTGGAACGCATGGGCGGCCGGATCGGCTTCGAGTCGGTAGATGGAAGCGGTGCCAGTTTCTTCTTCGAACTACCTCTTCAAGCGGAAACCGAATCAGGAACGAGCCATGTTTAGTCGCGTGCAGGCATTCGGCACCAGTACCCCCTATCTGGCCCTGGCATTTGTGCTGATCATCGTGTTGATGACTGGCGTTGCTCTGCTTGGTCTGGATCAGGTCCGCTCGTTGAACGAGAAAGCCGAGCTGCTCAGACAGCAAGAGATCAAGACCGACCAGGTGCACCGCATGCGCAACGCGGTCAGGGAACGATTCATTCGTCTTGGCCTCATCGTGATCTCCGATGACCCCTTCCTGCAGGACGCGTACATCCAGGAATTCGGCCTGCTGGCCAGCCGGTTCATGGTGGCTAGAAACGCGATCGAGAGCAGGGCCAGCCATCAGGATGAAGTGGTTCTGCTCCAGGAGTTGCGCACGCTCACCAGCATGGGGACGCCCATTCTGGCTTCAGTCCTGGAAGCCGCGCTTGCCGGCGACAACGCTCGCGCCAAGCAAATCATGTTCGAATCATCCGTGCCCATACAGGAGCGGGTGATGGCGCAGACAGATCGGATTCTGGCGTTTTTCGAAAAATCCAATGCAGCGATATTGGCTGAGAGCGAAAAGGAACAGCAGCGAGCCCAGCGCCTCATGACCGCAATGGCGGTCGCCCAGGCCATGCTGGCCCTGTTGATTGCCATGATTGTCATCCGTCACGCGCACCGGCAGCACACTGGCATGCAAATGGAAATCGCCCGCCGCCGGCAGAGCGAGGCGCAACTGCGGGAAGCGCAGGATGGGCTGGAGCGGCAGGTCAAGGAGCGAACCGCAGAACTTGACCAATTCAAATCCACACTTGATCGAACGCTTGATTGCGTGTTCATGTTCGATGCCGCCACACTGCGTTTCTTCTACTTCAACGAGGGTGCATTGCGACAGGTCGGTTACACACAGGATGAACTGCTTGCCATGCATCCCTATGACATCAAGCCGGACATCAACGAAGCACAATTTCGTGAGCTGATTGCACCACTGCTTGCCGGGGAGCAGGTCTCGCGCACCTTCGAGACCATTCATCAGCACAAGAACGGTCAGCGCCTGCCGGTGGAAATCTTTCTGCAATACATTGCGCCGGCGCACGAGGCGGCACGCTTCGTCGCCATCGTGCGCGACATCACCGAGCGCAAGGCATCCGAGCTGGAAATACAAGAAAGCGAGCAGCGCTTCCGCTACATGCTGGAAACGTGCCCCACGGCCGCACGTATCGCTAGAGCGGGCGGGCACGATGTCATTTTTTCCAATCGCCGTTATGCGGAACTGCTCAATGCCGATTCCGGAAAAATCAGCGGCGTCGACCCCACAACGTATTACGCCCACCCGGAAGAATATGCAGATATTCTGCTTCGGCTGGGCCGGGGAGAGCAGATCTTCGACCGGCTGGTCGAACTAGCCATTCCCGGTGTAGGCACCAAATGGGCACTCGCTTCCTATCTCCCCCTTCAGTACCAGGGCGGTGCGGCGGTGCTGGGGTGGTTTTACGACATCACCGAGCGCAAGCAGGCCGAAACGGCATTGCGCGAGCAGTCACTGCATACCCAGGCCATACTCGACCACATGGTCGACGGCCTTATTACTATCGACGAGCGCGGCGTCATCGACTCCTTCAATCCGGCAGCCGAGCGTATCTTCGGCTACGCCAGCACTGAAATGCTGGGCCAGAACGTGAAGATGCTGGCGCCCAACCCTCACCGCGACGCACATGACAGCTATTTGCGCAATTACCAGGCCACCGGGGTGGCACGCATCATCGGCATTGGCCGCGAGGTGGAAGGCCAGCGCAAGGATGGCACCCTGTTCCCGATGGAACTGGCAATATCCGAAATCACCCGCCATGGCCGACCCATGTACGTCGGCATGGTGCGTGACATCACCGAGCGCAAGCGAGCCGATCGCATGAAGAGCGAGTTTGTCTCCACCGTCAGCCATGAACTGCGCACTCCGCTGACCTCGATCTCCGGCGCACTGGGACTGATCACCGGCGGCGCGCTCGGCGAGGTGCCCGCCCAGGCGCGGGAGATGATCGCCATCGCGCACAAGAATAGCCAGCGCCTGACCCACCTCATCAACGACTTGCTGGACATGGAGAAGATCGCCGCCGGCAAGCTGCATTTCGACATGCAGCCGCAGGCACTGCGGCCGCTCATCTCCCAGGCGCTGGAAGCGAACCGTGCCTACGGCGCCGAGCGCCGGGTGGCACTGGCCTTGAGCGGCGAGGTCCCCGATGTCGAAGTGCGGGTGGACAGCCAGAGACTGATGCAGGTGCTGTCCAATCTGCTGTCCAACGCCGTCAAGTTCTCTCCCGATGGCGGCGTGGTGGAGGTCTCGGTCGACTGCGTGGCGCCAACCGTGTGTGTGAGCGTGCGCGATCATGGCTCCGGCGTTCCGAAGGCATTTAGCGATCGCATCTTCCAGAAATTCGCCCAGGCCGACTCTTCGGACACCCGGAAAAAAGGCGGCACCGGCCTGGGTCTGGCCATCACCCGCGAGCTGGTCGAGCGAATGGGCGGGCGCATCGGCTTCGAGTCGGTGGAAGGCGAAGGTGCCCGCTTCTTTTTCGAGCTGCCGATCTGGAATGCGCAGACTTCGCATCCGGTCACCGCGCCCCTCCCGCCCGATGCCCCGCGCATCCTGGTGGTCGAGGATGAGCCCGATGTCGCCCGCCTGTTGAGCCTGATGCTCAGGCGTGCCGGTTACATGGTGGACATCGCAGCCAGCGGCGCCGCTGCGCTGGACGCCATCAAACGGTCACGCTATGCCGCCGTGACCCTGGACCTGATGCTGCCTGACATCAGTGGCCTGGCGATCATCCGCCAGCTGCGTCAGCAGTCGGAAACGGCAGACCTGCCCATTGTCGTGGTCTCGGCCAAGATGGAAGAGGGACGATTGGCCATCAACAGTGATTTTTCCGACATCGACTGGCTGGCCAAACCCTTCGACGAATCGCGATTGCTGGGGATAGTCGATCGTCTGGTGTCCGCGGCGGATCAGCAGCACCCGCGTGTGCTACACGTGGAGGATGACAGCGACCTGCATCAGGTGATTCGCGCCATGATCGGCAGGCGCTTCGATTTCGAGACCGCAACCACCCTGGCGGAAGCCCGGGCTCGGGTAGCGCTGGAGCGCTTCGACGTGGTGATCCTCGACCTGACGCTGCCGGACGGCTCCGGCTGGGACCTGTTGCCGGAGATCCGCGCGCACCAGCCGGAGGCCCGGGTGGTGATCCTGTCCGGCAGCGACATGACGGAGGTCGAAGCGCTCAAGGTGGAAGCGGTGCTACTCAAGTCCCAGGTTTCACCGCGCCAGTTGCTGAACGCCCTCAACACCCGTATTCAACCCGCTTCAAGCAAAGGAAACGATTCATGAGCACATTGCAGCGCGTTTTTTATGTGGAGGACGAGCCCGACATTCAGGCAGTGGCCAGGCTCGCCCTGGAAATGGTGGGCGGCTTCACGGTGAAGATCTGTTCTTCCGGCGAGGAAGCCTTGCGCGAGGTGGTGGCGTTTGCACCGGACCTGATCCTGCTCGACGTCATGATGCCGGGCATGGACGGGCCCAGTACGCTGAAGGCCCTGCGCGAACTTCCGTCGATGGCCGTTGTGCCGGTGGCCTTCATGACCGCCAAGGTGCAACCGGCGGAAGTGGCGCATTTCAAATCGTTGGGCGCACGCGATGTGATCCCCAAGCCCTTCGATCCGATGACGCTCGCCAGCCAGGTGCGCGCCATTTGGGAAGGGCATCATGGCAGCTGACAAGCCCACGGCCGAGGCGGTTGCCGAGCAACTGGCGCGCTTGCGCGAGGATTACCAGGCGCGCCTGCCTGCCGAACTGGCGGCGCTGACGGCGCTGGCCGCTGGCTTCGGGGGCGCCGAGTCGGACCGCGCGCGGCTGGATGAATTGCACCACCGCCTGCACAAGCTCGCCGGTTCCGGCGGCACCTTCGGTTTTACGGCTTTGAGCGCGCGGACACGTACGCTGGAGCAGCAGTCCAAGCAATGGCTAGCGGGATCACTGGATGAGGTGGAGGCCCAGGCATGGCAGTCGCTTGCCGCGGAGGTGGCCGCGCTCGGCGAGACGCTGAACAAGGTCTCGCCGCCCCAGGCACCCGCGATCCTGTCCGCCCGGGACAGTCTGACGTCAGACGAAACCGTCCAAATCTGGCTGGTCGAAGATGACGCCAGCCTGGCCGAGCAGCTCAGACGACAACTCGAATCCTTCGGCTATACGGTGCGCCATTTCATGCAGATAGGCGACGCCGAGGCCGCTGCGCACACGCAGCGACCCGACATGCTGATCATGGACATCCTGTTCCCGCAGCAGGGAGAAAACGCCACCGAAGTGCTTGCGCTGCGGCCTATCCTGCGGGCCTTGGGGTGCCCCCTGTTGTTCATGTCTTCCTGTGACGATTTCGAGTCCCGGGCACGCGTCGCGCGACTCGGGGCTGCTGGCTATTTCCTCAAGCCCCTCGACGTACCCCGGCTGGTCAACCGGATGACGCAGATCCTCGACCAGCTGCGCGCGCCGCCGCAGCGGGTGCTCATCGTCGACGACGATGTGGCGCTGGCGGCGCACTACCGGCTGGTCTTGCTCGCTGCGGGAATGGAAGCCGAGGCATTGCACGAACCCCAGGCCATCATCGAAACCGTCGCGGCCTTTCGTCCGGAACTGGTGCTGATGGACCTGCACATGCCCAATTATTCGGGGCCGGAACTGGCGGGGGTCATCCGCCAGCACGAGCGTTGGGCCAGCCTGCCAATCGTCTATCTCTCCGCCGAGACCGATCTCGACCAGCAGATCGAGGCCATGGGCCGCGGCGCCGACGACTTCCTCACCAAACCGATCTCCGACGCCCAGCTTGTCGCGGCGGTGCGCGCCCGCGTCGATCGTGCCCGTCAACTGGACGCGCAGATCACCAGGGACAGCCTGACCGGTCTGCTCAAACACGCGAGCATCAAGGAGGCGCTCGAAATTACGGTGACACAGGCGCGGCGCCACGGCAAACCGGTCACCGTGGCGATGCTGGACATCGACCACTTCAAATCGGTGAACGACACCTACGGTCATGCAGCGGGGGATGTGGTCATTTCTTCTGTCGCCATGTTGCTGCGCCAGTGCTTGCGTATGAGCGACATCATCGGCCGCTATGGCGGAGAGGAGTTCGTGGCAGTCTTGCCGGAATGCGCTGGCGGTGATGCCCAGATGTTAATGGAGGACATCCGCCGGCGATTTGCCGCCATCGCCTTCAGCTACTCTGGGCAGGCTTTTTCCTGCACCCTGTCGGCGGGACTGGCTTCAACAGCGCAGTATCCGGAATTCAGCGGCGCGGAGCTGCTGGTCGTCGCCGACGAGGCGCTCTACGCGGCAAAGCGCGGCGGCCGCAATCAGATCCGTACCGCGTCCCCCCATCCATTGCAGGAGGCCGATCGGCCGTGAGTACGAACATGAAAGCCTTTCAGGCGCTGCTGGCAGGCATGCGCGAGGCGTTTCTCGACGAATTGCCGGAGCGTTGCAACGGCTTCGAAACCCTGATTCTGGAACTGGAACGTTCAACCGGCGATCGCGAAACGTTCAATGAATTGTACCGGGGCGTCCATAGCCTGAAAGGCTCCGGGGGCACGCACGGCCTAAGTATCCTGACCACCCTCTGCCACCAGCTGGAAAATCTGCTCAGCGAAGCCGACGCCCGGCAGGATTTCGGTTCGCGCTTCACCACCCACGCCCTGGCCTACGTCGACCTGCTGCGCCAGGTCAGGCACCAGGCCCATCGTGACACGCCGGATTATTCTGGCATCGAAGCCGATCTGGAAGCCCTGCGCCTGTCGTCTCTGCAAAGCCGCAAGGCCGGCCTGATCGCGGAATCCTCCGCCACCCTGGCCGGATTTTATCAACAGGCGCTGGCCACGCTTCCGCTGCAACTGACCGTGGTCGACAATGGCCTGACCGCGCTGGAACGGCTGCTGCATGAGCCGTTCGATTTCGTCATCGTGGGCCGCGAACTCAAGGAGCTCAACGGCATTGCCATGATGGCCGCACTGCGCGCCTCGCAGACGCGCAACCAGAAAATCCCCGCCCTGCTGGTCACCAGCCGGCGCGATGCCATTCCCGATCATGCGGGCTTCAATGCCGTCATTGCCCGTGACCAGAATCAGGCCGGCAATCTGGTCGCCGCGGTGCGGGCGGCACTCGCCGCCTGACCCGGTCGGCGGGCCCTTGACCCGTACCCGGAGACGGCTATTGAGACGGTCAGGCCATGTTTGAACCCATAAGGTGTTTATACGCTGTCCTGGGCGGGGCGGTTCGTTGAGCCGCTTCAATAGGACGCTGTTTTAACTGGGATTGTCCATCAGAAAAAACTGACGGGCTAATGGATTATTTGGGTTTAATGCTTATTCGGGAAACGCTCCATCGGCGATGTTCATAAGCCCTGCGTCCGCTACCTGTGCTGTGATGTTGCACAGCCTCTTCTGCTCTAAGATAAAACACGATGGATGAAATCATTACGTGGCTGCCCGCCGAACTCGCATCGCTGCCACGCTACGTGGTGGCGCTGGCGATCGGCCTCTTGATGGGGCTGGAACGCGAGCGCAACCCGGCGGCCAAGGCGGGGCTGCGCACTTTTGCGCTGACTGCGCTGTTTGGCGTGCTGGCAGCGCACCTGGCAACCGAATTGAACGCGTTGTGGCTGGTTGCGGTGGGCTTGCTGCTGGTGGGCGCGATGATGATCGCGGCCTACCTGCGCGCGCCGCAGCAGCCGGACGGCGACCCGGGGACGACGACGGTGGCGGCGCTGATGCTGTGCTACGGGCTCGGCGTGCTGGTGTGGCACGACGAAATCCAGCTGGCGGTGATGCTGGGGATTGTGGCAACGATACTGCTGTATTTCAAACCCGAACTGCGCGGCTTCAGCCAGCGCATGAGCCGCCACGATTTGCTGTCGGTGCTGCAGTTCGCGGTGCTGGCGCTGATTGTCCTGCCGCTGCTGCCAAACCGCGACTACGGCCCCTATGGCGCACTCAACCCGCATCAGATCTGGTGGATGGTGGTGCTGATCGCCGGCGTGGGGCTGGCGGGCTACGCCGCGCTGCGGCTGGTTGGGCAACAGCGCGGCGCGGTGATGCTGGGCCTGCTCGGCGGGTTGGTGTCGTCGACCGCCACCACGCTCTCGTTCAGCCGCCACGCGCGCGCCAGCAGCGCGATGATCCCGGTCGCGGTGATCGTCATCGTGCTGGCCAACCTGGTGGTGCTGGTGCGGCTGGGCGTGCTGGCAGCCGTGCTGGCGCCCGGGGTGCTGACGCAACTCCTGCCGGTGCTGGCCGGCGGGCTGGTCGCCGGCGGCCTCGGTGCAGCCTATGGCGTACGCCGGCTGCACCCGCAGGGAGAACTGCCCGCGCTGGCGATGGGCAACCCCACCGAGCTGCGCACGGCGCTCGGCTTTGGCCTGATGTATGGCGTGGTGCTGCTGGCCGCGGCCTGGCTGTCCGACTGGCTCGGCACCCGCGGGCTGTATGCGGTGGCGCTGGTGTCGGGGCTGACCGATGTCGACGCGATCACGCTGTCCAGCCTGCGTCTGTACAACCTGGACACGCTGTCGGTGACGGGGGTGGTCAACGTCATCACGCTGGCCACGCTGGCCAATCTGGCCTTCAAATCGGTGCTCGCCCTGAGCATCGGCGGCTGGCAGATGGCGCGCCATGCCATCGCCGGCATGGGAGCCATGGGTCTGGGTCTGGTGGTGACCTGGGCTATAATCCGCGGCTTTTCCGCCTAGTCACGAGCCCGCCATGGAAGCCGAAAGCCTCAATCAGATCGAATCCAAACTCGCCGACCTCGGTGAGCGTGCCACCCAACTCAGGGGGTTTCTTTGACTACGATCACAAGAAAGATCGTCTCGAAGAAGTTGCCCGCCTAGCCGAAGACCCCAATTTCTGGAACGACGCCGAGAAAGCGCAGGAACTCGGCCGTGAACGCAAGTCGCTGGAAGATGTGGTGCTGGTGCTCGACCAGGTCGCCTCGGGGTTGAAGGATGCCGGCGAACTGTTCGAAATGGCGCGCGAGGAAAACGACGACGACACGCTCGCCGCCGTGCAGGCCGACATCGCCGGTATCGAAAAGCACGTCTCGACGCTGGAATTCCGCCGCATGTTCAACAACCCGGCCGACCCCAACAACTGCTTCATCGATATCCAGGCCGGCGCCGGTGGCACCGAGGCCTGCGACTGGGCCTCGATGCTGCTGCGGCAATACCTGAAATACGCCGAGCGCAAGGGCTTCAAGGCCGAGCTGCTGGAAGAATCCGAAGGCGACGTCGCCGGCATCAAGTCCGCTTCGATCAAGATAGAGGGCGACTACGCCTACGGCACCCTGCGCACCGAAACCGGCGTGCACCGCCTGGTGCGGAAATCGCCGTTCGACTCGTCCGGCGGCCGCCACACCAGCTTCGCCAGCGTGTTCGTTTACCCGGAAGTCGACGATTCCATCGAGGTGGACATCAACCCGGCCGACCTGCGCGTCGACACCTACCGCGCATCCGGTGCCGGCGGCCAGCACATCAACAAAACCGACTCCGCAGTGCGCCTCACCCACCTGCCCAGCGGCATCGTGGTGCAGTGCCAGAACGACCGTTCGCAGCACAAGAACCGCGCCGAAGCGATGTCGATGCTGAAGTCCAAGCTGTATGAGGCCGAACTGCGCAAGCGCCAGGTCGAGCAGGACAAGCTCGAAGCCGGCAAATCCGATGTGGGCTGGGGTCACCAAATCCGTTCCTACGTGCTGGACAACTCGCGCATCAAGGACCTGCGCACCAACGTCGAAGTCTCCGCCACGCAGAAGGTGCTGGACGGCGACCTCGATGTGTTCATCGAGGCGAGTCTGAAACAGGGTGTGTAATGTCCGGAGGGCGGCTCAGCCTTCCTCCACCACCGCCAGCACGGCTTCCCCGTAGGCTTCCAGCTTCTTCGTTCCCAGTCCCGAGATTTCGCCCAGTTCCGCCAACGTGGCGGGACGGCGCGCGGCGATTTCGCGCAGGGTGGCGTCGTGCAGGATAACGTAGGCGGGGACCCCCTTCTCGTTGGCGGTTTCGCGGCGCCAGGCGCGCAGGGAGAGGAACAAGGGATCTTCGTCGCTGTGGTCTACGGCCAGCCGTGTCTTCTTGCTGCGTGCTGGGCGCACTTCGATCGCACGCAGCATCACGATCTCCTCGCCCTTCAGCACCGGCTTTGCGGCTGCCGTGAGTTTCAACGCGCCGTAGGCGGTGTGGTCGACTTCCAGTAAGCCGCGCACCACCAACTGGCGCAGCACGGCGCGCCAGACCTTGTCGGTCTGGCTGGCGCCGATGCCGAACACGCTCAAATGGTTGTGGCCGAAGCGGTCGATCTTTTCGGTGGTCTTGCCGAGCAGCACATCGAGAACATGACCAGCGCCGAAACGCTGGCCGGTGCGGTAGACGGTGGAGAGCAGCTTTTGCGCGGCCTCGGTGCCGTCCCACAGCGTGGGTGGGTTGAGGCAGACGTCGCAGTTGCCACAGGCCTGGCTGGCCTCGCCAAAGTAGGAGAGCAGCGCGACGCGGCGGCAGCTGGCCGCTTCGCACAGGCCGACCAGCGCATCGAGTTTGGCGTGGCCGATGCGCTTGTGCGTGTCCTCGGCCTCGCCCTCGTCGATGAAACGGCGCTGGGTAACGACGTCCTGCAGGCCCCACGCCATCCACGCCTCGGCCGGCTCGCCGTCGCGGCCGGCGCGGCCGGTTTCCTGGTAGTAGCCTTCGACCGAGCGCGGCAAATCCAGGTGGGCGACGAAGCGCACGTCGGGCTTGTCGATGCCCATGCCGAACGCGAGCGTGGCGACCATGACGACGCTGTCCTCGCGCAGGAATTTTTCCTGATGGCGGCGGCGCGTTTCGTTGTCCATGCCGCCGTGGTAGGGCAATGCGGTAAGGCCGGCCTGCTTGAGTGCGTCGGCGGTTTCCTCGACCTTCTTGCGCGTGCTGCAGTAGACGATGCCGGCTTCGCCTTTATGCTCGGCAAGAAAATCCAGCAGCTGGCGGCGCGGCTCGGATTTTTCAGAAATTCGATAACGGATGTTGGGGCGGTCGAAGCTGGCGACGAAGACGCGCGCGGCCCCGAGGTCCAGCCGGGTGAGGATTTCGGCGCGCGTCGCGGTGTCGGCAGTGGCAGTGAGCGCGATGCGCGGCACGTCGGGAAAGCGCTCGTGCAGCGCCGACAGGCCAAGGTATTCCGGGCGGAAATCGTGCCCCCATTGCGACACGCAGTGCGCTTCGTCGATGGCAAATAGCGCGATGCGGGCCTGTTCGAGCAGGGACTGGAAGCGAGGCGTCAGCAGGCGTTCCGGGGCCACGTACAGCAGCTTCAAATTACCCGCCACGAAGTCGCGTTCGACTTGCATCGCCGTGGTGTTATCCAGGCTCGAATTCAGAAACTCGGCAGCGATGCCCAGTTCTTTCAGCGCAGCGACCTGGTCCTGCATCAGCGCGATTAGCGGCGACACCACGACCGCGCAGCCCTCGCGCAGCAGCGCGGGAATCTGGAAACACAGCGACTTGCCGCCGCCGGTGGGCATCAGCACCAGCGCGTCGCCGCCTTCCACCAACGTATCGACGATGGCCGCCTGCTCGCCGCGGAACGCGGGGTAGCCGAATACGTGGTTGAGCAGGTTTAAGGGGGTGTCGGGCATGAAAATACGTCTGGCAAGCGATGTGTCACATTGGCTATAATTGTGTCACGTTTTGCCAGCCGGAGGCTGCCCCATGAAAACCCTGACGATCCGCGAGGCCCGCGAAGGCCTGTCGCACCCCGACCAGATGTTCGCCGACGCCGACGAAGTCCTGGTGGTCTGCCGCGGCGAACCGGTGGCGCGGATTCTGCCAGTAACGCCTTCGGTGGCAGCGCGCAAGAAAGCTTTTCGCTCGCTGGCCGCATTTCGCGCAACCATGCCTTATCAGGACATTCCCAGCGAAGTCATCATCCGCGAAGACCGCGACAGCCGGGACTGATGTCGGTCTATCTCGACACCAGCGCGCTGCTGAAACGCTATCTGCCCGAGCGCAACAGCGACACCTTTGAGTCGTATTTTCGCGATGTCGAATCTGCGCAAATCAGCCGGCTCACACTGGTCGAGCTGCGCTCGGCGCTCGCGCGCAAACGTCGTGAAGGACGCTTCGACACGGCCAAGGAAGCCGAAGCACTCAATGAAATCAGCACAGATGTACAGGATGGTCTTTTGACCGTCTGCCCGGCTAGCGACCTCCATTTTGTTGCTGCGTTTCACCTGATGGGGAAACTCCCCGAGTTGCCTTTACGCACACTCGATGCGCTGCACCTGGCGACCGCGCAAACGCTTGAAATCGATACCCTTGCCACTGCGGACGACGTGATGCGGCGTGCTGCCGAGGCGCTTGGCCTCACTGTCGTCTACTTTGGCGATTGACTCCACTCTATCCCCCTTGACCATGAACAACGAAACCACCGCCCCCGCCCTCGACGAGAACCAGATCATCACCGAACGTCGCGCCAAGCTCGCCGCGATCCGCGAGGCGGGCGTCGCCTTCCCCAACGATTTCGAGCGCAACGACTACGCCGGCAAGCTGGCGGCCGCGCACGGTGACAAGAGCAAGGAAGCGCTGGAAGCCGAAGCCGTCCCCGTGCAGCTCGCCGGCCGCATGATGCTTAAGCGCGTGATGGGCAAGGCCAGCTTCGCCACCCTGCAGGACATGAGCGGACGCATCCAGATCTACGTGTCGAACGACCTCACCGGAACCGAATCGCACGATGCGTTCAAGCACTGGGACCTGGGCGACTTCATCGGCGTGACCGGCACGCTGTTCAAGACCAACAAGGGCGAGCTGACCATCCAGGCGAAGGCGATCCGTCTGCTGTCGAAGGCGCTGCGCCCGCTGCCGGAAAAATTCCATGGGCTGGCCGACCAGGAGCAGAAATACCGCCAGCGCTACCTCGACCTGATCACCAACGACGACGCACGCGAGACCTTCCGCCGCCGCTCGAAAATCATCCAGGCCATCCGCGCCTTCATGGTCGAGCGCGACTTTCTCGAAGTCGAAACGCCGATGATGCATCCCATCCCCGGCGGCGCGGCGGCGAAGCCCTTCGCCACGCACCACAACGCGCTCGACATGGAACTGTTCCTGCGCATCGCGCCCGAGCTATACCTGAAGCGCCTGGTCGTCGGCGGCTTCGAGAAGGTGTTCGAGATCAACCGCAATTTCCGCAACGAGGGGCTATCCACCCGGCACAACCCCGAGTTCACGATGATGGAGTTCTACGAGGCCTTCCGCGAATACCGCTACCTGATGGACCTCACCGAGTCGCTGATTCGCGCCGCCGCAGTCACCGCCACCGGCTCCACTACCGTGCAGTATCAAGGCCACGAAATCGACCTTGGCAAGCCGTTTGCCCGGTTGACCATCGTCGACGCGATTCGCCATTACCACCCGCACTACACCGTCGAGCAGC
Source organism: Thiobacillus sp. (assembly GCF_030696885.1). Lineage (GTDB taxonomy): Bacteria > Pseudomonadota > Gammaproteobacteria > Burkholderiales > Thiobacillaceae > Thiobacillus. Next base: position 12,671 of record NZ_JAUYRI010000032.1, read on the forward strand.
TGAACGACCGCGACTGGCTGATCAGTCAGTTCGTTGCGATGAAGGCCAAGTACCGCGCGCAGGACGGCATCGGCGGCCTGCAATTGAGCTTCTTCGAGGAAACCACTGAGGCGCTCTTGATCCAGCCGACCTTCATCATCGACTACCCGGCCGAGGTGTCGCCGCTGGCGCGTCGTTCCGATGCCCAGCCCGACATCACCGAGCGCTTTGAGCTGTTCATCACCGGGCGCGAGATGGCCAACGGTTTTTCCGAGCTCAACGACGCCGAGGACCAGGCCGAACGCTTCATGGAGCAGGTGCGGCAGAAAGAGGCCGGCGACGAGGAAGCGATGCACTACGACGGCGACTTCATTCGCGCGCTGGAACACGGCCTGCCGCCCACCGGCGGCTGCGGCATCGGCATCGACCGCCTGGTGATGCTCTTGACCGATTCGCCCTCGATCCGCGATGTCATCCTCTTCCCGCAGATGAGGCGGGAAGGCTAAACCGCTTCCGCTAGAATCGACCTTCCCTTGTTTCACGCTTTTCAGGCCACACCATCATGACCGACGCTTTCAACACCTATGACTCCCTGACCACCGCTGCGGGCAAAGCGCACTTCGCCTCGCTGAAAAAACTCGAAACCGCGCTGGGCGTGTCGGTAACGCGTCTGCCGGTGTCGATCCGCATCGTGCTGGAATCGGTGCTGCGCAACTGCGACGGCGTGAAGGTGACGCCCGAGCACGTCAAACAGCTGGCCGGCTGGCAGCCGAAGGCCGCGCGCACCGAGGAAATCCCCTTCACCGTGGCGCGCGTGATCCTGCAGGACTTTACCGGCGTGCCGCTGCTGGCCGACCTCGCCGCGATGCGCTCCGCCGCCGCGCGTGCCGGCAAGGATCCGCAGAAGATCGAGCCGCTGGTGCCGGTCGACATGGTGGTCGACCACTCGATCCAGGTCGACAAGTCCGGCAGCACGCCGGACGCGCTCGACCTCAACATGAAAATCGAGTTCGAACGCAATCAGGAGCGCTATCAATTTCTCAAGTGGGGCATGCAGGCGTTCGAGACCTTCAAGGTGGTGCCGCCCGGCGTCGGCATCGTGCACCAGGTCAACATGGAATACCTGGCGCGCGGCGTGATGGAAAAGGACGGCATGGCCTATCCGGACACACTGGTCGGGACGGACTCGCACACCACCATGATCAACGGGCTCGGCGTGGTCGCCTGGGGCGTCGGCGGCATCGAGGCGGAAGCCGCGATGCTGGGCCAGCCGGTGTATTTCCTCACGCCCGACGTCGTCGGTGTCAACCTGACCGGCAGCGTCAAGCCCGGCGTCACCGCCACCGACGTGGTGCTGACCATCACCGAGATGCTGCGCCGCGCGAAAGTGGTCGGCAAGTTCGTCGAGTTCTTTGGCGAGGGCGCTGCCGCGCTGCCGGTGACCGACCGCGCGACGATCGCCAACATGGCGCCCGAATACGGCGCGACGATGGGCTTCTTCCCGGTCGACGAAGCGACCTGCCAGTATTTTTCCGCAACGGGCCGGCCGGCGATGCAAGTCGACCTGATCCGCGCTTACTACAAGGCGCAGGGTCTGTTCGGCATTCCCAAGGCGGGCGAGATCGACTACTCGGAGACACTCAGCCTCGACCTCTCGACCGTCGAGCCTTCTGTCGCCGGCCCCAAACGGCCGCAGGACCGCATCGCGTTGTCTGCGATCGATACGACCTTCGATGCACTGATGCAGAAACCCAAGGCCGAAGGCGGCTACGACAAGACCGAAGAAGAGTTGCGGCGCACCTACGCGGTCGATGGCGGCGACGAGTTGCGCCACGGCAGCGTCGTCATCGCGGCGATCACCTCGTGCACCAACACCTCCAACCCCGGTGTGATGATTGCCGCTGGCCTGCTGGCAAAGAAGGCGGTCGAGCTCGGCCTCTATACACCGTCGCACGTGAAGACCAGCATGGGGCCCGGCTCGCGCGCGGTGACCGAATACCTGAAGCAAGCGGGGCTGCTTCCCTACCTCGAACAGATCGGATTCGGCGTGGTCGGCTACGGTTGCACCACCTGCATCGGCAACTCCGGCCCGTTGCCGGAAGCGATCGAGAAAACCATCCTCGACAACGACCTGGTCGCCTGCTCGGTGCTGTCGGGCAACCGCAACTTCGAGGCGCGCGTGCACCAGAACGTCAAGGCCAACTTCCTGATGTCGCCGCCACTGGTGGTGGCGTTCGCACTGGCCGGGCGCGTGCCCTTCAACGTCGAGAAGGAACCGATCGGTGCTGGCAAGAACGGTCCGGTGTACTTGAAGGACATCTGGCCGAGCAACGGGGAGGTCGCCGCGCTGCTGCACCACTCCACCGATGCCGGCGTCTACAAGAGCTACGACGACGTCGGCGCCGACAACCCGCTGTGGGATGGCGTCAGTGCGCCCACCGGCGCGGTGTACGAATGGGATGACCAATCGACCTATATCCAGGAGCCGCCGTTTTTTGCGGGCGGCACCGTGGCCACGCCGGCGATCCGGGGTGCGCAGGCGCTGGCGATCTTCGGCGATTCGGTCACCACTGACCACATCAGCCCGGCCGGCGGCATCAAGCCGACTTCGCCGGCCGGCCTCTACCTCACCGAGCACGACGTGCAGAAAGCCGACTTCAACAGCTACGGCGCACGCCGTGGCAACCACGAAGTGATGATGCGCGGCACCTTCGCCAACGTGCGCATCAAGAACCTGATGATCCCCGGCAGCGAGGGTGGCATCACGCTGAAGGACGGTGAGGAAAAGCCGATCTACGACGCCGCCATGGAGTACCAGCGTGACGGCACGCCGCTGATGATTTTCGCCGGCGAGGAATACGGCACCGGCTCGTCGCGCGACTGGGCAGCCAAGGGCACCACGCTGCTCGGCGTCAAGGCCGTCGTCGCCAAGAGCTTCGAGCGCATCCACCGTGCCAACCTCGCCGGCATGGGCGTGCTGCCCTGCCAGTTCAAGGATGGCGTCGACGCGGCCACGCTGAAGCTCGACGGCAGCGAGACCTTCGATCTCGAAGGCATCGAGTCGGGGATCACGCCGCAACAGGACGTGACGCTGGTGATCCATCGCGCCGACGGCAAGGTGGAACGCGTCGCGCTGAAACTGCGCATCGACACGCCGATCGAGGTCGAGTATTACAACAAGGGCGGCATCCTGCCCTTCGTGCTGGGCCAGCTGCTGGGCTGACGTCTACCCTCCCCCTGCAATGGGGCGAGATGCAATGGGTCGAACTCGGTTCGCCCCATTTTTTTGCGCGGCCCAACTGTGGATGCAAGCTGACACAAGGACGCTGGCAGTCTATAAAATCAACTCCGGACCGGCGTCCAGGTATCGCTCGGCGCGCCGGCCCGATAAACAAAATAATAATACCTTTAGGTCTTGAATTACCTTCAAGCATGCATTAGCATTTCATTAAATACGAAACTGGGAGTCTACGAATGACGACACGTACTGCATGGATGACACTGGCCGCACTGGCCACACTCACGCAACTGACCGGCTGCAGCGACAAGCCGCTGACCTATCAGGCCGACATCAAGCCGATTATCGAAGCCAACTGCGTGGCGTGCCATGTGCCCGGCGGCGCGGGCTATGAGAAATCCGGTCTGCGCATGGACAGCCATGAAGCCCTGCTCAAGGGCACGCGCTTTGGCCCGGTGATCGTTCCCGGCTCCAGCGTGAGCAGCACGCTCTACCGCCTGGTGTCGGGCCAGGCCGACCCGTCGATCCGCATGCCGCACGGCCAGGCTTCATTGCCGGAGGCCGACGTAGCCACCATCGCCGCCTGGATCGACCAGGGCGCCAAAAACTAAACGCCCTACCCGGAGCCGACCATGACCAACCGCCAGTTCCTGCATTTCAGCGCCCTCCCCATGTCCACGCGCATGGTCTACACCATGACTCTGCTGGTGCTGGGCACGGGCTATCTGTTCGCCATGCTGCAGGTGTTCTACAGCCACGCAGGACTGGACGGCAATCCGAACAACATCTCCGCCCAGGACATTCGCACCGCCTATCACGGCAGCGAGACCGACACACGACTGGTCACCGCGCTCAAGGGTCCGATGGCGGGCATGCTGCCGGAGGCGGAACGGGCGGTCATTTTCAAATGGGTGGACACCGGCGCCAGCGCCGAAGCCTATGAAAGCCAGGTCAAGCCCATCGTGCAGGAGCGCTGTATTGCCTGCCACGACGGCAGCAACCCGCATGTCCCCCTGCTGACCAGCTTCGATGAGGTGTCGAAACTGGTGGCACGGGATACCGGCGCCACCATCCCGACGCTGGTGCGCGTATCGCACATCCACCTGTTCGGCATCACCTTCATCTTCTTCATCGTCAGCAGCATCTTCACCCACGCCTACATGCGCCCGCTGTGGCTCAAATGCGTGATCATCGTGCTGCCTTTCCTGACGATTCTCACCGACATCTTTTCCTGGTATCTCACCAAGTGGGTTCCGGGCTTTGCCTGGTTCATCATCGCCAGCGGCGTGGTGATGGGGATTTCATTCACCGCGCAATGGGTGATCTCGATGTGGCAGATGTGGTTCTACACCCTGCCCGACGAAATCACCGAATGCGAGGGCGTGCTGCCGATTCTGGGCGGAACGCCGAAGCGGCGCGACAACTGACGCGTCAGAAAGTGTAGCGCGTCGCGAACAGTTCGCCGGCCTTGACCGGCGGCAGCGGTTTGCTGACGACGTAGCCCTGAATCTCGTCGCAGCCGTTCTGGCGCAGGAAGCTGACCTGCTCTTCGTGCTCGACGCCTTCCGCTACCACCCGCAGATTCAGCGCGTGCGCCAGCCGGATGATGGCGTTGACGATTTCCGCATCGTCACTAACCACCAGCACGTCGTTGACAAAACTCTTGTCGATTTTCAGCGCGTCGATCGGCATCCGCTTGAGCTGTCCCAGGTTGGAATACCCCGTGCCGAAGTCGTCGATATAGATATGCAGCCCGCGCTGGCGCAGCGCATCGAGAATGCCGAAGGTGCGCGCCGGGTTGTCCATCGCGGCGCTCTCGGTCACTTCCAGCTGCAGATAGGTCGGGTCCATGCCGGTTTCCGCCAGGATGGCATCGATGTCGTCGATCAGGCGTGCATCGGACAGCTGCCGCGTCGACAGGTTGACCGCCACCGGCGGCGGGTTGAGTCCGGCGTCGCGCCAGTTGACCCATTGCGTACAGGCTGCGCGCACCACCCAGCGTCCGACCGGCACGATGAGGCCGGTTTCCTCGGCCACCGGAATGAACTGCTCGGGGCCGATCATGCTGCCCGAGCGCGGCAGCCAGCGGATCAGCGCTTCCATCCCGACCACCCGGCCATCGGCCAGATCCACCTTGGGCTGATAGACCAGCGCCAGTTCATCACGCTCCAGCGCCTGCCGCAGCCCGCTTTCCAGCGACAGCTGCTGCTGTGCCACGGTATTCAGTTCGTCGCTGAAATATTCGAAGCCGCTGCGGCGGTGCTTGGCCTGGTACATGGCGAGGTCGGCCTGACGCAGCAGGGTGTTGGCATCCAGCGCGTCGTCCGGATAGACGCTGATGCCGATGCTGGCGCCGATGGCGTAGCGGCGCGGCCCCAGCTTGAACGATGCCGCCAGTGCCTGCGTCAGTTTGCGTGCGACCCGGCTGGCGGCGCGCGAGGCCGGCGGATGGGTCAGGATGACGCCGAATTCGTCGCCGCCCAGACGGGCGACGAAATCGTCGGCCCGCAACTGTTCGTCCAGCCGGTTGGCAACGATGCGCAGCACCTGATCGCCGACTTCGTGACCCTGCGAATCGTTGATGTGTTTGAAGCGATCGAGGTCGATGAACAGCAGCGAAACCTGGGAGCGGTCACGCTGCGCATGCGCCAGCGCATGGCCGAGAAAATCATGGAAATAGGAACGATTGGGCAGGCCGGTCAGCGGATCGTGGTTGGCCAGCATGTCTAGGCGCATTTCGGAATAGCGGCGCTCGGCCAGCGCAGCCGCCACGAACAGGCCGCCCAGCGCCATGGTCAGCATGCTGATCTGCAGCGCGAACACATCGCCCGGCGTGGTGGCGCCGGTGATGCCGCCGTAGGCCACCACGGCCACACCCATCGCGATGCCTGCCGCCAGGAAAATGGCCAGGCTCGCCCCGACCACCGAAAATCGCAGGGCCGCCCACAGCACGGCCGGCATCATCACGAACAGAATGATTTCGGAAGGCCGCAAGGGCTGGATGTATTGCATCATCGCCAGCGTCAGCGCCAACATGCTGAGCACCAGCACCAGGCCTTCGAGTCGCGCACCCGTATTGGTCGGGAACAGGTCCCAGCGCGAGGCCGTCAGCAGTAGCGGGGCGACCAGATACACGCCCAGCAGATCGCCCAGCCACCACACCCACAGCCCGCGCAGCAGCATGCCTGTAGGAAGGTCGCCAAAAAAATGCAGGGTAAAAACTCCGCTGAGCGCCGTCACCGCACAGCCCAGCGGCGCCGCCACCAGCGCAAACTTGGCCACGCTCGGAACAAAATCAAGATTGGGGCTAAAAGGCTGCAGGTAGCGCGGCAGGTAGCCCATGATCCAGGCGCCGGCCGTCGCCCCGAGCGCCAGACGGAACGCGTCTTCAGCGGGCAGCGCCGCGCTGTGGATGGCAAATGCGCCGAGCAGCACGCCCACCACCCCCGCCACACCGAAGCGCATGGTCGCCATGGCGCCAATACCCGCCGCCAGCCAGACGGCAGCCACCACGTCGGCCACGTAGGCCGCGAATTTGAGACTCAGCCAGCCGGCCAGCGCATAGCCCAGCGCGACCAGCACAACAATCAGCGCAAAACGTCTGACGTCGGCGAATTCAGGCAGCGACAGACGGGTCAAGTGTGGAAACCGGCTTATTGCGCGGGATCGACCTGGGCACGCACCGATTCCAGCGCGTCCTTGAGGGTTTCTTCCGACAGGCCGTTGAGCTGTTCGGCCAGCATTTCCGCGGCGTCGATGGTGTCGACCTCATCGGGCAGGCTGTCGGTATCGAGGTTGGCGACGAACACAGCTGCTGCGCCCGTCACCTGCAGCAACTGGCGGCGTTCGTTCATCAGCAGTTCGATTTCATCGCGCAGCAAGCGAACTTCATCTTCCTTCATGGCGTGCAGCGTCATGTGTCTATCCTCACTCTGGTCAGCCAAACAGGGTCAGCACCCCGGTGTAGCCATATAAACGGTTGTAGGAAATCTCGCCATTGGCGAAAAATCCCACCAGCGGAAAATCGCCCAGGGCGTCGCGGATCAGGCCCAATTCCCGGTTCGGTACACCGAACATATGCTGACCGCGTCCCAGGCAGGAATAATACACGCCGCCACGGATCGGCGCGTTCAATTGCGCCTTGATCGCGGCCAGCATTCGTAGCAGATCGTCTTCGGCGGTTTGCTGGTCGCGCCGGCAGAACAGCAACTCGTCGCCCGGTTCGACATGCTCGCCGATCGCCACCAGATTGTTCTGCGGATCGACGCCGAGAATGTTGCGCACCAGATAGTCGCCGGTATCCGACCCGCGCACCGGCAGGCCGACGAAAATATAGCCCGCCGCGCGCCGCAGGTCGCGCGCCAGCACCTCGCCGATTTCCTCCTTCATCACGTCCAGCGCCGGGCGATGATCGAGGCTGCCGATGATGTTCTTGTTGGCGGTGGTGATATGGTGGCGCGGCCCCAGCGGCGAGACGCCCTGCGTCAGTCGCGTTGCCAGTTTCACGCGTTCGCTGAGCAGCACGCCGGACAGGCCGCCATTCACCACGCCGCCGCTGATCTGGGCTGTCTCGCCGTGGGAACTCGACAGCCCGCCGACGACGAAGCCGCTCGTCACATGAGCGCTCAAGCCTTCGATCAGGTCCTGCATGCGATTGTTTGCGGGATCGCCATGCACCACGGCGAAGTAGGCGTCCGACGGCAACGCCTCGATATCCTGCGGCGTGCGCAGCACCGGCAGCATGCTGAAATCGGCGGGATCGAATTCGGCCAGCATCACCGCCATGGCCGGCACGTCCAGGTATTCCACACCGGTCGCGCAGACGCCCACCCCCACGCTGCCAACCCAGTTCGGCACGCCGGTCGCGCTCTTGAAAAATGCCAGGATCGCGTCGAGTTCGCCGATCAAGGCGTCCGACACATAAAGAAAACCCAGTGAAGCCGTCGACGGAATCGCCCCAAGCTGCTGCATGCAGGCCTGGGCGCCCTGCGTCCAGTCGGCATGCCCGGCGTGCGCAAACTTGAACGGGGGGCTCATGCGCGTTGCGTCAGGCGAGAATTCGGCGCGCGCGTCCGGCAAGGTCGCGCACGACCGGTGAGGCCGGCATCAATAACCGGTGCTGCCGCTATGCGGTAAATCGCCTTCACCAAAGAAGCTCCATAGCAGGTGCGCCACCACTTCGGGGGCGATCACAGTGTGCTGGTTATGGCTTTCCAGCAAGGCGGTGCGCAGCTTTTTGCGCAGATCGGGATTGCCAGTCAGATCGAAAATGATGTCGACCTTGGACCCCAGGCTCACCACTTCCATCGCGTCCTTGAAAACCGGCACCTTGCTGTGAATGAATCCCAGCGCCACCGGCGACTCCAGATCGCGGTGCGCCACGGCAACGATCTCCACGTTGACGTGATCTTCCTGGATCTTCTCCAGGAAATGCTCCGCAAATTTTTCCCCGACTTCGCCCAGGCCCAGCAGCGCGACTTTAATGGTATGACTCATGGAACGGCTCCTCTTATCTGTATGGTTGAACAGCTAATCCTCCCGCGAACCTGTCCGGCGGGCAGCTCAATGCACCGCGACGCAGTCTAGGCGCACCGGAAGCATACGGTCCCCGCCCCCGCCTGTCGATACTCGTCGGTGGCGCCAGCCTACGCGGCACCTTGATTCGCGACCGTGGCGTCAGGCGATATGATTCGGGATTGAATCCGATAGGCCTTCCATGTCAGACGCCACGCCGCTCTATCCTCCAATCACGCCCTACGCCAGCGGCATGCTGGACACCGGGGATATCCATCGCATCTACTGGGAGACCTCCGGTACCCCCGACGGCATCCCGGTGCTGTTCGTGCACGGCGGCCCCGGCTCCGGCACCTCGCCCACCCAGCGGCGCTTCTTCGATCCGGCGCGCTACCGGATTGTGCTGTTCGACCAGCGCGGCTGCGGCCGCTCGACCCCGCACGGCGAACTCGCCGACAACACCACGCCGCACCTGATCGCCGACATGGAAGCGCTGCGGCGCGAACTCGGCATCGAACGCTGGCTGGTATTCGGCGGTTCATGGGGCTCGACCCTCGCCCTTGCCTATGCGGAATCGCATTCGGAACGCTGTTCGGGTCTGGTGCTGCGCGGCATCTTCCTGTGCCGCAAAAGCGAGATCGACTGGTTCCTCGACGGCATCCGCGCCTTCTTCCCCGAGGCGCAGCGGCAACTGGCGGAATTCATCCCGGAAAGCGAGCGCGGCGATCTGCTCGCCGCCTATCACCGCCGCCTGCTCGACGCCGACCCGGCGATCCACCAGCCCGCGGCCCATCGGTGGGCCACCTTCGAGGCATCGTGTTCGACCCTGCTGCCCAACCCCGAATTGATCGCCGCCTTCGGCAGCGACAAGACCGCGCTGTCGCTGTCGCGGATCGAGGCGCATTACTTCGTGAACAACATCTTCCTCCCTGACAACAGCCTGCTCGCCCACGTCGATCGCATCCGTTCCATTCCGGCCGTGATCGTGCAGGGCCGCTACGACGCCGTATGCCCCATCGTGTCAGCCGACGAGCTGGCGCGCGCTTGGCCTGAGGCACGCTACGTGATCGTGCCCGACGCCGGCCATTCGGCATTCGAGCCGGGCATCGCGCGCGAACTGGTCGCCGCCTGCGACCAGTTCGCGCAAACCGGAGCATTCGACTGATGAGTTTGTCGCCCTATGTCTTCGACGCGACTGCGGAGAACTTCAACCGGCTGGTGCTGGAAAACTCGCACAAGGGCCCGGTGCTGGTGCATTTCTGGACCCCCAAGGCCGGCCCCTGCTTCATCCTGATGCCGCGCCTGGTCAAGCTCGCCGCCGAATACGGCGGCAAGTTCCTGCTGGTGATGCTGAACGCCGACGAACTGCCCGAACTGGCGCGCCGCTTCAGCGTGAACTCGGTGCCGACGGTGAAATTCTTCTGGCGCGGCGAAATCGCCCACACCATCCACGGCGCCGACCCCGACAGCAGCTTCCGCGAAGTGCTCGACCGCTTCATCGCCGGCGACGCCAACCGCGCGCACGCGCTGGGCGTGGCGGCCTGGCAGTCGGGCAAGGTCGAACAGGCGCGGATGCTGCTCGCCAACGCGGCGATGGCTGAACCCGACAATCTGGCGATCCCGCGCGATCTCGCCAAGCTGCTGTGGGCCGAAGGCGAAGGCGAGCAGGCGCTGAAACTGCTCGACAGCCTGCCGCCCGAGGCGCGTGCCGACGCCCTAATCGCGCCGCTGCATGCGCACCTCAAGCTGGCGGAAACCGCACGCTTGGCGCCTCCGCTGGATGAGCTGGATGCCCGCATTGTGGCCCAGCCGGACGACCTTGACGCCTGCTACCAGCGCGCTGCCGTGCTGCTGGCCGCGGACGATTTTGCCGGCGCGATGGACGCACTACTCACTATCGCTCGCAGCGACCGCGGTTTTCGCGACGACATCGGCCGCATCAGCCTGCTGGCGCTGTTCGACCTGCTCGGCAGTGCGCATCCGCTGACGCGGCAATACCGCCAGGCCCTGTCCGAATCGCTGCATTGAATTTCGACCACCCCGCCTTTGCGCCCTACCGCGCGTTGATCGAGGCGCTGGGTCTGGCGCGCAGCCTGCCTGTACCCGGCCCGGACACGCTCGACGCCCTCAACACGCAAGCGGACGCGCGCGGCACGACGCAGGCGCGCGGCTTGCCGCTGCGCTTTTTCGTCCCCGATGGCCGGCTCTCGGCGCGCGATTACGAAACGCACATCCTGCACACCGGCCAGGTGCCGACGCGCGCCGACACCTGGCATGACGTGCTGAACGCATTGGTATGGCTGCGTTTTCCGCGCTTCAAGGCGGCATTGAATGCAGCCCACGGCGAGGCGCTGCGGCTGGAAACCGACACCCGGCGTGGCCGCCGGCGCGATGCGCTGACGGTGCTGGACGAATCGGGCGTGTGGGTGATCAGCCGCGAGCCGGCGCTGATCGCCTTGCTGGTCGAGCACGAATGGCAGGCATTGTTCCGGGATCGACGGCATGATGTCGAGACGGCGATGCATTGCGTGGTGGTCGGCCATGCGCTGCTGGAAAAGGCGCTGGCGCCCTATCCGTCGATGACGGGCAAGTGTCTGACATGGGTCTCCGATACGCTCGACCCCGACCTGGCCGAGCGGGACGCCCTCCGCGCACTGGCCGCGATCGATGCGCCACGCCAGTTGCCGCCGCTGCCGGTGCAGGGCGTGCCGGGCTGGGATCCGGCCAACGCGCACGCCGCGTATTACGCCAATCGGGAAATTTTCCGTCCGCCGCGCCCCGTCTTATGAGCGTCCGCACACCAGTCTGAACGCCGGTTCGTCCCGCGGCAGGGCTTGCCATGCCGCCTGCTGCGGACGCACGGCCTGATGTTCGATCAATGCATCGTCGTCGGTAAACACCGCGCGCGACAGCGTGGCCATGCGCCTACGCTCGCAATCGAACGCCCGTCGGGACAGGATCGCGCGCACCGGACGCTGGCTGCCGGGATGAAGCTGCTCATCGCGCTTCCGGCGTTGCTCGCGAAAATCGACGCGGCCCGCATTGCGCTGCAGACTGGCCAGATCGATCGACACCACTTCATTGGGTCTGTCGCTCACCACGCGCCACGTATTTTCTGACCACGCCGGCGACACCAGCAGACCTGCCAGCAGGCCTGTCAGCAGAATGGGCAGGCCATGGATCAACTCGCCGTAGCCGGCAATTCGCCTCCGGCCACCCAGCCCTGCGCCAGCTCGAGGTCATCGAACAGGCGGATGTCCGCCGACATGAACAGGCGGTTCACCCACATGCTCCACGCCACCCACTGGTCGCCGGTGAGAATCGCGATGCGACCGAAATCGTTCTTGTGCTCGCGCGAGAATTTCAGTTCCTCCCACGCCACGTCGACGCTGTAGGACAGCATGTCGCGCAGATCGAACAGCAGGTTGACGGTGCCCTGGAACTGGATGCCGTAGCACACCGCCTGCTCGAATTCGCGGTAATCGTCCAGCGTGAACTGGCCCATCACGGTGACGGCGATCTGGTTGTCGTTGACGTTCAGGCTGATCATGGTGCACTCCTTGAGAATGTGTTCACACTATAGCGAATCGGGGCGCAGCGACGTCGATGCGCGCACTGCCCAGATGCCGGCCGCCGCCACCACGGCCATGCCGATCCAGGCCAGAAGCGGCAAGCGCTCGCCAAACAGCAGCACGCCATAGAGCGCAGAAAATCCCACCGTGGTGTAGGCCAGCGAGCCCACTGTGAGCGTGCGGCCGCGATGATAGGCGCGCGTCAATGCAAGCTGGGCCAGCGTCGCGGTGACGCCGATGCCGATCAGCCACGGCCAGTCTGTAGCCCGCGGCAGATGGAAACCGGCCACCGCCATCCAGGCGCCGCCACCTACGGTTGAGATCAGGGTGAAATAAAACACCACGCGCCATTCGGGCTCGCCCAGTTTGCCCAGCTGCTTGACGTTGACGTAGGCCACCGCCGCCAGCATGCCCGACACCAGCCCGGCCAGCGCCGGCAACCAGGCCTGGTCCTGCACCTGCGGCCGGAGCAGCAGCACGATGCCGACAAAGCCCAGCAGCACCGCACCGACCAGGCCCCGCCCGTGGCGCTCGCGCAGCCACCAGGCGGACAGCGCGGCCAGAAACAGCGGCGCAGTGTAGTTGAGGGTGACCGCGGTGGCGAGCGGCAGACGCGACAGCGCATAGAAAAACAGTACCAGCGCGGCGAAGCCCGACAGGCCGCGCCACACATGGGCCTTGAAGTGCGGCGTCGTGAGCGGCGCCAGCAGACGGCGCTGGCCGAGCGCGATCACGCCCCAGATCGCGACGAGACCGAACACGGAGCGGTAGAACACCAGCTCGGCCGGCGAAAAGGTGGCGGACGCGTGTTTAACCAGCACGCTCATCAGCGCGAACAGCGCAGCTGCCACCAGCATCCAGCTCGACTTCATCGCAGGCGGACGAAAAAAAAGGGCGGTATGCGCCGCCCGTTTTGAATATGAAGCAAGCTCATTTCAGATGCGGCTCGATTTCGCGCCGCCGGGCTTCATCGAGATGCGGCGCAATTTCGCGCCGCAGGAAGGCGTGGAAATGCATCATGCCATCCTCCAGTGGCGACTGGTACGGGCCGGTTTCCGAAAAGCCCTGCCGGTACAACGCACGCCGCCCTTTGTGCATGCGTTCGCAGATGTCCTCGTCTTCCAGCGCAGTCTCGTGATACGCCGCCTGCTCAGCCTCGATGAAGGCGCGCTCGAACAGCACGATGTCCTCGGGATAATAAAACTCGACGATGTTGCTGCACGACTCGACCCCGGTCGGCACGATCGACGACACCACCAGCACATGCGGATACCACTCGACCATCAGGCCGGGGTAGTAGGTCAGCCAGATCGACCCGTGCGCAGGCGTCCTGCCCTGCTGATACGCCAGCACCTGCTCGTGCCATTTCTGGTAGACCGGCGACCCCGCCTTGGCGAGGCCCCGGTTCACCCCCACCGTCTGCACCGACCACCAGTCGCCGTATTCCCACGTGAGGTCGTCGCAGGTGACGAAGTGGCCGAGGCCGGGGTGATACGGCGCGACGTGATAGTCCTCCAGATACACCTCGATGAAGGTTTTCCAGTTGCAGGCGTACTGCGTCACCTGCACGCGGTCGAGCATGAAGCCGGAAAAATCCAGTTCGCGCGCCGCCTGCATGCCCGCCAGATCAGCCTTGACGTCGCGGTCGCCGGCAAACAGCAGGCCCTGCCAGTTCTGCAGGCCGCTGCGATTGAGGTTGAGGCAGGGGTTGCCGGGAAACTCCGGCGCGCCCATCAGCCTGCCCTGGCTGTCGTAGGTCCAGCGGTGGATCGGGCAGACGATGTTGTTCGACGGCAATTTTCCGCGCCCGCTCAGCATCAGCGCCTGGCGATGGCGGCACACGTTGGACAGCAGCTCGATGCCCGAGCCGCTGTTGACCAGCATTTTTCCGCCGTCGAATTTTTCCAGCGCGTGATAATCGCCCACCTCGGGCACCATCAGCTGATGGCCCGCGTAGCCGGGGCCGTGCTTGAACAGGTGCGTGAGTTCCAGCGCGTAGACGGCGGGATCGAAATACCAGGAAACCGGCAACTGAGGCGAAGTTAGCGACAAGGCGCTGGATTCGGCGAGATCGCTCATGGCGCACCCTACTCAAAACCAAGCCCCCTTCCGGTCTGCACCGGAAGCGGCAGGCGTGATCGCGAAACGACCACCATTAAAAACGCATCGGGGCTCGCGCCCCGATGACCACCGATTGATTACGGTTGCAGCCCCTGCAAAAGCACAGGGTAAGGGCAAAATTCTAGCACAGCCGTTTCAGCCGGGGAGGCGCTCCAGCGTTGAATTTGTTAAAGTAGCGGTCTTTGCCCGCCGGGTCCGATTGAATGGCCAAATCCCGCGCCACCCCCCCCAAGGATTACGAGTCCGCACTGTCCGAACTGGAAGCCATCGTGGCTGAAATGGAATCCGGTCAGTTGCCGCTGGAAGCCTCGCTCACGGCCTACAAGCGCGGCGCCGAGCTGCTGCAGTATTGCCGCCAGCAACTGGCCGCAGCGGAGCAGCAGGTGCAGATTCTTGAAAACGGCAGCCTGCAGCCCTTCCGGACCGACAGCACCGATGAGTGAGTTTGCCGCCTGGATGCAAGGCTGTCAGGCACGCATGGAAAACGTGCTATCCGACTGGCTCCCGCCCGCCAGCATCGCGCCCCAGCGCCTGCATGAAGCGATGCGTTACGCCGTGCTCGGCGGCGGCAAGCGGGTGCGTCCGCTGCTGGCATTCGCTGCCGGCGAGGTCGCGGGCGCCGACGTCGAGCGCGTCCAGCATGCCGCCGCCGCGGTGGAACTGATCCACGCCTACTCGCTGGTGCACGACGACATGCCGGCGATGGATGACGACGCCTTGCGGCGCGGCAAGCCGACCGTGCACGTCGAGTTCGACGAAGCCACTGCACTGCTGGTGGGCGACGCGCTGCAGAGCCTGGCGTTCGACATCCTCGCGGCGCAGCCCCTGGCGCGCGACGCCGCCACCCAGCTGAACATGGTGCTGCTTCTGGCGCAGGCGGCCGGCTCGCGCGGCATGGCCGGCGGCCAGGCGATCGATCTGGCCAGCGTCGGCAAGCCACTCGATCTGACTGAACTCGAATTCATGCACATCCACAAGACCGGCGCGCTGATCCGCGCCTCGGTGCTGCTGGGCGCACAGTGTGGCACGCCGAGCGAGGCCACCCTCGCCGCGCTCGACCATTACGCCAAATGCATCGGCCTGGCTTTCCAGGTGGTCGACGACGTGCTTGACGCCGAGGCGCCCACTGCCACGCTCGGCAAGACTGCCGGCAAGGATGCCGCCAACAACAAGCCGACCTACGTCAGCCTGCTCGGCGTGGCGCGCGCGCGCGAACTGGCGCAGGAGCTGCGCGCCGACGCCCACGCCGCACTGGCCGATCTTGGCGCCCCTGCCGCACGGCTGCGCCAGCTGGCCGACTTCGTGGTCGAGCGAACCTTCTGATGACCACACCCCTGCTCGACATTCTCAATACGCCGGCTGACCTGCGCGCCTTGGCACCGTCCGACCTGCCCAAGCTCGCGGCGGAACTGCGCGAATTCCTGGTCGGCTCGGTCGCCCATACCGGCGGTCACCTCGCCTCCAACCTCGGCACGGTGGAACTGACCATTGCCCTGCACTACGTGTTCGACACGCCGTCGGATCGCATCGTGTGGGATGTCGGCCACCAGACCTATCCGCACAAGATCCTCACCGGTCGCCGCGAATCGATGGCCGGCCTGCGCCAGGCGGGCGGCATCGCCGGCTTTCCGCGCCGCCTGGAAAGCGAGTACGACGCCTTCGGCGCCGGCCACTCGAGCACCTCGATCTCGGCGGCGCTCGGCATGGCCGAGGCCTTCCATCAGCTGGGGTCCAGCCAGCGCGCGGTGGCGGTGATCGGCGACGGCGCGATGACCGCCGGCATGGCCTTCGAGGCGTTGAACAACGCCGGCGCCACCGACCTGCCGCTGCTGGTGGTGCTGAACGACAACGACATGTCGATTTCGCCCAACGTCGGCGCCCTGAACAATTATCTGGCGCGGCTGATGTCGGGCAAGTTCTACGCCGCCGCGCGCCGTGCCGGCGAGAAAGTGCTGTCGGTCGCGCCGCCGATCCGCGAGCTGGCCAAACGCGCCGAGGAACACATGAAGGGCATGGTCACGCCCGGCACGCTGTTCGAGGAATTCGGCTTCAACTACATCGGCCCGATCGACGGCCACGACCTCGACGTGCTGATCGACACGCTGACCAACATCAAGCGCCTGAGCGGGCCGCAGTTTCTGCACGTGGTCACCAAAAAAGGCAAAGGCTACGAACCGGCCGAAGCCAACCCCTGTCTGTATCACGGCGTGTCGCGCTTTGATCCGGAGAACGGCATTGCCGAAAAAACCGGCGGC
>NZ_JAUYRI010000030.1 GCF_030696885.1 Thiobacillus sp.
TGCCCAGCCGCCGCCGCTCTGGCCGATGCAGCCGCACATCTTCAGCAGGTGGATGACGCCACGGTTGTTCATGTCGGCGTGGTACCTGTGGTTCATGGCCGCACCAATGATGACCATGGACTTGCCGTGTGTCTTGTCGGCGTTGTCGGCAAACTGCCGCGCCACGGTGATGACCTGGTCGCGCGGCACACCGGTGATCTGCTCTTGCCAGGCTGGGGTGTAGGGCGCGTTGTCGTCGAAGTTCTTCGCACCCGAACCCAGCCCACGGTCAATGCCGTACTGCGCCACCTGCAGGTCGAACACGGTGGCCACCATGGCGTGGCGCTCTTCGCCGGCCTTGCCCAGGCGCAGGCGCACCGCAGGCACCTTGGCGTGGTTGACCTCGCCGGTGCCCACGTTCTCGGTGAAGTGGGGCGTGACGTTGCCGCCGAAATACGGGAAGCCCACGTCCACCACCTCGTGGTCCTGTGCGCCGTCTTCCAGCACAGAGAGCTTGAGCTTGACGTCGCCGTTGTGGCGCGCTTCCTTGGATTCGAGGTTCCACTTGCCCACGTCGGCGCGGCCTTCCGAGCCCCAGCGGAAGCCGATGGAGCCGTTGGGCAACACGGCGCGGCCCTCGGTGTCAAAGCCGACGGTTTTCCACTCGGGGTTGTTGTCCTGCCCCAGCTTGCCGTTGAAGTCGCTGGCGCGCAGGTAGCGGTCGGGCACCATGGTCTTGCGGCCGTCGGGCAGGGTGTGCTCTTTGAGCATCACCAGCAGCGGCAGATCGGTGTAGCGGCGCGCGTAGTCGTCGAAGTAGCTGGAGCGCTGCTTGCCTTCGGGGAAGTAGAACTCCTTGAGCACCACGTGGCCCATGGCCATGGCCAGTGCAGCGTCGGTGCCCTGCTTGGGGTGCAGCCAGAGGTCGGCCAGCTTGGCTACCTCGGAGTAGTCGGGCGTGACGGCCACCGTCTTGGTGCCCTTGTAGCGCACCTCGGTGAAGAAGTGGGCATCGGGCGTGCGCGTCTGCGGCACGTTGGAGCCCCAGGCGATGATGAAGCTGCTGTTGTACCAATCGGCCGATTCGGGCACGTCGGTCTGCTCGCCCCAGATCTGCGGGCTGGCCGGCGGCAGGTCGCAGTACCAGTCGTAAAAGCTCATGCACACGCCACCCAGCAAGCTCAGGTAGCGGCTGCCGGCGGCGTAGCTGACCATGCTCATGGCCGGGATGGGCGAGAAGCCGATGATGCGGTCGGGCCCGTGCTTTTTGATGGTGTAGACGTTGGCGCTGGCGATCAGCTGGTTGACCTCGTCCCACGTGCTGCGCACGAAACCGCCCATGCCACGCACCTGCTGGTAGTCGCGGCGTGCGGCGTCATCGTCGGCAATCAGGGCCCAGGCGTCCACGGGGGTCTTGGCCACCTTGAGGGCGGCGCGCCAGCGTTCCAGCAGGCGGCCGCGCACCATGGGGTACTTGACCCGGTTGGCGGAATACAGGTACCAGCTGTAGCTGGCCCCGCGCGCGCAGCCGCGCGGCTCATGGTTGGGCATGTCCCAGCGGGTGCGCGGGTAGTCGGTCTGCTGGGTTTCCCAGGTGACGATGCCGCCCTTGACATAAATCTTCCAGCTGCAGGAGCCGGTGCAGTTGACGCCGTGGGTGCTGCGCACGATCTTGTCGTGCGCCCAGCGGTTGCGGTAGGCGTCTTCCCAGGTGCGGTCTTCGGCGCTGGTCTGGCCGTGTCCACCTGCAAAGCTTTCCTTGGGCAGGTTGAAATGGGTCAAACGGTCGAGAAAGTGACTCATGTGATGCTCCGGTTAGATGGTGTTGCAACGGGCATGTCTGTTGCTTTTTCGGTGCTTTGGTGTGGCTGCTTTTGTGGGGGCCGAGGGCAGCGGGGCAAACGGTTCCGGTGGTGTGGCGCTCCGCTCCGGTAGGTAAAGGAGGAGCCCGAAGGGCGGGGGACACGGACGGAACGGAGCGCCACACCGCCCTGAGTCCGGCACAAAAAGCGGCACATAACGGGCTTCATGGGTTCCTGATCTCCGCGCCCGAGCGCAGGTAGAACCACCAGTTCAGCACCAGGCACACGGCATAAAAGGCGGCAAAGCCGTACATGGCAATTTGGGGCGTGCCAGCCTTGATCTGGGCGCCGATGACCACCGGGGCCACGAAGGCGCCGTAGGCGGCGATGGCCGAGGTCCAGCCCAGCACGGGGCCGGCCTGCTGGCGGTCGAAGATGACGCCGATGGTGCGGAAGGTGGAGCCGTTGCCGATGCCGCTGGCAAAAAACAGCAGCAGGAACAGGCCCAGGAACATGGGGAAGTAGGTCTCGGGTGTGGCCGAGCCGTAGGCTTGCATCATCACGTAGCCCACCGCCACCGAGGCCAGCACCATCACCGCCGAGATGACCTGGGTGACGATGGAGCCGCCCAGCTTGTCGGAAATCCAGCCGCCGATGGGCCGCACGGCCGCACCGATGAAGGGGCCCATCCAGGCGTAGGTCAGGGCCGAAGGCGCGTTGGGGTTTTTCAGCGTGTGCTGCATCACGCCCGCCGCATCGGGCACGTGGCTGATGCCGAAGATGACGGTGATGGCCAGGGGCAGCGCCATCGAGAAGCCGATGAAGGAACCGAAGGTGACCAGATACAGCGCAGTCATCGACCAGGTGTGCTTGTTGCTGAAGATCGCGAACTGCTTGCTGATGTTCTCCTTCATCGCCCCGATCGCGGCCACCTTCATGATCAGCAGCGTGCTGGCGATGATCAGCGGCATCGCCACCCACATGTTGAGCAGGCCGAGGCCGGTGGGGGCGGGCAGGTAGAGATAGAGGCCGACGATGGCGGGGATGAAGGCAAGGGTGTAGAGCCAGGTGACCTTGAGGAAGGCAAGCAGCGTGCTGCCCAAGGCGGGCGTCACCGGTAGCAGGTTGTTCATGCCGAACCAGGCGAGGATCGCCAGCGGCACCAGCGACAGTACCCAGGCGAAGCCGGCATTCTGGATGTAGGTTTCGGTGCCGGCGGTGATCTTGCCGAGGATCCAGCCGCTGTCCTTGATCAGCGTCATCGAGTCGCCGCCGAGCGCGCCGAACACGCTGACCGTCATCACCAGCGGGATGATGATCTGCATGCTGGTGACACCGAAGTTGCCGAGCCCGGCATTGATGCCCAGCGCGGTGCCCTGCAGCCGCTTAGGGAAGAAGGTGCTGATGTTGGACATCGAGCTGGCGAAGTTGCCGCCGCCGACGCCCGACCACAGCGCCATCAGCTGGAAGCTCCACAGCGGCCAGTCGGGATGCTGCAGCACGATGCCGGTACCGATCGCGGGCGCCAGCAGCATGGCCGTGGTGAGGAAAATGACGTTGCGGCCGCCGGCAATCCGGATGAAGAAGGAGGAGGGGATCCGCATCGTCGCGCCAGCCAGTCCGGATATGGCGGTCAGCGTGAACAGCTCGTCCTTGGTAAACGGGAAGCCCAGGTTGGACATCTGCACCGTGATGATTCCCCACATCAGCCAGACGGCGAAGCCGCACAGCAGGGCCGGCACCGAAATCCACAGATTGCGGTAGGCGATCTTCTTGCCGGTCGTTTCCCAGAAGGTGGGATCTTCCGGGTTCCATTCCTTGATGTTGGTGGACATGTCGCGCTCCTGGCTGGGATGATCGGGGCTTATTTGAGGGTGCCGGCAGCAGCCGTTCGGATGACCGGCACCTTGCGCACTTCGGTCAGGTACATCCAGATCAGCGAGACCCAGGTGATGCCGTACATCAGCATGAAGATGCCGCTGTTGATGCCGGTGAGGTCGACGATCGCGCCGAACATGATCGGCAGGACGAAGCCGCCGAGGCCGCCGACCAGGCCGACGATGCCGGAAATGACGCCGATGTTGTCGGGGTATTCGTCGGAGATGTACTTGAACACGCTGGCCTTGCCGAAGCCCCAGGCGATGCCGACGACGAACAGCAGGGCGGTGAACATCCAGACGTTGAGCCCGAGGTGCAGCGACATCGGCCCCTTGGTGGTCTGCACGACCATCTCGGTCTGCGGATACGACAGCAGGAACAGGGCGACCCAGGACACCCACATCACCCACCAGGTCATCCTGTGAGCGCCGAACTTGTCGGACAGCCAGCCACCCATCGCGCGGATGATGCCGGACGGCAGCACGAAGATGGCGGCCAGCAGCGCGGCGGTCTGCATGCCGAATCCGTACTCGGTGATGTAGTACTTGGTCATCCACAGGCTCAGCGCGACGTAGCCGCCGAACACGATCGAGTAGTACTGGCACAGCTTCCACACGTTGGGGTCCTTCAGGGCGGCGAGCTGCTCCCGCATGGTGATCTTGCTCGACACATGGTGTGCGGTATCGGTGTAAGTGAAGATCCAGAACAGGATGGCCATGATCAGCATGGCGACGGCGTACACCTTCGGCACCGCCTGCCAGCCATACGCCACCACCAGTGCCGGCGCGATGAACTTGGTCACTGCCGCACCGGCGTTGCCAGCGCCGAAGATGCCCATGGCAAATCCCTGGCGCTTCTTGGGAAACCAGCGCGCGACGTAGGAGATGCCGACCGAGAACGAGCCGCCGGCCACGCCGACGAAGAGGCCGAGCACCAGGAAGTGCCAATACGCGGTGGCGTGGCTGATCAGGTAGATCGGGATCACGGTCGACAGCATCAGCACGAAGAACACGATGCGGCCACCGACCTTGTCGGTCAGCATGCCGAGCGGCAGGCGGATCAGCGAACCGGTGAGGATGGGGGTGGCGGCCAGCAGGCCGAACTGGGTTTCGTTCAGCCCGAGATTGGTCTTGATCGGGATGCCGATAATGGAGAACATCACCCACACGGCAAAGCACGTGGTGAACGCCAGCGTGCTCAGGGACAGTACGGAAATCTGCTTCTGGGTCTGGGTGGCCATGATGCGTCCTTTTCCGGTAAATCGGGACCTTCTTATCTGAAATCTGGCTCAAGTGTATGCCCCTGAACCTAGATGAAAAGGGTGCGGATTCCAGCCCCAAACCGCCCCACTACCTCCAAATGGGTAGTGGGGGTAGTGACTTAACCATTTGTTCTGGAGCGGGATTCTTGTACCGTAGTACGGACGGACCAGCCGGTTCGACCTGTTGGGGGTATCCCTTCATAGCCGGGGGATAGCCGGGGGGTGGCATGAAAGCGAAACGCGGATTCCTGCAGCACTCACTGCTGCTCAAGCTGGGCGGCGCGCTGGCGCTGATCGCCAGCTTTGCCATTCTCGGCATGGCCAGCTCAGGCATCATTGCCGAATCAATCCAGGGCAGCGGCGAAGCGATCAACCTGACCGGCAGCCTGCGCATGCAGACCTACCAGATGGCCAGCCTGTCGCTGACGGCGCGACTGTCCGACAGCGGCGATGCGTCCACTCGCCTGCGCCAGGCGATCGACCGCTTCGAGACCAACCTCACCGATGCACGCATCACCGCGTTGATGCCGACGCAAACCGAGACCGCGCTTTCACAAAGCTATGCCAGGGTGTTGCACGACTGGCAGACGCGGGTGAAACCGCGCTTTCTCGCAGAAGCGGCCGGCCTGCCCGCCCCGGCCGGCAGTCTGCCGCTGATCAATGACGTCACGCTGTTCGTCGACGACATCCATGCGCTGGTCAAGCAGATCGAGCAGGACACCGAGGCGAAAATCCGGGTGCTGCGCATGGTGCTGGGCGCCGCGCTCTTGATGACGCTGCTGGTGGGTGCGCTGACGCTTTATCTCGCGCGCAACGACCTGGTCCTGCCGCTGCGCGATCTGCTGTCGTTTGCCGCCAACGTCGGCCGCGGCAACCTCGCGGTGCGCACCGAGCACACCGGCTCCGACGAGCTGGGGCGGCTCGGCCAGGCCTTCAACCTGATGGCGGAAGATCTCTCCAAGCTGTACCAGAATCTGGAAACGCGGGTGGAGGAGAAAACCGCCGAACTCACCATCGCCAACCGCTCGCTCGAACTGCTGTATCACTCGATCGCGCGGCTTTACAACGGACCGGTGGCGCCGGACACCTACGCCATTCTGCTGAACGATCTGGAAAACGTGCTGGGCGTGGGTCACGGGCTAGCCTGCCTGGTGGAAGCCGGCGAGACGCGGGCGCGGGTGATTGCGAGCACGGTGCGCCCACAGCAGGGTGACGCCGATCTGTGCGGCCTGATGAGTTGTGCCGAATGCCTGGCCCACCAGGACCTGGCGGTGCATCCGCTGCAGGACGGACGGCGCGTGCTGTCGCTGCCCTTGAAGGACACCGAACACCACTACGGCGTGCTGCAGCTGGAAATGCCGCCGGGCAAGGAGCTGGCGCAGTGGCAGGTGCAACTGCTGGAAGCGCTGTCGCGCCACGTCGGCATCGCCATCGGCACCGCGCGGCGCACCGAACAGAGCCGCCGGCTGTCGCTGCTGGAAGAGCGCGCCGCGCTGGCCCGCGACCTGCACGATTCGCTGGCGCAGTCGCTCGCCTACATGAAGATCCAGGTCAGCCGCCTGAAGCCGCTGGTCGACCGTGCGGACGCCGGCGCGGAAGCGGCCGAGGTGCTGGCCGAGCTGCGCGAAGGCCTGAACAGCGCCTATCGCCAGCTGCGCGAACTGTTGACCACCTTCCGCCTGCGCATCGAGGGCGAAGGCCTGGCCGCCGCCCTGCACACCACGGTGGCCGAGTTTTCCGGCCGCGGCGGCATCCCGGTCACGCTCGACGTGCACCTGGCCGGCTGCACGCTCAGCGCCAACGAGGAAATCCACGCGCTGCAGATCATTCGCGAAGCGCTGTCCAACGTGCTCAACCACGCGCGGGCGCACAAGGCCGAGGTCCGGGTGGTCTGCAACGGCGACGGCTCGGTGTCGGCCAGTGTCACCGACGACGGCCACGGCATCCATCAGGCCGCCGGCGCGCATCATTACGGCATGTCCATCATGGACGAGCGGGCAAAAAATCTGGGCGGCCGGCTGACGGTCGAGAACCTGCCCACGCTCGGCACCCGTGTGACCCTGCATTTCATGCCCGGCCCCAGGCATGACCAACCCATCCCGATCCACCCTGTGAGCTGACCTTGATGAATCCGACCGAACCCCAGCGCATCCTGATCGTCGACGACCACCCGCTGTTTCGCAAGGGCGTGATCCAGCTGATCCAGGCCGCGCCCGAATTCCGTTTCGTCGGCGAGGCGCCCAGCGGCCGGGAAGGCATCCAGCTCGCCCGCAGCCTGCATCCCGACATGATCCTGCTCGATCTCAACATGAAAGACATGAACGGCGTCGAGGTGCTGAAGACGCTGAAGGACGACGGCCTCGATGCGCGCATCATCATGCTGACCGTGTCCGACCAGGCGGAAGACCTGATGGCCGCGCTGCAGGCTGGCGCCGACGGCTACCTGCTGAAGGACATGGAACCGGAAGAGCTGATGCAGCAACTGGTCGAGGCGGCGCACGGCAAGATCACCATCAGCGAAAGCCTGACGCAATTGCTGGTGGCTTCGCTGCGCGAGAAAAGCCGTCCCGTCAGTCTCGCCGAAGCCGCGCTGACCGAGCAGGAAAGCCGCATCCTCGACCACCTGATCGAGGGCAAGAGCAACAAGCTGATCGCCCGCGACATGGGCATCGCCGAAGGCACGGTGAAAGTCCACGTCAAGCACCTGCTGAAAAAGCTCAACCTGCGCTCGCGGGTGGAAGCCGCGGTGTGGGCCGACCGCTGCCGGCGCCAGGCCAAGGCCTGAACTTGCTTTTTCGGTGTCTGCGCACTTCAATCAAACCGAAGCGCATCGAAGTGAGGAGCTGCCTCCTCATCTACTACTAAAGTTGTATATTGCTGCGCGTAAGCCTGTCATAAGGTAAACCCTGAATTCTCAGCCTATGAAAGGTTGAGCGCCCACCTAGCCGAAAAGGACGCGCAGAAATGAAACGGGCCGCGATCATTATCGGTGTCAACAAGACCGGTGATCTCCCTGAACTGCATGATGCAGTTCAGGGTGCGCTTCTCATGGAAGCGTGGGCACGCGCGCAGAACATGCACGCCGTCCACGTTTTCACCGACACCAAGAAGCCGGTCCAGATCCATGAGATCAAATCTGTCATTCGCGACCTGATCCAGGCACGCAACATCGCTCAACTTGTTGTCTATTTCGCTGGCCATGGAATTAACAAGGAACGTAATGAGTATTGGCTGCTCAGCGGCGCCCCTGATGACCCCCAGGAAGCTGTCAACGTCGCAGGAAGCATGGCGCTTGCTACAACATGCGGGATTCCGCACATTGTGCTTATTTCGGACGCGTGCCGGACGGCCCCCGAGGGGATTCGAGCTCAATCCGTCAGAGGAAGCGAGATCTTTCCCAATCGGGAAGAGGAAGAGGTGCCGGTTGACGTTTTCTATGCTTGCCAGCTCGGGCGGCCTTCGCATGAGGTGAAGGATCCCAATGTCACCAGCGCTGAGTTTAGTGCGCTTTATACCAACGAACTCGTTCCTGCGCTCCATGGGCGCCATGGGCAAATTGTCGAGTGGAAACAAGTCGGTAACAAGAATGTTGGGCGTATCCATCTCCGGCCCCTGCGCGACTTTATGTCTTCGGCCGTTGCTGGGCGACTTCAACATTTGAAGTTGCAGACAAAGGTGATTCAAGTCCCAGTTGCGAGAATCATCTCTGATCCGCCATCGTGGATATCCGAATTTTCAATTGCAGCTATAGACGGCGGAATGGGCGCACTGCAAAGTTTGAGACCCAGTTTAAAACCACCACCGAAGACTACTGCAGACCTGAATTCTGATTTGCTGCATGGAGTCCTCACCGGGGGTACAGGACAACTAAGTTCAGATATGGCATCCACACGTCGGTCCGGGATCGTCGGTGCGGAAGCCCTGATGGATTCGGTAGGGCGTATTTTTCCTTCTTTCGGCCCCACCCACCACGAAACGGGGTGTGGCTTCAAGATTCGCGGATCACGGATCATCGCGGCCCATTCCCGTCGGGCCGAATTTGATTTTCCGGACTGGGAAACACCTCAGGGCGAAACCTTGCGCGTGACCTCGGAAATTGAGCCAGGAGAAAATTTCCTGCTTGTGTTCGAGCAGGGGACGGGGGTTCTGCTGCCCGCCATTCCGGATTTCATCACTGCACTGACTATTGAAGACGGAGAACTCGTGGATGTTGCCTACGAGCCATCGGACAACCGACCGCAACGATGGAAGGGCTATGCGGAAAGGATGGAAGAGTTTCGTGCGCTGCGTGCCATTGCGTCCGCTTCGATGGCACAGGGGGCATTCCGCCTGGAGGGCAATAACGTCAACGAGGTTGCAAAACGCATTCGACACGCACAAGGCGTCGACCCGAGCCTCGCACTGTATGCAGCATACGGCTATCACGATCTGCAGCGTTTTGATCTCATCCGGGATATCCGTGACGCTATGCGGAGCGATCTGGGCGCGCCGCTATTCGACGTGGCATTGCTGTCCAAGAGCCTGAATGGCACGACGGTTGGTGCAAATACGCAAATCCTGGGGGCCGTCCCGTTGTTGTCTCAGGGATGGGCGCTTCTCTCAGCTTACAAGGTTGCGCTTCCGGAAACGCTGCTGGCATTGCAAGACGACCTGTTGCCGTCACTCTGGACGATGTTCAGTGAAAGAGGCGTCGAGCGCGTTCTGTACGCTATACGATCAGGGGATATCAAATGAACACGCGACTTGTTTTTGTGCACGGACGGGCCCAGGAACACAAGGATGCCATCGCGCTTAAAAAAGAGTGGGTCGGTGCATTTGAAGAAGGACTCGCCAAAAGCAACCTCGGCTTCCCCGTTCCGGAATCGAGTGTGCTGTTCCCGTATTACGGCCAGACGCTGTACGACCTGGTCAACGATGCAAACAGCATCGCAGACGTCATCATCCGGGGCACCCGCGATGACGCCGAGCGCCGTTTTCAGCGTGAAGTGCTGGCTGAAGTGCAGCGAACGCTGGGCATCTCGGATAGCGAAGTCCAGGAGCTGCTGGGTGGCGACATCCAGGAGCGCGGGCCCCTCAACTGGGCGTGGACACAGGGAATTCTAAAAGCGATCGACCGGCATGTGCCGGGCGGCAGCGCAACCAGCATTGCCGTTGCAACGCGTGACGTTTACCAATATCTGCGCAATCCGGGAATCCGCGACCAAATCGAGAAAGGCGTGCGCAAGGCATTGAGCAGCGAAGCGCCCACCGTGGTTGTGTCGCATTCACTCGGAACTGTCGTTGCGTACAACCTGCTTCGGCGCGAAGGGGAGAGCCAGGGCTGGAATGTCCCACTATTTGTGACATTGGGCTCGCCGCTCGCCGTTACTGCAATCAAGGCGTCCCTCGCGCCAATCGAACATCCCGCCTGCGTTGCCAAATGGTTCAATGCCATGGACGAACGCGATGTGGTGGCGCTCTATCCCCTCATCAAGAATAACTTTGACATCGATCCGGAGATTGAAAACAAGACGGATGTTCGCAACAAGACAGCCAACCGCCATGGCATTGCCGGATACCTAGATGACAAGACCGTCGCTGCGCGCATCTACGAGGCGCTAAGCCGGTGAGCGGAACCTGTCTCAGCTCACCCTGTTCTGCCTGGGGGCCTTGCCTCCCTATGGGCCCAACATATTGACGGCGCTGCCGCTCGCCCCCGGCGTGCCGTAGATATCCACATTAGTCGAGGAGCCCGGACCATGCAGACTGAATATATCGGCGAGTTATTTTGGGATTCCGACACTGATCCTGCGACTTTTGCACGCGGACCGGGGAAAGAAGCCCTGCTTTTTCCGGGTGCACCCCTGCATGGCAAGTCTCCTGAAAATTCGATCGTTATGGGAATCATTGACTCGGGCGTGTCATCCTCACACCCGCAGCTCGCCGGCTATCTCAAGGACTCGCGTGATTTTGGCGGCGATGGTCCCGAGGACACCTTAGGTCACGGCACCGCCGTGGCTTTGGTCGCGCTGTTCGGCCAGGGGCAGGCCCATCCGCCCATTGCCCTCCTGAGTGCAAAGGTCACTGACCCATTCGGAAACATACGTGAGGATGCCGTTGTCGAGGCCATCGATTGGGTGGCGGCCCAGGGAGCCAAAATCGTCAACCTGAGTCTGGGTTTTCGTGGGAGCCGTGAGAAATACGCAGCATTGTGTTCCGCTATCGCGCGGCATTCCCAGATCTTTTTTGTTGCCGCTGCAGGCAATTATGGACCCGATGTGAGCGTCTTCCCTGCGGCCTGTGGCTGCAGCAATGTCGTATCCGTTGGCGCGACGGATGAACATGGCAATCGAGCAGAGTACTCGGGTCGTGGAACGGTCAATGCTCCGGGGAATGTCACGTTGCTGCAGGAATGGGCCTATTACTTCGAAAATGCTCAGGCTCTGGCAAGATCGGGGCGGTTGCAGGAAGCCCGCCTCGAGTATGAACGCTCCATTGCGGCTCAATCTAATGCGGAGAGCGAATTTCAGCTTGGTCTAATCGACCTGAATGAGAATAAACAGGAAGCCGCCGTCAACCGATTCAGGGAAGCAATCAGGCTGTCTCCTGACTTTGCCCAGGCACATGAGATGTTGGGTGCATCGCTATTCATTTTGGGCGACTACCAGGATGCCGAAAAGTCTTTGCGGGATTCGCTTGCTCTTTACCCGGAAGACGCTGCATCCGTTTCCAATCGGGCACGCGCCCGTTTCAATCTCGGTCAGACCTTGGCATGCCTTGGACGATCCGACGAGGCCCGCATTGAACTTGAAGCGGTCAAGGCCCTTGTTCCGGACTATCCCCGTATCGACGAAGTATTGCATTCAATGATCCTGTAGGAGGCATGCGTAGATCGGAACGAATTTCACACGACAATCCAGTTTTCTTGTAAACCGGTTTTGCATACCGGTCTGAATATGACGATATCCCCCTTGTACCTCGAGGTTTGTTGATTTGGCACAAATGCCAGTTAGTATTCGATTCGTTACTGGAGTTTCCTTCTGCCATTGCAGCACGCTGTATGGCAACAATGTTCAACCGCTTTTTTATGTACCCGGTCAAGATGGCCGGCCGGGTGCCGCGCACGACATGAATTTGAATACGCCACCCACGTTAGCCAAAACCGACAGGTCCGTCTTTGCCGGCTTCCGGCAGGTGCTCCACAAGGGCACGCTGATCTTCGCGCTGATCATCCTGGTGCTGTGCGTGATGATCTTCTATCAGCACCAGCGCTCGGCCGAGTCCATCCGCTCGGTGGAGCACACGCGGCTGGTCGTGGCCTACATCGATTCGCTGCGCACCTACCTGCTCAACCTGGACACCGCGGTGCGCAAGTATGCCGAGTCGCAGAATCCCGCCGACCTCGATCCCGACCTGATCTGCCGCCAGTCGTCGTGCCCCAGTGCCGAACATCTGATCGCGTTGATCGGCGCCGACGACCCGCGCGCAGCCCGGCTGGCGCCGCTGCCGTCATTGCAGTCAGCATTGGAGACCGGATTCAGCGCGCTGCAGGAACGCGCGGCGGCGGACGGCGACACCACGGCGCCCGAACGCGAGCTGGCGGGATTCGACAAGTCCGCCATCGAACAGATCCACCGCATCCTGATCGAAATCGGGCGCGATGAACTGCGCCAGCTGGACACCCGCGAAAAGGCGCGGATCGAGGACCAGAACTGGTCGTCGATGCTGCTGGGCATGGCCGGCCTGTGGACCGGACTGGCGCTGCTCGGGTTGTACCGGGAAACCACGCGCCTGATCAGGGCCGGCATCCTGGCCGAGCAGACGATCCGCCAGCTCAGCCTGCGCGACCCACTGACGGGACTGGCCAACCGGCGCTTCCTGCTCGAACACGAAAAGCACCTGTTTGCCGGCGCCCGGCGCGCGCGAACGCGGATGGCCGTGCTGGCCATCGACCTCGACGACTTCAAGGCAGTCAACGACCGCCATGGGCATGCGGCTGGCGATACGGTGCTGCTGACTTCGTCGGAGCGGATGAAGCAGCTGCTGCGCGAGTCGGATGTGATCGCGCGTCTGGGCGGCGACGAGTTCGTCATCGTGCTGGGGCAGGTCGACAACGCCGCGGCGGCGCGCGAAGTGGCAAACCGTGTAGTGGAACGGCTACGCCAACCGATCCCGCTGGAAGGCGGACACACGGCACACATCGGCGCGTCGGTGGGAATCGTCCTGTGCGACCCGGACGGGGACACGCTCGACTCGCTGATCAAGCAGGCGGACGCGGCGCTGTATACGGCGAAACGCGAGGGTAAGAACACCTACCGCGAGGTCGATACGACAGACGCGTGACACTGATCCCCGCCAGGCCCACCCAAATCCAGGTTCACACCCCGCCGCAATGCGCTATAAAGACACAGGGGCCTGAAGCCCGTCGGCAGGGCCGTTGATGCAACGCCGGCGCCGGGCAACGAGGCCGGCCAAAAAAGCGAATCGCTGTGCAGCAGCCCGAAAACCTGGGCGGTGTTTGCGCTGCAGTGCTTCACGATCTGAATCAAGGAGGAACCATGCGCATCAAGACACTGCCCGTTCTCATCGCCCTCGCCGGCACCGCCCTGCAGGCACATGCCATGGACGATCGCCTCTATCTCGCCCCCTCGGTGAATTACACCTTCTCCGACAGCGACCGTCGTGCTGACGACGACTGGGGTCTGGGCTTTGCCCTCGGTAAGCCGATTACGCCGAACCTCAACATGGAACTGTCGCTGACCGGGAGTTCGCTCGATTTCGAGACCGGCAGCGGTGAATATGACCTCGTCGGCCTCGGCGTCGATGCGCTCTACCTGTTCAACCGCGACGCCAGGCTCACCCCCTATGGCGTGCTGGGTCTGGGCGTATTGCGCACCGACATCCCCGGTGCAGACGACACCGGGCTGATGGCCAATGCCGGTCTCGGCCTGATGACGCGCCTGAGCGACAAGCTCTCGCTGCGCGGCGACGTGCGCTACCGCTGGGACGGCAACGCCGCCAAGGCGTTTGGCGAAAACAGCTTCGGGGATGTAGTGGTCAGCCTCGGGCTGACGTATGCCCTTGGCCAGAAAGCCCGGCCCGCGCCCACGCCCGAGCCGGTTGCGCAGCTTGCGCCCGACCCGGAACCCGCACCGGCCCCCGTGCCCGCACCGGCGCCCGTCCCGGAGCCCGAGCCGGTTGCGCCCGCGGTCAAGACCCGGCAGGCGGCGCAGCTCGAGCAGTCCAAGTCCGGCGATGTGATCGTCATTCTCGAGGGGGTCAACTTCGAGTTCGATTCTGACCGCCTGCGCCCGGATGCCATCGTCATCCTGGATGAAGCCGTGACGGTCCTGAACCGACGCAAGGACATCAACATGGATATCGTCGGCCACACCTGCAGCATTGGCGCAGCGCAATATAACCAGGGCCTGTCCGAGCGCCGCGCCCGCTCCGTGTCCGACTACCTCGTCAACCACGGCATCGCCGCGGACCGCCTGACCACCCAGGGCTTCGGCGAGACCCGGCCCGCCTTCAGCAATGCCACCAACGACGGCCGCGCCAAGAACCGTCGCGTGGAGCTGCATATCAAGTAATCGCGCCCTGCCTGCAAACAGAAAGGCCGTGCCGCAGGGCGCGGCCTTTTCTGTCTTTTGATTCACCCGTTTGACACGCCCGGGACCCGACAGGCCGCGTGAAGTGCGGCTGGCGATGCGGGCAGTACAACTGAATGGCGGTTGCGTCAGCAGATACGCGGTAGCGGATCGTCTTCCAGTTCGTCCAGCACGCGACGGCCACCGAGCGGGGTGTTCAGGATCACGCGCGCACCGCCCACTTCGACCTGGCCGATGATGGCGGCATCGCGGCCTTCGGGCAGTGCGTGCCAGCGCTTGAGGATTTCGTCCGCCGCGAAGGGATCGGCGACGGCAACGATGCGGCCTTCGCACGCGAGGAAATACGGGTCGTAGCCCAGGATGTCGCAAACCGACACCACCTGCGGCCGCACCGGCACGGCGGTCTGGTCGAGCGCCACGCTGTGGCCGCTGGCGCGCGCGATTTCGTGGGCGACTGTGGCAAGCCCGCCGCGCGTCGGGTCGCGCATGAACTTGAGGTCAGGCAGGTCGCGGATCGCGCGCGCCAGCGGCAGCACCGATGCGGAATCCGAGTGCAGCTCGCCGGCCAGGCCAAACTGCTCGCGTGCCAGCATCACCGCGACGCCGTGGTCGCCGACCGGGCCGGACACCAGCACCACGTCGCCCGGCGCGACGCGCCGCAGCGACAACTGTGCGCCCGCACGGCGGACGCCGATGCCAGCGACGGACAGGTAGAGCCCGCCGCCTTCGCCGCGCCGCACCACTTTGGTATCGCCGGCCACCACGGCCACATGGCTCTGCCGGGCCGCCCGCGCAAAGCTGGCGATGTAGCGGTCGAGCGCCGCGATTTCCAGGCCTTCCTCGATCAGCGCAGACAGGGTGAAAAAGAGCGGATCGGCTCCGGCCACGGCGAGGTCGTTGACGACGCCATGCACCGCAAGCGAACCGATGTCGCCGCCGGGAAACGCGAGCGGCTCGACGGTAAAGCCGTCGGTGGTGACCATCAGGTCGCCGTCCACGCGCGGCAACAGCACCGAATCGGCATCGGTGTCGAGCAGCGGATTGCCGAGGTGGCGGTCGAAAATGTCGGTAATCAGCTCGCGCATCAGGCGGCCGCCATTGCCGTGCGCGAGCAGGATGCGGGTGTCGTCCATGGTTTTATTGAAATGGCTTTATTGGGATGGTTTTATTCAAACAGAAATTCGATGACCTGCCCGAAGCTTAACCCGGCATCGTTCACCGGAAGCCGTTCCGGCAGATGGACACGGAAACCGGCGGCTTCGAGCCGCGCGATCGCGGCTTCGGCCAGCAGGCGATTCTGGAACACGCCGCCGGTGAGGCCGACGGAATCGATGCCGGTTTGCGCGCGCAATTGCTGCGCCTGCTCGACCAATGCCTGCGCCAGGCTGAGATGAAAGCGGGCTGCGCGTTCGGATTGCGGGCGGGTGGCGTCGGCGAGCATCGGCAACAGCGGCGCCCAGTCGCTGCGCCAGATCCCGGCCGGGTCGCGTTCGAGCGGCAACGGGACGGCGTCGCCGTCGCCGCTGGCGATCGCTTCCAGCCGCATCGGCCCTTCGCCCTCGAAGCTGGCGTGGGTGCAGACGCCGCACAGCGCCGCCGCCGCATCGAACAGGCGGCCGACCGAGGAACTGGCCGGGCTGTTGAGCCGGGCTGACCAGGCCTGATGCAGCGCGTCCGGCGCAAAGGGCGCGGGCTGGCCGGTTTCCCACAACAGCGCCGCCGCCGCCCGCCATGGCTCGCGCCCAGCCTTGTCGCCGCCGGGCAGACGGAACGGCCTGAACGAGGCGGCGCGCTGCCAGCGGCCGGGCGCGCCGGTAAAGGCTTCGCCACCCCACAGGGTTTGATCAGCGCCCAAGCCGACGCCGTCCCAGGCGAACACGATCCATGCGTTCACGTCCGGAACTTCCCAGGCCAGCGCCGAGGCATGGGCGGGGTGGTGCCCGATTTCGGTCAGCGGCAAGCCGCTGTCGCGGGCAAAGCGGCGATAGCCGTAGCCGGGATGACGATCCACCAGGATGCGCGCGACCTGCACCTGATACAACTGCTGCAGGTCGGCCGCCACCTGCGCCAGCGTATCCAGGCTGCGCACGGTGTCGAGTTCGCCGATATGCGGCGAGACGACGGCGCGCATGCCCCAGGCAAGACACACGGTGTTTTTCATGTGACTGCCCAACGCCAGCACAGGCGTCGGCAGCGCGGCCGGCAGCGCGAACTCCAGCGGCGCATTGCCGCGCCCCAGCCGAAGCGGGCGCGGCACGCCGGCAATGACGCGAACCACCGGATCGTCGGCCGGCCGCACGATAGGACGATCGTGGTGTAGAAAAGCGTCGGCGATAGGGGCGAGCCGGGTTTGCGCTTCGTGCGCGTCGGTCAGCACCGGTTCGCCGGACAGGTTGCCCGAGGTGGCCACCAGCGGCCCGCCAAAATCGGCAAGCAACAGCGCATGCAGCGGCGAGTAGGGCAGCAGGCAGCCGACTTCCGCAAGGCCGGGGGCCAGCAGTTCGGAAAGACCGGCACCGGTGCGTTTCGGCAGCAGCACAATGGGGCGTTCGGGCGCGGCGAGCCGCGTTTCGATGTCAGGCGTGGTTTCAACAACGTCGCGCAAGGCCTTGATATCGCGCAGCATGATGGCCAGCGGTTTGGACGGTCGCGGCTTGCGCGCGCGCAGGGTGGCCACGGCCTGATCGTTGCGCGCATCGCACATCAGGTGATACCCGCCGACGCCTTTGACCGCAACGATTTTTCCCGCGCGCAGCGCGGCGGCGGTGGCCGCGAGCGCGCCTTCATCCCCCTCATGCGTCACCCCGTCCGCGACGAACCGCAGGTGCGGACCGCACACCGGGCAGGCGATCGGCTCGGCGTGAAAGCGGCGATCGAGCGGGTTTTCATATTCGCGTTGGCAGTCCGGGCACAGCGGGAAGTCGCGCATCGCCGTGTTGGGCCGGTCGTAGGGCAGGGCGATGATCAGGGTGTAGCGCGGACCGCACTGGGTGCAGTTGATGAAGGGATAGCGGTGGCGGCGGTTGGCCGGGTCGTGCAGTTCGGCCAGGCAGTCGGCGCAGACGAAACCGTCTGCGGGTAAATGAATGTCGGCTTCGCTGCCCGACTGGCTTTCGAGGATGGAAAATGCTTCGGCGTATTCGGGCTCGCAGGTGGCGACGGCAAGCGGACCGGGGGCCGACAGCGGCGGCGCCTCGGCGAGCAACGCGTCGCTGAAACGCTGCAGTTGCGTCAACTCGCCTTCGGCGTGGATTTCCACTGAACCGTCGACGTTGCGCACCCAGCCGGTGATGCCATGCAGATGCGCCAGGCGGTAGACGAAGGGCCGGAAGCCCACGCCCTGCACCCGGCCGCTGATCGATATGCGCTGAGCGGCGCAGTCAGGCATCGACGGCTACGCGCACGCCGCCTGCCCACCAGATGCGGCAGGCGCCTTCGTCCGACACCATGCAGGGGCCGACCGGGTTGCGCGGCGTGCACGCCTTGCCATAGATGCGGCACTGGTTCGGGTAGATTTTCCCGAGTACGACCTGCGCGCAATCGCAGCCGGGCGGCATTTCGCCGGCGCGGCGGCGTTCAGGATCAGCATGGTCCGGAAACAGCAGGCGCGCGTCGTGTTTTGCGAAGGCGGGTTTCAGTGCGTAGCCCGAGTTGGGGATGATGCCGATGCCGCGCCAGTTGGCGTCGACGACGGCCAGCGTTTCATCGAGCAGGCGGCGGCCGGTCGGGTTGCCGCCGGGATGCGCGACTTCACGATAGCAGTTGTCGAGAAAACGCTCGCCACTTTTGAGCTGGCGCAGCACCGAATAGAACGACGCCAGCAGGGATTCAGTGCCGAAGCCGGCGACCGCGGCGGGAATCTCGTGGCGATCGACGACGAAGGTCCATTCTTCCGGCCCCATCACGGTGGAGACGTGGCCGGGCGCAACCAGCGCGTCGAAGCCGGGGGCACCCGAGTCGAGCAGCATGGCCACCGCCGGCCAGGTCAACCGGCCGGACAGCAGGATCGAGAGATTGTCCGGAATGCCTTCGGCCAGCATCGCCGCGACCGGCGCGGTCGTCGTCTCGAAGCCGGCAGCGAAGAACACCACCGGGCGATCGGGATTCTCCTGCGCAATTTTTCGTGCATCGAGTGGGCTGGCGATCGGGCGCACGTCGGCGCCGGCCGCCTGCGCCTCGGCGAGGGAACGCACCTCGCCCTTTTTCACGTTGACCGGCACCCGCAGCATGTCGCCGAAGGCGACCAGGATCACCTTGTCCTGCAGCGCGAGCTGGATCGCCTGGTAGACATCCTCTTCCGGACACACGCAGACCGGGCAGCCGGGGCCCGGCACCAGTTCGATCCATTTCGGCAGCGCGCCGCGCAGACCGGCGTGGGTGATCGAGCGCTCGTGGCCGCCGCACACGTTCATGATCTTGATCGTGCGGTCGAACTCGAGGGCATGGAGTTTCTCCAGCCAGGCGCGGGCTTCATCCATCAGGCGGTGACGCTGTGATATTTCATGCCGTCGGACTGGATCGCCGGCCGCCGTGACTGGCCCTGCGCCACGCGCGCACGCTGGGCGGCGAGCTGCGCGCGCAGCCAGGCCAGCCACGCGTCCATGCCCAGGTCCTTGCGCGCAGACAGCCGCATCACCGGCGCCGGATTGGCCAGATTGCGCAGATGCGCTTCGGCCTTGTCACACTCGAAGTCGTCGAGCACCGCCAGCAGATCGGTTTTGGTCAGCAGCATGGCATCTGCCGCGCGGAACATCACCGGGTACTTGGCCGGCTTGTCATCGCCCTCGGTGACCGAGAGCAGGGTGACGTTGAGGTGCTGGCCGAGGTCGAAGCTCGCCGGGCAGACCAGGTTGCCGACGTTCTCGATGAACAGGATGTCGACGCCGTCGAGGCTCATCTGATGCAACGCGTCGTGCACCAGATGGGCGTCGAGGTGGCAGGCGGTGCCGGTGACGATCTGGTGCGCCTGCACGCCCTTGGCGCGGATGCGCTCGGCGTCGTTCTCGGTTTCGAGGTCGCCCTCGATCACGGCGCAGGTGAATTCGTCCTTGAGCGCAACGAGCGTGGCTTCCAGCAGCGCGGTCTTGCCGGACCCGGGCGAGGACATCAGGTTAATCGCCAGGATGCCACGGCGGTCGAAGTGCTCGCGGTTGTGCACAGCCTGGTCGTCGTTCTTCGCCAACAGACCTTTCAGCACGGATACGGCGGTCGCGCCTTTGGGGACAGGTTTGAAGGCGAGGTGCTTGTTGCCGGGAGTGAGGTTGCAGCCGCAGGTGTCACACATTTTTTGGGGCCAGGATCTAGGAGTTAGGAAATAGGGGTCAGGGGTCAGGGGTCAGGGAAGGCGTGGTTTCGAGTTCGACGCTTTCGAGCAGGAGTTCGTCGCCGGAAACGACCTGGGTGTGCCAGTCGCCGCAGGCGCCGCAGACGAGACGGTTCATCGCGGCATCGGTCTCGGCACCGCAGGTCTGGCAATGCACCTGGATCGGCGCGTGGATGAATTCGAGCGCGGCATGTTCCATGCGGCTGCCGGCAGCGGCCAGGGGAAACGCACTGGCAAGGAGCTCGGGCACCACGCCGGCCAGGGGGCCGATACGCACGCGGATCATGCAGGCCTGCGCCGCATTGTGCTGATCGATCACGGCGTCGACCTGTTCGACCAATGCCTGGGCGACAGCCAACTCATGCACCGCTTTCCTCCAGAATCTGGTCCAGCAGTTCCCAGGTGGTGCGGGCATCCGACTCGGCGATTTTCTGGATGGCATAGCCGACGTGCACCATGACGAAGTCGCCGACCGCGGGTGGCGCGTCCTGCATCATGAAAAGACTGACATCGCGCCATACGCCCTTGGCCTGGCAACGGGCGGTAAAGCCTTCGATCGATTCGATCTGCATCGGAATGGCAAGGCACATAAGCGGCAACCGGAACATGAACGCAATTCAGTATATGTGATTTGCG
This sequence comes from Thiobacillus sp., assembly GCF_030696885.1. Taxonomy (GTDB): domain Bacteria; phylum Pseudomonadota; class Gammaproteobacteria; order Burkholderiales; family Thiobacillaceae; genus Thiobacillus. The sequence goes on from NZ_JAUYRI010000030.1 coordinate 20,470, forward strand.
GGCCCCGCGTCCGCTCATGAATATTACGAAATTTTTATGGATAAACAGAAGCTTGAGTGAATTCCTCAGTTGTTATTCGAATTGACCACTGGTAGATTGAGACTATGAAAATGCTTGTGCTCGGCATCGGCAACACCCTGCTCACCGACGAAGGCATCGGTATTCATGTGCTGCAGGCGCTGGCGCCCGAGTTGGCAAATTGGACCGATGTCACCCTGCTCGACGGCGGTACGCTGTCGTTCACTCTGGCGGGACCGATCGAGGATGCCGATGCGCTGATCGTCGTCGATGCTGCCAATATCAAAAAACAGCCGGGTGAATGGGTGCTGCTGAAAGGGGAGGAAATGGACGCATTTCTGATGAGCAATCGCAAGGCCACGGTGCATGAGGTGGGGCTGACCGATCTGCGCGCCATCGCCCTTCTGGCCGGACACTGGCCCGACAAGCGCGCGATGCTGGCGATCCAGCCCGACGTCATCGATTGGGGCGAACTGCCCACCCCGGCCGTTGCCGCTGCCATTCCCCCCGCCTGTGCGGCGATCATTGAACAACTCCAGGAATGGCAGCATGTCGCTTGACGCCATCCCCATACACGTCATCAACGCACCGCCGATCGAAGCCGGCCTGACCGGCAATGCGCCGCCGCTGCTGCGCGAACTGGCCGAACAGGTGAAGCGCCTGCTCGCCACCGGCGAAGCCTCGGCTATCGATCTTTCGGCCTTGCCGCTGACACCGGCCGATCTCGACTGGCTGCGCGAAAAACTGGGCGCCGGAGAAATCAGCGTCACCCTGCAGGCCAACGGCGAGTCCACGCTGAACGAGACTGCCTGCCCCGGCGTCTGGTGGGTGACGCATCACAACGAACGGGGCGCAGTCACTTCACAGCTCATCGAGGTGGCCTTGGTGCCTGAACTGGTGAAGGCCCACCCCCAGGATGTACAAATAGGATACGAATATCTTGAATTAGTGCTTTCCGACCTCTAAGCTGAATCGGAAGCCAGGACGAATTAAGGAGCGGCTTTTCAAGGCGGTGGTGTTACACGTTTAGGAGACAAGCATCATGCAGGGTCCGTTGATCGACACACTTGCGCGGCAGGGCATCACCCGCCGAACCTTTCTCAAATACTGCACGACGCTGGCCTCTATGATGGCACTGCCACCCGCGGCCGGGCTTGCCATGGCCGAGGCGATGGCTGCAGCGCGACGTCCCTCGGTGATCTGGCTGCCGTTCCAGGAATGCACCGGCTGCACCGAGTCGATCACCCGATCGCACTCGCCCACGCTGGAAGGCATGATCTTCGACATGATCTCGCTCGACTATCAGGAGACGCTGATGGCCGCAGCCGGGCATCAGGCCGAGGAGGCCTTGCAAGCCGCGATGAAGGAGAACGCAGGCAAGTATCTCCTGATCGTCGACGGCTCGATTCCGCTCGACATGGACGGTGCCTATTCCTGCATCGGCGGCCGCTCCAACGTGGAGATTCTGAAGGAAGCCGCAGCGGGCGCGGCGGCCATCGTGGCGATGGGTTCCTGTGCCGCCTTCGGCGGCATCCCGAAAGCCAACCCTAACCCGACCGGCGCGGTGTCGGTGTCCGACATCATCAAGGACAAGCCCATCGTCAACATTCCCGGCTGCCCGCCAATCCCGGTGGTGATGACTGGCGTGCTGGCGCACTACCTCACCTTCGGGAGCCTGCCGGAACTCGACGACAAGGGCCGGCCCAAAGCCTTCTTCGGCGAAACCATCCACGACCGCTGCTACCGCCGTCCGTTCTACGACCAGGGCAAGTTCGCCAAGACCTTCGACGATGAAGGCGCACGGATGGGCTGGTGCCTGTTCGAACTGGGCTGCAAGGGCCCGGTGACCTACAACGCCTGCGCCACGGTGAAGTGGAACGGCGGCACCTCGTGGCCGGTGGAATCCGGGCATGGCTGTCTCGGCTGTTCCGAACCCGATTTCTGGGACGCCGGCGGCTTCTACAAGGCGCTGTCGGTGCCGGCCGACCCGCTCGAGTTCGGTGCCGCCGCGGCCGTGGTGGGCGCAGGTGCAGGGGTGGCGGTCAGTTTCGCCAACCGCGCCAAAAAGCGCGCCGCCAAGGCGGCGCATCAAACCACTACGCTGGCTGACCTGGAGAAATAAGCATGAACGAATTGCAATTTCTGACTTGGGTGCGCGGGCCGGGGCTCGACATCGCCGTAGGCATTTTCGTGCTGGGCGTGCTGTGGCGCCTGTTCGAGATCTACTCGCTCGGCCGCAAGAAGGATCTGGCCGCGCCGCGCCATGCGGCCGGTGCGTCGGGTCTTCATACCGTGTTTCGGCGTTCGATCCCCCCGCCCGGTGGGGTGAAGCGCTCGCCGGTGAGTTACATCGGCGGCTACATTTTCCACATCGGGCTGGCGATCGTCGTGTTCGGGTTCGCACCGCATATCCTGCTGATCAAGAATCTAACCGGCCTGTCCTGGCCCGGGCTGCCATCGCAGTTCATCGACCTGGCCGCCGTGGTGACGATGGCGGCGATGGTGGTGGTGCTGGTCGACCGCATCAACAAGCCGGTCAAGCGCTTTCTCAGCACCTTCGGGGACTGGTTCACCTGGACAGTGACCTTCCTGCCGGTGCTGACCGGCTGGCTGGCGGTTCAGCACCTGCTGCTGCCCTATACGACGATGTTGGCGCTGCACATCCTGTCGGTGGAAATCCTGCTGATCGTACTGCCGTTCACCAAGCTGTTCCACGCCTTCACGCTGTTCGGCTCGCGCTGGTACAACGGCAAGGTTAACGGCCAGAGGGGGGTGCCCGTATGAACAGGCAACCGATGTTCCTCGCATTCAGGGAGAACACACAATGAGCGCTTCACTGGAAAAGGGCATCAACGCCCTCAAGCAAGTCATCGACGCCCCCATTGCCAGCTATTTCAACAGCTGCGTGCATTGCGGCCTGTGTGCCGATGCCTGCCTGTTCTATACGGAAACCGGCGACCCCAAGTACACGCCGATCCACAAACTGGAGCCCTTGCGCCGCGTCTACGAGCAGGAATACACCCTGCTCGGGCGGCTGAAGAAAGTGGTCGGCCTGTCCAAACCGGTGACCGACGACGAGCTCGACCAGTGGCAGTCGCTGGTGTACGACAGCTGCACCATGTGCGGGCGCTGCTCGATGGTCTGTCCGGTGGGCAATGACATCGTCTACATGGTGCGCAAGTTCCGCGAAGGCATGGCGGCGTCCGGCCACGTTCCCGACGGCATCAAGGGCGCCACCCAGCGCACGGTCGAGATCGGCGGCCCGATGGGTCTGAAGTGGCCGGCGGTCGCCAACGTGATCAGGAAGGCCGAGGAGGCAACCGGCCTTGCGATCCCGGTCGACAAGGAGGGCGCCGACTATCTGGTGCTGTTGTCGTCGATGGAAATCGTCAACTTCCCCGAATACCTCGAGGCACTGGCGAAGATCTTCAGCAAGGCGGGCATCAGCTTCACGCTCGCCTCGGACGCCTTCGAGGCGACCAACGCCGGCATTCAGATCGGCAACTCGGACATAGCGAAAGTGATCGTCTCGCGCATCGTCGATGCCGCCGAGAAACTGAAGGTGAAGAACGTGCTGTCGCCCGAATGCGGCCACGCCTACATGGCGATCCGCTGGGAGGGTCCCAACCTGATCGGCCGGCCCTTCACATTCAATGTCGTGCACGTGCTGGAACTGCTCGACGAACTGCGCCTGAAGGGCGTGCTGAAGATGAAATCCACCTTCAAGGAGCCGCTGATCCTGCACGACCCCTGCCAGATCGTTCGCCGCGGCGGCGTGCTGCAGGCGGCCGAACCGCTGATCCAGCAGGTCGCGGACAACTACATCCCGATCGTCGACAAGCAGAAATGGAACTGGTGCTGCGGCGGCGGTGGCGGGGCCTCGGCGATCCACACGGACGAAGCGGAAGCCCTGCGCGCCAAGGTCTTCCAGGTCAAGAAACGGCAGATCGAGGAAGCCGGCGTCAGCACCATGGTGACGTTCTGCGCCAACTGCCGCATCGTGATGGAGGAAGGCGTCGACCATTACGAGATGGATACCAAGCTGCTCGGCCTGACCGAGCTACTGGCAGAACACCTGGAGGATTGAACCCATGAGCACAGCACAACGCATCGTCGTTGATCCCATCACCCGCATCGAGGGCCATCTGCGCATCGAGGCGGAAACCGATGCCGACGGCAAGATCACGCGTGCCTATTCCGCCGGCACCATGGTGCGCGGCATCGAGATCATTCTTCGGGGCCGCGACCCGCGCGACGCCTGGGCCTTTGCACAAAGGATTTGCGGCGTCTGCACCCTGGTGCACGGCATCGCCTCGGTGCGCTCGGTGGAGGACGCGCTGCATCGCGCCATCCCCAGCTACAGCATTCCACAGAATGCCGAACTGATCCGCAACCTGATGATCGCCGCGCAATACGTGCACGACCACGTGATGCACTTCTATCACCTGCACGCGCTCGACTGGGTCGACGTGGTGTCGGCGCTGAAGGCTGACCCCAATGCCACGTCCCAGCTGGCGCAATCGATCTCCGGCTATTCAAAATCGTCGCCGGGTTACTTTGCCGACGCGCAGAAAAAAGTGAAGACCTTCGTCGAACAGGGCCAGCTCGGCATTTTCGCCAACGCCTACTGGGGCCATCCCGCCTACAAGCTGCCGCCCGAAGCCAACCTGATGGCGGTGGCGCACTATCTCGACGCGCTCGCCTGGCAGCGCGATGTGGTCAAGCTGCACGCCATTTTCGGCGGCAAGAACCCGCACCCCAACTTCGTGGTGGGCGGCGTACCGTCGGCCATTTCGGTGCAGACCGGGGCCGGCCCGGGCCAAGGGCCACATTATCGCGGCGGCCAGGATGCCACCGCGCTCAACATGGTCGGCCTGCAGACGGTGCAGAACGTCATTCGCCAGATGCGCGAATTCGTCGACCAGGTCTATGTGCCGGACACGCTCGCCATTGCCGGCTTCTACAAGGACTGGGCTGGGCGTGGCGAAGGTCTGGGCAACTTCATGACCTTCGGCGACCTGCCATCGAAAGGGTTCTGGGACACCGATTCCTACCTCATTCCGCGCGGCGTCATTCTCAACCGCGACCTGTCGACCATTCATCCCATCGACCTCGACGCGGACAACGAAATCCAGGAATACGTCAGCCACTCCTGGTACACCTACAAGGACGGCGACGCGCAGGGCCTGCACCCGTTCCGCGGCGAGACCGAACTCAACTACACCGGGCCGAAGCCGCCTTACCAGCAACTCGACGTCGACAAGAAATACTCGTGGATGAAATCGCCGCGCTGGAAGGGCCACTCGATGGAAGTCGGCCCGCTCGCCCGCGTGCTGATGCTGTATGCCAGCGGCAACGCGCAGGCGAAGGACCTGGTGGGCCTCACGCTGAAGACGCTCGACGTGCCGGTCGACGCGCTGTTCTCCACACTCGGCCGCACGGCTGCGCGCACGCTGGAATCGAAGATCCTGGCCGACGCCATGCAGGGCTGGTTCGATCAGTTGATGGCCAACATCAAGGCGGGCGACGTGCGCACCTTCAACGACCAGTACTGGGATCCGTCCACCTGGCCCAAGCACATGCAGGGCGTCGGCCTGATGGAAGCGCCGCGCGGCGGCCTCTCGCACTGGATCGTCATCGACGACGCCAAGATCAGCAACTACCAGGCGGTGGTGCCCAGCACCTGGAACGCCGGCCCGCGCGATATGCAAGGGCAGCCGGGCGCCTACGAGGCCGCTTTGCAGGACAACCATGTGATGGCCGATCCGAAGCAGCCGATCGAAATCCTGCGCACCATCCATTCCTTCGATCCCTGCATTGCCTGCGCCGTGCACGTGACCGACCCGGATGGCGAGGAACTGGTGCAGGTGAAGATCAAGTAATGCCGACGATCGATCAAACTGGAGAGTACGCAATGAACCTGATAAAACATTCACGCACGTTTGCCCTGGCCGCGTTGGGCCTGTTTGCCGGCACGGCCTCCGCCCACACGGGTGATCATGCCGTCACCGGTTTCGTGAGCGGTCTGGCCCATCCGCTGCTGGGGCTCGACCATCTGTTCGCCATGGTCGCCATCGGCCTGTGGGCGGCGCAGCAGGGCGGCAGGGCGCTGTGGGCGGTGCCCGCGGCCTTTGTCGGGGCAATGCTGGTGGGCGGCGGGCTGGCCTGGTCCGGCATCGCCCTGCCACAGGTCGAGACCGCCCTTGCGCTGTCGGTGCTGGTGCTGGGTCTCTTGATCGCCAGCCGGCGCCAGTGGGCGGTAACGGCCGCGATGGCGCTCGCTGCCGGCTTCGCTGTATTCCACGGCTATGCCCACGGACTGGAAATGCCGCTGGCCGCATCGCCTGCACTGTATGGCCTGGGCTTCGTGCTGGCCACGCTGGGGCTGCATGGCCTCGGCATCGTCGGCCGCGTGATCGGCCGCCGCACGGTTCAACTGGCAGGGGCGGGCATCGCGGCCACAGGCCTGGCACTGATCTTCGCCATGTAATGGACGATCAGCTGCAACGTCTGCTGGAGACCGAGGCCCGTGCGCAGACGGTAATCGATGCCGCCAGCCGCGAGCGCCAGCGCATGATTGAGGATGCGCTCGCCGCCGTGCGTGACGCCGAGGCCCGTTTCGAAGCGGGCCGCGCCGAACTCCGGGCGCCGTACCTGCACGAGGCGCAGGGGCGTGCCGAACAGGCGGTGGCCGAGCTCTCGCGCAAGTACGGCGAACGCCAGCGCACCCTGCGCGACCTGGCATCGCGGCACGAAGTCGAAGCGGTGGATGCGGCCCTGACCCTGTTGCTCGACCCCAACGCATGACCGGCCCCAAGCCCTGACAGGGAAAGCGGGGCAGAGGGTATCCCCTGGTACCCGACCCGAACACGCTGCCGATCCCATGTCCGCCTATCTCAACACCCGCGTCAGCCTGTATGCCCGCCGCCTCTGGCCGGACGCGGCGCTCGACACGCTGGTCGGAGTGGCCGATGACGTCGTGGCCAATACGCTGATCCAGCGTGGACTGCCGCAACTGGCGGCGGGACAGGATCCCCAGACCGGTCGACAGCAGGATTCCCGCTCGCTGGAGCAACGCATCATTGCGCAAATCCTCGACGAGACGCGGGTGTTGATCCGTCCGCTGTCTGGCACTGCGCGCACTTTTCTGACCTTCTGGACCGCGCGTTTCGAGATTTCCAATGTGAAAACCCTGCTGCGCAGCAAGCTGACGGGTGAACGCCCCGCCGCCGTGCTGGCCCGGCTGACGCCGATGGGGGCCTTCGGGCGGCTGGACAACCCGGATCTGGCGCATGCCGAGGATGTCGGCGAACTGTTGCGTCGTCTGGAAGCGGGCCCCTACGCCGGCATCGTGCGCCACGCCCGGCGCGCCTTCGAGCAGAACCATGATCCGTTCATTCTCGATGCGGCGCTGGATCACGGCTATTACGAAGGCCTTATCCTGCGCGCCCAGCCGCTGGAAGACTCGGTGGGCGCGCCTTTCCGCAGCCTGATGGCGAGTCTGATCGACCGCATCAACCTGGTCTGGTTGCTGCGCTACCGCTTCAACTACAAGCTGCCACCGGCACAGGTGTATTACCTGCTGGTGGGTTCGCGCTACAGCCTGTCCAGTGCGCGCTTGCGGGAACTGGCGGCGCTGGACAGCCTGGACGCGGTACTGGCTGCGCTGCCCGCCGCCTGGCAGATTCAGTTGGCCGGCGTGACCGACATTCCCGGCGTGTTCGCCCGCATGGAACACACCGCCGCCGAGCAGGCGCTGCGGGTACTGCATTCCGGCGCGCCCGACATTGCCCGCGCATTTGCCTACCTGATCCTGCGCGAGCGCGACCTGCGTGCCGTCCGCGCGGTGCTGCGCGGCCGCCATCTCGGCCTGGCCGAGATCGAGATTCGACAGGCGCTGCAGCGCGCGCCTGCGGAGACAGCCTGATGCTGCGCGCCGAACCGCTCTATCGCATTCAACTGCTGATGCTGGCGTCGGAAGCGCAGGATGCCGCGCTGGCGCTGGCCCGCTTCGGCGTTTTCAATCCGGCGCCGTGCACACTGGAAGTACTCGATGAATCACCCGCCATGGCCTATCGCGAAGCCTGGCTCGAAGCCGAAGCGCGCCTGACGAAGCTGCGGGCGCAATGCGGTGAAACGGGCCCGCTGGCCATTCCGGCCGATGCCGAGGCACCGGCGCTGGCCGACCTGGAAGAATTGAACGCGTGGTTGAAGGAGGTGTGGACCGCCTGTCTGGCGTGTCACGAAAGCGATGCGCAGATCGCGGATGCGCGCAGCCGCCTCGAGGCACTGGACGATACGCTCGCCAAACTGGAACGGCTGAATGTCGATCTCGCGCAACTGTTGCGCGCCGACAGCCTGCTGGCGGTTCAAATCGGCAGCCTGCCGGTGGCCGGCCTCAAGCGGGTGACCGAGGCACTGTCGATGACCGGCCATCTGGTGTCACGCTTCGATCAGGTCGGCGATCAGGTGTTCGCGGTGATTGCCGGCCCGCGTATCCGCCGGGACGAAGTGCGCGGCCTGCTGGCCCAGGCGGGCTGGCACGAACTGCCGGTGCCGGGCGAACTGCGCACCCATCCGCAGGCCGCGCGAACCTGGCTGGAAGCGGAGCGCATCCGACTCGATACGCAGTCTGGCGCGACCTGCCAGGTCCGGGATGTTTTGCGCGATCGCTTCGGTCCGCGTCTGAATGAAGCGCGCCTGCGTCTCGCCCTGGCGCGTCCGCTGGCGGAAGCGGCGCTGGCCGGGGTACGCGGCAAGGGTGGCCTGACGGCCTTGTCGGGCTGGGTTCCGAAACGCCAGCTGGACACCTTGCGCGATACGCTGAACGAACATTTTCATGGGCGCTACTGGCTGGACGTGCGTGAACCCTCCGCCAGGGAAGTGGCCGACGTGCCTTCGCTGGTGCGCTATCCGGGCTGGCTCGCCCCCTTCGTTCCGCTGGTGAAAAGTTACGGCATTCCGCGTTACGGCGAATTCGACCCGGCGCTGCCGTTCGCCTTCACCTGGCTGCTGCTGTTCGGCGCCATGTTCGGCGACATCGGGCACGGCGCGGTGATTCTGCTGCTGGCCGTTCTGTTCCACCGGCGTCTCGGGCGCATGGCCTGGGTGGGCATTGCGGCGGGCGCGGTGTCGATGCTGTTCGGCGCGTTGTACGGCAGCATCTTCGGCTACGAAAACCTCATCGAGCCGCTGTGGCTGTCGCCGCTGCACGATCCCATCCGCGTGCTGACCCTGGCCGTGGGTTTCGGCGGCGGCTTCATCACATTCACCCTGCTGGCCAATGCCTGGAACAAGGCGGTGGCCGGCCGCGCTAGCGAAGCCCTGTTCGATTCCAGCGGGCTCGCCGGGCTGGCGTTTTATCTAGGCGCTGCCGGTGTGCTGGCCAGCCTGGCTGGCGCCGCCGATCTCGTCCAGCCTGCCGCGACGCTCGCGGGGCTGGGCCTTGCCGTGGTCGCCGCATTCAAGTGGCATGAAGCCAAAGCCGGACTGGGCGAACGCATTCTGGTGACGCTCATCGAGACGCTGGAAACTGTCATCAACCTGTTTTCCAACACACTGTCGTTCATGCGCGTGGCGGCGTTCAGCCTCAACCACGTCGCACTGGCGCTGGCGGTGTTCACCCTGGCCAGCGGGCTGGGGACGGCCGGTCACGGGCTCACCATTGTCCTCGGCAATATCGTCATCATCGTGCTGGAAGGGGCGATCGTCGCCATCCAGGCGCTGCGCCTGATGTATTACGAGGGCTTCTCGCGCTTCTTCAGCGCAGACGGAAGGGAATTCGTGCCGCTGCGGCTGACGCCGCAGCAAGCAAAGCTTTGATGGGCATTTCTAAAAGGGAGAGAACATGAACGGGTTGATTGCACTGATGGTATTGCCGGTGGCGGCCACGCTGGGCGCGGGACTCTGGCTGGAACTGAAGCCGCGCCGCGTGCCGGTCAGCTGGCTCAAGGGCGGCATGCTTGCCAACCTCGCGCTATTCGGCCTGGGCCTGGCCGGCGTCATGCTGTTCGGCGTGCAGGACGTGCTGGCGGCGGAGCCGGCGGCAGCCGCGGCAGGGGAAATCACCCTGGGGCAGGGACTGGCGCTGCTCGGTGTCGGGTTGCCAACGGGGCTCGCGGCCATCGGCGCCGCCATCGCGCTCGGACCGATCGGTTCGGCCTCGCTCGCGGTGATCGCGGAAAAGCCGGAGATGTTCGGCCGTACCCTGATCTACATGGGGCTCGCCGAAGGGATCGCGATTTACGGTCTGGTCATGTCCATCCTGCTGCTCGGCAAAATCTGACCCGATGCCCGCCGACACCGACCTCACGCACAGCGGCGCCCGGCTGGTGGTGCTGGGCAGCGCCGGTCTCGCCGGCGGCTTCAGCCTGATCGGGGCCGAGGTGCATGCCGACGCGGATCCCGCCACGGTGGAAACGGTGCTGGAGCAGTTGGCGAACAGCGGCGACGAAGCGCTGGTGCTGCTGGAAACCCACCTCGCCCACAGTGGCGGTTACTGGCTCAACCGGTTGCGCAACGAAGGTGGCCGCATTGTCATCACCGAACTGCCGCCGCTGTCTGCGCCCCACGATTACGCGCCCGCGGTCGACGAAGTGGTTCGGGCAGTGCTGGGACCCGAGGCGTTGGGATAGATGCAAGATGATCCATGTCGAGAATTGACTTGAATCTTGCAACTTGAATCTTGTATCGCAAGATTTTGTTTTGGAGCGCTAAATGGAAGCGAATGCGCAGGTTTCGCAGCTCGAACAGGCTCTGCTGCTGCAGGCCGAGACTTTGGCGCGCGAGCAATTGCAGAACGCCGAATCGGCGCGCGCACGCATCCTCGCCGAGTCGGCGGACAAGCTGAAGCTGGCCGGGGAACGTGAGGTGCTGACTGCCAAGGTCGAGGCCGAGCGCCTGGTGCGGCGCCATAGCCAGGCGGCGGAGGCGCGGCTTGCCGCCGAACTTGACCGCTTGCGCTGGGCTTTGACCGAAGCCACGCTGGCTGGGGTCAAGACAGCGTTCCAGCAATTGGCGCAGGACGAAACGCGCTACCTGGCGCTGCTTGAAGCCTGGCTGGCTACGGCGGCACAAGCGCTACCGCCGGGCAATCTGGTTGCGGAAGTGCGACCCGACGATGAAAAGCGGCTGGCGCCACAGTGGACTGAAATTTCTGCGCGCGCCGCCCCCGAGCGCAGCGTGACGCTCGTCAGCCACAGCCAGCCAAGCGAAGGCGGCATCCGCGTGCGCCTCGCCGACAACCGCGCACAGCTCGACCAGACCTTCGAAGCCCGACAGCTGCGCCTCGCCGACGAACTGGCGCGGGTCGCGATGGAACGTCTGTTCGCCAGCGCACCCGATCTCGGCACCCTGATTCACGGATAAGCCATGGGAAAAATTCTCGAAATCAACGGCCCCCTGGTCAAACTCGAACTGCCGCAGACGGTGATCGGCGAGCAGGTGCGGGTAGGGCGCATGGGCCTGATCGGCGAAGTGATCGGCCGCGATGGCGACACTGCGCTGGCACAGCTGTACGAAGACACCACGGGCCTGCGTCCCGGCGAGGAGGCACACGGACTGGGCTGGCCGCTGTCGGTGGAACTCGGGCCGGGACTGCTCGGTGCGATTTTCGACGGGGTGCAACGCCCGCTGCAGGCGGTATGGGAGCAGAGCGGCGACCGCATCGCGCGCGGCGTCGCCGTGCCTTCTCTGCCACGCGACAAGGCCTGGCATTTCGTGCCCGATCCCGCGCGTCATGGCGGCAGCGTGCTGGCGGGCGGCGACGTGCTCGGCAGCGTGCAGGAAACCGAGTCCATCCTGCACCGCATCCTGACCCCGCCGCTGATCCAGGGCGAGTTGCTGGAACTGGCACCGGAGGGGGATTACACCTTGGAGGAAGCAATCGGCCGGGTGAGGCTGGCCGACGGCCGCATCGAGAAGCTGCACCTGTTCCACCGCTGGCCGGTGCGCACCCCGCGCCCATTCAGGCAGCGCGACCACGCGGTGGCACCGCTGATCACCGGTCAGCGCATCCTCGATACCTTCTACCCGCTGCTGAAGGGCGGCAAGGCAGCGATCCCCGGCCCGTTCGGCGCCGGCAAGACCATGCTGCAGCAGCAGATTGCGCGCTGGTGCAACACCGAGATCGTGATCTACGTCGGCTGTGGCGAGCGCGGCAACGAGCTCACCGACGTGCTGGAATCCATGCCCGAGCTGAAAGATCCGCACACCGGACGCCCGCTGATGGAGCGCACGCTGCTGGTGGCCAACACCTCCAACATGCCGGTGGTGGCGCGCGAGGCGTCGATCTATGTCGGCATTACGCTCGCCGAATATTTCCGCGACCAGGGCTACGACGTGGTGATGGTGGCCGATTCCACCAGCCGCTGGGCCGAGGCGCTGCGCGAAGTCGCCGGGCGGCTGGGGCAGATGCCGGTCGAGGAGGGCTACCCAGCCTATCTTGGCTCGCGCCTGGCCTCGTTCTATGAACGCGCCGGCCGCGTCGAAACTTTCGCCGGCGACCACGGTTCGGTCACCTTGATTGGCGCGGTGTCACCTCCCGGCGGCGATTTTTCCGAGCCGGTCACCAGCCACACGAAAGAAATCATCCAGACCTTCTGGGCGCTGTCGAAGGAGCTTGCCGACGCCCGTCATTACCCGTCGGTCGACTGGCTGGAAAGCTTCTCCGGCTATGTGAGTTCCGCCGCGAAGTGGTGGGCGCAAGCCGTTGATCCGAACTGGGAAAGCGCGCGCGCCGAGGCGCTGGACCTGCTTGCTGCATCGGAAGAGTTGCAGCGCATCGTCAACCTGGTCGGCGTCGAGGCGCTGTCCTCCGAACAACGCTGGACGCTGGAAGCGGCAGGACTCATCAAGGAAGGCCTGCTGCAGCAGTCGGCCATCGACGAGGTCGACAGTTTCGCTTCACCGGAAAAACAGTACGCGCTGCTGGCCGCGCTGCTGGAGATATACCGACAAGGCATGAAACTGGTGAAGCTCGGCGCGCCGGCCAGACGATTGATCCAGATGCCGCTACTCGCCCAGGCCCGGCGCTGGAAAAGCCAGCACAGCTCGGATGACCTCGCCGCATTGAAAGCGAAGATCGCCGCCATTCCCGATGCATTCGAGCCGATGCTGCAGGAATACACCCCCGCCTCCTCAGCCCCGAGGGAGGCCACGCCATGAAAAACATCGAATTCCGCACTGCCACCTCCGTCCAGGGCGGACTCGTCGTCATGGGCGGCGTGCCCGGCGTGGCTTCCGGCTCGCGGGTACAACTGCGCGACCATGCCGGCCGTCTGCGCTCTGGCCTGGTGATCCGCGCCTCCGACGATGCGGTGCTGGTGGAAGTGTTCGAGGGTACCGACGAACTTGATATCGAACGCACCTGGGTGCGCTTCCTCGACGAACCGTTCAAGCTGCCGCTTTCGCGCGACATCATGGGACGCGTATTCAACGGCTCCGGCCTGCCGCGCGACGGCCGCCCACCGATCATTTCCGCCGACCGTCGCGACGTCAACGGCGAGCCGCTCAACCCGGCGGCGCGCGCCTATCCGCGCGAGTTCATCCAGACCGGCATTTCCGCCATCGACGGCATGAACTCGCTGACGCGCGGACAAAAGCTGCCGATCTTTTCCGGCGGTGGCCTGCCGCACAACCGGGTGGCGGCGCAGATCGTGCGCCAGGCCAAGCTGCTGGGTGAGGAGGCCGCCGAGTTCGTAGTGGTGTTCGCCGCTTTCGGTGCCTCGCACGCCGACGCGCGCTTCTTCCAGGAAAGCTTTGAGGAAAGCGGCGTGCTGAACAAGGTGGTGATGTTCCTCAACCTCGCCGACGAGCCGGTGATCGAACGCCTGCTGACGCCGCGCGCGGCGCTCACCGCCGCCGAATACCTGGCCTTTGACCTCGACTACCATGTCCTGGTCGTGATGACCGACATGACCGCCTACGCCGAAGCCTTGAGGGAAGTCGCGGTGCTGCGCGGCGATGTGCCGGCGCGCAAGGGTTATCCCGGCTATCTGTATTCGGACCTCGCCGAAATCTACGAGCGGGCAGGGCGCATCAAGAACCGGCGCGGCTCGATCACCATGATTCCGGTGCTGTCGATGCCGTCCGACGACATCACCCACCCGATTCCCGACCTCACCGGTTACATCACCGAGGGCCAGATCGTGCTCGGGCGCGAGCTTGCCAACCAGGGCGTGTATCCGCCGGTGACCGTGCTGCCGTCACTGTCGCGCCTGATGAAAGACGGCGTCGGCAAGAACTTCACCCGCGAGGATCACCCGCACGTCGCCAGCCAGTTGTTCGCCAGCTACGCCAAGGCACTCGAAGTACGCGGACTTGCCGCGATCATCGGCGCCGAGGAACTGAGTGACGCCGACCGCCGCACCCTCGAGTTTGCCGAGGCCTTCGAGCGCCGCTTCATCGGGCAGGGCGAGGACGAGGACCGCAGCATCCACGAAACGCTCAACCTCGCCTGGGATCTGCTGTCGATGCTGCCTGCGGACGCGCTGATCCGCGTATCGGAAGACGAGTTGGCGAAGTATCACAAGGGGGCGGCATGAAACAGATGCAAGTTACAAGATGCAAGATTCAAGGAAAAACATGGGCCTACGCTTGCCCGTTGCTGCTCCGCTTTCACCTAGAATCTTGCACCTTGAATCTTGCGTCTGCCGTCGGGGACGGCACATGAAAAAACGCCTGTCCGTCCCGCCCACCAAAAGCGCGCTGCTGCAGGTCGGCCGCCAGGCGCGCTTTCTGGAGCAGGGCCGGCAGATGCTGGAGAAAAAGCGCGACTTGCTGACCCGCCTGGTGTACGAACGGCTGGCGCAGTACCGCGAACTGCGCACGCAGACCCAGCGCGAGCTCGCCGAGGCCTATCGCTGGCTCGGCATCGTGCAGATGCGCATGGGCGGGCAGATGCTGCATCAGGCTTCGGTCGGGCTGAAGCCGGCAGTGATGATCCGGGTGCTGGCGCGTTCCAGCGTCGGCGTCGAATACCCCAGCGTGAGCGCCGAGCCGTTGCCATTGCAGCCGGTTGGCCTGATGTGGACCGACGTCAGCTTCGACGAAGCGCGTCTGCGCCTACGCGATCTCACGGTGACGCTGGCGCGGCTGGGCGAGGCGGAAAACGCGCTGTGGCGCCTGCTGGCGGCCAGCCGCAAGACGCAGAAGCGCGTCAATGCCCTGAAGTTCAACATCATCCCGCGCTACCAGGCGACGGTGCAGCACATCCGCGCTGCGCTGGAGGAGGACGAGCGCAATACCCTGTTCCAGATCAAGGTGCTGCGCACGCGGCAGGGGAGCTGAGTGGGCATCTCGATGAACCGCGCCGCGCCGCGCTGACCGAGCCGAGCCGGCTTTACGATGAGGGCGCCACGCGCACCCACAAATCAAAAGGCCCCTGCCAAAACGGCAGGGGCCTTTTTTCAGACGCTGGCAGACTGCAACAGCACTTAGCCGATGGTGGCTTCGGCGCTGTTTTTGTCGCCCTTGTTGTCGACCCAGTTGACGACGACCTTGTCGCCGGCCTTGGGGCCCTTGACCTTGAAGCCGAGGTAGGGGTTGCGCGACACGGCGGGGCCGAGTTCGGCCG
>NZ_JAUYRI010000023.1 GCF_030696885.1 Thiobacillus sp.
AAACGAGAGGGGGACCGATACGCCGTAACGTTGCACTATATTCCATGGCGCAACGTTGCCGAAGCGGACTGGGTTCGAGAATGAATAGTCCGTGTAATCGTAGTTGAGTGTCACGCCGGCACGGTTGCCGCGACCGAGGTCACCCAAAACGCCCATGCGCACAATCGCGCTCTGCGCGCTGTAGTGACCACCGCCGTCAAGATCACCCTCACCCTGATAGACCGGGGTGACCGAGAGGTAGGGCCGCCACTCCACTCCCTGCGCGTGCGCCACGCCGGTTGTCGCGAGGGCCAGGGTGAGTGCAGTGGAACGCGTGCGACGCGATATCTTGAATTTCATCGAACCTCCAGAACAGGGCATCTGCTCACCAAGGAAATCCCGGTATGCAGCATGGGGGATCATATCGCATGCTCCACAACAGCAATCAAGAAGATCAGTGGGATGAAATTTCCACTTATTGCGCGTAACCCGGATTCACTCAATCTCGATCTCGGTACCTATCTTGGTCATGCCGGAAACGGCAACGAGAGCCCGAGGGCATCACCACAGCGCAATAACGCCCGATATCGTTTATCCACTTGCGGAAGGTAAGGGACCGCACGCCAATCGAATGCGCGCATGTGACAGTGGGCGAGTATATTCAGGCTTGTCACAGCAATGTCTACGGTGCTTTCGATGACCCGAGTTCGCTATATGGCTGCTTGCTTCTTGGTTGTGGCCTGGAGTTCTGCCATGGCAATTGACCAGCCCCGCTACACAGTGGTTCGCACTTACGAAGCTTTCGAGCTGCGTCGGTATGAACCCTATTTGGTGGCGGAGACGGTTGTCAGCGCGACGCCCGAAGATGCCGGAAACCAGGGTTTTCGTATCCTGGCGGGATACATCTTCGGACGCAACAAAGGCGCGCGCAAGATCGAGATGACTGCGCCCGTGGCGCAGTCACCCACCAAGATTGCGATGACGGCGCCGGTAGCCCAACGCGCAAGCGCCGGCGGTTACGTCATCCAGTTCGCGATGCCGCGAGAATGGACGCTGGAAACCCTCCCGGAACCCCTCGATCCGAGTGTCGCCCTGCGCGAGATGCCCGCCAGAACCGTTGCCGTCATTGGCTACTCCGGGGCATGGTCGCAGAGCCGCTACGAGGAGAATCTAAAGAAGCTTGAAGCGGCGCTTGCACAAGCGGGGCTGCGCTGGCACGGCGAACCGGTGTGGGCTCGCTATGATCCTCCCTGGAAGCCGTGGTTCTGGCGACGCAACGAAATTTGGCTTGAGATTGATTGAGCGCGGCGCAATAACAGGCAGACCACGATTCTTCATTGCCGGCTGCATCGGCCGATGCATGAGATGGTCACCCATGTGAGGCCACCGCACTTCCCTTGCTGGCCGGGGACCGACATCGCGATGAAAGACCCGTACGACAAGGGCCGCAAAAGCGGCCCTTGTCGTGGATGCTTCCGGACGATCAATTTCCTTGTCGTCCGCCGCAACCCTTATTTCTTCGCCGTGCGGCGAAGGCGATTCAGCAGCCGCCGCGCCAGTTCGCCGAACAGCTCGGTCTGCGTGGGGTGCGGGAAGATGGCCTTGGCGACCTGGGTCAGCGTCATCTCACCGGCCACCATCATCACGCCGATGCCGATCAGGGTGTCGGTGTGGTCGGCCAGATAGTGCACGCCGATGATGCGGCCGGTGGCCTTGTCGGCGACCAGCTTGATCATGCCTTCGGTCTCGCCGGTGATCATGGCCTTGGCGTCGATGCTCATCGGCATCTTGGCTTCCACCGCGTCGATGCCTTTTGCTTTCGCCTGCGCGACGCTCAGGCCGACGAAGCCGGCCTGCGGGCGCGAGAAGGTAACGCCGCAGTCGCGGTCCTGGTCGTATTCGCTGGCGTGGCCCAACAGGTTGTTGGCGGCGACGCGGCCTTGCGTGGCGGCGGTGTGGGCGAGCATGTAGCCGCCGATCACGTCGCCGACCGCATAGATGTTCGCCGCGCTGGTACGGCAGCGGGCGTCGACCTTGATCGCCGCGCCGTCGAGTTCGACGCCGACCTTGTCGAGATTCAGCTTGCTGGTGTCGGGGCGCTTGCCGGTCGCCATCAGGATGACGTCGCAGTCGAAGGTGGATTCGACGCCTTCCTTGTTTGCATAGCGCAGTTTCATCTTGCCCGGCTTGCCGCTGGCTTCCTTGATGTCGGCGCTGGTGACGACGGTGATTTCCTTCTCCAGCGAGGCGATCAGGGCCTTGCCGATCTCGTCCTCGATTTCGGCGAGGATGCGCTCGTTGCGTTCCAGCATCAGCACCTCGGTGCCGAAGTCGCGGAAGATCTGCGCCATTTCGACGCCGATGACGCCGCCGCCGACGATGCCGAGCTTCTTCGGCGGTTTGGCGAGGTTCCAGATGGTGTCTGAAGTCACCACGCCGCCGGTCGTCAGGTTCTCGCGCGCGCCGGTGATCGGCGGCACGAAGGCGGGGGCGCCGGTGGCGATGACGGCTGCGCCGAAGCTGACGGTATAGGGCTCGCCTTCGACCGGGGTGATCTTCAGCGTGTGGGCGTCGACGAATTCGCCGTAGCCTTCGCGCACGTCGATCTTCATGCCCTTGTCGGCCTTCAACGCCATTTCGCCGCGGCTCGTCTGCACCCAGCGGCGATGCTTCTCGACCTGCGCCCAGTTCAGTTTCGGGGTATTGGTGCCGTCGACGCCCATCTCGGCATCGTGCGCGCGGTTGCGGATGACGTCCGCCGCGGCGCGCCAGGCCTTGGACGGGATGCAGCCGCGCCACAGGCATTCGCCGCCGGGGAAGGGCTCGTTGTTGACCATCATGACCTTGACGCCGTGATCGGCGAGGTCGCGCGCGCAGTCCTCGCCGCCGGGGCCACCGCCGACGACGACCACCGGGAAGTCCCAGTTACCCTCGGGGATGGGCGATACCGGTGCGCTAATGGTTGCGGTAGTGCCGGAGACGGCTTCAGCCGCAACGGCACCGGCTGCGCCCAACCAGGCGTCGGGCGCTTCGATGGTCTGCTTCAGCGTGGCCAGATACAGCGCGACGTCGGCGCCGTTCAGCACGCGGTGGTCGCCGGTGATGGTGAACGGCGTGCCCTGAGGTCCGTTGGCGGCAATCGCCAGAATCGCGGCAATGCCGGGGGTGGGAATCGCGGTGAAATGCGACACGCCCAGCATGCCCATGTTGGAAATGGTGAACGTGGGGTTGGCGTATTCGGCCGGGGCGAGCTTGCGTACGCGGGCACGTTCGACCAGCCCGGTCCAGTCGCTCTGTAACGCGTCGAGCGGCTTCTTCTCGATGCCATGCAGGATCGGCACCACGAGGCCGCCGTCGTTCGACATCACGGCGACGCCGAAGTCGTGGTTGTCTCGTTCGACCAGCTTGTCGATCGGCTGGTAGGCCCAGTTCATGCGCGGGAACTTCGCCATCGCGACCGAGCAGGCCTTGGCGATTGCCACCGTCACCGAGACCTTCTTCGCCTTGGCGGCGGCGGTCAGTGCGGCGGTGTTGATGTTCATCGTGACGTTGAAGGTCGGCAGCGTCAGCGATGCGGTCATCGCGTGGCTCACGGCCTTTTCCATCGAGCTCATCTTGCGGCCCTGGCCCGGCACGTCGACCTGCGGCAGCGCGTGGGCGACTTCGGCCATGCTGGGACGCGCGCGCGCCACGTCGGCGGAGACGATGACGCCGGATGGCCCGCTGCCGGCGAGACCGGCGAGGTTCACGCCCAGTTGCCCGGCGACCTTGCGCGCATAGGGGCTGGCCTGGCGGCCCTGCGGGCGTGGCACGGGAGGCATGGCACCGGTAGCGGCCACCTGCGCGGGTGCGGCCTTGGGAATGGGGAGGTGGGCCGGCTTGTCGGCCGCATGCGGCGCGACCTTGTGCAGGTCCTTGACCTTGTGATCGGCGCTGATGGTGACGCCGGTGTCGTTGGCCTTGGCCGCGTCGTCGACGATGAAGCCCATCGGGTGGCCAACTTCGACCACGCTGCCGACGTCGGCGATCGGGCCGGAGAGAAAGCCGTCCTGGAACACCTCGACGTCCATGATGGCCTTGTCGGTTTCCACCGTGGCGACGATGTCGCCGCGCTTGATCGCATCGCCCGGCTGTTTTTCCCAGGTGACGACCACGCCTTCGGTCATGGTGTCGGACAGCTGCGGCATCACGATCGGCGTGCCGGCGTGATGCGGAATCATCTCGGTCTGCGCCTGCTCCTCCACCACTTCGTCGGCCGCGATCGCCACGTCGCCGGCAGTGTCGGTGATGTAGCCGAGCGCCGCGCCGACCGCGATGGTCGCGCCGACGTCAGCCAGCGGCCCGGCCAGATAACCGGCCTTGAACACCTCGACGTCCATGATGGCCTTGTCGGTCTCGACCGTGGCGACGATATCGCCGCGCTCGACGCGGTCGCCCGGCTGCTTTTCCCAGGTGACGACCACGCCCTCGGTCATGGTGTCCGAGAGTTGCGGCATCGTTATTGCGTAGTGTTGGGACATTTTGTTCCTACCAGTGAAGGGGGAAGGGAGTTCAAGTGAAGGGGGAAGGGGGAAGGGTGATGCCCACCCGGCGCTCCGCGCCACCCTCCCTGCCGGGAGGGTTCTTACCCTTCCCCCTTCACCCTTATCCCTTCACGCCTGTTGTTTATTACGCTTTCCCGAACAGCTTCAGCACCGCCTTCACCACATCCTCGTGATCCGGGATCGCTGCTTTTTCCAGCGTGTGGTTATACGGCTGCGGCACCAGCGCCGAGTGGACGCGCACCGGGGCGGCGTCCAGTTCGAAGAAGCATTCCTCGTTGATGATCGCGATGACTTCGGAGCCGACGCCGACCGGCGCTTCGTCTTCTTCGGCGATGACGGCGCGGTGGGTCTTGCTGACCGATTCCTTGATGCCTGCACGGTCCAGCGGCGACAGCGAATACAGATCGACGACCTCGGCCGAGATGCCGTACTGCTTGTCGAGGATTTCGGCGGCCTTCAAGCACCAGTGCACCGAGATGTTGTAGCCGAACAGCGTGACGTCGGTGCCGGCGCGGGCAACGTCGGAGCCTTCCAGCGGGTGGAAGTATTCGGCGTCGGGCACTTCGCCCTTCATGTTGTACATGAGTTCGTGTTCGTTGATGAACACCGGGTCGTCGCAGCGGATCGCCGACTTCAGCAGACCGTAGGCCTGCTTGGGGTTGGACGGCGTCACCACGCGCAGGCCGGCGATGCCCATGAACACCTTCTCCATCCGGGCGGAGTGCTGCGCGCCGAGCTGGTGCGCCGCACCGCCGGCGGAGCGGAACACGCACGGCGCGGTGAGCTGGCCGCCGGACATGTAGCGCACCTTGGCGGCGGAGTTGAACATCTGGTCCATCGCCAGCCAGGCGAAGTTGACCGACATGATTTCGATGATGGGGCGGATGCCGAGGAATGACGCGCCGATGCCGAGGCCGGTGAAGCCGCCTTCGGAAATCGGCGTGTCCATCACGCGCAGCGGGCCGTATTTCTCGTACAGGCCCTTGGTGGCCTTGTAGGTGCCGCCGGCGACGCCGATGTCCTCGCCCATGCAGATGACCAGGGGGTCACGCGCCATTTCTTCGTCGTGGGCGCGCTGAATCGCTTCCCAGTACATGATGTTTGCCATGCTGTCTTTTCCTTAAACCTTAAGCGGCTTTGCCCGTGAGCCACGGGAGCTGGGTTTCGCGATCGGCGAAAACGTATTTTTCGAGGTCCTCGACACGCGGTTCGGGAGACTCTTCTGAGAACTTGATGACTTCGTTCTCGATGTAGGCGTCGGTTTCCTTTTCGATCGTCTCGTAGTCGGTCATGGTCATCGCACCTGCCGTGATCAGACGATCGCGCAGCATCAGGATGGGATCGCGCTGCTTCCAGACTTCCTCTTCCTCACGCGAACGGTAGCCGCGCGAGTCGGACATCGAGTGGCCGCGATAGCGGTAGGTCATCAGCTCGAGGAAGAAGGGGCCGTTGCCGGCACGCACATGGTCGACTGCCTTGCGCGCATGCTCGTAAACAATGTCGATATCCTGGCCGTCGCATTCGTCGGCCGGGATGTTGTAGGCGGCGACGCGCTTGTGCTGGTGGATCACGGCGGTGGAACGCTCGATCGAGGTGCCGATGCCATAGAGGTTGTTTTCGCAGACGAACAGCACCGGCAGCTTCCACAGCGCGGCCATGTTCATGGTTTCGTGGAACACGCCCTGGTTGTTGGCGGCGTCGCCGAGGAAGCAGATCGCGATTTCGTCGCCGCCCTTCAGCTGGATCGCCTTGGCGATGCCGGCCGCGAGCGGGAACGGGCCGCCCACCAGCGCATAGCCGCCCATGAAGCGCTTGTCGGCGTCGAAGATGTGCATCGAGCCACCGCGGCCCTTGGAGGAACCGGTTTCTTTGCCGTACAGCTCGGCCATCACTTCCTTCGGGTCAGCGCCGCACTTGATCGCGTGGACGTGGTCGCGGTAGCCGGTGATCACGTAATCGTGGCCGGGGCGCGCGGCTTCCATCACGCCGTTGCAGCAGGCTTCCTGGCCGGGATAGAGGTGTAGGAAGCCGCCGATCTTGCGTTCGATATAGGCCTGATAGCAGCGCTCTTCAAAACGGCGATGCAACACCATTTCGCGCAGCACGCGTTTCTTGTCTTCAATCTTCATTCAGTTACCCTTGAGGTTGGGTCGTAAAAAATCAAACGCGCCATTATCCGGTAAAGCCCGCTCCCCATCAAGAAAACGCCACCCCCAAGGAACCGCAATGCTGCCTAAACTCGCTGAAAACAAACAGGAAATCGCTGCCAAAACGCTCGAATCGGCAGGCCATGCGCTGATGCTGCTGCCGGTATCGAAGACGTTGCCCGAGATGCCGGGCAGTGTTGAATTGAAGGCCGCGATGAAGCGGCGTGATCTGAAGATCGACACGCTGGCGAAGTCGCCGGTGGCGGTTCAGCTGCCCGGCGGCACGCTTGTAGTTGTCGCCATGCTGAAGGCCGACGCCAGCCCCTTCGAGACCCACGAGCAGGTGCGGAAGGCGCTCGCATTGCTGATGGCCGAGCATCCGAAGGCGCTGACGCTGGCGGTATCCGGCGACGCCGCATTCAAGGCGCGCGCCGCCGAGGCGGGGGTGTACGCCGCGCTGGTCAACGCGGTGCCGCTGCCGTCGCGCAAATCAAAGAACGATCCGGCACTGAAAAGCGTGCAGCTCTTCGGCTACGCATCCGCCGACGGTTTCGCCCGCGTGCGCGCGCTGGCCGAAGGCAACCTGCTCACGCGTAGCCTCACCGTGCAGGGGCCGGACGAGTTGACCCCTGGCGTCTACCGCAAGCGCATCAAGGCGCTGGCCAAGCAGTACGGCTGGACGGTCGAGGAGTATCCCTTCGCCAAGCTGAAGAAAATGGGTGCGGGCGCGTTCTGCGCGGTGGCGCAGGGGTCGCCGGCGAAGGATGCGGCGATCGTGCGGATTCGGTGGGAAGGGGGAAGGGGGAAGGGTAAAGGGTCGAAGAAGGTGGCGTTCGTCGGCAAGGGCATCTGCTTCGATACCGGTGGCCACAACTTGAAGCCCGCCAAGTACATGCAGGGCATGCACGAGGACATGAACGGCTCGGCGGTGGTGCTGGGCATTCTGGCCGCGGCGTCGAAGCTGAAGCTGCCGGTCGCGCTGGAAGGTTGGGTTGCGCTGGCCGAGAACCACATCAGCCCAGAGGCCTACCGGCAGAACGAAGTGGTGAAGGCCTTGAACGGCACCACCATCGAGGTCGTGCACACCGACGCCGAAGGCCGCATGGTGCTGGCCGACACGCTGACGCTGGCGGCGAAAGCCAAGCCCGACCTGATCGCCGACTTCGCCACGCTCACCGGCACCATGCACTACGCGCTCGGCAGCCGCATGTCCGGCGTGTTCGCCTCGTCCAGCGCGCTGGCGCACCAGGCTTCACGCGCGGCGACTGCGAGCGGCGAGCGCATCGTCGTCTTCCCGTACCCCGAGGATTACGACAGCAGCCTCGATTCCACCGTGGCCGACGTCAAGCAGTGCAGCATGGAAGGCGAGGCCGACCACATCCTCGCCACGCGCTTCCTGTCGCGCTTCGTCGGCGACACGCCGTGGCTTCATATGGATCTCTCGGGCCACAGCTGCAAGGGCGGGCTCGGCGCGGTGATGAGCGACGCCAACGGCTTCGGCGTGGCGTGGGCCATCGTGCTGCTGGAGGGGATGAATACCTGAGCGTCCGGTTTCAGAGGGGGGAAACAAAAACGGCTACCTCGGTAGCCGTTTTGCTTGGGGGTGATCCTGACTCAGGTTGCTAGCAGGGACTTTCTGCGGGCGGCACCCATGAAGCCAACCAGACCCAGGCCGGCCAGCATCATGGCGTAGGTGCTGGCCTCGGGAACGGGGGTCACACTCAATTCGGTCCAGGTGCCGGACACCAAGCCAAAGGCGTCGTCGTCGCCGTCGAAGTAACCTAACTGTGAATCGAAGTAGCCAAAGATGCCAATATCGGCGAGGAAATTGAAGTCTTCGAACTGGCCGGCATTCAGGACCAGCGTCGGATAGACGCCGCCGCTGATATCGTCGGCTTCGTTGAAGGTGAGGTTGCCCGCGGTCACGGTGAAGCTGTTGCCCGAGCCCGAAGCGAAGGAGACCGTGCCGGTTCCGCCCGACAAGACCGCGTCGTCGAATAGACCGGTGACGCTCACGGTATCTCCACCGACCAGATCGAAGAGATTTGGTGAGTCGGCATAAATGACGCTGCCGGTCAGGGTGAAATTTACCTGTGCGGCCTGAGCGCTTGCGGCGCCGAAGGCCAATGCGATCACAGCCAATGAACAAGCTTTCTTGCTTAGGGTATTCATTCGGGCTCCTCCAGTCATTCGTTAAATTGGTGTTTTATATGGTGTGCCGCGTTGGGGTTTACTGCCCCAGCGCCGAGCACTTGGCTGCGATCTGATCGTGGCAGCTCTTTGCTTCTTGGGCGGTGATGGTGAACCGTAACGAGATGGGCGGCATGGCCTGGGTGTCAACAAAGCGGCAGATGCTCGCGTTCAGATCCGCGGTTGCCTGTTGATTGATGCCCGGGGACAGGAAGCGCACCTGGGCGACGCTCGTGCTCGTGTTGCAGGTCGGCGTGCCGTATGCGCCGACGTTCGCGAGTTGATCCGCGCTCCAGCAGGGGCAGGGCACCTGGATGCATGGCATGTCCGGATCGCCCGCTTTCATCTTTTTGCGGTAGTTGGCGAGGATCTTATTGTTCGGAGTTTCCTTGTCGCCCACCAGGTCGAGATCCTGAGCCTCGCAGTATGCGACGCACAGTCCATAGAGGCCCGGGGTTCCGCCTTGAAGCACGTCACACACTCCCTCATTGGCGGGTGTTTGGCCATCAGGCGTTTGAGCAATGACGTTGCCATTCATGGTCGTCAGGGCAGTCAACGCGACTGCGGCGATCCAGCTGAATACGCTAATGTGCTTCATTTGAGTTCTCCTCCTCAATGGAATAGGTATTTTTGTGAGTCTCTCGGTAGTTAATTCAGACTGGTAGTAATGGACCACGACATAAGCAAATTCTATTCCAAAAACATTTAACCCATAAAAAACAATATGTTGAAAATCCGCAGGGATCGGGTGGCCGCAAAAGTGTAAAAAATTCCGACAAAAAGACCGGTTGCCAGCCTCGGATCGGCCGCGATGACCCCCGACGCGGGCCGGGAGACGGGCTGGGGTGGTTTGGCTAAGATGGCGTCGGACTCAGCAGATCCACCTGCCGGGTGCCTTAGCAAAGGAAACCCATGGCGCTGACCGCACCGCCGACTGTCGACGCTTACCCCATTCATCTTCTCTATGAGGACGACACCCTGCTGGTGGTCGACAAGCCCAGCGGACTGCTTGCGGTGCCGGGGCGCGGCGCCGACAAGCAGGATTGCCTCGCTGCGCGGGTGCAGGCCCGCTATGCCGACGCGCTGATCGTGCACCGGCTGGACATGGCGACGTCGGGACTGATGGTGATGGCGCGCGGGCCGGCGGCGCAGCGTGTATTGAGCATGACCTTTGCCGCGCGCGAGGTGACGAAGCGCTATGTTGCGGTGGTAGCTGGGCGGCTGGATGCGCCGGCAGAAGACTGGGACGTGATCGATTTACCCATCATCGTCGACTGGCCGAACCGGCCCTTGCGGATCGTCGATCACCAATCGGGGAAACCCAGCCTTACCCGCTGGCGGGTGCTGGGATATGACGCATCAGGCTTGAACACCCGCGTCGAACTCGAACCGATCACCGGCCGTTCGCACCAGTTGCGCGTGCACTTGCGCGAACTCGGCCACCCGATCCTGGGCGACGCGCTCTATGCGCCGCCGTCGGTGCAGGCCTTGTCTGGGCGGCTGTTGTTGCATGCGCAATCGCTGCGCTTTGCGCACCCGCTGACGGGCGAGGCGCTGGCGTTCGAATCCGCTGCGCCATTTTGAAGCCGCGTTAGCGCGCCTTCAGCACGGTCGAACGCGGCACCACCAGGCGCACGTAATCGAGCGCTTCGTAGTTGCGGATCTGGGTGGGGCCGGTGGGTGCGACGTCGATATAGTCAGGGAAGTCCTCGGCTGCCAGTCCACGGCGGCCGGCGTAGGTTTCGCAGACATGCACCGGAATGCCGTCGTCGCGGCTGAGACTTTGCGCAATCTGGTGGATGCCCTCGTTGCCGGCGCGCTTGCCGGTCTGCAGCGCGAACATTTCATTGCCGTGCGTCACCAGCGCCATCGGCAGGCCGGGATGGTGCGCCTTCAGGCGCTGCGCCGCCTGCTTGACCCAGGGCAGCGCCACTTCCAGTGCGCCGGGATCGCGGTCGACGACTTCGAACACCACGCCGGCGGGTGCTACCGGACGCGCCAGCAGCTCTTCCAGGGTCGCCGGTGCGGCTGCGGCCGGGCCCACCAGGGCCAGCAACACGATCCAGACGGGCATGACTTGCTTGAGCAGCTGATTCATCGGATTCGATCCCAATATGACGTTCAGTTTGAGAATGCGGTGACGGACACTTTGTTCCGCGCGCTGCTGGTTCAATGGGCCCATGGCCCGGTCGGGCGCGGCCGGCGTATTCTACTGGGCCAGACCGCCGGAAACGGCCCACAATACGGAGACATGTTGATGAATATCCTGCGCCCCATCCTGTTTGCATCCCTGCTTGCGCTCGCCTCCCCGCTGCTGGCACAGGATGCCCATCAGCACCACGGCGGCCCGGCTGCCGCATCGTCCACGGCGGCGCTAGAGCAGATCGCGCCCGCGCCTGCCGGCAAAGAGGGCTGTGAAAAATGCAAGAAAGCCGGCATGGGCGACAAAATGGCCGGCGGTGATATGGATGGGATGGGCGGCATGGGTGGCATGTCGTGCTGCAAGGGCAAGCAGGGCGGCAAATCGTGCTGCGGCGGCATGCACGCCGGCATGCATGGCGGCGGTGACACGGCCGCACTGGAGCGGCGCATCAATGAACTGGAAAAACGCCTCGACCTGATGCAGGCGCTGTTGCAACGCAAAACGCGCTGAAGCCGCGCCGTGTTTCACGCGCGCTGCGTCAGACCCCCCGGGGTTATGGCGCGACGGTGGCCTCGGCCAGGCCCGTCAGCGCCTTGGTCAGTACGCCCACTGCCGGGCACTGGGCCGCACCATGACGCTGTGCCAGATACGCGGGGTCGTTGTAGCCGAGCCAGACCTGGCCCTGGGCGTCCTGCCATACCAATGCCTTGAGCGGAAGGTCGATGCCTGCGCTCTGGGCGCATTCCATCAAGGGCGTTCCGCCCTGCGGGTTTCCGAAGATCAGCACCTCGGTCGGGCGCAGGGTCTTGCCGACCTCGGCCGCCCCGGCCGCGTGGTCGACGCGCGCAAAGATGGTGAGCCCCCGCTGTTTGGCAATCTCCTCGAAGCGATTCATCGTGTCCTTGGCCGCGAAGGGACTCTTGACCGCAGTCAGGCCGTCAGCGGCCAGGGCTGCCGATGACAGGGTGAGCAGGGATAAGGCGAGGATGAGCGCGCTGCGTTTCATGGATGACTCCTGTTGGGGGTGAAACCGGGTGGACCTGCGATTGCGTGCATGTCAGTCAATGACACTGATTCATAGTTCCAAATCCTGCGGAATCAAGGAACACGGCGCGACCCGGGCGACAGCGGGGAGCGAGACTGGGCGATAGCCGCCCTGGAACAGATTAACGCGCTGACAGGTAACGCGGGAAGGCGTGTTTGTCGAGCAGGATTTCGATCAGGTTGATGGTGCCGCTGAGGTCGGCGTTGGCGAACATCGCGTCGAGTTCGGCCTCGGTCTCGATGCGAAAGTGGTTCACGCCGAACGACTGCGCGAGCAGGCCGAAATCGGGGTTGCTGAAGTCGCAGTCGATGTAGCGTTCGCCGTAGAGTTGGAACTGGTTCTTGCGGATCAGGCTGAGCGTGCCGTTGTTGATCACCACCACGTTGAGCGGAATGCCGTAGTTCACTGCGGTCATCATTTCCATGCAGCACATCTGGAAACCGCCGTCGCCGAGGATGGCGAAGGTGGGACTGTCCTTGGCGAAGCAGCGCGCGCCGATCGCGGCGGGCAGGGCGTGGCCGAGCGACGAGATGCCGGTATTGGGGAAATAGTGGTTGCGGTCGGAGACGTCGAAATAACTCTGCGCGAAAACGATGTTGTCGTCGAACACCAGCGCGTTGTGCGGAAAGCGCTGCGCGAGTTGGCCGAAAAACGCACGAATCAGGTGAAACGGTTCCGCCTGTGCGGCTTGGTCATTGCCGGTCGCCGGGGGCGCAGTCGCGTGATGGCTGTCGAGGCGTTCGCGGGACTTCGGCGGCATGGCGTCAGCCTCCAGCGCGGCGGACACGTCTTCTACCACGGCGCGGATGTCGCCGCAGATCGCCACGTCCGGCTGGAACACGCGGCCGAGTTGCGCGGCGTCGCGGTCGACCTGGGCGATTTTCTTGCCGCCGAGCAGCTTCGCATCCCAGAGATAACTGGTGCGCTCGTTGAAGCTGGCACCGAGAAACACCAGCAGGTCGGCGTGCTCGACCAGATAGCGGTAGGCCTCGCCGTTGGAGGTGACGCCGAGGCAGCCGAGTGACAGCGGCGTGCCTTCGGCCACCACACCCTTGGCCTTGAGGCTGGTGGTGACCGGAATGTCGAAGCGTTCGGCGAATGCGGCGACGACATCGCGTGCGCCTGCCTGGATGCAGCCGTGGCCGGCAATGATCGCCGGCGTGCGCGCCTCGCGGATCAGCGCGGCGAGTTCTGCCACCGAGGCGGTGTGCCGGGCCGTCGCCTTGCGGGGGAAATGAATCTGCTCCAGCACACTGTCGTCGACGGTTTCCTTCTGCACGTTGTAGGGAATCGACAGCAGCACCGGTCCCGGTTCGCGACCGAGCAGCGCCTGCGTGGCCTGGTTCAGCACCTGGCCGAGGTAGTCGGTGCGCTCGATCAGCTTGTGATAGCGGGTGATGCTGGCGAACAGCGCGCCCTGGTCGATGGCGCCCCCTTCGCCCGAGCTTTCCTGCAGTCCGCCGCGGCCGAAAATATACGTGGAGGTCTCGCCAGTGATTGCCAGCACCGGCAGCCGCTCGGCGTAGGCATTGGCGATGCCGGTGATCAGATTGGTTGCGCCGGGCCCGGAGGTGGTGATGCAGGCGGACGGCTGGTGCGAGATCCGCGCATAGCCGCCGGCCATGAAGGCTGCGCCCTGCTCGTGCTTGACCAGCACGCTCTTCACGCCGGAGTCGTGCAGGCGGTCGTAAATCGGCAGCACATGCGCGCCCGGCATGCCGAAAATGGTATCGATGCCCAGGCGTTCCAGATACCGGACGATGAGTTCGCTGACGGAAATATTCATGTTCTGTGTTGTTGTCGTGTTCTGCAGTCTCGCTCCCGCGGGCATGCCCGGGAGAGGGGATTGGAGCACAAGACGCGGCGCAGGAAAACCTTGCGGGCCTGTCAGCGATCGGGCGGCGCCTCACCGGAAAGCTTGAAACGGACTTCGAGATAGCCCAGCACCGCGAGTACAAACCAGATCAGGACCACGCTCAGCACCGCGAGACCGAGCAGGCCGAGGCCGACGGCGACGCCGACCGCCGCGGTCGCCCATATGCTCGCGGCGGTCGTCAGGCCCTGGATCTCCCGGTGCTGGCTGAGCTTCAGGATCGCGCCCGCGCCGATGAAGCCGATGCCGGCAGCCAGGCCCTGGATGACGCGCGACACGCCTTCGGACGACATGCCGGATTCGGCTGCGGCAATGACGAAGAGCGCGCTGCCCATCGTCACCAGGATATGCGTGCGCAGCCCAGCGGGTTTGCCATACTGCTCGCGCTGGAAACCGATGATGGCGCCCAGCACCATGGCCATGCTGAGGCGGATCAGCAGCCGGGCCATCTGGTCGGCATCCGGAAAGCCGGCGTTGAGTTCGGTCAGCAGCGCGTCCATGTCGGGTTCACTCCGCGCCTGTCAGCGCGCGTGCGTGGAAGGCCAGGTGCTCGCCGATGAAGCTGGCGATGAAGTGATAGCTGTGGTCGTAGCCGTCCTGCATCCGCAGCATGAGCGGGATGTCGCGCGCGGCGCAGGCAGCCTGCAGATTCTGCGGAAACAGTTGCTCGGCCAGAAATTCGTCGGCGGTGCCGTGGTCGATCAGCGCGGGCGGCAGCGGCGCGCCGGCCTGGATCAG
Source organism: Thiobacillus sp. (assembly GCF_030696885.1). Lineage (GTDB taxonomy): Bacteria > Pseudomonadota > Gammaproteobacteria > Burkholderiales > Thiobacillaceae > Thiobacillus. The sequence continues at coordinate 14,660 of NZ_JAUYRI010000023.1, forward strand.
GCAGGTGGCGTCGTACGCTTCCCAGGCCTTTGTGTCATCGCCGAGATAGGCGCCGAAGCAGCCCTGTCCCCACGGGCTGATCACCGGATTGCAGATCGGCGCGAAGGCGGAGACCGAGGCGTACAGGCCGGGGTTCTTCAGCGCGCAGATCAGCGCGCCGTGACCGCCCATCGAATGCCCGCTGATGCTGCGCTTGTCTGGAACGACAGGAAAGTTCGCTTCCACCAGCGCTGGTAATTCGCGGGTGACGTAGTCGTACATTCGGTAGTGCGTCGCCCACGGCGCCTGCGTCGCGTTGACGTAGAAGCCCGCGCCCTGGCCGAGGTCGTAGCGCTCGGGCACGTCGGGCACATCGTCGCCGCGCGGACTGGTGTCGGGCATCACGAGGATCAACCCGAGCTCGGCGCAGTAACGCTGCGCGCCGGCTTTGACCCGCACGTTGTCGTCGGTGCAGGTCAGCCCCGACAACCAGTAGACCACCGGTAGTTTCTGCGTCGCCGCTTGCGGCGGCAGATAGACCGAGAAGGTCATCGTGCAATGACAGGTTTCGGAGGCGTGCTGCCAGCGCTCGAGCCAGCCGCCGAATTCCTTGATTCTTTCGACCTGCTTCATCGCCGCCTCAGAAAATGATGACCGAGCGGATGCTCTTGCCTTCGTGCATCAGGTCGAACGCGCGATTGATGTCTTCCAGCGGCATGGTGTGGGTCACCAATTTATCCAGTTCGATCTTGCCCGCCATGTAGTCGTCGACGTAGCCCGGCAGCTGGCTGCGACCCTTGACGCCGCCGAATGCGGTGCCTTTCCAGGTGCGGCCGACCACGAGGTTGAACGGACGGGTGCAGATTTCCTGTCCGGCGCCGGCAACGCCGATCACGGTCGAGACGCCCCAGCCCATGTGGGTGCATTCGAGCGCGTCGCGCATCACGTTGACGCTGCCGATGCACTCGAACGAATAGTCGACCCCGCCACGGGTCAGCTCGCGGATGGTCTCGACCAGCGAGCCGCCGAGTTCGCGCGGGTTGATGAAGTCGGTTGCGCCGAGTGCCTTCGCCATTTCGAACTTGTCGGGGTTGATGTCGATCGCGAGGATGCGGCCGGCTTGCGCCATCACCGCGCCCTGGATGCAGGACAGGCCGATGCCACCGAGGCCGAACACGGCGACGGTCGAGCCGGGCTCGACCTTGGCGGTGTTCAGCACGGCACCGATGCCCGTCGTCACGCCGCAGCCGAGCAGACACACCTTGTCGAGCGGCGCAGCGGGGTTGATCTTGGCGAGCGCGATTTCCGGCACCACGGTGTACTCGGAAAAGGTCGAGCAGCCCATGTAGTGGAAGATCGGCTTGCCGTTTTTCGAGAAGCGGCGGGTGCCGTCGGGCATGTAGCCGGTCCACACGGTGGACGCGATCGACTGGCACAGGTTGGTCTTGGGCGAGGCGCAGTATTCGCAGTGACCGCATTCGGGAATATAGAGCGGGATCACGTGGTCGCCCGGCTTCAGCGTTTTCACGCCGGGGCCGCATTCCACCACGATGCAGCCGCCTTCATGGCCGAGGATGCAGGGGAACGCGCCTTCCGGGTCGTCGCCCGAAAGGGTGAAGGCGTCGGTGTGGCAGACGCCGCTGGCAACGACCTGCAGCAGCACCTCGCCTTCGCGCGGGCCGTCGACATCGACTTCCTCGATCGACAGCGGTTTCTGGGCTTCCCAGGCAACGGCGGCACGGGCTTTCATAGACGGGCTCCTTAAGCGTGAATACATGGGGCGGCGTCGATGATGCCGAACATCCGGCGGATCATCAACGCACGCAAGGTAGGGCTATCCGGCTGGGGATCATCCGGTCTGCTGCAGCAGTTTCTGGTATGCGTCCTCGAACGACTTGACGCCGTCGTCCTGCAGCGTGTTGCCAACCGCATCCAGGTCGATGCCCAGCCGCGCCAGTTCGGCCAGCTGCGCTTCGGCTTCGGCGACGCCCTCTGTCACCTGCAGTGCCGGCTTGCCGTGGTCGCGCAGTGCGGCGAGCGTCTTGTCAGGCAGCGTGTTGATGGTTTCTGCGCCGATCAGCGGCTCCACGTACAGCAGGTCATGGTAGTCGGGGTTCTTCACACCGCTGCTCGCCCACAGCAGGTATTGCGGCGTCGCGCCCTGGCGGGCCAGATCGGCGAAGGGCGCGCCGTGGAAGGTTTGCAGATAGGCCTGGTAGGCGAGCTTGGCCATCGCCACCGCGGCCTTGCCGCGCAGCGACAGCGCTTCCTGGGTACCGATGGCGGTGAGCTGGGTGTCGACCAGGGTGTCGACACGTGACAGGAACAGGCTCGCCACCGCCTTGCTGCGGCGTACGTCGGCACCGGCGCCCGCGCGCGCAGCGAGACCGCGGATATAGGCGTCGAACACCGCCTGCGTCTGCGCGATCGAAAACAGCAGGGTCACGTTGACGTTGATGCCGAGCGTGGTCAGCGCCTCGAATGCGCTGACGCCTTCGGGCGTGCCCGGCACCTTGATCAGAAGGTTGCGGCGGTCTACTCGCCCCGAAAGCCGCTGCGCTTCGGCCACCGTATGGGCCGCGTCGTACGCCCAGCGCGGCGCGACTTCGAGGCTGACATAGCCGTCGTTGCCGCCGCTTGCTTCGTGCACCGGCAGCAGCAGGTCGCACGCGGCCTGGATGTCAGGGATCGCCAGCGCTTCGAAGCGCCGTTCGGCATCCGGCTCGCCGGTCTTGAGAGCCGCCAGGTCGTCGGCGTAGTGCGGACTGTTGGCGAATGCGTTCTGGAAGATCGACGGATTCGAGGTCACGCCGGACACCCCGTCCTCGGCGATCAGCTTCGCCAGCGTGCCGTCGCGGATCAGGTCGCGCGACAGGTTGTCCAGCCAAAGGCTCTGGCCGAGCGAGGTGACGTGTTGCGTGGCATTCATGGGCGGTCCTTTCGATTCATTGGTATTCAGGATAGAACACAGGATAGAACACGCCTGTGACGACATAGTTTCGTCACGCGCCGCGGCCGGCGGGGGAGGCCGCGCCTGTGCTAGACTTCGGCGCATTCCAACGGCTCTTTTCCGGCGCATTCCCATGTCAGGCAGCACACTCGGCAAACTCTTCTGTGTCACCGTGTTCGGCGAATCGCACGGGCCCGCGATCGGCTGCGTGGTCGACGGCTGCCCGCCCGGGATGGCACTTGCCGAGGCCGACATCCAGCACGACCTCGACCGCCGCAAGCCCGGCACCTCGCGCCATGTGACGCAGCGCCGCGAATCCGATATTGCCGAGATCCTCTCCGGCCTCTATGAAGGCAAGACCACCGGCACGCCGATCGCGCTCTTGATCCGCAACGAAGACCAGCGCAGCAAGGATTACGGCAATATCGGCGAGACCTTCCGCCCCGGCCATGCCGACTACACCTATACGCAGAAATACGGCTTCCGTGATCCGCGCGGCGGCGGGCGTTCGTCGGCGCGACTGACCGCGCCGATCGTCGGCGCCGGCGCCATCGCCAAGAAATGGCTCAAGGAAAAATACAGCATCGTGATCCACGGCTACATGAGCGCGCTGGGCCCGATCGACATTCCGTTCGAGTCGTGGGACGCGATCGACGCCAACGCCTTCTTCTCGCCCAATGCCGCGATCGTGCCCGAGCTCGAGGCCTACATGGATGCGCTCAGGAAATCCGGCGATTCGGTCGGCGCCAAGATCAGCGTGGTGGCCGAGAACGTGCCGCCCGGCTGGGGCGAGCCGCTGTACGACAAGCTCGACGCCGACCTCGCCCATGCACTGATGGGACTCAACGCCGTCAAGGGCGTGGAAATCGGCGACGGCATGGAGGCCGCGCGGCAGAAGGGCACCGAGCACCGCGATGAAATCACCCCCGAGGGATTCTTGAGCAACCATTCCGGCGGTGTGCTGGGCGGCATCTCGTCCGGCCAGGCCGTCGTCGCCCACATCGCGATCAAGCCCACTTCGTCGATGCGGCTGCCCGGCCGCTCGATCGACCTCAACGGCCAGCCGATCGAGGTCGTCACCCACGGCCGCCACGATCCCTGCGTCGGCATCCGCGCCACCCCGATCGCCGAAGCGCTGATGGCGATCGTGCTGATGGACCACGCATTGCGCCACCGCGCGCAGTGCGGCGACGCCGCGAGCACCACGCCGGTCGTGCCGGGGCAGGCCGGCTGACCTTCCCGTGACGCACGGGAGCCGATGGTGGGTCCGGTGGTGCCTGCTGGCGCTGTTGTTCGGTGCCGGGATGCGGCCCGCACTCGCCTCCCCGATGGATTTCATCGACCAGCAAATGGCCGCGCATCCGAATGAGACCGGCATCTACGTGCTCGACACCGGCGCATCTGCATTGCAGGCGCGTGCCTGGCTGGCCGACCACGCGCAGCAGTCGATCGAGGTGCAGTACTTCATCTGGAGCCGCGACAACGTCGGCATCCTCGCCACCGAAGCGCTGCTGCGCGCAGCCAAACGCGGCGTCAAAGTGCGTGTCATCGTCGACGACCTGCTGATTGACGCGCCCGACAAGACGCTACTGGCGCTGGCCCGGCATCCCAACGTCGATATCCGCATCTACAACCCCAAGCACAAGGTCGGCACGCCGTTCTACAAGCGCGCGCTCAACGTCGTCACTGACTTCCGCGGCGTCAATCAGCGCATGCACGACAAGACCTTCATCGTCGACGGCAAGGTGGGCATCACTGGCGGCCGCAACATGGCCGACGAGTATTTCGATTACGACCGCGAATACACCTTCCGCGATCGCGACGCGCTGGTGGTGGGGGCTGCGGCGCAGACGATGCGGGCGAATTTCGAGGCGTTCTGGGCAAGCCCGCTCGCGGTGCCGGTGGAATCGCGTTTCGACGGCCTGGGCCTGATGAAAAAGAGCGTCAAGGTGGCCGACGCCGAGGTGCAGCAGGTCTACCGTGAGCTGCATGCCTATGCGCAACACCCGGAAAACTTTGCCCCGGAAGTGCGTGCCGCGATTGCGGCCACGCCCGCCGCCTTCGAGCGCCTGGCGCGCGACATGGCCTGGGGCCGGGTCGACTTCATCCACGACAGGCCGGGCAAGAACGGCAAACGCTGGAGCCTGGGCGGCGGCGGCCAGAGCACCGACGCACTGGCGAGGCTGGTGGCCGGCGCGCAGGAATCCATCGTCATCCAGTCGCCTTACCTGGTGATGTCGGGCAAGGCGAAAGCGTTGTTCCGGGACGCCGTCGCGCGCGGCGTCAAGGTGCGCATCCTCACCAATTCGCTCGCCTCCACCGACAACATGCCGGCCTTCTCCGGCTACCGCAATCAGCGCAAGCAGCTGCTGAAAATGGGCCTCGACATCCGCGAATACAAGCCTGACCCCGTCAATCGCAGCGCCCTGATGTCGCGCGCCAACCCGCCCGAGACACCGCCGCTGTTCGCACTGCACGCCAAGAGCATGGTGGTCGATGGCATGACGGCCTATATCGGCACTTTCAACTTCGACCCGCGCTCCGAAAACCTCAACACCGAAGTCGGCGTGATCGTGCATCACGCCGGGCTGGCCCAGCGGCTGCGCGCGATCATGGAAGCCGACATGCATCCGGACAACAGCTGGAGTGCGGCGGAAGAGCCCGACCAGTACGTGCCGCTGACCCAGCGCGGCCGGGTGCGGCTGTGGCAGCTGCTGCCGCTGAAGCCGCTGCTGTAGCCCGCGTGGAGTCGTCGTTTCGCGCACCCGCTTACATAAACGCGGCGAAGCGAACTAGACTGCATGCGGAATGGTTAAATTCTGGATCGCCCCGGCGCCCTGCGCCTTGCGATGATGCGTCGGTGTTTTTGCGGAGAGCCCCATGCGCGTGCCCATCAGCCTGAAAATCTTCAGCATCACCATGGCCCTGCTGGTGCTGATGGTGGTCGTCACCTGGGTGTCGGTGCTCAACTTCCGTCAGCTCAACAACCAGGTGCGCGCGCTGTCCGACTGGTACCTGCCGCTGCAGCAGCAGGTGGCCAGCGTCGAAATCCTGATCCGCCAGCAGATCGTTCACATGGAGCGGGTGATGTCGGGCATGGAGGCGGCCCGGCCCGACCCTGACTACCTGGCGAAGGAATCGAACGGCTTCGACATGCGCGGGGTCAACGCCGATCAGATCGTCGACTCCTCGCTGCGCATGCTAGGCGAGGCCCAGGCGCAAAAGGACCTCAAGCTCGACCGCGCCACGCTCGCGGTGCTGGGCGAGCAGCTGCCCACGATCCAGACCGCGCGTCAGAATTTCCACCGAACCTTTCGCCTGTTCCAGATCGAGGCGGAGGAAGGCACCCCGCGTTCGCAGGACATCGTCCGCGAAACCCTGCTGCGCGAGAAGGACGCCGTCGACATCGAAATCGGCAAGACCATCGACATCCTCAACAAGCTGACCCAGGACACCGCCACCGAGGCCAAGAAGGAAGAGGCGCGCGCCACCACGCTCAACTGGATCATCACCGCGCTGGCCGCCGCGCTCGGCTTCCTCTCGGCGCTGTTCTTCACCCGCTCGCTGGTCAGTCCGATCAAGCGCCTGCTCGGCGGCACGCGCGCGGTGGAAGGCGGCAACCTGGAGGTTGAAATCCAGGTGCACTCGCGCGACGAGATCGCCACGCTCGCCACCTCGTTCAACCACATGGTCGTCGGCCTGCGCGAGAAGGAGCGTATCCGCGAAACCTTCGGGCAGTACGTCGACCCGCGCATCGTCAAGACCCTGCTGGAGAACCGCATCGGTGCCGACAAAGGCGAACGCCAGGTGATGACCGTGTTTTTCTCCGACCTCGAAGGCTTCACCCGGATGTGCGAAGGCCTCACCCCGGACGCCGCGGTGCGCTTCCTCAACCGCTATTTCTCCATGATGTCCGAAGTCGTCCGCGCCCAGCAGGGCATCGTCGACAAGTACATCGGCGACTCGGTCATGGCCTTCTGGGGCCCGCCCTTCACCGACCCCGCCGACCACGCGCGCCTCGGCTGCATCGCCGCACTCGACCAGATGGCGCGGCTGGAAGCCTTCCGCGCCTGGCTGCCCGAGATGTTCGGCGTCCGCGACAACGTGCCCGTGGTCAACGTCCGCATGGGCATCGCCAGCGGCGAAGTCACCGTCGGCAACATCGGCTCCGAAACCTCGCGTGGCTACACCGTCATCGGCGATACCGTGAACCTCGCCTCACGCCTGGAGCAGGCCAACAAGTTCTACGGCACCCGCATCCTGGCGAGCGAAGCGACGCGCACGCTGGCGGGTGACATGCTGGCCTTCCGCGAAATCGACAGCCTGCGCGTCGCCGGCAAGCTGGAAACGGTGCGGGTATACGAGTTGCTGGGGATGGCCGACGAATTGAGCGACACCGACCGGCAGCGGGTTCAGGCGTACGAAGCCGGGCTGGCGCACTACCGCGCGCAGGACTGGGATGCGGCCGAAGCGGCGTTCCGCGAATGCCTTGCGATCGAACCGAAGGATCAGCCAAGCCAGGTCATGCTGGCGCGGGTTGAGGCGTTCCGGCTGAAACCGCCGGGGGCGGGGTGGGATGGGGTTTGGGTGGCGAGCAGTAAGTAGAGAGCGCTTGTTTTGGCGCGGTAGGCGCCGAGCCCAGCGGCAGTCAGAGAGTTCCCAACCTCTAACACGAGCGTGTGGTCATGTTGCATCCCACTTTAGTTTGGCTAGATTCGCAAGCCTGCGAAGAACTTCATTGCATGCCGTTTCAAGTATTCCAAACCGTTGATTCGATAAGTAGGTGGATTCATGCGCGAGGAGATTGCGATAGCCAATAGCCAGCAGGAATAGCTCCCAGTTGTCCTCACCGAAATATTCCTTGGGCACCTCAACGCCCCGGAACTTGCAGTACTGTTCAACTAATGTCTGCGTTTTTCTGTTCTTGTATTTTGAGTAACAGGTGCGCAATTCTTCTTTACCTTGGTGCTCAACATGCATGGCTAGAGACCGAGCTAAAGCCTCAATCCCACCTACGAGCGTCACAAGGCGATTCGGGTTTGCCCCCGGATCCTCCAAACGTTCGCGAACGCGACCAAGTCGCTGTCTTGGGGTGGCCGTAATGTATTTATCTCGAAGCTCGTCAAGCTGTTTGCGGAGCTCTTGAATGCTGTTATCGGTCAAGACTATTCCTAACGCTGAAACGATTTGAACTGAGCTCAAGGGTTCAGCTTCGCATTCTTGCCAGCTACTCAACGACGCCCTCATCCCCATGACACGTACACGCCGGATCATTGCTGGTGGAGTTGTCGCAGCAGACGATCTTGCCGGCGCGGCAGCCGCAGATGCCTTTGTGCGCCTTGCAGCAGGCTGTCTGGATCTGGGCGAGGTGCATGCCCTTGCCCTGGGCCTGGGCGACGCAGGCTTCGGCGGAAATCGTTTTTTGCTGCATGGCAGCGGAGGTAACGTCTACCGTTGAATCGGCGGCGGCCGGCAGCATGAGGAAGGCCGGAACAATGGCCAGCAGGGCGAGCAGGGAACGGATGCGCATGGAAGTCTCCTGGAGAGAAGCGGGCTGCCCCACTATAGCCGATCAGGCGCGTCCTTAGGCATCGCGCAATAGCAACCCCAGCATCAGCGCGGCCGCCACCAGGATGGCCGCCAGCAGGGTGAAGGCACTGCCGTAGCCGGCGACGCCGACCATGAAGCCGGTGAGCACCGGGCCGATCGATTGGCCGACGTCCATCACCGTGCGCAGCACGCCCATCGACGAGCCGTAGCGGCCGTCTTTCGTGAGGTCGGCGACCAGCGCGGCGGTGGACGAGGTGACGGTGGCGAAGCCGAGGCCGAACACCAGGCTCAGCACCGATAGGCCGATGAAGTTCGGGAAATAGGGCAGCAGCACGACGCTCGCCGCGCCGATCAGCAAACCAGGCAGGATCACGCGGCGGCGCCCGACGCGGTCGGACACCCGGCCCATCAGTGGCTTGGCGAACACGATGCTGAGGAGTTGCGCGCCGAGGATGATGCCGATCTGCCACGCGGGGATGCCGAGCGAGGACGCATACAGCGCGAGGAAGGCTTCGATCGCGCCGAACACCAGGTACTGCGCGGCCTCCACCGTGCTGACCAGCATGATGCCGCGGTCGCGCAGCACCGTTCTCAGGCTGGACCAGAAACGCGGCAGTTCCAGTTTTGTCGTCGGGCGCGGTTCGTGGTCCTTGAGCAGCAGGCCGGCCGCCAGCGCCAGCACGCCGGCGATCGCGCAGGCGATGTACACCGCGCCAAAACTCCCCAGCGAAATCAGCGCGCCGCCGAGGAAGGGCGCGATCGAGCGGCCGACGATGGTGACCGAGGAATAGGTGGACAGCCGCGTTGCGCGATCGGCCGTATAGCGCGCGGCAATCGCCGCACTCGCCACCGTGCCGAAAATCGCGGTGGCGAAGCCGTGATAGAAGCGCACCGCCATCAGCTGCCAGGCGGTTTCGATCACCAGATACAGAAACGGCGCGGTGGCGAACACGACCAGGGACGCTAGCAGCACGCGCCGCTTGCCCAGATGGTCCGACAGCGCGCCGGCGGGGTAGCTGATCAGCACGCCGGGGATCGTGGAGGCCATTACGATCCAGCCGATCTCGGCCGGCGTGGCGTTGAGCGCGGCGGCGAACAGCGGCAGCACCGGCGTCTTCGCCAGCGTGGAGCTGAAGATGGCCAGCCCGCCGACGAGCGCGATCAGGACAAAGAAGGACGGCTGGGCGGATTTCATGGGTGGGTGTGTTGGCTTTTTTGCGAATGTAGTGCGAAATCGCGCCATGTGCGAAAAAATCATGCGCATGATGTCCACGTCTTCTTCATCCAGACCCAGCAGACAATGAACGCGAGTGTTCCGCCGGTCCTGTTCGGCGCCTTCGATCGCCACAACGTCGGCGACCTGCTGTTTCCGCATCTGCTGACGGCGCTGCTGCCGGGGCGGAGGTTTGCGTTTGCCGGGCTGGCGGCGCGCGATCTGCGTGCCTTCGGCGGTCATGATGTGAGGCCACTGCCGGCGCGGCCGACGCACCTGATCCATGCCGGCGGCGAGCTGCTGACCTGCAGCGCCTGGCAGGCGGCGGTCATGCTGCTCGATCCGGCCGCGGCGGTCGCGGCCATCGTGCGCTACGACAATGAACCCGCTGCGGCTGCTGCGTGGGCGGCGCGCCAGCTTGGCACGGCGCGAACCATGCCTTATGTGGTCGGGCGCGACGTACTTGCATCGGGCGCCAGGCTGATTTTCAACGCCGTCGGCGGCGTGGAGTGGAATGCACTGTCAGCCACGCAGCGGGACGAGGTGAAAGCCGCATTGCAGCAGGCAGACTGGCTCAGCGTGCGCGACCACGTCACCCGGGCTGCATTGCGTGCGGAAGGCATCGATGCGCCCTTGTGTCCCGACCCGGCGGTGATGGTCGCCGAATGCTTTGGCGAGACGATCCGGCGGCATCAAGACCAGGCCCCGGCGAAGACGATCTGCGATGCCTTCCCGCAGGGCTATCTCGCCTGCCAGTTCAGCACGGAGTTTGCCGATGACGCCAGCCTGGATGCGCTGGCGCAGGGGCTGTCGCGGGTGACTGCGGCGACCGGCCTGGGCGTGGCGCTGTTCTGCGCCGGCACGGCGCCGTGGCACGACGATCCGGCGCTCTACGAAAAGCTGCAGCGCCGGCTGCCGACCGGCACGGCTCAGCGGTTTCCGTCGCTGCATCTGTGGGACATCTGCGCGCTGATCGCCGCCAGCCGCGGCGTGCTTGCCAGCAGCCTCCACGGCCGCATCGTTGCGCTGGCTTATGGCCTGCCGCGGGTCAGCCTCGCGCCGCCGCAGCAGGGCGCGCGTCCGGACAAACGGGCCGCCTTTGCCGAAACCTGGGAACCGGACGCGGTGCCGCGCAGCGTGGCCGCCGACCGCATCGCGCCCGCGCTGATGCAGGCGCTGGCGCTGCCCGCCAGCCTGCTGCGCGAGAACGCATCCCACCTGTGTGCGCACTACCTGCAGAGCCAGGCGCACTGGGCCGGCCTGTTGCCGCCTGCAGGACTTGCGCAATAATCCGAACACCCCCCCACAGATCCGACCTCACACCATGCCGACTGCTTCCCTGTCTCCCGCTGAGCTGCGCCTGACCCTCGACCCTGCGTCATTGGGGTTTGCGGATACGTCCGAACTGATCGGGGAACCGTTGCCATGGATCGGGCAGGTGCGCGCCGAGGCGGCCGCGCGCTTCGGGCTCGGCATGGACGCGCCCAATTACAACCTGTTCGTGCTGGGCGAAGTCGGCAGCGGCCGTTCTTCGCTGCTCAAACAGGCGATGCACGAGGTGGCGGCGACAAAACGGGTGCCGCCCGACCTCTGCTACCTGCACAACTTCGACGCACCCGAGCGGCCGCTGGCGCTCCGGCTGCCGGCCGGCGAGGGGCGGCTGCTGCGGCAGTCGCTGGCGCAGGCGGTGAAGACGCTGCAGGGCGAAATTCCGCAGCGACTGGAAGGCCAGGACTTCAAGGCCGAGAGCGAGCGCATCGAACAGGCCTGGAAGCACGAGGTGGCGCGGCACTATGCCGAGCTGACCGCGTTTGCCGAGGCACGCAGTTTTTCGCTGCATCGCGAAGCCGGTCGCATGCTGTTCACGCTCACCGGCAAGAAGGGGCTGGCGCTGACCGAGGACGAGGTGCTGGCGCTGCCGAAGGCGCGGCGCGCCGCAGTCGAGCAGGCCGAGCAGGAGCTGCGCGCCGAGATCACCCGCTATATCGAGAAGACCCAGCCGCTCGAACGCGCGATGAACGAGGCGCTGGCCGCGTTGCGGCGGCAGGTGGTGAAGCCGCTGGTCGAGCGCGAACTGCAGGCGATCCGCGCCGGACTGAAGAAGCAGATCAAGGACGCCGCCAAGCTCAACGCCTGGCTCGACGCGCTGGAACAAGACGTGCTCGACAACGTGGAACTGTTCAGCGGCAGCGAGGACGACGAGGAACGACTGGCGGCGCTGCATTTCGCGCTGGCGCGCTACCGCGTCAACCTGGTGGTCGACAACGGCGGGCTTGCCGGCGCGCCGGTGATCGTCGAGGACAACCCCTTGTTCCGCTCGCTGTTCGGCAGTATCGAATATCAGGCCGAGAGCGACGTGCTGATGACCGACTTCTCGCGCATCCGTGCCGGCAGCCTGCTGCAGGCGCACGGCGGCTTTCTGATGCTGCACCTGCGCGACGTGCTGGCCGATGCGCTGGTGTGGGAGAAGCTGCGGCGTTTTCTGCGCAGCGGACGGCTGCAGATCGAGGAGCCCGGCGTGTCGTTCTCGCCGATCGCTGCGGTGTCGCTGGCGCCGGAAGCGGTCGACGTCGAGGTGAAGATCGTGCTGATCGGTTCGCGCGAACAGTACTACGAGCTGCAGGATGCGGCGCCCGAATTCGCCCGCCACTTTCGCGCCAAGATCGACTTTGCCGACAGCTTTATCGCCAGCGCCGACACCCGGCGCGCGTCGGCGATCTTCGTCGCCCACACCTGCCGCGAACATGGTCTGCCGCATTTCTCGGCGGCGGCGGTGGCACGCCTGATCGAGGAATCGCACCGCGAGGCCGCCGACCAGACGCGCGAGAGCGCGATTTTTGCCCGCACCGAGGCGCTGGTGATGGAAAGCGCGGCGATCTGCCGTGCGCGTGGGCCGGGCCTGGTGACGGCGGCCGACGTCGAGACGGCGCTGGCCGCGCATGCCGCCCGGCACGATTATCCCGAGCAGCGCCTGCGCGAGGAAATCGCCGAGGGCGATATCCTGATCGAATGCACCGGCGCACGGGTGGGACAGCTCAACGGGCTGACCCAGATCGACCTCGGCGACGCCCGCTTCGGTCTGCCGGTGCGGCTGTCCGCGCGCACCTATGCCGGCGAGGACGGCCTGCTCAACATCGAACGCGAGGTCGAGCTGTCCGGCCCGATCCACGACAAGGGCGTGTTCATCCTGCAGAACTACCTGGCGGCGCTGTTCGCGCATCTGGCGCCGCTGTCGCTCAATGCCTCGATCGTGTTCGAGCAGCAATATCACGGCGTGGAAGGTGATTCCGCCTCGTGCGCCGAACTCTATGCGCTGCTGTCGGCGCTGTCCGGCCTGCCGCTCGCGCAGGGCATCGCGGTCACCGGCGCGGTCAATCAGCACGGCGACGTGCTGCCGGTGGGCGGCATCAACGAAAAAATCGAGGGCTGGTTCCGCGTCTGCGAGACCGCCGGGCTGGACGGCAGCCAGGGCGTGCTGATTCCGACCCGCAACCGCCGCCACCTGATGCTGGCGCCGCACGTGGTCGCGGCGGTGGAGGCAGGGCGCTTCCACATCCATGCCGCCGACCACGTGGACGCCGGCATGGAACTGTTGACCGGCATGGCGGCGGGCGCGCTCAACGCGGCCGGGCACTACCCGCACGACAGCGTGCTGGGGCACGCGCAGGAGACGCTGCTGGCCTACCGCCGTGCCGTCCTGCAACAGGATCACCCGAAGCCGGCTCGCCGGCATTTTCTGCGTACCGGCGAGCATCCGCGGCGGCGCTAGCGCGTCAGCGGGCGGCCGGTGCTGGTCTATAGTGGAAGCTGACCGACCGTTTGCAAGGAGACGATCATGAACCCAATGCATCGCATGGAGCGATTTCTCGATCAGCACATGATTCCGTTCGAGATCGTGTCGCATCCGCATTCCCACACCAGTGCCGAAACCGCCCGCGCGGCGGGCCTGCCGCCCGGCCGCCTGGTCAAGGGCGTACTGCTGGATGGCACCGACTGCCAGATGGTGGCGATGATCCCCGCCGACCAGGAAGTCCATCTCGGCAAGCTGGGGCTTGATCACGGCGTCGAGTTCAGCCTGGCCGACGAGGAAAGCGTGAGCCGCCTGTTCAGCGAATGCGCGCCCGGCGTGGTCCCCGGCCTGCCCAATGCCTGGGGGGTGGAAATGGTGTGGGATGACGATTTGATGACGCAACCAGATGTCTATCTGGAAGCCGGCGACCACGAGCGTCTGCTGCGCATCGAAACCCGCTTTCTGCGCGAAGCCTTCGGCGACGCGCCGCACTGTCATTTCTGCCAGCCGCGCATGCACACGCACTGACCCGCGCCCGCTCCTGCAGGCGGGTCGGTCGGGCCGGGATTTGATTCGGCGCAGGATTCGATTAGGCTAGGCGTTCTGCGCTCCAGCCGGGGCGAACGATCGATCGCCTGACGGGTCCCACCTGCCGTGAACGCCAACGAAAACGACACCTCATACAATCCGCATCGCGCAATGGGCCGTGGCATGGCCTGGGTTGCCAGCCTGCTGCTGCTGGGCCTGCTCTACCTGTTTTTTGAAGGCAGCCTGCAGGCGCGCGACCATCCCAATCGCCAGTTGCAGATCGCGCCCGGCACCGAGTTGACGCTCAAGCGCAACCGGGCTGGCCACTACGTGTTTCCCGGCACCATCAATGGCGAGGCCGTCACTTTTCTGCTCGATACCGGCGCCACCCTGGTGTCGGTGCCGGCGCACCTCGGTTCCGGACTGGGGCTGAAAGCGGGCGCGCCGATGCCGGCGATCACCGCCAACGGCACCGTGATGACGCGGGCGACCCGGATCGACACGCTGGCATTCGGGCCGTTCGAAATCGCCGGCGTGCATGCCAGCCTCAATCCCGGCATGGGGGGTGATCAGGTCCTGCTGGGCATGAGCGTGCTGAAACATCTGGAATTTACCCAGCGTGGAGACACCCTGATCCTGCGTGCGTTAGGGAGCTGATCGAAAAAAGCGCTTGGTCATCCAGATTTTCTGTGATATCAATGCAGCATCTGTTGGATTCAAGCTCTAAATTGCCGTACCTCTGGTAAGCGTTTTCCTTGAAATTCGATCGATAGGGCATGTCGCCCAATTTTTTTAGATAGATAGGAAACAAAAGATGGAAACGGGTACTGTTAAGTGGTTCAACGATGCAAAAGGTTTTGGTTTCATCACCCCGGATAACGGCGGCGAAGATCTGTTTGCACACTTCTCTGCAATCAACTCCAGCGGCTTCAAGTCCCTGCAGGAAAACCAGAAGGTCAGCTTCGAAGTGACCACTGGCCCCAAGGGCAAGCAAGCTTCCAACATCCAGGTCGTGTCGTAATTTCTCCGACCTGATGTGAGAAAAACCCCGGCTTGCCGGGGTTTTTTTTGTCTGTAAATTTTGAGTACGCATGCCCATGGCGCTTAAAGCCACCATCTACAAAGCCGATCTGCAGATAGCCGACATGGACCGCCATGTCTACGGCGACCACGCGCTGACCATCGCGCGCCACCCCTCCGAAACCGACGAACGCATGATGGCGCGGGTGCTGGCCTATGCGCTGTACGCCCAGGATGGCATCGCCTTCACCAAGGGCCTGTTCGACGTCGACGAGCCGGAAGTGTGGGTGAAGAACCTGGCCGGCGAGATCACCCTGTGGATCGACCTCGGCCAGCCGGACGATGCGCGCATCCGCCGCGCCTGCGGCCGCGCCGACCAGGTCGTGGTGCTGTGCTACAGCAGCGGCTGCGAGGTGTGGTGGAAGCAGATCGCCAGCAAGCTCACCCGTTTTGACAACCTGACTGTGCTGCAACTGCCCGCCGACACCACTCAGGCATTGGCGGCGCTGGCTGAGCGCAGCATGCGCCTGCAGTGCATGGTGCAGGACGGCGAAATCTGGATCAGAACGGATACGCAGAGCGTGCCGGTAAAGCTGGTTTCCCTGCTCCCGGCCGCCTGAGTCATTTGGCCGGCGGGCAGTTCCGGGTACAGACTGTTTCGCTCACCCGCTGGCCGCCGCAACCGACGAAACAGCTGTCGTAGGCGGGCAGGCAGCCGCAGTCTTCCTGACAGTTCGACTTCACCAGATGCGCCCGCACACCTTCGCGCGTCGGCATCACCGGCTCGCGGTAGGGCGGCGGAAACACCGGAAACGGCTGCATCCAGTACGGATGGTGGAAGGACGGGCCGTACCACCAGTTGAGCTGCATTTGCAGCTCGTAGTGGCGCAAGGCCGCCGCATAGTGCCTGAGTTCGAGTGCGTACTGCTGCAGCGCCTCGGTATAGCGTGCCTCCACCTGCGGTTCGATCGCGGCCGAACAGGCCTGGTAGCGGGCCTGACAATCCGTCTGGCAGGCGATTTTCTGGGTTTCGCACCCCGCCACGCAGGCGCGGCCCTGCGCATCGGCCGGCGGGATCAGGCGGACCGTCGTCTGGTATTGCGGCGTGGCGCAGCCCGCCACCACGGCGGTCAGGGCCAGCACGGCGAAGAAACGGGTCAGGGAGGGCAGGCGCATCGGGCAATCCGGTAACAATGCTTGCGTGAAGCATAGGCATTATTAGGGAGTCAGAAAGCGCCCTTCGAGTTCCTGCAGATTCAGTTCCTGCAGGATCTGCTGCAGGCGTTCGCGTGCGTTGCGGCGCGGCGCGTCGGTGCGGGTGGCGACGATCAGTTCGTTCTTCAGCGAATGCTCCCAGCCCACCAGTTCGGTGACGGTGACCTGGTAGCCGTGCGCTTCCAGCTGCAGGCAGCGCAGCACGTTGGTGAGCTGGCTGCCGAATTCTCGGGTGTGGATCGGGTGGCGCCAGATTTCGGACAGCGGGGTTTTGCCGAAGGATTCGTTCTTGTGTTTTCTCAGCACGGCGGCGACTTCGGCCTGGCAACACGGCACCAGCACGATGTGGCGCGCCTGTTTGGCGAGTGCGAACTGGATGGCGTCGTCGGTCGCGGTGTTGCAGGCATGCAGCGCGGTGACGATGTCGATGGTGGCGGGGAGCTGTTCCGAGCCGATCGACTCGGCCACCGTCACGTTGAGGAAGGACATGCGCGGAAAGTCCAGCCGCGCCGCCAGTTCGCGCGACTTTTCCACCAGCTCGTCGCGCGTCTCGATGCCGTAGATGTGGGCGCCGGGTCGTTCCTTAAGATACAGGTCATAGAGGATGAAGCCCAAGTAGGACTTGCCGGCGCCGTGGTCGGCCAACGTCAGCGTGTCCTGCCGGCCCAGCACCTCGTCGAGCAGCGGCTCGATGAACTGGCACAGGTGGTAGACCTGCTTCAGCTTGCGGCGGCTGTCCTGGTTGAGCTTGCCGTCGCGCGTCAGGATGTGCAGTTCCTTCAGCAATTCGATCGACTGGCCGGGGCGCAGCACCTCGGCCAACGGGTCGGTGAAAACCGTTTTTGGTGCAGTCGCGGCAGAGGAGAGGCGGCGTTTCATGGTCAGGACAGAGCAGGGGGAAGGCCAAAGGGTATCAAAACCCCCGACAGGGCAGTACCGCTTCGTATAATGCCGGCTTGCTGAAGAGGTTTTTGCCGTGTCCGTCGTCAATATTTCCTGCTACAAATTTGTTTCTCTCGCCGATCGCGAGACGCTCAAGGTCGATCTCACCGCGCGCTGCCAGGCGCTGGGTTTGCTGGGTACCATCCTGCTCGCGCCGGAAGGCATCAATGTATTCCTCGCGGGGTCGCGCGCGGCGATCGACGCCATCGTCGCCCACCTGCGCGCCGATCCGCGCTTTGCCGATCTCGCGCCGAAGGAGAGCCTGTCGGCCGAGCCGCCGTTCAAAAGAATGCGGGTGCGGCTGAAAAAGGAAATCATCACCATGAAGCACCCGCTGATCCGGCCGGAAGCGGGGCGCGCGCCTTCGGTGGCCGCGGCTACGCTGAAGCAGTGGCTGGATCGCGGCTGCGACGACGCCGGCCGCCCGGTGGTGATGCTCGATACGCGCAATGATTACGAAGTGGAAGCGGGCAGCTTCGACAATGCCGTCGATTACCACATCGGCGTATTCAGCGAATTCCCCCCGCAGATCGCCCAACACCGCGACGACTTCGCCGGCAAGACCGTGGTGTCGTTCTGCACCGGCGGCATCCGCTGTGAAAAGGCCGCCATCCACATGAAGGCCATCGGCATCGAACACGTCTACCAGCTCGAAGGCGGCATTCTCAAATACTTCGAGGACGTCGGCGGTGCCCACTACCACGGTGATTGCTTCGTGTTCGACGAGCGCGAGGCGGTGAGCGCCGACCTGCAGCCGGCGTCCGGGCGAATCCACCGCTAAGTCGAACGAGCAGGGCGCCATGAACGAAATCGCCGCGATCCTGCTCTTCACCCTCGCCGCCGGCGCCTGCATCCCGCTGGGCGGTTTCATCGCCAGTTTCGAGCACATTCATTCACGCTGGCTGGAGCAGGAATTGCGGCATTCCGTCATCGCGCTCGGCGGCGGCATCCTGCTCGGCGCGGTCGCGATCGTGCTGGTGCCGGAAGGCATTGCGAGCATGAATGGGTCGATGCTCGCTATCCCGCTCGTTCTGGGCGGCGGCCTGACGTTTTTCGTGATCGAGCGCGCACTCGGCCTGCATCGGCACGAGTCGCCGCAGGTCATGGGCATGCTGCTGGACTATGTGCCCGAGGCCATTGCCATTGGCGGCCTGATCTCACTCGGCTCGCCCGCCGCTCCGCTGCTGGCCCTGCTGATCGGCCTGCAGAACCTGCCCGAAGGCTTCAATGCCTTTCGCGAACTGCATGCGACGGGGCAACGCAGCGCACGCCGTACCCTACTCATCATGGTGTCGCTGGTCGCCATCGGCCCGATCGCCGGTCTTGGCGGCTACTACCTGCTGGCAGATTTTCCCGCGGCGCTCGGTGCCATCATGCTCTTCGCCTCCGGCGGTCTTCTCTACCTCATCTTCCAGGACATCGCCCCGCAGTCGCGCCTCAACCGCCACTGGGCGCCACCGCTCGGCGCGGTAATTGGCTTCAGCGTGGCGTTGTTCGGGGATATGGTGATGCGGGGCGGGTGATTTGCTGCGTTGTTTCGATTGGCAGCGTTAGGGGCAGCAGGCGGCCAAGAGCGGAAGTAAGGTTGAGACACCCGACTGCCTCATGTTCGGCCTGAACTGTCACTGAGAGCTCGCAACTGGGGGGCTGCTCCTTTTCGTGTGGCAGCCGTTCAACCATTGCCTCCCTTTCAATCAATCCTTATATGGCTTCGGCAGGTTCACGATTGCGCGCTCTATTGCATTGAGCCCTCAAGTCGCGCGTTAATGCATGGTAGGGTGAACACTGAATGAAAATGAACGCACGAAAACTTTTTCTCGCGGCGCTGGCCATAATTGTGCTGGCTGCGGCGGGTTACTGGCTGCTGGCGCCGCGAGAAAAGGAAGTGACCACCTTCGTTGTAAAGACGGTGCCCGCCGAACGGATTCTGGCGGTCAATGGACGGATCAGGCCAAGGCTCCAGGTGGATATCCGCCCAACGCTGGGCGGTGAGCTTGTCGCCTTGCCCTTCGATGTCGGCGACCGGGTGGAGGCGGGGCAAATTCTCGCGCGGATCGATGACGCGCCGGAAACGGCGGCGATTGCCGAGGCCGAAGCATCGGTACAGACGCAGCAAGCAACGCTTGCCCAGGCACGGCGCGAACTCGCCCGTTTCGAGGCGCTGAGTCAGTACGCAATCAGGCGTGATGTCGAGCAACGACGCCTTGCGGTGGTTGAAGGGGAGCGGGAACTGAGCCGCCGTCGCGCCAGCTTGATGCATGCGCGCGAATTGCGCGACCGCCGGGTCCTGCGCGCACCCTTTGCAGGCGTGATCCTTGAACGCCCCGTCGATCCCGGCCAGACAGTGGGTCTCGAAAGTGTCATCTATCGCCTGGCCGATCTTTCAAGTCCGGAAGTCACGATCGAGGTTGACGAGATCTATGCCGCGGAAATCCGCCCGGGAATCGAGGCAATGGTCAGCTTGCCGGGGCAAGACCGTCAGTTGAGGGCGAAAGTGCTGCATGTCGAACCCCGCGTCGATCCGGCCACGGGTGCGCGCGATGTTCGCTTGGGCCTGGTTGATGCGGCGATCGATGCGCCTTCAGGCCTAACCGTTACGGTCAATCTGGTCATCGAAAAGCGGGATCGCGCCATCAGCGTGCCCCGAAACGCCATCGTCCAGTCCGGTAGCACAGCCAAGGTCAGGGTTGTCGGCGACGATGATGTCGTGATCGAGCGCCCGATCAGTTTCGTCGATTGGCCTGCTGAAGAGGTGATCGTCACCAGCGGAATCAAGCCCGGCGAGCGCATCCTTACCGATCCCGATTCGGCGCAGCCGGGTGAAAAGATCCGGAGGGCGGAATAGGTTGAACCCCTATGCGGTCAAGCTCGCCATCCGGCACCTATTGTCCCATCCGGGACAGACCGCGTTGCTGATGGCGGGCGTGGCTCTGGGCGTCAGCGTATTCATCTTCATGAGCGCGCTCATCGGCGGGTTGGCGACCCTGCTCACATTGAGGACGGTGGGCAGCATCCCGCATATCGTGCTGGAAATGCCCGATCGCGATCCCGCGACACTGTCCCCCAATGCGCACAAACATGTCGTGCTTCAAAAAGACCTCAGCCGGCGCGACCAGATTGCCATCTGGCAGCCTGTCATCCCGATCATCGAGCAGACTTCGGGTGTCACCGCCGTATCGCCGCAAATCCGGGGCTCCGCCTTTGTCGAACGGGGACAGACCGTGGCACCCGTGGGCGTGATCGGGGTGATGCCCGGCAAGCTGTCCGACATTG
Organism: Thiobacillus sp.; assembly: GCF_030696885.1. Lineage (GTDB taxonomy): Bacteria > Pseudomonadota > Gammaproteobacteria > Burkholderiales > Thiobacillaceae > Thiobacillus. Next base: position 35,120 of record NZ_JAUYRI010000023.1, read on the forward strand.
CCAATATCGAAGCGGCCATTGTAGATGGCAGCAGTAACCTGCCTGCGGACGGTATCCTGATCGGCAGTCGACTCGCGCGCGATCTGGGCCTTAGGGTGGGACAGGTGATCCGCCTGAGTTCCGATCGAGGGCGGACGCGCAGTTTCCGCATTGGCGGTATCTTCACCCTGGGCATAGCCAGCGCCGATCGTCAGGCGGTCTATATGAATTTCACTACCGCCCGCGCCCTGTATGACTTGTCGACCGGGATTTCCCGGATCGAGATCAAGGTGGAACCCGCTACCGACGCGGCCGACATCGCTGAACGCTTGCGGCGGTCCACCGGCCTGAAGGCCACCGCCTGGACTGAAGACAACGCCCAGCTATTCGAAGGGCTGGATGCGCAGGCGCGTACCGGCACCATCATCAAGGCCTTTTCCCTGGTCACCATCATAGTTGGCATCGCCAGCGCGATGCTGTTGTCCATTGTCAGGCGGCAATCCGAGATCGGCATTATGCGGGCGATGGGCGCCAGCAATGGACTGGTGATCTCGATCTTCGTTCTGGAAGGCACGCTGATCGGATTCATCGGGGCGATCGTCGGCGCAGTCGCCGCATGGTTCGCCCTCCTGCCACTGCCGCCGGTGACCGAGGTCAGCAGCGGGGGACTGCCAATCGACCGGCAACAGGGCGATTTCCTGTTGGCGATTACGCTGACCACCCTTGCGGCAACGCTTGCATCGATCCTTCCCGCCCGCCGCGCTGCCCGTATCGACCCGGTGGAGGCGATCGGGGCATGAGCGCGCAAGCGATCTTTTCCGTCAGCGGCCTGACCAAGCGCTTTGCCGAAGGCGAGGCCGAGGTGCTCGTTCTCAAGGGCATCGACCTTTCGATGACGGCCGGCGAAATGACCGCGCTGCTGGGCCCGTCCGGTTCGGGTAAAAGCACATTGCTGACCATTCTGGGCACGCTGATGCGCGCGAGCGGGGGTACCCACGAGATGCTGGGCGTGGATCTGATGCAGGCCAGCGAAGCGCAGCGCACCGAATTCCGCAGCAAGCACCTGGGCTTCGTTTTCCAGTTTCATCACTTGCTGTCTGATCTCTCGGCACTTGAGAACGTGATGATGCCCGCGGCCTCCGCCGCCGGCCGCGAAACGCCCGCCATGCGGGAACGGGCGATGGAATTGCTTGATGCCGTAGGGCTCCCGGACCGCATGAATTACCGTCCATCGGCCATGTCCGGTGGTCAGCGCCAGCGTGTCGCAGTGGCCCGTGCGCTGATCAACAACCCGGTTCTGGTTCTAGCAGACGAGCCCACCGGCAATCTCGATCGGCAATCGGCCGACCAGGTGATGGACCTGATCCGTTCTATCAATCAGACCATGGCCACCAGCTTCCTGATCTCAACCCATGACGAGCATATCGCGGCGCAATGCTCGCGCCGGATCGAACTTCTCGATGGCCGGATAATCCGATCATGATCATCCAAGGGAAGCAGCGGCTGCGATATGATTCCCCGCGCCGCACCCCGTGATTTCCGTGGTAAGCAGGCGTCCTGTTTTGGAGGTTCGATGAAACTTAAGGTATCGACTCGCACAAGTTCGATGGTGTTCACCCTGGCCCTCGCGACAGCTGGCGCGGCGCAAGCCCAGGAGACGGGTTGGCGACCCTACCTCTCGGTCACCCCGGTCTATCAGGGTGAGGGCGATCTTGACGGCGGTGGTCACTACACCGCGCAGAGCGCGATTGTGCGCATGGGCGTTTCGAGCGACCTCGGTCGCGGCAACCGTGCCGGCGTGACACTCAACTACGATTACACGGACTATTCATTCTCGAACCCAGTCCGCTTCGGCAACGTTGCGCCATGGAATATAGTGCAACGTTACGGCGTATCGGTCCCCCTCTCGTTT
>NZ_JAUYRI010000005.1 GCF_030696885.1 Thiobacillus sp.
TGAGCGAGATCGCGGCGGCGAGCCAGGAACAGAGTTCCGGTATCGAGCAGGTCAACCAGGCGGTGGTGCAGATGGACGACGCCACCCAGCAGAACGCTGCGTTGGTGGAAGAGGCTGCGGCCGCGGCCGAGAGCCTGCAGAACCAGGCGGCCAGGCTGGCCGAGGCGGTGAGCGTATTCAAGCTGGGGGCGGGTGCCTACCAAACGCGTCCCGAAGTGTCGACCCCGCGGCGCGAGCCTGCCGCCTTGCCGAAAGCCCGCACCGGCACGTCGCCGGCCCGAGCGATCGCGCGCCCCGTCAAGAGCAAGAGCGCCGGCAACGAGGACTGGGAGGAATTCTGAGCGGCGTTGGCCGTGCCCTGTGCCCTGTATGGGGCTGTTGAAATCGTAAAACTAAGGACACACACATGCGCACCAACATGCCCGTGACCCAGGTTGAATACGTCCTCAAGGACGGTGAGGCACTGACCTCGAAGACGGACATTCACGGCAATATCACGTTCGTCAACCAGGACTTCGTCAACATCAGCGGTTTTTCCGAAGCCGAGTTGCTGGGGGCGCCGCAGAACATCGTGCGCCATCCCGACATGCCGGCAGAAGCATTCGCCGACTTCTGGCGTACGCTGAAGGCCGGCAAGACCTGGACCGGACTGGTGAAGAACCGATGCAAGAACGGCGACCACTACTGGGTCGAGGCCAGCGCGTCGCCCGTTATCGAAAACGGGCAGATCGTCGGCTACATCTCGGTGCGCGACAAACCCAGCCGCGAACAGGTGCAGGCGGCCGATGCCGCCTACCGTGCCATCAAGTCCGGCGATCGATCGCTGATGATCCGCGAGGGCAAGGCGGTACGCCGCTCCTTGCTGCCGCGGCTCTCCGACCTCGCCTCGCTGAAGTCGCTGCTGACGGCGGCGGTGGTGGCAATGGCGATCCTGTTCGCGGGGGTCGGCGCACTGGCCTCGACATCGACTGCCGGCGGCTGGCTGATGGGGATCGGCGTGTTTGGCGTCGTCATGGCCGGCGTGTTCGGCTACGCGGTGCATCGGCTGGTGATGCTGCCACTGGCGCGCACCCGGCAGGAAATCGAGCGCATGGGCACGGGCGACCTGACCGCCACGATTGAAACCGCTGGCCTGGCGGATGTCGTGGCGCCGCTGGAATCGTTGCGCGTCCTACAGGTCAACCTGAAGTGGCTACTCGGGCATATTCGCGAGGTATCCGAACACGTGACGTCGGGTGCGATCGAGATTGCTGCCGGCAACCTCGATCTGTCGAGCCGCACCGAATCGCAGGCATCGAGCCTGGAGCAAACCGCCAGCTCGATGGAAGAGCTGACCAGCACTGTCAAGCAGAATGCCGACAGCGCCCACCAGGCGAGCAAGCTGGTGATGTCCACCGCCGACATCGCGGCCGACGGCGGCGAGGTGGTGGGTCAGGTGGTCGACACCATGGCGTCGATCAAGGACAGCTCGAGGAAGATTGCCGACATCATCGGCGTCATCGACGGCATTGCGTTCCAGACGAACATCCTGGCGCTGAACGCTGCGGTGGAAGCCGCGCGTGCGGGCGAACAGGGCCGCGGCTTTGCGGTCGTCGCGTCCGAAGTGCGCAATCTGGCGCAGCGTTCGGCCGGTGCCGCGAAGGAGATCAAGTCGCTGATCGAGGATTCGGTCGGCAAGGTCGACACCGGCGGCAAGCTGGTGGGTGGCGCGGGCGAATCGATGGACGACGTCGTGACCTCGATCCAGCTGGTCAGCAGCATCATGAACGAGATCGCCACCGCCAGCCTCGAGCAGAGCGCCGGCATCGAGCAGGTCAACCAGGCCATCGCCCAGATGGACGACATCACCCAGCAGAATGCGGCGCTGGTGGAACAGGCCGCCGCGGCGTCCGAGAGTCTGCAGCTGCAGGCCGAGAAGTTGGAAGAGTTGATGAAGGCCTTCCGCTTGGTGCGTGTGGGAAAAACGACGGCGAAGCCCCGTCCGATCGGGGCCTCAAAGGCCCTGTCCGGAGGCAAGTCGGCGCTTGCGCTGGCGTCGGCCAGCCGCGCTCGCAACGCGATGCATTAAACAGTATCAATCAACCATTAAATAATTAAGGTTACTGGGCTGGCAGCCGTAATACAGGTGTCGGCCTGCCCATAGCCAAAAGAGGGTTATTGCAGGCTTACCGGATGCAGGCGCGCACGCCTGTCCTGGAGAGGAATAAGCCATGCATACCCTGCCGCGGATCACCCCCTTGATGATGCTGTCCACAAGGACAGCTCACGCCGGCCAGCCCCTCAGGCAGGTCGCATGGCCGGCAGCCCACCCGCCGCGCGCGCGGCACGCCTACGACATCCCCGATTTCAAATCTGGCTCGATGTGCCTGAACGCTGTGCGTGCGGCACAGGCGGCGCTGCGTTGTGTCCGGACGAAACGCGGAGGGGCGCTGCCAACCGCGCTGAATTCGCGTCATTTTTTTCATGAGGTACAGCTTATTCGAATCGTCCTTGACGCATTCGGCAGGACGGCTGTGCTCGGAGAGTAAGGCGTGTGGTGGGGAGGAACGGTTTCTCCGCAAACGCACGGTAGCAGCACAGGCCTGTGAACAGGTCTTCATATAAAACCAAGGAGGGAACAAGCGCATGAGAAACAATATGCCGGTCACGCATGTCGAGTACGTCCTCAAGGACCACGAAACCGTGGTGTCGAAGACTGACCTGCAAGGCAAGATCACCTATGTCAACCAGGACTTCGTCAACATCAGCGGCTTTCCCGAGGACGAACTGCTGGGATCGCCGCAGAACATCGTGCGCCATCCCGACATGCCGGCAGAAGCATTCGCCGACTTCTGGCGTACGCTGAAGGCCGGCAAGGCCTGGACCGGTCTGGTGAAGAACCGCTGCAAGAACGGCGACCACTACTGGGTCGAGGCCAACGCCGCGCCCATTATCGAAAATGGCCAGATCGTCGGCTACACCTCGGTGCGCACCAAACCTGCGCGCGATCTGGTGCAGGCCGCGGAAGCGGCCTACCGTGCCATCAAGGCCGGCGACAGGGCGTTGAAGATCGAGGAAGGCCGCGCGATTCGGCCGAATTTTCTGGAGCGGTGCTGCCTCAGTCTCATGAAAGACCTGTCCCTGAAGTCGATTCTGACGGTGGCGGCGGTGTCGATGATGATCCTGTTCGGGCTGATGGGCGTGCTGGCCTGGCTGGCGACCACCGAGGCCAACCAGGCGCTGACCGGCTGGTTGATGGCACTTGCCGGGCTGGGCATGCCATTGGCGGTGGGGTTCGCGGTGATGTGTCACCGCATTGTCGTGGCACCGCTGGAGCGTGCCCGTGGTGACATCGAACGCATGAGCTCGGGTGACCTGACCGGGCGGATCGTGGCCGGCGGCGTCGCCGAAGTGTCGCGTCTGATGCAGTCGCTGCGGATTCTGCAGATCAACATCAAGCTGCTGGTCGGGCAGATCAAGCAGAGCACCGGCCTGGTGGGCACGGCCGCCAGCGAAATCGCCGCCGGCAACATGGACCTGTCGAGCCGCACCGAATCGCAGGCGTCGAGCCTGGAAGAAACCGCCAGCTCGATGGAAGAGCTGACCAGTACTGTCAAGCAGAACGCCGAGAATGCGCGCCAGGCCAACCAGTTGGTCGTCGCCACCGCAGACATTGCAGCACGTGGGGGCGATGTGGTGGGTCAGGTAGTCGACACCATGGCGTCGATCAAGGACAGCTCGCGCAAGATTGCCGACATCATCGGCGTCATCGACGGCATTGCGTTCCAGACCAATATCCTGGCGCTGAACGCTGCGGTGGAAGCCGCGCGTGCGGGCGAACAGGGCCGCGGCTTTGCGGTCGTCGCGTCCGAAGTGCGCAACCTGGCGCAGCGTTCGGCCGGTGCCGCGAAGGAGATCAAGGGACTGATCGAGGATTCGGTCGGCAAGGTCGAGGCCGGTGGCAAGCTGGTCGATGTGGCCGGCGAAGCCATGCACGAGATCGTCAGTTCGGTGAAGCGCGTCACCGACATCATGAGCGAGATTGCGGCGGCGAGCCAGGAACAGAGCGCCGGTATCGAGCAGGTCAACCAGGCCATCACCCAGATGGACGACATGACCCAGCAGAACGCTGCGCTGGTGGAAGAGGCTGCGGCGTCGTCGGAAAGCATGCAGACGCAGGCGGAGAAGCTGACGGAGCTGGTGGCAGCCTTTACGCTGGTGCAGGGGGGTCAGACGGCGTCGCACCGTCGCACGGCGGTGGTGCACCATCGGGAGGAGGGCAGACACGCTTCGCCCACCCGTTCGGCGGGGCAAAAGCGGCTGACGGCAAGCTGATCTGCCGGGCCGGGATGTCCGGCCCGCCCCACTGGATGGACCAGTCAAGAATGCGGCAATGCGGCCGATAACACAGGTATCGCGGGCGCGCATGAACTGTGCGCAGGAATCGAATGCCCTGTATTGAGCACACTTAGAATGTCGGCATGAAACCCGCCCCAAACAAGCAGCCGGATCCCGGCAAGATTTTCGAGTTCACGCCGCGTGACTTTGCGCGCGTGCGCGCCCTGATCTACCGGCAGGCCGGCATCTCGCTGTCTGACGGCAAACACGAAATGGTCTACAGCAGGCTGGCACGCCGCCTGCGGGCGCGCGGCATGAATTCCTTTGCGGAATACCTCGACAGCCTGGAAAACGGCACGGACGACAGCGAGGAGTGGGTGGCCTTCACCAATGCGCTGACCACCAACCTGACGGCTTTTTTCCGCGAGGCGCACCATTTTCCGGTACTGGCCGAGCATATCCGCGGGCGTGCGACGCCGTTGTCGATCTGGTGTTCGGCCAGCTCGACCGGCGAAGAACCGTATTCGATTGCGATGACGGTGTGCGAGGTGTTCGGCACGCTGACGCCGCCGGTCACCATTGTCGCCACCGACATCGATACCAATGTGCTGCAGACGGCGGCCAACGGCGTCTATCCGATGGAGCGCGTCGAGAAAATGGAACGCGAGCGGCTGAAGCAGTTCTTCCAGCGCGGCAAGGGCGCACAGTCCGGCATGGTGCGGGTGCGGCCCGAACTGCGGCAGCTGGTCACGTTCCAGCCGCTGAATCTGCTGGCGCCCAGCTGGGCGCTGAACGGACCATTCGACGCCATTTTCTGCCGCAACGTGATGATTTATTTCGACAAGCCCACGCAGAGCCGGATCCTGACCCGCTTCGTGCCGCTGATGAAGCCAGAGGGCCTGCTGTTTGCCGGCCATTCGGAAAATTTCATGTACGCCTCCGACGCCTTCAAGCTGCGCGGCAAGACGGTCTATGTGCTGAGCCCGGGGCAGGGTGGATCGAGGGTGTCTGCATGAATCCCGCCATCGAAGAGCAGCTTGCAACCAACCTGTACTACGACCGCAACTTCGAGTGCGACACCGCCAAGATCCTGCCTGGCGAGTACTACTTCACCGGCAAGCCGATGCTGATCGTGACGGTGCTGGGATCGTGCGTGGCCGCCTGCGTGCGCGATCGCGTGTCCGGCATCGGCGGCATGAACCATTTCATGCTACCGGACGGCGGCGGCGACACCAACAACCCCGCGTCCGCCTCGATGCGCTATGGCGCCTACGCGATGGAAGTGCTGATCAACCAGTTGCTGAAGGCGGGCGCACGCCGCGAAAACCTCGAGGCCAAGGTGTTCGGTGGCGGCAATGTGCTGCGCGGCTTCACCACCATGAACGTGGGCGAGCGCAACGCCCAGTTCGTGCGCGATTACCTGCACACCGAAAACATCCGAATCGTGGCCGAGGACCTGAACGACGTGCACCCTCGCAAGGTGTACTTCTTTCCGGCCACCGGGCGGGTGCTGGTCAAGAAGCTCAAGCAGCTCAACAACTACACGCTGGTCAGGCGCGAGCAGGATTACGCCAGCCGGCTCAACATCAACACGGTCGACGGCGACGTCGACCTGTTTTCATAGCGGAAAGAACGCAGCATGACTATCAAGGTTCTGATCGTGGACGATTCGGCGCTGATCCGCAGCGTGATGAAGGAAATCATCAACAGCCAGCCCGACATGGAAGTGGTCGGCGTGGCGCCCGACCCGCTGGTGGCACGCGATCTCATCAAGCAGACCAATCCGGACGTGCTGACGCTGGATGTGGAAATGCCCAAGATGGACGGGCTCGAATTCCTCGAAAAACTGATGCGGCTGCGTCCGATGCCGGTGCTGATGGTGTCGACGCTGACCGAGCGCGGCTCTGACATCACCATGCGCGCACTGGAACTGGGTGCGGTCGACTTCGTGACCAAGCCCAAGGTGTCGATCCAGAGCGGCATGCTCGAATACACGGACCTGATCGCCGAGAAAATCCGCATCACGGCGCGAGCGCAGGTCAAGCCGCGCGCGGCGCCCGGCACCGCCGCCGCCGGTCAGCCGCTGGCGTCGCTGCGCAACCCGATGACCAGCAGCGAAAAATTGATCATCGTCGGTGCCTCCACCGGCGGCACCGAGGCGATCAAGGAATTCCTGATTCATCTGCCGTCGGACTGCCCCGGCATCCTGATCACCCAGCACATGCCCGAGGGCTTCACCCGTTCGTTTGCCAATCGGCTCGACAAGCTGTGCCGGATTTCCGTGCGCGAAGCCGAGGGCGACGAGCGCGTGCTGCCCGGACACGCCTACCTGGCGCCGGGCCATTCCCATCTGCTGCTGGTCCGCAGCGGCGCCAACTATATGACGAAGCTCGACCAGGGGCCGCCGGTCAACCGCCACCGGCCCTCGGTCGACGTGCTGTTCAACTCGGCCGCGCAGGCGGCAGGCAAGAACGCGGTCGGCGTCATCCTCACCGGCATGGGCAAGGACGGCGCGGCCGGCATGCTGGCGATGAAACACGCCGGTGCCTACAACCTGGCGCAGGATGAAGCGACGTGCGTGGTGTTCGGCATGCCGAAGGAAGCCATCGCCGTCGGCGCCGTCGACGAGGTTGGGCCGATCCATGAATTGTCGGCACGGGTGATGGCCTACTTCGCCGCACACGGCAACCGCGCCATGCGGGTATGAAAACCGGTTAAAAATATTGGATTTTTCTAAAGACCTTAAGTAAATTGTGGTTTTACCGTTATTTTCCTGACGGATATAACAACAAAACCGCATGACACATCCCGATTTCAGACTGATACACCTGCTCGACGGGGATCTGGTGCAGGCTGACTGCTTGAGCCAGGCCCTGCAGAAGGGCGGCTACCGCGTGCGCGTGTTCACCGAGCCGGCAGCATTCTGTGCGGCGTGCAAGACTGCGGCTGCGGAACGCCCTGCTGCCGTGGTGATGGAAGTGAGCTTCGGCGAAGGCGATACAGCCACCGGGCTGCTGGCGGAAATCGAGGTGGATCTGGCGCGTTGTCCTCCTGTGATCCTCATTTCGGCACGTAACGACCTGCCTGCACGGCTGGCTGCCTTTCGAGCCGGAGCCGCCCGTTACCTTGTGAAGCCGGTGGAGCCTGTGCGGCTGATTGAGTTGCTGGATGCGCTTACCGGTCGTCAACCGCCGCAGCCTTACCGCGTGATGGTGGTCGACGACGACCCGCAAGCGCTCGATACCCATGCGGCAATGCTGCGCGCGGCCGGCATGACGGTACACACGCTTTCGCAGCCACTGCGGATCCTGGACGCCCTGAACGACTGCGCCCCCGATGTGGCCCTGATCGAGGCGGATATGGCCGAGGCCAGGGGTCCCGAGCTGGCTGCGGTGCTGCGCGAATGCGACGAATACCTGCATCTGCCCATCCTGTTTCTCACTGCCGAAACCAGCATATCCCGGCAATTGCAGGCCCTGCATATGGGCGGCGATGATCTATTGGTCAAACCCGTGCTGCCCGAGCATCTGGTGGCGGCCATCGCCGCGCGCGCGGGACGGGCACGGCAGAGCACGGCGATTCGGCGGCGGCTGCAGACCGCCCTGTATGAACGCGAGTGCGAACATCTGGCGCTGGACCACCATGCCATCGTCAGCATTGCCGACGCGGCGGGCAACATCACCTACGCCAACGACAAGTTCTGCGAAATCAGCGGTTATCAGCGTGGCGATCTGCTGGGCCAGAACCATCGCATCGTCAAATCGGGGGAGCATTCCCCGGCGTTCTATCAAAGCTTGTGGCACACCATTTCCCGCGGCATCGTGTGGCAGGGCGAGCTGTGCAACCGGCGCAAGGATGGCAGCCGCTATTGGGTGGAATCCACCATCGCCCCGTTTGTCGATGGCGAAGGAAAACCCTACCAGTACGTGTCGATGCGTACGGATATCACCCATGTGAAGGCAGCCGAGGAGACGTTGCGCCGGCAGGGCGACATGCAGCGTTTGATCGCAGAGGCGGGGGCCGATCTGCTGGCCGCGTCCGCGGCGGAGATGGATGCCGCCATCGATCGCACCCTGCAACGCAGCGGCGAGCACCTGAGTGCCGACCGCGCCTATCTGTTCCTGTTCTCGGAATGCGGCACGCGCATGAGCAACACCCACGAGTGGTGTGCCGCGGGCATCGTCCACCAGTGCGACAAGGTGCGCGAGATGCCGCTGGAGGCGACGCCCTGGTGGTGGGCGCAGGTCGCTGCCGGCGGCATGGTCATCGTGTCAGATGTGGACGACTTGCCGCCCGAGGCCGCGGCGGAAAAAGCGCTGCTGCAGGACCAGCAGATCCAGTCGCTGTTCGCCTTTCCCCTGCAAAAGAAGGGCCGGCCATTTGGCTTCATCGGATTTGATGCCGTGCGCAGTCGGCGCAACTGGTCGCTCGATGAGATCAGGCCATTCAAGCTCATGGCGGATATCATCAGCAGCGCCCTGGCACGCAAGCGCGCCGAGCAGGCGGCAGAATCCCACAAGGAAAGGCTCCGTCGCGGCCAGCTCTTCGCCAATATTGGCACCTGGGAATGGGCCATCCAGACCGGCGAGTTGTTCTGGACCGAACGCATCGCGCCGCTGTTCGGCCACCCCGCGGGGGACCTGGATACGTCCTACGATAATTTCCTCGCTGTGATCCACCCCGACGACCGCCAGGCGGTGATCGACGCCGTCGATGCCTGCATCGAGCGTGACGTACCCTACGAGATCGAGCATCGCGTGGTGTGGCCCGATGGCAGCGTGCGCTGGTTGCTGGAGCGGGGTGCGGTGGTGCGCGATGCCACCGGAAAGCCCTTGCAGATGCTGGGCGTGGTGCAGGATATCGATGACCGCAAACGCGCAGAACTGGCGCTGGCCGAACGCGAGCGCCAGCTGCGTGAGGCGCAGGCACTGGCGCGCATCGGCAACTGGACTGCCGATTTGACTACCGGCGAGCTCACCTGGTCGGACGAGATCTACCGCATTTTCGGCCATGAGCCGGGCAGCTTTGCCCCCAACGTCGAGGCTTTTCGCGCAGCGGTTCATCCGGATGACCGGACGCTGGTCGAGACAAGCGAAGCCGAGGCCGAGCGCGACGGCCGCCATGATGTGGTGCATCGCATTGTGCGCCCCGACGGCACCGTGCGTCATGTCCATGAGCTGGCCCAGGCCCAGGTCGATGCGACAGGAAAACTGGTCTGCCTGAGCGGAACCGTGCAGGACATCACCGAGCAGGTGGAAGTCGAGCACGCACTGATCGTTGCCCGCGACGACGCGGATCGAGCCAACCTGACCAAGTCCGAATTTCTTTCCAGCATGAGCCACGAGTTGCGCACACCGATGAATGCCATCCTCGGATTCAGCCAGCTGATGGAATATGACGCCACGCTGCCCGATGCGCATCAGGACAATGTGCGGGAGATTCTGAAGGCGGGCCATCACCTGCTCGAATTGATCAATGAAGTGCTGGATCTGTCCAAGGTCGAATCCGGCCAGATCGATCTCTCGCTGGAGCCGGTGGTGGTGTGCCCGGTCGTTGAGGACTGTCTGAATCTGGTCGCCCCGCTGGCCGACCGGCGTGCTATCCGGCTGAGCCACAAGGGGCTCAAGGGCGTGGCCGTACGGGCCGATCGGACGCGCCTCAAGCAGGCTCTGCTGAACCTGCTGTCCAATGCCATCAAATACAATGCCGATGCCGGCAGTGTGCGGGTCGAGGTGCAACTGGAGGGGGCCGACCGGCTGCGTATCCGGGTCACGGATAGCGGTCCGGGCATTCCTGCCGCACGTCAGGCAGAGCTGTTCCAGCCCTTTAACCGGCTTGATGCCGGGCACAGCGAGATCGAGGGTACCGGCATCGGCCTCACCATCACGCAACGCATTGTGGAAATGATGGGTGGCGCGGTGGGCGTCGAGAGTGAAGTGGGGGTGGGCAGCACCTTCTGGATCGAACTGCCGCTCGAATCCATGGCCGATGTTGTGGAGGTCCCCGATCCGTCAGGCCATGCGCGCGTGCCGGTCTGGCGTGCCGAAGCGACGCAGCATGTGGTGCTCTACATCGAGGACAATCCGTCCAACATAAAATTGATCGCGCAAATTCTGGGGCACCGCCCGCACATCAAATTGCTGACCGCCCATACGCCGGAGCTTGGCATCGAACTGGCGCAGTCGCGTCACCCCGAGCTGGTCCTGCTCGACATCAACATGCCGGGCATGAACGGCTACCAGGTACTGGAGGTTTTCAGGGCCGATCCGCAGCTGCAGGCGATTCCGGTCATTGCCGTGACCGCCAACGCCATGCCCCGCGATATCGAGCGCGGCCGCGAGGCGGGATTCAGTGCCTACCTGACCAAGCCCATCGACGTTGCCGGCTTCTTTAGGCTGCTGGATCGTTTCCTGTTGCCGAGCCGCGAGGGACAGGAAGCATGAACATGGAATCCCTGAACGCAGCGTGCATCCTGATCGTCGATGACGAGCCGGCCAATCTCAAACTGCTGGACAAAATACTGCGCAGCCAGGGCTATCAACGCCTGGTGCTGGTGGATGACGCACGGATGGTCATCGACCTCTATCGGGCGACGCAGCCCGCGCTGGTCCTGCTCGATATCAACATGCCGAATCTGGATGGATACCAAGTGATGGCGCAGCTGAAGGCGTTGAACGATCCTCTGCCGCCGCCCATCGTCGTCCTGACCGCCCAGCACGACAAGGAAGCTTTGCTGCGCGCGCTGGCCGCCGGTGCGCGCGATTTCATCGGTAAACCTTTCGACCGCAACGAACTGCTGATGCGCGTGCGCAACCTGCTTGAGGCGCATATGGCGCACAGTCTTCTGCACGATCAGAAGGCCGTGCTGGAAGATATGGTGCGGACCCGCACCGAGGCGTTGCGGCGGACCCGCCTGCAGATCGTGCAGCGGCTCGGCATGGCGGCGGAATACCGCGACGAGGAAACTGGCAACCACATCCTGCGCATGAGCCACACCTGCGCGCTGCTGGCTCGCGCCATCGGCTGGAGCGAGGCCGACTGCGATCTGATCCTGAACGCGAGCCCGATGCACGACATCGGCAAGATCGGTATTCCGGACGCCATCATGCTCAAGCCGGGCAGGCTTGATCCGCTGGAGTTCGAGATCATGAAGACCCATGCCGCCATGGGAAAGAAACTGCTTGATGGTGACGATTCGGACCTGATGAGCATGGCGCGCGAAATCGCGTTCACCCATCATGAAAAGTGGGATGGCAGCGGCTATCCCAGTGGGCTCAAACAGGAGGCGATCCCGTTGGTTGGCCGCATCGCGGCGCTGGCCGATGTATTCGATGCACTGACCTCCATACGCCCCTACAAACAGGCCTGGACAGTGGATGCCGCCGTGGGCTACATCCGGGAAAACAGCGGCAGACATTTCGACCCTGCACTGGCCGAGATTTTTTTGCAGGAATTGCCAGGCATCATGCGGATCCGGGAGCGCTTTGCAGAGCCCGGTTCAACTGCAGCGCCTGATGCCCTTCACATACCGTCGAATCCTGACGAAACATCGGGTTGAGACCGCGTAGCAGAAGGCGTCGGATGTGTAGATATGGCTCTATTCCACCATGTGCCGGTGCTTAAGTTTGGCGTTCAACTGCCGTTTACCTCCTTAACCGAATGAACCGCCCCAATGGAGTCCTGCATGGCCGATCCGAACACGAAATTCCTGGTTGTTGACGATTTTTCAACGATGCGCCGCATCGTGCGAAATCTGCTCAAGGAGCTGGGGTATGCCAACGTTGAAGAGGCCGAGGACGGTGTGGATGGACTGGCCAAGTTGCGTGCCGGCAGTTTCGATTTCGTCGTGTCCGACTGGAACATGCCGAACATGGATGGCCTCACCATGCTGCAGAACATCCGCGCCGACGCGGCGCTGTCCAAGCTGCCGGTGCTGATGGTCACGGCCGAGGCGAAGAAGGAAAACATCATTGCCGCGGCCCAAGCCGGTGCCAACGGCTATGTGGTCAAACCTTTCACGGCCGCCACGCTCGACGAGAAGCTCAGCAAGATTTTCGAAAAAATTGAAAAATCAGGGGCCTGACGTGGAATCGCATCTCGCCGGCCCCAGTGCGTCCGTTCCCGCCAACGTCGCTGCAGACAGCTGCGACCAGGAGGCCATGCTGGCGCGGGTGGGGCACATTACCCGCACGCTGCATGACAGCCTGCGCGAGCTCGGCCTCGACAAGGTGCTGGAAAAGGCCACCACCGATATTCCCGATTTTCGCGAGCGCCTCAACTATGTGGCGCGGATGACCGAACAGGCGGCACAGCGTGTGCTCAACGCCACTGACACCGCGATTCCCCTGCAGGAACGGATCGATGCCGGCGCGGACGAAATTCTCACCGGCTGGCAGTCGGCGCTGAAAGCCCCGTTTTCGGAAGCCAACTACCGCGACATGGCCACGTTGACCATGCAGTGCCTGGCCGACATGCGCAACGACACCAGCGCCACCAAGCAGCAATTGCTGGACATCATGATGGCGCAGGATTTTCAGGATCTGACCGGACAGGTGATTCGCAAGGTGACTGATCTTGCGCACGGTCTCGAACAGCAGCTGGTACAGCTTCTGATCGATTATGCGCCGACCGAGCTGCGCCGTGAATCGAACAATAGCTTGCTCAATGGACCGCAAATCAATCCAGACAACCGGAACGATGTCGTCGCCGACCAGAGCCAGGTCGACGATTTGCTCGACAGCCTGGGGTTCTGAGCCACCCCAGGGCGCCTCAGGGCGCATCTCCCGTCCGGCCCGCTTGCGCGGGCCGCTTTTTTTCGCCCGGTACAGGGCGGCATCCGCATCGCACGGGCGGCAGCAGCGCATTCGGCGCAGAGGATCACGAATTCGTCGCCGCAAAAATCCGCAGGTATTAGCGGGTTGCCGGCAGCAGGGTCTGGACCACCAGTCCAGTGGTCTTGAGACCATTCTGAATGGCCTGTTCGATATGCGGTGCGAGGTAGGGCAGGGTCATGTTCAGCACGATCAGTCCCACACCCAGCGTGATCGGAAAACCGATCGCAAAGATGTTGAGCTGCGGTGCCGAGCGGGTGAGGATGCCGAGTGACAGGTTGGTGATCAGCATGATGGCGATCACCGGCAGCGACAGCTGCAGGCCGACCGCGAAAATAGTCGAGCCGAACGCGGCCACGTTGTGAAAACCCGCTGCGGATAAGGGTTGCGTACTGATGGGCAGCCCCTGGAAGCTGTCTACCAGCGCGCCGATCATCAGCAGGTGGGCGTTCACTGCAAGGAACACCAGCGCCGTCATCAGGTTGAAGAAGCGGGCCAGCACCAGCGTCTGGCCGGCGCTTTGCGGGTCGAAAAAGGAGGCGAAGCCCAGACCCATCTGCAGGCCGATGATCTCGCCTGCGGCTTCGACCGCAGTGAAAATCACGCGCATGACAAAGCCCATCGCCACGCCGATCAGAAACTGCTGCACCAGGATGAACAGCCCATGCCACGAGCCCAGGCTGACGTCGGGCATGGGGGGCAGGGTGGGCGCGATGATCAGGGTGATGAACACGCCGAGTCCGATCTTGACCCGTGCGGGCACCGAGCGGTGGCCCAGCACCGGCGCCACCATGACGAGGCCGAGAATGCGGGTGAGCGGCCAGATGAAGCTGATCAGCCAGGCATTGAGCTGGGCGTCGGTGAGGCTGATCATGAATATTTAACTAGATTGGCCGTTCGAATTGGAGTCGAGACGCGAAGACAAGCCGAAGACAGTGCTGTAGCACGGTAATGCGCGGTCGACAAAGTATCGGCTCCAATTCGAACGGCCTAGCCGATGATGCCGGGCAGGCCGGTCAGTACCCGCCGCATGTAGTCGATCATCACGGTCAGCATCCACGGCCCGGCGATGGCAAACGTGACCAGCACGGCCACCACCTTGGGAATGAACGACAGGCTGGGATCGTTGATCTGGGTGGCGGCCTGGAACACGCTCACGGTCAGGCCGACGATCAGGGTGACCAGCAGCACCGGAGCCGACACCAGCAGGGTCATTTCCAGCGCTGCGCGGCCGATGGTCATTACGCTTTCGGGTGTCATGACACGTCCTAATAAAAACTTTGCGCGAGCGAACCCAGCAGCAGGTTCCAGCCGTCGACCAGCACGAACAGGATGAGCTTGAAGGGCAGGGCCACGATGGCGGGCGAGACCATCATCATGCCCATCGACATCAGGATGCTGGCAACGACCATGTCGATGATCAGAAACGGAATGAATACGGCAAAGCCGATCTGGAACGCGGTCTTCAGCTCGCTGGTGATGAAGGCGGGGATCAGCACGCGCATCGGCACGTCGGCTGCCGACTTCATCGCGCCATTGCCGGACATGCGGGCGAACAGGGCGAGGTCGCTTTCGCGCGTCTGCTTCATCATGAAGGCGCGCAGCGGAATGGCACCTTTGTCGAGCGCTTCCTGCATCTGGATCTTGTTTTCCGCCAGCGGCTGGTAGGCCTCGACGTAGATCTTGTCGAACGTCGGGCCCATCACGAACAGCGTCAGGAACAGCGCCAGTCCGATCAGCACCTGGTTGGGCGGCGACGACTGGGTGCCCAGCGCCATCCGCAGCAGCGACAGCACGATGATGATGCGGGTGAAGCTGGTCATCATCAGCAGCGCGGCCGGCAGGAAGGACAGCGAGGTGAGCAGCAGCAGGGTTTGCAGGCTCAGCGAATAGGTCTGGCCGCCGCCGCTCGCTGGCGTGCTGGTGAATGCGGGCAGGCCGGCCTGCGCCAGCGCCAGCGACGGCAGCAGCAACGCCAGCATCAGCAACACACCCTGCAACCAGCGGGGAAGGACGGTATTGGACACGGCTGTATTACGCACGGCGTTTCTCGATCAGTTGCTGCAGACGCGCAGCAAAGCCGCCGGGCACCGCTGCGGTCAGCGACCGGGCTTCGCCGCGCGGCAGGGTGGCCAGCGCATTCACGCTGCCGGGTGCCACGCCCAGGACCAGCCAGGACTCGCCCACTTCCACCACCACCACACGCTCACGCGTGCCGACGGAGGTGCTGGCGACCACCTGCAAAGGGCCCGACGCGCTGCCGGGCGCGACGCCCATGCGCTTGCCGACCCAGGCGGTGGCGACGATCAGCAGCAACACCGCGACCAGACCGATGAAGACCTGCAGCAGGCTGCCGGCGGCGGAGGCTTCGGGCGCGGCGGCGTCCATCGCAGTCGCGGCGTGCGCCAGTGCCGGCAGCAGCAGGCTGCATGCGACGGCCAGGACAGTCGGCATCGGCTTCATCATTTGTTGAGTTTCCGGATGCGCTCGGCGGGGGTGATGATGTCAGTCAGGCGTATGCCGAACTTGTCGTTCACCACCACCACTTCGCCCTGTGCGATCAGGCAACCGTTGACCAGCACATCCATCGGCTCGCCCGCCAGGCCGTCGAGCTCGACCACCGATCCCTGCGCCAGCTGCAGCAGGTTCTTGATCGAGATCTTGGTTCGACCCAGCTCCACCGTCAGCAGCACCGGGATGTCGAGAATGAAATCGATGTCATTGGCGAGCCCGCCCGACACGGTATTGCCGGCCAGTTCGGGAAAGATTTCCGATTCGGCCTTGGTTGCCGGAACGGTGGTCTGTTCGGCCATGGCGGCCGCCCAGTCGTCTTCGGCTACGGCTTGATTGGTGTCATCAGACATTGGGGTCTCCTGTGTGCATATCGGCCGAGCTGGCCGAGAGCAGTTTCTCGACGCGCAGGGTGTATTGGCCGTTGAATTTTCCGTAGGCGCATTCCATGACGGGTACGCCGTCCACCTTGGCTTCGATCGTTTTCGGGATGTCGAGCGAAATGATGTCGCCGACCTTGAGGTCGACGATGTCGCGCAGGCTGACGGATGCGGTGCCGAGGTCGGCAACGAGCTCGACTTCCGCCAGCTGGATCTGCTGCCGCATCAGACGGATCCAGCGCTTGTCCACTTCCAGGTTTTCTGCCTGCAGGCTGCTGGCGAGCTGGTCCTTGATCGGCTCGATCATCGAGTAGGGCATGCACAGGTGCATTTCGCCGCTGATCTCGCCGAGCTCGATGGCAAAGGTCACCGCCACCACCACTTCGTTGGGGGTAGCGATGTTGGCGAACTGAGTGTTCATTTCCGAGCGGATGAATTCGAATTCGACCGGGAAAACCGGTTCCCAGGACTTGGCATAGTTCTCAAACACGATATGCAGTACGCGCTGGATGATGCGATGCTCGGTCTGGGTGAAGTCGCGGCCCTCGACGCGCGTATGGAAACGCCCGTCGCCGCCGAACAGGTTGTCGACCATCAGGAAGACCAGATCGGGGTTGAAAATGATCAGCGCGGTGCCACGCAGTGGCTTGATCTGGACCAGGTTCAGGTTGGTGGGCACCACCAGGTTGCGGATGAATTCGCTGTATTTCGAGACCCGCACCGGGCCGACCGAGATTTCCACCCCGCGCCGCAGAAAGTTGTAGAGACCGATGCGCAGCAGGCGGGCAAAACGCTCGTTGATGATCTCGAGCGTCGGCATGCGGCCGCGCACGATGCGCTCCTGCGTCGCCAGGTTGTAGGGGCGCGCGCTCTTGCCGTCGACTTCTTCGCTGGGCGCCTCGTCGACGTCGCCCGTCACGCCTTTCAGCAGCGCATCGACTTCGTCCTGCGAGAGAAAGTTTTCGGCCATGGATTTACTGGATCACGAAAGAAGTGAACAGGACGTCATCGACCAGCTGGGGCTCGCCGTCCGGATGGAGCGGCTGCTTCACCTGATCCATGATTTCCAGCGCGAGCCGCAGCTTGTGCTCCGGCGTGATCAGGTCGTCCGGATGCTTGGATGACAGCAGCGTCAGCAGGCGGCTGCGTACGCGCGGCATGTGCAGTTTGAAGGTGTCCACCTGGGCCTGGTCGGTCACCTGCAGCGTGATATCGGCCTGCAGATAGCTCTCGCCGCCCTGCAGGTTCACGGTGAAGGTGTCGAGTGGCAGGAAAACCGGCGCCTTGGGCGGTTCTGCCTTCGCCTCCTTGGGCGCGTCGCCGGACGACATGAAATACCATGCCGCGCCGCCGCCTCCGCCCAGCACAAGCAGAACAAGCACGATCAGCACGATCAGTTTCGTCTTCGATTTGCCGGCGGGCTTGGCTTCGCCGGTGTCGTCGACTTCGACTGGGGGCGCTTCAGGTTTGGCCATCGATACGGTTCCTGTGGTTTAAGAATTCGGTTCTGGTAGGGGAATTATCGAAGCCCGCAAGCGGTTTCGATGTCGGAAAAAGAGGGGGAAAAGGGACGCATATCGGTTTTATCACCGGCAGCGGGCGCGCCAGTCCGGCACGTGGCCACGGTTTTTTTGTGGATCATGAGCTGCCCATCGGCCCGCAGACGGACGTGCGGCAAGGCGCTCGTCAGGCGAAGGTGTCGACCAGCCCGCGGGACTGCCGGATCGGCATCTGGCCGGTCTGCAAACCACCCAGCGCATCGTCGCTTCCCGGAAGCAGGCGGGCGATTCCCTGTGGCTGGCGTGCATCACGCTCGTTCTGCTGCGGGGTTTCGCTGCTGACCGTTGCCTGGCCCAGCTCAATACCGGCTTCGTTCATCATTTCGCGCAGACGCGGGAAGGCGGCTTCGAGCGCCTGGCGGACTTCGGGCTGGGCGGAAAAGAAACTGGCCGTGGCCTGGTCGTTCGACAGGTTGATCACCACCTGCAAGGGCCCCATGTTGGGCGGATTGAGGGTGAGCGTGGCGGTCTGCTGGGCGGCGCCCGCCATCCACACGATTTTTTCGCCCAGCGCCTGGTTCCAGGCCGTGGTGCCCACCTGGGGTGCGAGCTTGGGCGCCGCCGCTTCGTGCAGTGCCGCCAGGGTTTCAAACGCGGCGTGCGGCGCGGCGCGCAGCGTGGCGCCGGAGAGTTCCGGGGCGGCTTCGCCGGCATTCAGGGCACCGATCTTGCGGCTGCTTGCCAGCTGTTCCGAGAAGGCGGCGCTGGCGGCGAGTTTCGCGCTCGCCTGGGCGTCGGCCTTGATGGATATCGCCAACGCCTGCTTGGGCGCCCCGGCATCTGTTTTTTCGGCGGACTGGCCGGACGGAATGTCCAACGCCGCACGGCCCTTGCGGCCGGGCGGAAAAGGCTGCCCGTTGTCCGCGGCCATTCGGGTGAGGAGATCGGCGTCCGTTTCGTCCGCTGCCGCCGCATCAAGCCGGCCCAGTGCGATCAGCGGCATCGGCATGCCGGCGGGCACGGCCACGCTGGCCGGATCGGCCGCCGGCAATTCGGGTGCGGCCAATTCGACCGCGATGGGCTTGGCCTCGGGCGCGGCGTCTGCCGGCTGCGTGGTGGTGCCCGGCGGTGTGGGGGTGTCCGGCCGGGAATCGGCCTGGGCCGACTGGGCCTCGGTCGACTGCGTGGCCGCACCGTCCTTGTTGCGGCTATTCGCCATTTCGCCTGACAGCACCTCGCTGAACGGCGGTCCGGACGGGTCGGACGACGCGCGGTCTGCCTGTTTGCCGGACGTGCTCTGGGGCTGCACGGGGTTGAGGTTCAGGGCTTGTGCGTTCATGGCGTCGGTCCGGGTTCAGGAAGGGGTGGGCTTGTGTCGCGCGCTGCGGGTGGCGAATTCGTCATTCTGCTTCTGCTCGCGCCACGCATCGCGGCGCTGGGTTTCCTTGGCGGCGCGGCTGACCAGCGTGACGAAGGACATTTTCTTTTGCTCGCAGGTCTGCCAGGCGGTGCGCGCCAGCGCGACCCGCTGCTCGGCATCGCTGACGACCTTCTGCTGGCCGACGATGGCGTGGTCGAGCTTCTGCATGAAAACCTGGAAATTGTTGAAATGCGTGGTGCTGATGCCGGTGGCCAGGTTGGACTGGCAGCGCGCGGCGTAATCGTCGCGGTACTGGATCAGCAGGTCGAGCTTCTGCATCGCATCCTCGCCCGCGCGCAGCGCGATGCCGAGCAGACGAGCTGCCTCGTCGGCGTCCTTGTTGGCGAGTTCGATCAGGGTATGCAGTGCAGTGGTATTGGCCATGGGGTGCGCGATCGATTAAGTGGGGGACCGGAACAGGGCTTCGAGTTCGGCCAGGCTGGCACCGACATCGGAGCGTTCCGAAATGTTCTGCTGCAGAAAGGCCTCGAGCGCCGTCTGCAGGCGGATGGCTTCGTCCAGCAGCGGGTCGGAGCCGGCGGCATAGGCGCCGACGTTGATCAGGTCGCGGCTGCGCGCATAGCGCGAATAGAGCATTTTCAGGCGCCGTGCCAGATGCTGGTGCGACGGGCTGGTGATGGTCTGCATCACGCGGCTGATCGACTGCTCGATGTTGATCGCCGGGTAGTGACCACTTTCGGCCAGCGTGCGGTCGAGCACGATGTGGCCGTCGAGAATCGCGCGCGCGGCGTCGGCGATCGGGTCCTGCGGGTCGTCGCCTTCGGTGAGCACGGTATAGAAAGCGGTGATCGAACCGCCGCCCGCCTTGCCGTTGCCGGCGCGCTCGACCAGCGACGGCAGCTTGGCGAACACCGACGGCGGGTAGCCCTTGGTGGCGGGCGGCTCACCGATCGCCAGCGCGATTTCGCGCTGCGCCATCGCGTAGCGGGTGAGCGAGTCCATGATCAGCAGCACGTTCTTGCCCTGGTCGCGAAAATGCTCGGCGATGGTGGTGGCATAGGCGGCGCCCTGCATCCGCATCAGCGGCGGCGTGTCGGCCGGGGCGGCGACCACCACGGCGCGCGCGAGACCTTCCTCGCCGAGAATCTGCTCGATGAATTCCTTGACCTCGCGGCCGCGTTCGCCGATCAGGCCGACCACGATCACGTCGGCGCTGGTGTAGCGCGCCATCATGCCGAGCAGCACGCTCTTGCCGACGCCGGAGCCGGCGAACAGGCCCATGCGCTGGCCGCGGCCCACCGTCAGCATGCTGTTGATCGCGCGCACGCCAACGTCGAGGATTTCGGTGATCGGCGCGCGCCCGAGCGGGTTGGCGGCGCGCCGGTTGAGCGGCGCGGTGGCCATGGTTTGTAACGGGCCGAGCTCGTCGAGCGGGCGGCCGTTGCTGTCGAGCACGCGGCCGAGCAGCGCATCGCCGACCGGCAGGTGGCGGGTGCGGTCGCTGGGGCGGCGGCGCGGATGATTCACCTGGCCGATACCGGGCAGGGTGGCGGTCACTTCCACCGGAAACACGCGCGCGCCCGGGACGATGCCTTCGATGTCGCTTTGCGGCATCAGAAACAGATGGTCGCCGGAGAAGCCGACCACCTCGGCCTCGATCTGTGAGCCGTTTGGCAGCGGCACGGTGCAGGCGCTGCCCACCGGCAGCTTCAGGCCCACCGCTTCCATGACCAGCCCGGCCATGCGAGTGACGCGACCCGACACCTGCATCGGCTCGGCGATCGCAAGCAGTTCGCTGCAGTCATGCAGGTAGGCTTTCCAGCGGTCGCTATGGGTATGCGGGTTCATTTTTTCGTGTCAGACAATCAGCCAGTCGGAGTTCTTGCTCAGCGCGGCGCTCAGCCGTTGCCAGCGGGTCGGCAGGGTGGCGTCGATCTGGTTGCTGCCGGTCTCCACGCGGCAACCGCCACGCACCAGCTGGGTGTCGCCCGCCACCTGCCAGCCCATTTTGTCGAGTTCGTCGCCGATCTGGTCCTTGACCAGCCGCGCATCATCCGGATGCAGGAACAGCAGGGCGGGTTGCTGCAGAACGGGCAAGTAGCGCACCGCTTCCTTGACAATGGGGATGACCAACTCGGGCTGGATCGCCAGCGCCGAACGTAGCAGCGCTCTGGAAAAATCCAACGACAAATCAAGTATTTGCTGGGAAACGATTTCGTCGGCCTGGCGCAGTTCCGCAGTGAACGCGTCGGCCAGTTCGCGTAGCCGCACGGCTTCGAGGGCCGCTTCCGCGCGTCCGGCGGCCAGCCCTTCGGCATGGCCGCCGGCGTAACCTTCCTGTCGTGCCTGTTCCTGGATCGCGGTGATCTGCTCGATCGTCGGCAGGCTGACGCCGGGGCCGCCGCCATGCCGGGCAGAGTGCGGGTCGGCATCGAAGCTGGTCATTTCCCACGGCTGGGCAGCATGGTCCGTGCTGGAAATCACACAATTAGACATATTGCTCTTCACCCTTCGCGCCCAACGAGATCTGGCCCTCGTCGGCCAGACGGCGGACGATCATCAGGATTTCCTTCTGCTGCGCCTCGACTTCTGACAAGCGGACCGGACCTTTCGATTCCAGGTCCTCACGCATCATTTCAGCGGCACGTTGCGACATGTTCTTGAAGATTTTCTCGCGCATTTCTTCCGATGCGCCCTTGAGCGCGATGATCAGCGAGTCGGACTGCACCTCGCGCAACAGGAGCTGGATGCCGCGATCCTCGATATCCATGATGTTTTCGAACACGAACATCTCGTCCATGATCTTCTGTGCCATCTCCGGATCGTAGTTTTTCAGGTATTCCATGGCGGTGGATTCGTTCTCGCCGCTCATGAAGTTGAGGATGTCCGCTGCCGCGCGGGTGCCGCCCATCGGCTGTTTTTTCAGCACGTCGCTGCCGGACAGCAGCTTGGTCAGCACGTCGTTGAGCTCGCGCAGCGCCGCCGGCTGCACGCCGGACAGGGTGGCGATGCGCAGCAGCACGTCGTTGCGCTGGCGCTCGGTGAAGCAATTGAGCACTTCGCAGGCCTGGTCGCGCTCCAGGTGCACCAGGATGGTGGCGATGGTCTGCGGGTGTTCGTTGTGAATGAGGTCGGCCACCGATTCGGAGTCCATCCACTTCAGGCTTTCGATGCCGCTGGCGTCGCCGCCGCCGCCGAGAATCCGGTTCAGCAGCGACGAGGCCTTGTCGTCGCCCAGCGCCTTGGTCAGCACGGTGCGGATGTAATCGTTGGAGTCGAGCCCCAGCGACGAATTCATGTCCACCACCGTGTTGAAGTCTTCCAGCACGTTGACGACATCTTCCTGCGGGATTGACTTCATGCTGGTCATGGCCTCGCCAAGCTTCTGCACTTCGCGCGGACCGAGAAATTTCATCACCTGGGAGGCGCCTTCCTCTCCCAGTGCCAGCATCAGAATTGCGCCCTTGGTGACGCCGCTGTTGTCACTCATTGCTGCCCACCCAGGTCTTCACGATATTGGCGACCACGCGCGGATCCTGGTTGGCCAGCTGCTGCGCGCGGGTCAGGTTTTCTTCATAGTTGCGCTGGCCCGGCAGCAGATTCCCCCCCCCGGCATGCTGCAGCTGCTGAACCGGCGCCGGCGGCGGCAGCTTGGCCATTTCATCCAGCTTTTTCAGCATTGGCTTGAGCCCGCGCAGATACAGCAGCACCAGCGCCACAGCCATCAGCAGATACTTGCCCGCGGTTTTCGCCATTTCGATGTATTCGACGTTTCCGGACTGCTTCCAGAAGGGCAGGTCGGGGAGTGCATCCACCTCGGCGCGGGCGAAGGGCGTGTTGACCACGTTGACCGAATCGCCGCGCTCCGCATTGAAGCCCATCGCATCCTTGACCAGATTGGTGATCTGCGTGATCTCGGCCTCGGTCAGCGGCTGCATCACCACCTTGCCTTCGGCATCGGTGCTGCGCTTGTGGTTGACCACCACCGCGACGGACAGCCGCTTGAGCCCGCCGCCGCCCTGCTGGACGTATTGGATGGTCTTGTCGACTTCGTAATTGAAGGTGGCATCCTTGCGCGTGGTGGTGGCCGGGCCGGCAGCGCCGGCCGGCGCTGCCGCCTGGTCAGGCGCCACGATGGGCGCGGTGGCCGGAGCCGGCGGCTGGTTGGTCAGCGCGCCTGGCACGCCGGCGGGGTTGGCGACGCCGTTCAGCGATTCGCTGGTCTGCTGGCTGCGCACCACCATGGCCTCCGGCGTCTGGTTCGGCTTGTAGGATTCCACCGCCTGTTCGCTGCGCGAGAAGTCGACATCCGCGGTCGCCTCGGCACGCACGTTGTTGGGCCCGACGATGGGCGTGATGATCGATTCGATGCGGCGCACGACGCTTTGCTGCAGCTCCTGCACATATTTGATCTGGCTCGGGTCCATGCCGCTGCTGCTGCCGGCGTTCCGCCCCGCATCGGACAGCAGGTTGCCGTTCTGGTCGACCAGGGTCACGTTCTTGGTCATCAGTTCCGGCACGCTGCTGGCGACCAGGTGCACGATCGCGCTGATCTGCTGCGGATCGAGCGTGCGGCCGGGGTGGAGGTTGAGCAGCACCGAGGCGGTGGGTGATTTTTGTTCCGACACGAAGACCGAATCCTTGGGCATGGCCAGATGCACGCGCGCGGCCTGCACCGCCGATACCGATTCGATCGAGCGGGCCAGCTCGCCTTCCATGGCGCGCTGGAAATTGATCTGCTCGACGAACTGGGACGAGCCCAGACGCTGGTTTTCCATTAGTTCGAAGCCGACGTTGCCGCCCTTGGGCAGGCCCTGGGAGGCCAGTTTCAGGCGTGCGTCATGCACGTGGGTGGAGGGCACCAGCACGGCACCGCCGCCCTCGGCGTATTTGTAGGGGATGCCCATCTTTTCCAGCTCGGCCACGATGGCACCGCCGTCGCGATCGCTGAAATTCGAGAACAGCACCCGGTAATCCGGCTGCTGCCCCCACATCCAGACCGCGACCATGGCCGCAACCATGGCGGCCACACCCAGCGCCAGCAGGACTTTTCGACCGCCTGACGTCTGGGTAAACGACATGACGTTGCCTGGAACCACGATTTCGCCTTCTACCGCCATCTTTCCGCTCCCACCGTTCTGGCGTCATGGGCCGCCCTGTCTACGGTTGTCGTGTTCATCCGTGTTTCCCCCATGGAATGTCGCTATGTGAAGGCATTATCGGCAGTGGCGCCTGTTTCAATCGGGGGAATAACAGCCGGTTTACCGCGCTTATTGCCCTTATGGCTTGCGTCCGGCCTGATAAGGTGGTCACGTGAAAAACCGCCTGAGCAGACAAAGGAGGGCACGATGAGCATAGGTGCGATCGATACCGGCAGGATCGAGGCAATGGTGGCGCAGCTGCGGGCAGCCGCCGCGGCGGCGAGCCCGGCGGCTGAACCCGCCCAGCAGGCCAAAGCGGCCGGCTCGGTCGATTTCGCGTCGGCGTTGAAGTCTTCGCTCGACCAGGTCAACCAGACGCAGTCGCAGGCGCAGGCTCTGGCCCGGCGCTTCGAGACGGGCGATACCACGGTGAGTCTGTCCGACGCCATGATTGCCCTGCAAAAATCGAGTATTTCCTTCCAGCAGACCGTTCAGGTGCGCAACAAGCTGGTGGAGGCGTATCAGAACATCATGAACATGGGCGTCTGACCCCGCTCTACCCTACTTGTTGTTGGCGTGCATCAGCACGTAGCGCAGCGCGTTGGCGAGGTCCTCGGCAACGAATTTCGCCACATAGGCGTCCGCCCCCACCTTTTTCACGTGTGCTTCGTTGGTCGATCCGGTCAGTGACGAATGGATCACCACCGGGATGGAGTTGAAGCGCGGATCCTGTTTGATGTTGCGGGTCAGCGTGAAACCATCCATTTCGGGCATTTCCAGGTCGGTCAGTACCAGGGCGACGCGGTCCAGCACGGTTTTCCCCTCGGCCTGCGCCTTGTCGGAGATCGTCTGCAACTGATCCCAGGCTTCCTTTCCGTTCTTGCACATGATGTAGGGCAGTTTCATCGCCTCCAGACCCTGCTCGATCATGGTGCGGGCAATCAACGAATCGTCCGCTGCCAGGATGACGGTCCCCGGCTTGATGTCGACCGTGGTGTTGATGTGGGTGGTGCCGTGGTCCTCGTCGCTCGGCGGCATGACCTTGCGCAGGATGGTCTCTACGTCCAGCACCTGCACCAGGCGGTCGCTGTTCTCGCCGTCGAGGCGGGCGAGACTGGTCACCATGCCGCCGGCGGCATTGCCTTCGGCCGACATCACCTGACGCCAGTCGAGGCGCACGATATCTTCCACCGATTCGACGGCAAACGCCTGCGTGGTGCGCGCATATTCGGTGATCAGCAGGATGTTCAAGCCGGTTTTCGGGGTGCAACCGGCAAACGCCGGCAGGTCGATGACCGGAATCACCTGGCCGCGCAGGTCGACCACGCCCATCATGTGGGCATGCGAGCCGGCCACGGCAGTGATCATCGGCATCGGGATGATTTCGCGGATCTTGAATACGTTGATGCCGAACAGCTCGTTACGGTCGAGGTTGGCATCCA
This sequence comes from Thiobacillus sp., assembly GCF_030696885.1. GTDB lineage: Bacteria > Pseudomonadota > Gammaproteobacteria > Burkholderiales > Thiobacillaceae > Thiobacillus. Next base: position 25,503 of record NZ_JAUYRI010000005.1, read on the forward strand.
CCCCCAGACGGAACAGCAGCAGCTCCAGCTTGTTGGAGCTGGTCAGATTGGTGCGTTCGTCGATTTCCTGCTGGATCGTTTGCATGGGGTCTCCTGGGTGTTCGGTTGAGGGCGACTGGCGCGGTTCAGAGCGAGTTGCGACGCGCGCGCTCGATATCCATGACAAAGCGCTGCAGATGGGCCGCCATGTCGTTGGGCAGATCGATGAATTTGCAGCCGAGCCGGGTCTGGAAGGCGCCGTTCTGCAGACGGATCTGCGCCGTATTGCGGACTTCCAGCATGGTCACGACGACGTCGGTTTCCGGCAGCAGCAGGCGGCAGTCGGGCAGCCGGCGGCCGGTTTCCGTTCCGAGTCGGCCGCTGGGGTCGACCAGCGCCACGCCGCCACAGCCGATGTCCACGATGTGGGTGTTGATCGCTTCGTTGTCATCCATGCCCAGCGGTACCGGGATCAGACAGCGGGCCGGATTGGCGATCGGCATCGGCACCCTGAAGTGCTCACGCCGCTGCAAGCGGACCATGGACTCGGGCAGGGCGATGCGCAGCGCCGGCAGTTTCTCGAATTCGCACAGCGTCACCGGGCCGGTGGTGAACGAGATCGACACGCCGTCGATCTGGGCGACGAATTCCGCGCCTTTGCCGGACAGCAGGTCGTGGTTGAGCGCGTCGCCGCGGGCGCTGTCGAGAATCACCGTGCCGCGGGTTTCGTTGATGGCGAGCACCGAGGTGACGATGATTTGCCGGCTGCCCTTGAGGTCGAGGTTGACCAGCAGTTTGCGTTTCTGCAGCGCACGCAGCTGGAATACGATGTCCGCGCGCGAATGCAGCGTATAGGGCGCAAGCGGATTGTCGCGGTCGACAGGGTCTGAGGTGAGGGGTGATGAAGTAGGCATTCGGGGCGGACGTCAGGGCGGCGTAGGCGCGCGGTCGTTTTTGGATTCTTCCAGATGATAAAGCCAGGCCAGCAGTTCGGCCACTGCAATATACAGCTGCGGCGGAATGTGGCTGTCGAGGTCGACCTGCATCAGCAAAGCCAGCAATTCGCGTGATTCGTGGACATACACCCCGGACGCGCGTGCACGCTCGATGATGGTATCGGCCAGAATGCCGCGCCCCTTGGCGACCACGCGCGGCGCGCCGTCGCTTTCGCGATAGGCGATGGCGGCCGCGGCGCGTTGCCGGTCGGGTTGCGGCTCAGGCATCGCCATCGTGTTCCACCGTCAGGGTCTTGAGTGCGCAGCCTGCCGCAGCCAGCTGTTCGGCGAGGCGCGCGCGGTTGCCCTGCAGCACGGGTTCGGTGTCGGACTGCTCCGGCACCATGCGGATGCTGAACGCCTGCTGCGCGTCGAGCCGGATATGCACGTTCACGGTACCCAGCTGCGGCAGCGTCAGCTTGAGATGCGATTCCCAGCCCCTGCCGGCGGTTTCGTCGCCGCCGGGGGCGGCATTTCCGTCCTGTTCCTGATCGGCATCGTGACGCAGCATCCATTCCAGCGGCTGCCCCGGCCACAGTTCGCCGCGCCAGACGAATTGCGGCGACTCCAGCACCTGCAACTGCTGAGTCAGCAGGGCGAGCAGGGGATTGGCCGGCGCCTGGGGCGCGCCACGCGGCGCTTCGGCGGCCGGGCGGTTTTGCGGCTCCTGCAGCAGCCCGTCGAGGCTGTCCTGGCCGACCACCCAGTTGGCCAGGTGCGATTCGTAGAACAGCCCGCTGCGGACCAGCGTGGTGCGCAGCGCGAGCGCAAGGATGGACGGATTGATCGTGGCCTGGTCGAGCAGCGGACCGGGTGCGGTCAGCGTCGGCAGGGCGCCGCGTCCGGGCAGCTGCTGCATCAGGTCGCTCAGCATGCGCGCGGTCTGACTCAGCTTGGGCGCATCGGTGGCGGCCGTTTCTGGCGGGTCGAGCAGGAATACCGGTTGCGGCATGTGGCCGGCAAAGCGCAAGCGCAGGGTGTCGCCCGGCGCCGTGTGCTGGGGCAGGCGCATGGCCACGTTTTGACCCTCGATCTCGACCAGCGACACGCCTTGCGTCAGGCTTTTGACCAGGCCGGTCAGCGTCTGGCCAACCTTCAGATGTTCAAAGGCGGCGCGCGGCCCGGCCTGGTCGCGCTCGGTGGCATTGAGGACGCGCTGTGCGCCCACGAGGCCGGACAGTTGACGATTCGGGCCATCCAGCGCGGGCGGGACATCCAGAATACGAGCCAGGAACTGAACCGGAAACATGGGCCCGGGTGTCAGGCCCGCTGTGCGCCGTAGGCCTCGACGCTGCGCTGACTGGTGCGAATCGCGCCGAGGCGCTGCTGCAGCATATGCATGTGCGGCTCGGTGAGGGCGCGGATTTGGGCGTCGTGTTGCAGGATGGTGCGGATGATTGCAACCTTGGCGCGCTGCTCGGTGGCGCTGAGCGGCACCGGCGCGGCATCCATCAGGCTGCCGACATAGCCGCGGCAGCGTTGTTCCAGCATGGCCAGTTCGTCCCACTCGCCCTGGCGGGCGGCGGTCAGCATGGTGCCGGTGAGGGCGGAGAGCGATTCGTAGGTGCTGAGCATTTCGTTGCTGGTCATGTCGATCTCCGGATCAGGCAGCCATGGAATGGTGGGATGCGCCGGGCGCGGCGTTGCTGATCTGTTGCCATGCGCCATGCAGGTCGCGCAGCAGGGTCAGCACTTCTTCCAGCGGGGCGGTCTGATTGTTGATGTGCGCGAGCATCAGGCGCTGGCTCATGTAGACGTACAGCGCTTCAAGCTGCTGCGCGATCTCGCCACCCTGGTGCGGATCGAGCGCGGCCTGCAGTCCTTCCACGATGATGTTGTTGGCCTTGCTGATGGCGGCGGATTTCTTCGGGATGTCGCCTTCATTGATGTGCTTGATCGCCATCCGCACGGCCAGTTCTGCGCCTTCGTACAGCATCACGATGAGCTGGTGCGGGCTGGCCGCGACGACGCCGGTCTCCAGCCCTACATTGGCATACGTGTTGGCGGCGCTTCTGAAATTCGTATACACGTCTCTCTCCTGATGGGTTCTTTAGTTGTTTGACGGCTGGCTGAGCAGTTGCTGCGTCAAAAACGTGCTGGTGCTGTTCATGCGGCTCAGCATGAGATTCAAGTTGGTGTACTCGGCGGTGTACTTTTTCTGCAGGGCCAGCATCCGGTTTTCCAGCCGGTCGACTTCCTCGCTGCGGTCCTTGACGAAGCTCTTGAGACTTTCGGTTCGGCTCTCGATCAGGCCGCCGGCGCTCAGCGCAGTCGTGGCCCACGCATCCATCCGGGTGGCGAAACCCGAAGGTGACGAGAACAGGTTGACCACATCACTGTAATCGGTCGCAATCGCGCTGTTGAGCGCGCTGCTGTCCAGCGCCAGCGTACCGTCCGCCTTGGACGTAATGCCGACCTGGGAAAGCGAGCTCAGGGTGCCGCCGGTTGCAGGCGTGATGAAAATGTTGCGAAGTTGATCCTGCATCGTGCGCAGGGCACTGTCCCCCGCGAGGACGCCGCCCGCGCTGCCTGTGCTGCCGTATGAGGAACGCGACTTGATCTGGCTGGCCAGTGCGTTATAGGCGTCGACAAAACCGGACGCTGCGGTGCTGATGGCCGCGGTGTCGCGCGCGACGGTCAGACTGGCCGGCGTGGCCGTCGTGTTCTTGAGCGTCAGCGCGACGCCCTGGATGGCCCCGCTGACCGTGTTGGACGCGCTGGTGATCGCGATGCCATTTACCGTGAGGCTGGCATTCTGGGCGGCCAGGGTCTGGTTCAGGTTTTGCGTGCCGGCAGGGTCATAGCCCAGCAGGCTGTCGATGCTGCCGTCGCCGCCGCTGGTGGTGATTTTCAGGCTGTTGCTGGCGCCGGTGCTGCTAGAGGTCAGGGCCAGACGGTAGGGCGTGCCGCTGCCGTCGTTGACGATGGTCGCAGTCACTCCCGCGGAAGCGGCATTGATCGCGTCGCGGATGCCTTCCAGCGTGTTGTTGGTGCCGTCGATGACGACGTTGACCGTGCCGCTGCCGTTGGAGGTGAACGCAGCGCCGCTGTACACCCCGTTGGTCAGCGTGCCGCCGCTGATGGTGCCGAGGTCAATCGTGACCGTGGTGGCCGTTCCGTCGCCGATGGCGACGTTGCTGGCGGTTTGCCCTGCGGCGACCAGGTTCTGGGATTGGGCAAGCTTGCTTACGTTCACGCTGTAGGTGCCGGGTACTGCGGTGCTGTCTGCCGTGGCGGACATCGCACCGGTATCGGACGGCGTGGCGGAGAGTTTCTGCAGCGTGGTATTCAGGGATTTTGCTGCGGTTTGAAATCCCGATACCAGGCTGCTGAGCGTGCCGAAGGACGAAATCTTGGTTTCGTAGCTGCTGATCTTGGCGTTGAGGCTGTCAATGGGACGGCGCTCGATCCCCATCAGCTGCGAAACGAGCGTGGGCACATCGAATGCGGTCGTGGTTGAAGCGGTGATTGCCATGATCAGCCTCCCGGCTCAAGCCTTTTGGGTGAGCAGCATACCCTGCTGGAATTGTTCGATTCCGCGAGATATGGCCAGTGTTGCTTCGGACGGAAACTGGCGAATCAATTCGCCAGTGCTGGTGTCCACCATTTTCACCACGGTTTCCCGGGTGTCGGTGTCCACGCTGAATTCAAGGTTGAGATTCGACTGTCGCATGACGCTATTGATCGCTGCAACGGCGCTTTTCAACTCGGCGGGTGTGGGTTGCACAGGGGCATTCGGAGCCGGGGCCACGGTAACAGCCGCAACGGCAGCCGCCTTGACAGGCACTGCGTCTTGGGTGCGTGCACCAGGCTGTGCAGCCTGATTCATCTGGGTACTAGTCTGGATAATCATGATGGATATCCTTTAAGCGAAATCCCAGGCCGGCCGGGCCGGACTGGGAGTCTTGCCTAGTTATGCTTAACGCAACAGCGTCAGCACGGTGCTCGGCGTCTGGTTGGCCTGCGCCAGAACCGCGGTACCAGCCTGCTGCAGAATGTTGTTGCGTGCTTGTGCCGACGTTTCAGCAGCGTAGTCGGTATCCATGATCCGGCTGAAGGACGCCGACAGGTTCACCGATTCGGTCTGCATGGTGGCCACCGCAGAAGCGAAGCGCACCATGTCGGCACCGTAGTTGGCACGGGCGGTGGTCACGGTGCCAATGTCGGTCGTGATGCCGGCAGCCGTGGTGGCGGTCGGGGCGGCGATCACGGCGCTGACGCCGGTAACCTGGGTGCCGTTGCCGTCCACGGTGGTGGCGGTGGCGGCGGTCGTCAAACCGGCGATACGCGCGTTTTCCGCGATCAGGGCAGTGGCTTCGGGGCCGGAGGCGGTGCCGCCCAGCTGCACGGCGATTTCGTACAGGCGCTTCAGGTTTTCGTGAATCTGCGCGGCATAACCGTCGTTGGTCTGTGCCTTGGAAATCGCGTCGCTGGCGTTACGGGTGGCCACGTTGGTGCCACGAATCTGCTTGTCGTAGCCGGTCGCAATGCCGAGGCCGGTCGCGTCGTCCTTGGAGCTGTTGATCCGCAGACCGGATGACAGGCGCTCCTGGGCGACTTGCAGGCCGATGGCCGACTTGTTCAGTGCTGCGCCGGCGAACAGTGCGCTGACGTTGGTGTTGATTACTTGTGCCATGATGTTTCTCCTTAAGTGGGTCGAATAGTCCGGTCTCTGATGCCGTCAACTTTGGTCTGCCCGCTGCGTGGGCCACATGAACCGCCGTTGTGAGAGGAATCGTCGGGGGTCGGAGAAAGTTAAGGCCGGCTTTCAAAAAACTTCATGGGTTGGGTGCAAACCTGTGCGATGCATTGGATATAGAGTCGCTTCATTCGGCATCCGGCGGCGCCGCCTGCGCGGCGGGGGCGAGAAACACGCGATTCTTGCCGGCCAGCTTGGCCTGATACATGGCGCCGTCGGCGCGGGCGATTGAGGCCTCCTGCGCTTCGCCGGCACTGCGCTCGGCCACGCCGGCGCTGAAGGTGATCAGCACACGCTCGTTGTTGTCGAGGAAATATTTCTTGGTGAGGCTGCGCTGCAGGCGGGTGATGATGCGTTCGGCTTCGCCCAGCGGCGTGTTGGGCAGGATGATGAGGAATTCCTCGCCGCCCAGGCGCGCGATGTGGTCGGTGATGCGCAACTCTTCCTTGGCGACCGCGACCAGATGGATCAGGGCTTCGTCGCCGGCCTTGTGGCCGCGCTTGTCGTTCAGCGACTTGAAATTGTCGACGTCGAGCACGGCCAGGCTGAACGGCGTGCCGTAGCGGTCGGCGCGCGCCGCCTCGCGCGCGAATTCGTCGTCGAGGCCGCGCCGGTTGAGGCTGCGGGTCATCGGGTCCTCGCGCACCAGCGCGCTCATCTGCGCGAGTTCGGTTTCCAGCTGGCGGATGCGGCTTTCGGCATTGATGGCGGCGTCGCGCTCCTCGATCAGCTGCAGATGGGCGCGGTGGCTATCGGCCTGCGCGCTGCGGGTTTCTTCGAGCAGGTTTTCGAGGATGCGGTTGAGCTCGACCACGTCTTCGGTATTGCTGATGCGTTCGATGTGCGAGGCGAGCTTGCCCTGGTATTCGTCGTTGGCCGCCACCACGTCGCCCATGCGGCTGACGAAGGTGGTCATGGTGGCCTTGAGGTTGGCGGTGGCTTCGCGCAGGCCGTGCTTCACCATGCTCTGCTTGTAGATCACTTCCTTGAGGCGCTTTTCGGCGTCCTGCAGCGCACGGATCTTGATCGGGCCGGCGATGACCTTTTGCACCACGTCGAGCTGGCCGCGCAGCCAGGTGTCGTCGTCGAGCAGTTCGCCGATGTTTTCCACCAGCAGCAGCAGCACGCGCTTGAGCGTGTCCTGCAGGCCACGGGCATCGGACGCCTGCATTTCAATGTTCATCCACAGCGATTTCAGGCCGCTGGCGGCGGCGTCCAGCGCGGCGGTGCTGTCGGCTTTGCGCACCGACACGGCGAGTTCGCGGGCCTTTTCCTCCAGCCGGGGAATCGGCTCGAGCTGCGGTGCGACGCCGAGTTCCAGCGTCTTCGCCAGCAGTTCGCGCAGCTGCGCCTGGGGATCCTGGGACTGACCGGCGGCGGCGCGTGCCGGCCGCTCGCGTTCTGCCGGCAGGCGGTCCTTGCCGTCCGGCTGCTTGAGCTGGCGAACGACGTCGGACAGCACCCAGCCACACTGGCGCCAGTCCTGCTTGTCGATGGCGCGGACAAGGCTGGCCGCCTGGGCCGCCAGCGCGGGGTGCTGGGTTTCGATCTCGCCCGCCAGCGCCGTCAGTGCGCTGGCGGCGCTGGGCGCCTTCGACGCGCCGGCTGCTGCACCCGTGGGTGCGCCGACGATTTCCCCGTACAGGGTCTGGTAATTGTCCGGCGTCGGGGCAATCCGACGCAGCGCCAGACGGCGCAGGGTTTCCCGCGCGACTTCGGTCGGGTTGTCCAGGTTGATGCGGGCTTCAGCCATGTTTGTGGGACCCGGTTCTAGCCGGGACGATCAGGATATTCGAATGGTAGTGCGGAAGCGGGGGAGCCAAAGGGCCAATTAAGGCGGGAAAAGCCTCGTATTTCCACGCCTGAAACCTATCACCACTTGCATGGTAGGGTCTAGCTCGGCCGCAGGGCGTCCGCACCGGGGGAAAACTCAGTCCAGCAAGCCGTTCTTGATCGCGTAATGGGTCAGTTCGGCGTTGTTCTTGAGCTGCATTTTTTTCAGCAGGCGGGCCCGGTACATGCTGATGGTCTTGACCGACAGCGCGAGCTTGTCGGCGATGGCGGAAACGGGCAGGCCGGAGGCGATCATGCACAGGGTCTGGTATTCGCGGTTGGAGAGCCCCTCGTGCGGTAGGCTGTCGCGTTCGCCGCTGACCTGGCTGGCGAGTTCCTGCGCGACTTCGGCGCTGATGTATTTCTTGCCCGAGGCGACCATGCGGATCGCATCGACCAGCTGGGCGGGTGCGCTCTGCTTGTTGAGGTAGCCGGCGGCACCGCTTTTGAGGGCGCGCACCGCGTACTGGGTTTCGCGGTGCATGGACAGCATCAGCACCTGCAGGCCGGGATGCTCCTTCTTCATCAACTCCAGCGTCTCGATGCCGCTGCGGTCGGGCATGGTGATGTCCATCAGCACCATGTCCCAGGATTCGCGGCGGGCCATTTGCAGGGCGCGGCTGGAGCAGTCGGCCTCGCCGGCGACCTCGATGTCGTCGACCTCGGCCAGGATCTGCTTGAGGCCTTCGCGTACGATGGCGTGGTCGTCGACGATGAGGATGCGATAGGGTTTGACGGCTGCCACGGAAGTCTCTGCTTGGTATCTGTTTGGATCGATTATGCCGTCATTTCGCCGACTCGGGCACCGCGGCAGACAACGGAATGCGCAGGCTGACCTGGGTGCCGCCGCGTTTGGCGGGCAGGACGCTGAGTTCGCCGCCCAGTGCGGCGGCACGCTCGCGCATGCCGAGCAACCCGAAACCCGGCCTGCCCCGCGGCTTGCCGGTCGGCTGGATGCCGCGGCCATTGTCGGTCAGGGTGAGCAGCAGGCTGTCCGGTTCGCGCACCAGCTTGAGTCTGACCCGGGTGGCGTGCGCGTGCTTGGCGACATTGGTCAGCGCTTCCTGCACGATGCGGAAAACGGCGGTGGCGGCATCCGCGTCGAGCGGAACCGGCGCGTCGGGCGCGCTGAACTGGGTGGCGATATCGGTATTGTGGGCAAAGCGCTGCAACTGCCAGTCGATGGCCGCGACGATGCCCAGGTCGAGCGCGGCCGGCCGCAGGTTGGAAGCGATGCGGTGGGCCGCCTCGAAGGTCTGGTCGACCACGCTGTCGAGATAGGCGGCGCGTTCGGCCAGCTTCTGCTGCCCGGGTGGCAACTGCTGCATCAGCCACGACAGGCCGATCTTGATTGCCGTGAGATTTCCGCCGAGGTCGTCATGCACCTCGCGCGCAAGCTTGAGGCGCTCCTGTTCCTTGACGATTTCGACGTGCGCGGCCAGCGCGCTCAACTGTGCCCGCGAGCGCAGGATTTCCGCTTCGGCCTGTTTGCTGTGGGTCACGTTCAGCATGATGCCGTCCCACAGGGTTTCATCTGCAGCAGTGCGCTGGCTGACGCGGATGGCAATCCATTTCACGTCCTTCCAGTCCTTCATCCACAGGCGCCCCACCCAGTTGAAGCTCAGGGGAACGCCGCCCGACGCGTCCAGTCCCGCCAGATAGCTGTCGCGATCTTCCTTCAGGATCAGCTTGAAGAAGCGTTCCGGCCTGGCGCGCAAGGCGGCTGCCGGGATGCCGAGCAGCTGCGCCGATTGTTCGCTGACGTAGCGCAGCGTGGGCGGGGTATCGTGCTTTTGCATGACCTGGAAGGCCATGCCGGGAATGTGCGCCACGATCGCGCGCAGGTCGGAGGCCGAATGCTCCAGCGCCTGCCGCGTGGTTTCGCGCAGGCTGACGTCGTTGGTGATGCAGATGAGCACCGGCTTCTCGCGGTCGTTCGCATAGAGCAGCCGGGTTTCGGCCGGATAGAGCGTGCCGTCCTCGCGGCGCAGGTGCACGTCGAGGGTGGTGCGGCGTTTCTTGCCGTTCTTCAGCAGCGCCAGCAGCGTGCTGAATGAGCGTCCATCCTGCGGCGACATCAGGTCCAGCGGCGTCAGCTTTTGTAGAGCCTTGAGCCCGTATTGCAGGTTGTGCTTGGCAGCCTGGTTGGCCTGGACGATTTTCAGGGTGTCCGCGTCGAACACCAGCACTTCGGTGGTCGTTTCCCGCAGGATCGACAGCAGCAGTTCGCCCTTGTCGTCGGCTATGAATGAACGCATGGTCCTCCTGGTGATTGAATCCCTGAAACGGCAACGAGCCCGCCTGGCTTGAGCGCTCCATTATGGCGGCAAACGGCAGGCCGGCCGGACCCCATTGAAATCCGGTCAATTCCCCCGCATCTACTAAGCTTGAAACGTAGAGGTATTGCCCATGTCTGCCATCCGTCCCGCTGCCGTTGCCGGCCTGTTCTACCCGGATCATCCGGCCGAGCTCAGGCGCACCCTGACCGACCTGCTTGCCCACGCGCAGCCGGGCGCGGCGGCTATCGCGCCCAAGGCGCTGATTGTGCCGCATGCCGGCTATGTTTACTCCGGCGCGGTCGCCGCCAGTGCCTATGCCCGGCTGACGGCGCTGCGCGGCCGGGTACGCCGGGTGGTGCTGCTCGGCCCCACCCATCGCGTCGCGGTACGCGGCCTGGCGCTGCCTGAGGCGGACCGCTTTGCCACCCCGCTGGGCGAGGTGACGCTGGATCAAGCCGGCATGCAGGCCCTGGCCGGGCTGCCGCAGGTGGTCCGCAGCGCGGCGGCGCATCAGATGGAGCATTCGCTGGAAGTGCAGCTGCCCTTCCTGCAGCAGGTGCTGGGCGATTTCCAGCTGCTGCCGCTGGCGGTGGGCGAAGCCACCGCGGCCGAAGTGGCCGAAGTGCTGGAGGCAGTGTGGGGCGGCGACGAGACGCTGATCGTGATCAGCTCCGATTTGTCGCATTTTCTGCCCGACGCGCTCGCCCGCAAAGTGGACGCGGGCACCGTCGATGCCATCCTGGCGCTCGATTCGCATCTCAACCACGAGCAGGCCTGCGGCGCCACGCCGGTCAATGGCCTGCTGCTGGCGGCGAAGCGGCACGGCCTGCATCCGGTGGCGCTCGACGTGCGCAATTCCAGCGACACCGCCGGTGACCCCGAGCGCGTGGTGGGCTATGCGGCTTTCGCGTTCACGGATGAGGCCGACCCCGACCCGCCGGACCCGGACAAGGGCGAAACCCTGCTGAATCTGGCGCGTTCCGAAATCGCCTCGAAGCTGGGGCAGCCGGCGATGCCCCCGGCGCAGACCGGCTGGCTGATGGAGCCCGGTGCGAGCTTCGTCACCCTGACCCGGCAGGGCGAGTTGCGCGGCTGCGTCGGTACGCTGGAAGCGCACCGGCCGCTGGGCGTGGATGTGCAGGAAAACGCCGTGGCGGCGGCATTTCGCGATCCGCGCTTCATGCCGCTGAGCCGTGACGAGTTCGACGCGATCCGCGTCGAAGTGTCGCTGCTGTCGGCCTCCGAGCCGCTGGTGGCGGCGAGTGAAGCGGACGCGCTGGCCGCCTTGCGGCCACACGTCGACGGCGTGGTGTTCGAGTACCGGCATTTCCGGAGCACTTTCTTGCCGCAGGTGTGGGAACAGCTGCCGGACCCGGCCGAATTCCTCGCGCATCTGAAGCGCAAGGCGGGCCTGCCGGTGGCATTCTGGGCGGAGGAGGTGCGGCTGTCGCGCTATACCGTCAGCAAATGGAAGGAGGGGGCCGCATGAGCAGTGTGCCTCGGCACGTGCGAACGTCCGCGAATGCGGCCGCCACCGACGTGCCATTCGATGTCAACAAGGTAAGCGCCGAAGAGGTGGCCGCATGAGCATCCCCGAGTCGCACCATCCGGCGCGCTGGTGGCACGCGCTGCCCGACGGCCGCATCCAGTGCGACCTGTGTCCGCGTGACTGCAAGCTGCACGAGGGCCAGCGCGGCCTGTGCTTCGTGCGCAAGATGGAAGGCGGCCAGATGGTGCTGACCACCTATGGTCGCTCGTCGGGCTTCTGCATCGACCCGATCGAGAAGAAGCCGCTCAACCATTTTTATCCGGGCTCGTCGGTGTTGTCCTTCGGTACCGCCGGTTGCAACCTCGCCTGCAAGTTCTGCCAGAACTGGGACATTTCCAAGTCGCGCGAGACCGACACCCTGGTCGACCGCGCGATGCCGGACGATATCGCCGCGGCCGCCGAGCAAAGCGGCTGCAAGAGCGTGGCCTTCACCTACAACGACCCGGTGATCTTCGCCGAGTACGCGATGGACGTGGCCGATGCCTGCCATGCGCGCGGCCTCCAGACCGTCGCGGTGACCGCCGGCTACATCACCGAGGCGCCCCGCCGCGAATTCTTCGCCAGGATGGACGCCGCCAACGTCGACCTCAAGGGCTTCACCGATGAGTTCTACGTCAAGCTCACCGGTGCGCATCTGCAGCCGGTGCTCGACACGCTGATCTACCTGAAGCGCGAGACGAACGTGTGGTTCGAGATCACGACGCTTTTGATCCCCGGCCACAACGATTCCGACGCCGAACTCTCGGCGCTGAGCGCGTGGATCATGAAAGAACTCGGCCCCGAGGTGCCGCTGCATTTTTCCGCCTTCCACCCCGACTGGAAAATGACCGACGTGCCGCCGACACCGCCGGCCACGCTGACCCGCGCCCGCGAGATCGCGCTGAAAGCCGGGCTGCATTACGTCTATACCGGCAACGTGCACGACACCACCGGCGGCACCACGTTCTGTCCGGGCTGCCACACGCCACTGATTGTGCGCGACTGGTATCGCATCGACGATTACAGGCTCACGCCCGATGGCCATTGTTCGCAGTGCGGCAGCGCCATCGCCGGGCGCTTCGGCGTATTCAGCCACCCCTTCGGCAACCGCCGTATTCCCATCGCCATGCATCGGGAGCACCGCGCATGACGCATGAAGCCCTGGTCCATATTCCGGCCGGGCAGGCTACGGTCGAGGGCATGCTGGTGATTCCCGAGGGCGCCGTCGGCCTGGTGCTGTTCGCCCACGGCAGCGGCTCGTCGCGCCATTCGCCGCGCAATAACTACGTCGCCGGCGAGCTGCGCGCAGCCGGTGTCGGCACGCTGCTGATGGACCTGTTGACGCCGGAGGAGGACCGCGATTATTCCCGCCGTTTTGACATCGGCCTGCTGACGCAGCGCCTGCTCGACGCGGCGCGCTGGGTGGCGGATCAGGACGTAACGAAGGCATTGCCGCTCGGCTTCTTCGGCGCCAGCACCGGTGCCGCCGCCGCACTCGAAGCCGCCGCGGCGCTGGGGGACGCGCCGCGCGCCGTGGTGTCGCGCGGCGGCCGCCCCGATCTGGCGAGCGTGCAGGCGCTGGCGCGGGTGACCGCGCCGACGCTGCTGCTAGTGGGCGGCTACGATGACGGCGTGATCGACCTCAACCAGCAGGCCTACGACCAGCTGCGCTGCAGGAAGGAAATGGTGATCGTTCCCGGCGCAACCCATCTGTTCGAGGAACCCGGCACGCTGGAAGCGGTGGCGATGCGGGCGGCGGGATGGTTTGCCGAATACCTGCCCATAGCGTCGCCCCGGCGCTTGTCCCCGTAGGGGGGAACGCCAGGGTCCAGTTAATCGAGCTGGGCCCCGGCCTGCGTGCTGGCCGCCCGCCCGGCAGCGTGGCAAGATGAGCCTCATGCCTGCCGATCCCGCCCACGCCATCTTCGTTGCCCACGGCCTCACCAAGGTTTACCGCATGGGCGAGGTCGAAGTGCATGCGCTGCGCGGCATCGACCTCACGCTCTATCGCGGCGAACTGGTGGTGCTGCTCGGCCCCTCGGGCAGCGGCAAGTCGACGCTGCTGAACATCCTCGGCGGGCTTGATGCGCCCAGCGGCGGCGAGGTGCGCTATCTCGACCATATGCTGACCGGCGCCTCCGAGGCCGAGTTGACCCGCTTCCGCCGCGAGCACGTCGGCTTCGTGTTCCAGTTCTACAACCTGATTCCCAGCCTCACCGCACGCGAGAACGTCGCCGCGGTGACCGAGATTTCGACCGCCCCGATGCGTCCGGAAGACGCGCTGGCGCTGGTCGGTCTGGGCAGCCGCCTCGATCATTTTCCGGCGCAGCTCTCGGGCGGCGAGCAGCAGCGCGTGGCAATCGCCCGAGCGGTGGCCAAGAATCCGGCGGTGCTGCTGTGCGACGAGCCGACCGGCGCGCTCGATTCGGCCACCGGCGTGGTGGTGCTGGAGGTGCTGGAAAAGGTCAACCGCGAACTCGGCACGCTGACGGTGCTGATCACCCACAACGCCGGCATCGCCGCCATGGCCGACCGCGTGATCCGTCTGTCAGACGGCCAGATCGCGGACATTCACGCCAATACCGAAAAGAAGCGGGCACACGAGTTGAGCTGGTAAGGCCATGCGCGCGCTCGACCGCAAACTCTTTCGCGACCTGTGGCACCTGCGCGGCCAGGTGCTGGCGATTGCCGCGGTGATCATGGGCGGCATCGCTACCCTGGTGATGTCGTTGTCCACCTACGAGTCGCTGACCGTGACGCGCGACCGCTTCTACAGCGAGTATCGCTTTGCCGAGGTGTTCGCCAGCCTCAAGCGCGCGCCGGAACCCGTCGCCGAGCGGCTTGCCGCGCTGCCCGGGGTGGAGCGCGTGGAAACGCGGGTGCGGGCCGGGGTCAAGCTGGAGGTGGCGGGCTTTTCCGATCCCATCACCGGCCTCCTGCTGTCGCTGCCGGACGCGGGCGAACCGCTGCTGAATGCGCTGCATCTGCGACGCGGGCGCATGGTGCAGCCGTGGAGCACGGACGAAGTGGTGCTGTCCGACACCTTCGCCGATGCGCACGGTTTCCAGCCGGGCGACACGCTCGCCGCGATCATCAACGGCAAGCGCAAGCAGCTCACCGTGGTGGGGGTCGCGGTGTCGCCGGAATACGTCTACCAGATTGCGCCCGGCTCGATGTTTCCGGATTTCAAGCGCTACGGCGTGCTGTGGATGGGTCGCAATGCGCTGGCCGCAGCCTATGACATGGAAGGCGCATTCAACCAGGTGAGCCTGACGCTGGCGCGCGACGCCATCGAGGCGGACGTGATCGACCGCGTCGACGCGGTGCTGGCAAGCAACGGCGGCACCGGTGCCTACGGGCGCGCGGACCAGTTTTCCAACCGCTTTCTCTCCGAGGAGCTGAAGCAGTTGCAGACCATGGCCACGGTGTTTCCCGCCATTTTCCTCGGCGTCGCCGCCTTCCTGCTCAACGTGGTGCTAAGCCGGCTGATCGCGCTGCAGCGAGACCAGATCGCCATCCTCAAGGCGTTCGGCTATCCCTACCTGTCGATCGGCGTGCACTACGTCAAGCTGGTGCTGCTGATGGCGGTGCTCGGCGTCGCCGGCGGCGTGGCGCTCGGCGCCTGGTTCGGTCAGGGACTGTCCAACGTGTACATGGAAACGACATTCCGCTTTCCCTATCTCGACTACCGGCTCAATGCCGGCGTGATCGGGGTCGCTTTCGGCGTCACCGCGCTGGCGGCGGTCAGCGGCACGCTGTTTTCGGTGGCGCGCGCGGTGCGGCTGCCCGCGGCCGAGGGCATGCGGCCGGAAATGCCCGAGGCCTACCGCAGCACGCTGGTCGAGCGCATCGGCCTGCAGCGGTGGTTTGCCGCGCCGACGCGGATGATCCTGCGCCACATCGAGCGGCGCCCGCTGAAATCGCTGCTGACCGTGCTCGGCATCGCCTGCGCCTGTGCGCTGATGATGGTGGGCAACTACCAGCGAGGCGCGATCGATTTCATCGTCGACGTGCAGTTCAACCAGGCTGCGCGCGAGGACCTGGCGCTGTCCTTCATCGAGCCGACGTCCGGCCGTGCGCTGCACGAGCTGGCGGCGCTGCCGGGGGTCGACTACGTGGAAGGCTTTCGCGACGTGCCGGCGGTGCTGCGCTTCGGGCCCTACCGGCATCGCGCCGCGATTTTCGGCATCCAGCCGGAGGGTCGGCTGCATCGCTCGCTCGACAGCAATCTGCAGCCGGTGGCGGTGCCGCCGGGCGGCGTGGTGCTGACCGACCACCTGGCGAACGAAATCCTGCACGTCAAGCCGGGCGACATGCTGACGGTGGAAGTGCTCGAAGGCCGCCGCCCGGTGCTGCAGGTGCCGGTGCTCGGCATCACCAAACAGTTTCTCGGCGTCTCGGCCTACATGCAGCAGGATTCGCTGAATGCGCTGATGCGCGAGGGCAGCACGGTGTCTGGCGCGTATCTCGCGGTGCAGCCGGGCATGGAAACCGAGCTCTACGCGCGGTTGCACGAACGCCCGCGCGTGCTCGGCATGGTCGCCAACAAGGCGGCGATCCAGAGCTTCTACGCCACCATCGGCGAATTCATCCTGTTCTACAACCTGATTGCCACGCTGCTCGCCGGCGCGATCGGCTTCGGTGTCGTCTACAACAGCGCGCGCATCGCGCTGTCGGAGCGCGGCCGCGAACTCGCCAGCCTGCGCGTGCTGGGCTTCACCCGTGGCGAGATCGCCTATATCCTCTTGGGAGAATTGGCGCTGCTGACACTGGCGGCGATATCGGTCGGTTTCGTGGTCGGCATCGGGCTGATCGGCATTCTTGTGATGGCGTTCCAGAACGAGCTCTACCGGCTGCCGCTGATCCTGACGCCGGAAAACTACGCCATGGGGGCGGCGGTGGTCATCGTGTCCGCGCTGCTCTCCGGTCTGCTGATGTGGGTGCGGCTGGGCCGACTCGACTTGGTGGCCGTTCTCAAGACACGCGAATAAACAGGACAGGCATGCAAACACGCGCAAAAATTGGAATGCTGGCGACGGCCGTCATTGTGGCGGCCGGCATCGCGTTTGGCCTGATGCCGCGCGCAGTGCCTGTCGATCTGGCCGAGGTGACGCGCGCGCCGCTCGCGGTGACGGTGGAAGAGGAAGGCAAGACGCGCGTCATGGAGCGCTATCAGGTGACCGCGCCGGTGGCCGGCTACGCGCGCCGCAGCGGCCTCAAGGCGGGGGATGCGGTTGCGGCCGGGCAGGTGCTCTCGGTGATCGAACCGCTGCGCGCGGTGGCGCTCGATCCGCGCACCCGCGCGCAGGCACAGGCGCAGGTGAGCGCCGCGCAGGCCGCGCTGGCGGTGGCCGGGCAGAATGCTGCCGCCGCTACGGCAGCGGCGCAACTGGCGCAGCAGGAACGCAGCCGCGCCGAATCCCTGCGCGAATCGAATTTCATTTCCGCGCAGGCGCTCGATACCGCGCGCACGGCAGAAACCCGCGCCCGTGCCGTGCAGCAGGCCGCAGCGCATTCGGTCCGGGTGGCGCGTTTCGAGCTCGACACCGCGCGCGCCGCGGTCGCCAGCACAAGCAGCTTGCAGAGCGGCGGCGCGGCCGATGTGCTGCAGGTGCGCGCACCGGTGGCGGCCCGCGTGCTGAAGCTGCTGCAGGAAAGCGAGGGCGCGGTGGCGGCCGGCCAGCCGCTGCTCGAAATCGGCAATCCAGACAGCCTCGAAGTCGAGGTCGAGGTGTTATCCACCCACGCGGTGAAAATCGCTCCCGGTTCCAAAGTCATCCTCGACCGTTGGGGCGGCGAGGCGGCCCTGGCGGGCACGGTGCGGGTGGTCGAGCCGAGCGGCTTCACCAAGATTTCGGCGCTCGGCGTGGAGGAACAGCGGGTGCGCGTGATCGTCGATTTCGCCGCGCCGCGCGAGGCCTGGCAGGCGCTGGGCGACGGCTACCGGGTGGAAGCCCGCTTCGTGCTGTGGGAGGCCGACGAGGTGTTGCAGTTGCCGACCAGCGCGCTGTTCCGTCATGGTGAAGGCTGGGCCGTGTTCACGGTGGACGCCGGCCGCGCCCGCCTGACGCCGGTCGAGGCCGGACAGCGCGCCGGGCTGGCCACCCAGGTGCTGTCGGGGCTTGCAGCCGGCACCCGCGTGATCAGCCACCCGGACGACAAGATCGGCGAGGGCACGCGGGTGAAACCGCGTTAAATGCGCGTCAACTGACCGGCGAAGTCTGTTTCAGTATGGCCTCGACTTCGCTGTCGTCGACCTGCGGAAAGTCCGCATAAAACTGCCCGACCGCCTGAAAGTACGGCGGTGTCTCCAGACACACCACCTCGTCGGCATACTCCCGGATTCTTTCCAGCGTATCCGGCGGCGCCACCGGCACCGCACAGATCAGGCGTGCCGGCCTTTTTGCCTGCAGTGCATGCAGCGCGGAAATCATGGTTGCGCCGGTGGCCAGGCCATCGTCTACCACGATCACGATCCGCCCTGCCGGATCGATCGGCGTCCGCAGCGGCGTATAGCGCGCGCGCCGCTGGCGGATGGTTTCCAGTTGCGCCTGCTTCTCCTGCTTCAGGTAGGCGGCGGTGCCGCCGGCCGCTTCGGCGTGGTCCGCCAGATAGATCCAGCCCGATTCGTCGATCGAACCGATCGCGAATTCCGGATTGAACGGCGCGCGCAGCTTGCGTACCAGCACCACGTCGAGCTCGCCCTCCAGCGCCTGTGCCAGCCGCTGGCCCATAGGTACTGCCCCGCGCGGGATCGCGAGGATCAGCGGATGCCGGCCTTGGTAGGCTTTCAAGGCTTCAGCGAGCCGGTCGGCGGCCTCGCGGCGATTGGTGAATGGCATGACGGTCCTTGGTGCGCTGGATATCTTCATAGTAGACCCGGCGGCGGGTTTGCAGACGCGGCATCAGGTGGCTGGACGGGCAGCGTGAAATGGAAGATGGCACCCTGTCCCGGCGCAGCCTCGGCCCAGATGCGCCCCCCGTGGCGATGGATGATGCGCTGCACCGTGGCCAGCCCGATGCCGGTGCCCTCGAACTCGGCACGGTGATGCAGGCGCTGGAAGGCGCCGAACAGCTTGCCGGCGTGGACCATGTCGAAGCCGACGCCGTTATCGCGAACGAAGTAGACCGTCTGGCCATCCTGCTGCAGGAGTCCGAATGTGATTTTGGCGTGAGGCGTTTTGGCGCTGTATTTCCAGGCGTTGCCCAACAGGTTGGCGAGCGCCGCATGAAGCAGTTGCGCATCGCCCCAGGCGCCCAATCCGGGCGTGATGTCGATGGCAACCTGGCGCGCCGGTTCGGCAACGGCGAGCTCGGCCAGAATCTCGTGCGCCATGGCGCTCAAATCCAGCGAGCCTGGCTTCAGGGGCTTGCGGCCAATGCGCGAGAGCTGCAGCATGGCATCGATCAGCGCGGACATGCGCTGCGTGCCGCCGCGGATCCGCTGCAGGTAGTCCTGGCCGGTGGCATCGAGCTTGCCGGCGTAGTCCTCGGTCAGTGCCAGGGCAAAACCGTCAACCGCACGCAGGGGCGAGCGCAGGTCATGCGAGACCGAGTAGTTGAAGGCTTCGAGTTCGCGGTTGGCGATATCCATCGCATCGGTGCGCGCCCTGACCAGTTCCTCGAGGTGTTCGCGATGCAGCTGTAGCTCGGCCTCGGCACGTTTGCGTTCGCTGATGTCGACATCCATGCAGACGAAGATCGGCTCGTTCACATTGCCCGGGATCTGGAACAGGGTGTAAATCACGCATATTTTTTCACCCTGTCTGTTTTGCATGTTGATTTCAGCGGGCCCGTAGGGCATGCCCTGTTGTTCGATTCCAGCGATGGCGTCGAGAAAACCGCTGAACTGCTCGGGCGTATACAGAAAATCGCGCAGGGTCTTGCCCATCGCCTGCGCGGCCGGGACGCCATACAACTGTTCGGACGCCTTGTTCCAGTACAGCACGTGGCCGTCGCGGTCATACCATTGAACGGCCACGCCGGGCGTATTGTCGAGCGTTGCGCGCAGGCGCTCCTCGCTGGCCCGCAGCGCCGCTTCGGTCTGCTTGCGCGCGCTGATGTCGCGGGCAACTGCCAGCGCGAAATCGCGGCCGTCGGCGTGGAACAGTCCGATGCGCACCTCGACCGGAAACATCGTTCCGTCTTTGCGACGATGCCGGCCTTCCAGTGTCACAGGCGTGCCGGGCTGCATGGTGGCCCAGGTTGCCATAGAGTTCGCCGGGCTTATTGCGATTTCGATATCGGCCACGCGCATCCGCATCAGCTCGTCGCGCGAGTAGCCCAGCTCGCGGCAGGCCTGCTGGTTGACATCGACGATTTGGCCCTGGGTGTCGTGCAGGTAAATCGCGTCGGTGGCCTGCTCCGCCAGGATCCGAAAGCGCGCTTCCGAGGCCACGAGCGCACTGCGGCTCGCATGCAGCTCACCGCTCAGCGTCGCGCTCATCAGCACGACCAGCGCAATGAAACCGAATTCCAGGGTATGCATTAAATTGAGGTAACCGGCATTGACCGCAATGCTGAGCAGGATGGAAATGAAGAACAGACCGAGCGCGATCGCCAGCATGACGGCGCGCCGGCGAACCCCATGGCGGAACTGGCGGACGCAGCCGTACACGGCGTGGGCCAACACCAGGGCCACCGCAGCCGACGCCATCGCAAGGGCGGTACCACTCCCTCCAACGCTCAGATCGACGATCGTCTCGCCCCACGGCAGTACGCGCTGCTGCAGCATCGGCAATTCGTCGTAATAAAGTCCGTAGGGTCGTATCCAGTGAACCAGGATCAGTCCCGCGAATGCAAGGCTGAGGAGGCGACAGGGCAGGCCCGTCCGCATGCCCGTATAGAGCGCGACAAACCATGGCAGCAGGCCCAGTATCAGCCCTGCCAGCGTTTGCTGGATGCGGCGAAACTGAACCAGCGTCTGCGGCGAGTCGGCGTGATACAGGTTGATCTGGTTGAGCGCATAGCCGCTGACGAGCAGGCACATCAGGGCGAACAGCAGGTGCAGGGCATGCCGGGGCTGCTGCAGGCCGACCCACAGATGGTGGACCGTGGCGTATAAACATACGCCCGCGAGTACGGCCAGGGTGGTCTGCAGCATGCCTTCCATGGTGCGTCTCCTCAGCGCCCTATCCGTGCGCTTTGCTGTCGCGGGTTGCCGGGGTGCGTCATGGGAGTCATGCCGGCAGTTTCGCCGCCGCAGGCGTGAGCGGCAGCGTGAAATGGAAGGTCGCGCCCTGATCGGGCATGGCCCGCGCCCATATCTGCCCGCCGTGGCGGCGAATGATGCGCTGCACCGTGGCAAGACCGATGCCGGTACCCGGGTAGTCCGAGCCGTGCAGGCGCTGGAAAGGCATGAAGAGCTTGCTGGCGTAACGCATGTCGAAGCCGGTGCCGTTGTCGCGTACGAAAAACACCGTTTGCCCTTCGCGCACATGCTTGTCGAATTCGATCCGCGCGTTTTCCCGGTGCGACGTGTATTTCCAGGCATTACCAAGCAGGTTGTCGAGCACGATGGCCATCAGCTGCCGGTCGGCGTGAGCGTGTAGACCTTCACCGATGCGGATGTCCACACTGCGCTGCGGATCGGTCATGGCCAGGCGTTGCAGGCTGTCGCGGGCCAGCGCGCCGAGGTCGATGTCGGTTGGGTGCAGGCCCTGGTGCGTCATCTGCGCCAGTCCCAGCAGGTCGTCGATCAGCTGGCCCATGCGCTGCGCCGCCGCACGCGTGCGCGCGAGGTACTGCTGTGCGGTGGGGTCCAGCACGGCGGCATAGTCTTCACTTAGCAGCAGGCTGAACCCATCGATCGCGCGCAGTGGCGTGCGCAGATCGTGCGAGACCGAATAGCTGAACGACTCCAGCTCGCGGATGGCGGATTCGAGCTCCCCCGTACGCTGCTGCAGTTCACGCTCCTTCTGCTCGCGCGCGGCGACCTGGTCTTCCAGCGGGCGGATGGCCGTGCGTTGCAGGATGCTCCACATCACCCATCCGAGCACCGTCACCAGCAGTGCGCCGGTGAGCGCGGCATTGCGTGCGATGGTCGATACGCCCTGTTCGCGGGCGGACACATCGGTGATCGCATGCAGGGTCAGCAATTGGCGGCCGTTGAATTCGACCGGCAGGTCGACCGCCAGCGTGTTTTCCACGGTATCGCGGTTCTGCGCGTTGGCCAGCGTGTAGCCGTTGGGCGTGACCGCTGCGATTTTCATCGGTTCCGGGCGCCGTTGTACCCAGGCATCGACCAGGCGTTCGACCGTCGCGTAGTCGGAGCGCAGCAGCGGCTCGATGGCCAGTTCGCCCAGCAGGGCGAGCTCGGTCTGGAATTTCGCATTCGAATCGTCACGCAGAAAGCGTCCCTGCAGCATGCCCACCACAAAGCCGGTGGCGGTCACGAGCAGCGCCAGCGAGAGCACGAAGATGAGCAGGGCGCGCCGGTTGGCAGCGCGGTGAGCATGACGGCCGGACATCAGTCGCGCACGCCCAGTTCGTGGAGTTTTTTCAGGACGGCACGCAGCGAGTCATAGTCGCTGTCCTGTACCGGTACCAGGGCATTGATGCCGGCGGTGACGGCCTGCAGCGCCTCGCGCCCTTTCGGGTCCCGATGCATGGCCAGCATGATGCCGCGCAGCTTGCTGACGAGCGCCGGCGACATGGTGCTGCTGGCGACGAACAGGTGGTCTGACATGGGCGCCGAGGTGGCGATCGCGCGCAGGCCGCGTTTTTCATACTGATAGAACACGTCTTCCTTGACCGCGCCGGCATCGAATTCGCCGGCCAGCACGCCGAGCGCAATATTGACGTGATCGCCGACGAAGCGGTAACCGGCCAGACGGTCGACTGTGATCCCCGCCTGCCAGAGCTGGTAGCGCGGCACCAGATGGCCCATGGTCGACTTGGGATCGCCGAAGGCGAAACGCTTGCCGTCCAGTCCGGCCAGATCCTTCACCGGGCTATCGGCGCGCACGAAAATCTTGCTGTGAAAAACGGGCTTATCGCCGATCCGTTGGCGCGCCAGCAGGGGTCGCTCGCCATGGGCGTCGCGCAGCTTCACATAGAGGCTTGGCCCGAGGTAGGCGATGTCGTAGGCGTTCTGTCCGGTGGCGTCGATGTGCGCCTGGTAATCCTGCGAGACGCGCAGCGTGACGGGTTGCCCGAGCTTGTTGCTCAGATACTGTGTCAGGGGGGCGAAGGCATCGACCACCCGGGTGGCGGGCTTGAAGGGGTGCACGCCGAGCACCAGCTCAGCCTGGGCCGGGCCGGACAGCCAGAGTGCGGTGAGGGCAATCAGCCAGATGTGTCTGCTCATGTGTCGCTCCATCTTGCGTGTGCGGTTCAGTCGCTGCGTGTTTCCAGGATGGCATCCGGGCGGGCAGGCGGGTCAAGCGTGAAATGAAAACGGGCGCCCCGGTCCGGTTTCGCTTCGGCCCATACCCGGCCGCCATGGCGGTGGACGATGCGGCGCACCGTGGCCAGCCCGACGCCGGTGCCCTCGAATTCGTCACGCCGGTGCAGTCGCTGAAAGGCGCCAAACAGCTTGTCGGCGTATTGCATGTCGAAGCCTGTACCGTTGTCGCACACCCGGAATACGGTTTCGCCGTCCCGCTGCGAGGCATCAAAAACGATCTGCGCGGCGGCGGTCTTGCCAGTGTATTTCCAGGCGTTACCGAGCAGATTTTCCAGCATGATGCGGAGCAGGCCGGGGTCGCCGACTGCATGCAGGCCGGGCGCGATGTCGACACGTACGTCGCGCGCGGGGTCCTGCCGGCGCAGCTGCGCGACGACTGCTTCGGCCATGCTGCCGAGGTCGACTGGCTCCGGCTGCAACGGCGCCTGGGTGACGCGCGACAGCTTCAGCATGTCGTCGATCAGCGTGCCCATGTGCTGGGCGCTGTTGCGCACGCGCTGCAGGTAATCCTTGCCGGTAGTGTCGATCAGCCCGGCGTAGTCCTCCAGCAGAGCGCGGCTGAAGCCATCGATCGCGCGCAAGGGCGCGCGCAGGTCGTGCGATACCGAATAGGAAAACGCCTTCAGCTCCTGGTTGGCTGCTTCGAGTTCGGCGGTGCGCTGCATCACGCGCTGTTCGAGTGAGGCATTGAGCTCGCGCAGGCGGTCGGTGACATCCTTGCGATCGAGCTCTGCCGCCACGCGGGTGGCGAAGACGCCGAGCAGCGGCGCCGTCCAGCGCGTCAACAGCATGGGCTTGGTGTCCATCACGGTGATGAGGCCCCGCATCCGTCCGCTGGACGAGACGAGTGGCGTGCCGAAGTAGCTTTCGACCCCCATCTGGGCCAACATCGTGTCGTCGGGATAGAGCCGGGCCGCATCGCGCGGGATCAGTTCCTTGCGCAGATCGAGGATGTCCTTGCACGGCGTGCCTTCCAGCGTGTAGTCGAAGTTGGGGGCCAACCCATCGTTGGCCCACACCGCCAGGGTGCGCACGTCCTCCCCGCTGTCGAGCAGCAGGCCGATGAAGGCATAGCGCGCGCCGTAGGCCTGGGCGAGGTTGCGCACGCAGCGCTGGAACAGATCGTCCGGATCGTCTGCACTGGTGGTGCGTGCCAGAAACTCCATCACCGTCTGCGCCTGTTTTTGTTCGCTGATGTCGAACAGAAAACCCTGCAGGTGCGTCGGGCCCTCGGTTCCACCGATGACGTTGACGTGGTCGCGCAACCATACCGTGCGGCCGTCGGCTGCCAGCATGCGGTATTCGATCTCGTGGTCTTCGCCGCGGCGGGCGGCCTCGAAGCAGAAGCGCGGCGCCCATTCGCGGTCGTCGGGGTGTATGTGCGCCTGCCAGAAGCCCGGCTCGAGCCAGGCCTCGGCCGGGTGGCCGAGTATGGCCTCGATCTGCGGGTCGATATGGGTGTAGCGGTCTTCGGCGAGATCGTATTTCCAGGGGATCGCGCGGGCGGAATTCAGCAGGCTGCGGTAGCGCGGCGGTACCGTTGAGTCAGGTGAGTGGCTGTCTATCGGCGATGCCGCTGCATCCTGCGCGTCCATGCCCGGGGTGGGCGCGTTCGGGTGTTTTCCTGCGTGAATGCGTGCTGACATGAGAGCGCTCCTGCAGACTGCACTTCTGGGCATGAGGGTCTGTCCGCCGCACGGCAGACAGACCGGAGTTCAATTGACCGGCAACGGCTCCGGCCGGTGGATACCATATCCTTGCGCATAGTCCACGCCGATTTCGACCAGGCGCGCACGCAGGGCCTCCGACTCCACGAATTCGGCAATCGTCGTGAGGCCGGCTACGTGGCCGATGTTGTTGATGGCCTCGACGATCGATGCATCCATGGGATCGTCCAGCATGTCGCGGACGAAGCCGCCGTCGATCTTCAGATAATCGGCGTGCAGGGCTTTCAGGTAGGAAAACGAACTCAGGCCGGCGCCAAAATCGTCGAGCGCGACGCGGCAGCCGAGCGTCTTGACGCCATCGATGAAGGCGAGCGCATGGTTGAGGTTGGAGATCGCCGCGGTTTCGGTGATTTCGAAGCAGACGCTGGCGGCCGGGATGCCATGCTGTTCCAGCTGGTCCTTCACAAAGGCGAGAAAATGCTCGTCGTTCAGCGTTGCGCCGGACAGGTTGATGAAGGCCAGCCCCTTGTCGAGCTCGGGTGCGGCAGCGCGGCAGGAAGAGAGGTGGCTCAGGCAATGTGCGACGACCCAGCGATCCATCGCCGGCATCAGGCCGTAGCGTTCGGCGGCGGGGATGAAGGTGCCGGGCAGGATCAGGCGACTGTTGCCCGGCTCGCGCATCCGTAGCAGGAACTCACAGCATTCGGCCGGGTGGGCGCCGTTCAGCGCAACGATGCGTTGATGGTGCAACTCGAAGAAATCGGTTTCCAGCGCGCGGTTGATGCGGTTGACCCATTCCATTTCGCCATGGCGCTGGCGCAGCTCGACGTCGTCCGGCAGGTAGAGCTGGATCCGGTTTCGCCCCTTGTCCTTGGCGGCATAGCAGGCCATGTCGGCCTGGCGTAGCGCATCGCCGAGGGTGAGGCCGGGATGGTCGAGCATCACCATGCCGAGGCTGGCACCAATGTTGAAGTTCTTGTCCTGCCAGATGAAACGGAAGTCGCGCACCAGTTCGAGCATGCGTTCGCCGATGCGCCGGGCCTGATCCGGTGGGCAATCCAGCAGCAGCACGCCGAACTCGTCGCCGCCCAGGCGGGCCAGGGTGTCGGCACCGCGGATGGGCTCCTTGAGCAGGGTGGCGACCTGGCGCAGCAACTCGTCGCCGGCCACATGGCCGCAGGTGTCGTTGATGATCTTGAACTGGTCCAAGTCGACGTAGAGCAGGGCATGGCTATGGCCATGCTCGGTGGTTTCGAGCGCACGCCGTAGTTGGTGCTCGAATTCGAAGCGGTTGTTGAGCCCGGTCAGCGCATCGTGGAAGGCCATATGCTCGATGGCCTGGCGCGCCTGTCGATGCGCCTGGCGGGTCTTGGCGTCGCGCAGTTCGCGCTGGATGGCCGGCGCCAGCCGGGCCAGATTGCCTTTCATGATGTAGTCGTGGGCGCCGCCCCGCATCGCGGCCACGGCGATGTCTTCGCCGATGCTGCCGGACACGATGATGATCGGTAGGTCGACATCGCGTTCGCGCACGATGGCGAGCGTTTCATCCGAATTGAAACCCGACATGTTGTGGTCGGTGATAACGACATCCCACTCGCCCTCGTCCAGCGCCGAGCGCAGGCCGGCTTGCGTGTCGACGCGAACATGCTCGAGGGTGAAGCCGTTTCTCGACAGCTCCCGCACCACCAGCAGGGCGTCGTCCTCGGAGTCCTCGACCAGCAGCAGGCGCAGGGGCTGGTTCATGGTTCAGGCTTGGGCAGGGGGCGGCACGTTGACCACCAGCCAATAGAGGCCCATCTGGCGCACGGCTTCCATGAACTGCTCGAAATCGACCGGTTTGCGAATATAGCTGTTGGCGCCGAGCTGATAGCTGGAAAGCACGTCTCGCTCTTCGTTGGATGTGGTGAGCACCGCCACCGGCTGCAGCGCGGTGCGCGGGTCGGCTCGCATCTGCCGCAGCACCTCGAGCCCGTCGACGCGCGGCAGCTTGAGGTCGAGCAGCACGATCTGGGGCTGGATGCGCGTATCGCGGCCGGCATAGGTGCCGGTGCCGAAAAGGTAGTCGAGTGCCTCGACGCCGTCGCGCGCCACGACGACTTCGTTGTAGATGTTGTTCTTTTTCAGCGCTCGCAGCGTGAGCGCCTCGTCATCAGGATTGTCTTCAACCAGCAGGATGACCTTGTCGGACTGCATGGCGTAGCGCCTCCATTGTTGTTTTTGGCTGGGCGCGTTCAGTTTGAATGCCCTTCTTAACAGCATACGCAATATATCTGTAATCCCATATGCGCGACAAGCGAACTGGTACAAATAGTCCATTGCTTAATTGTTTTTTAAAGTAGCTATTTCGTACTAGACGAATATCCAGTAACCCGTGCGGCCCGTCTCCGGCATGCGCCATCGCCCGCGATGAACACGCGGACTGGCCAGCGCTAAACTGAGGTCCTCGCATCGGCGGGTGTGCAGCGCGCGCCCGGCAGAAAGGAGCACGCCATGACAGTCACAAGCCTGCATCTGTGGATCAACGGTCAGCGCACCCTGTCGCAGGGCAGCCGCATGGCCGACGTGTTCAACCCGGCCAGCGGCGAAGTGATCCGGCGTGTGCCGCTGGCAAGCCGGCGCGACATCGATGCTGCGGTGATGGCGGCGCGGGCCGCGTTCCCCGCCTGGCGCGAGACCACGCCCTTGCGCCGCGCGCGCATCCTCACCCGTTTTTGCGAACTGATGGAACAGCATCGCGACGAACTCGCGCGGCTGGCCTCGGAAGAACACGGCAAGACCGTGCTCGACGCCGTCGGCTCGGTACAGCGCGGCATCGAGGTGATCGAATTCGCCTGCGGCGTGCCGCATCTGCTGAAAGGCGAGCACGCCGAAGACGTCGGCCGCGGCGTCGACTGCCATTCGATGCTGCAGCCGGTGGGGGTGTGTGCCGGCATCACGCCGTTCAATTTCCCCGCCATGGTGCCGCTGTGGATGTTTCCGGTCGCCATCGCCTGCGGCAACACCTTCGTTCTCAAGCCCTCGGAAAAAGTGCCCTCGTGCAGCCTGCGCATGGCCGAGCTGTTCAAGGACGCAGGGCTGCCCGATGGCGTCTTTAATGTCGTGCCCGGCGACAAGGAGGCGGTCGAGGCGCTGCTCGAGCATCCCGACGTCGGCGCCATTTCCTTTGTCGGCTCCACCCCGGTGGCCAGGCACATCTACGAAACAGCGGCTCGCAACGGCAAGCGCGTGCAGGCGCTGGGCGGCGCCAAGAACCATGCCGTGGTGATGCCCGACGCCGACATGGCGTTCACCGCCGATGCGCTGGTCGGCGCGGCCTACGGCTCTGCCGGGGAACGCTGCATGGCGATTTCCACCGTGGTGGCAGTGGGCGAGGCGGGCGATCGCCTGCTGCCGCTGCTGCGCGAGCGGGCGGCGCAGATCCGGGTCGGGCGCGGCGACACCGCGGACGTCGGCATGGGCCCGGTGATTTCACAGGCGCATCGCGAGCGCATCGTTGACCTGATCGGCAGCGGCGTCGACCAGGGCGCCGAACTGGTGCTCGACGGACGCGGCATCGACGTCGCCGGCGGCGAGCGCGGCTTTTTTATCGGCCCCACCCTGTTCGACCGCGTGTCGCCGGACATGGACATCTACCGCGAAGAGATTTTTGGCCCGGTGCTGATCGTGTTGCGGGCGGACAGCTTCGATGCGGCGGTCCATCTGATCAACGCCAACCCCTACGGCAACGGCACCGCGATTTTCACCGGCTCCGGCCACTGGGCGCGCCGCTTCGAAAACGAGATCGAAGTCGGCATGGTCGGCGTCAACGTGCCGATCCCGGTGCCGATGGCCTTCTTCTCCTTTGGCGGCTGGAAAGCCTCGCTGTTCGGCGACCTTCACATGCACGGCATGGAAGGCGTGGTCTTCTACACGCGCACCAAGGTCGTCACCCGCCGCTGGCCGGCGCCGGCCGAGCGCACCGACAGCTCGCTGGCCATGCCCACCCTGGGCTGAAGTGCCTGCCCCGGGCGGCTGAAACGAGCCGCGCATCGGTTAAACTCGAATCCGCGCAAGCCTCTGCAGCATCCTCCGGTCGCGACCGCGCGGCCGGATCGAAACGATTCATGACAACGACACGAGCACACCCAAGGCATGACCTCAGCTGAAACCCGACCCTGTCCATTCTGCCAACTGGACCCGCACCGCATCGTCGCCGAAGAGGAACTGGCCGTCGCCTACCGCGATGGATTTCCCGTCTCGCTCGGCCACAGCGTCATCATTCCGCGCCGCCACTTCGCCACCCTGTTCGAAGCCACCGAGGCCGAGCATCTGGCGATGTTCCGCATGCTGGCGCAGGCCAAGGACATCCTCGACCGCCATCACCAGCCCGACGGCTACAACATTGGCATCAATCACGGCCAGGCCGGCGGGCAGAGCGTGCCCCACCTGCACATCCACCTGATCCCGCGCTATCGCGGCGACAAGGAAGACGCACGCGGCGGTGTGCGCTGGGTGCTGCCGGACAAGGCGAAGTATTGGGCGTGAACTGCACGCATTGAGAATTCCGGAATGAAAAATGCCCGCCGCTATGCGGGCATTTTTGTATTTCGCTCCCCGACCTGGGTCCGAACCAGGGCCTGCGAAACCAGCCCCAGGCGAGTGTCGACGACGCTGCCGATCTATCGGGTCCGGGCGGATTTCACGAACGCGAGCGAAGCCTGAAACAGTTCGAGATCCTTCTCGTACTCGGCCGCATCGGCGCGGTCGATCTGTACCCATTCCCGAGTGCTGGCCATACCGCCGGGCTGGAACGAGACGACATCGCCCCTTGAGAACTGCAGTTCGGTCGCGGTGGCGGCGGGCAGGCGCAGTCCGACGCCGCGACCGCTGATGCAGGCGAACATCTTGTCGCTGACGAAGTAGGCATCAAGGCCGCTGATTTTTCTTGCGCTCACGCCAGGGAGCTTGAGAAGCAGGGCGTCGATCAGCGCCTTGCGACTTGATTCGGGTGTATCAGTATCCAAGGGGGATCCGCCAGGGTGTCATTGAACAATGAGATGGATCATAAAGGCAAAGTCTGGCACGACTCATCTATTCATGTTTCCCGCGCACAAGTTTGATATTGATCTATTTATATGTCCGGTTCTCGACCATTCCATGATCTGGCGGCTTGATAGGCAAATTGACCAATCCTGAGCATGTTTATTTTCATGGTCTAACATGCATCTGTAGTCTGCAGCATTGAGTTCGACGATTTTTGCCATTAAGTACCGCTTTCCTGCGTGCCACGGTTCCTCGCCATTGATTTTCTTAGCTGTTTCGTAAACGAAGGACGCGTGTTCGTGTTTTAGAGACTCTTAGGAGACCTGAGCCCATGTTCGCTAGTAACCCCTTCGCCGAACTCGCCGCCGTCATACCCCCGACTGCCATGCAGGCATACGTCGTGCTGATGATCCTTCTGGTGGTGGCCGGGACGATACTCGACATGCTCCACAAGAAAAGCGCCCAGTACTTTTTCGAGAATGCCAGGAAGGCCAAAAAGAACGCGACGCGTACGCTCGGTGCGGGTGAAAAAGGCGCACTGGCCTTGAAGACCGTCGCCAATGAGGTGCTGACCTCGGGCGAATTCGCCAATCCGAAGCGCCGCATTTCGCACCTCTTCACCATGTACGGCTTCATCGTTTTTGTCGTCACCACGGCGATACTGATCTTTGCCTATCCGACCCTGGAAGATCCGGCACCGACTATCCTGCCGCTGCTTTGGCACCTGGGCGCGGCCATGCTGTGCCTGGGGGGTTACTGGTTCTGGTTCAGCATCCGGGTCGATGTCGCCTCCGAGGGCGTCAAGTGGTATCAGCTGAACGGACGCGGCGACCTTTTCATCATCGGCCTGCTTGGCATGGCCACCTTCGCGCTGCTCTGGTCTTTCACCCTGGGCGTCGACACGCTGAACATGCTGTTCTTCGTATTGTTCGTCGCCTTTAGCACGCTGCTTTTCGGCTCGGTGTACTGGTCCAAGTTCGCACACATGTTCTTCAAGCCTGCGGCCGCTTTCCAGAAGCGCATCATCAAGGCGGATGGTTCGAGAGAGAACATGCCCGCCATCTACGATTTGTCGGATCCTGACGTGCAGGCGAGGTTTCCGGATATCCCGACCTACATGGGCGCCAACCCGCCCAACATGGGACTGGGCATCAAGCGTGAACCGTCCAGCCATTTTTAATCGCCCCATCAATTAACAACCCCGGCAATCCAACAGAATCGAGAGGAACCCCATGCCTACCTTTGTGTACATGACGCGTTGCGATGGCTGCGGACACTGCGTTGACATCTGTCCGTCAGACATCATGCACATCGATAAAGTCACGCGGCGCGCCTACAACATCGAGCCGAACATGTGCTGGGAGTGCTACTCGTGCGTCAAGGCCTGCCCGCATGACGCGATCGATGTGCGCGGTTACGCCGACTTCGCCCCGCTGGGCCATTCGGTGCGCGTCCGCCGCGACGAGGAAAAAGGCGTCATTGCCTGGCGCATCAAGTTCCGCAACGGCGAAAAAGACATGGAGCTGCTGGCGCCGATCACGACCAAACCCTGGGGCAAACACATTCCGCAACTCTCCGATGTGCCCGCGCCCAGCCAGGCGATGCGCGATAGCCAGTTGCTGTTTAACGAGCCCAAATACATTCGCCTGGACGAAGGCGAATTGCATACGCTGGAATCGAACGGTCTCGTGATGAAAGAGGGGGTGTACTACTAATGGCTTACAACACTATTGTCGAAAACAACATCGACATCCTCGTCGTCGGCGCGGGCCTGGGCGGCACGGGTGCTGCGTGGGAAGCGCGCTACTGGGGGCAGGACAAGAAGATCGTCATCGCCGAAAAGGCCAACATGGACCGTTCGGGTGCGGTGGCGCAGGGCCTCTACGCGATCAACTGTTACATGGGCACGCGTTGGGGCGAGAACCAGCCTGAAGACCACGTCCGTTACGCGCGGATGGACCTGATGGGGATGGTGCGCGAAGACCTGCTTTTCGATATGGCGCGTCACGTCGACTCCGCCGTTCACCAGTTCGAAGAGTGGGGTCTGCCGATCATGCGCAACCCCAAGACCGGCACCTATCAGCGCGAAGGGCGTTGGCAGATCATGATTCACGGCGAATCCTACAAGCCGATCGTCGCCGAGGCCGCCAAGAAATCCGCCGACAAGGTCTTCAACCGGATCTGCGTCACCCATTTGCTGATGGATGACGCCAAGGAGAACCGCGTGGCCGGCGCGGTCGGCTTTAACGTCCGTACCGGTGATTACCATGTCTTCAAGTCGAAGACGGTGATTGTCGGCGCGGGCGGCGCTTCCAACATCTTCAAGCCGCGCTCAGTGGGTGAAGGCGCGGGTCGCGTCTGGTATGCGCCGTGGTCGTCGGGCTCGGCCTATGGCCTGATGATCCAGGCCGGCGCGAAAATGACCCAGATGGAAAACCGTATCGTACTGGCGCGATTCAAGGACGGTTACGGTCCGGTGGGCGCCTACTTTCTGCACCTGAAGACCTACACGCAGAACTGCAATGGCGAAGAGTACGAGTCGAAGTGGTTCCCCGCGCTGACTGAAATGGTCGGCAAGGAATACCTGGATACCGAAGGTCAGCATCTGTCCCACAAACCGATTCCGACCTGTCTGCGCAACCACGCCTTCATCTCCGAAGTGAACGCCGGTCGCGGTCCGATCCACATGGTGACGATGGAGGCCTTCCAGGATCCGCACCTTGAGGAGATCGGCTGGCATAACTTCCTCGGCATGACCGTGGGTCAGGCCGTGCTGTGGGCGGCGACGGATGTCAATCCGAAGTATGAAAACCCTGAACTGACCACCTCCGAGCCGTATGTGATGGGCTCGCACGCGACCGGTTGCGGCGCCTGGTGTTCGGGTCCGGAGGACCTTTCCCCGCCGGAGTACTACTGGGGCTACAACCGCATGACCACGGTCGAAGGTCTGTTCGGCGCCGGCGATGCCGTCGGCGGTACGCCGCACGCGTTCTCGTCGGGCTCGTTTACCGAAGGGCGTCTGGCGGCCAAGGCGGCGTGCAAGTACATCGACGACGGCAAGGCCGAGGGCATCCGGGTATCCGATGAGCAGATCCAGCGTCGCGGCGAAGAAATCTTCAAGCCGATGGAGCACTACCGGGTCAACCGAAACGAAATCACCGCGGGCAGCGTCAACCCGCACTACATCAACCCCAGACAGGGTCTGGACCGGCTGCAAAAGTTGATGGACGAGTACTGCGCAGGGGCGACGGTCAACTACATGACCAACGACAAACTGCTGCAAATCGGCCTGAAAAAACTCAAGATCATGGAAGAAGACCTTGAAAAAATCGCCGCCGAGGACATCCATGAACTGCTGCGCGCCTGGGAACTGAAGCATCGCCACCTCACCTCCGAGGCGGTCATGCAACACACCCTGTTCCGCAAGGAAACCCGCTGGCCGGGCTACTACTACCGGGGGGATGCGATGAAGCTCGACGATGCAAACTGGCACGTTCTCACCGTATCGCGTCGCGATCCCGAGACCGGCGAATACACCATGGAAAAGGCCCCGTGCTACCACCTGGTCGGCAAGGACGAATAAGCCGAAGCCCCGGCGGTGCGCCTGCTGGCCGCTGCTGGCCTCCCTAAAGACCCGCACGTTTATTGCGCAGTTATTTTTTAGCGAACCATCAGGAATGACTCATGAGCAGTTCTGTTGTCGAAGCCACACCCAAGACCTCCATCAACATCATCGATCACACAGACGAGGCGATTCTGGAGCTCGCCCACCCCATGTGGAACGACCTGATCAAATACTCCAACCAGGGGCAATACGGCAAATTCATCCGCAAGTTCTCCTACGACCTGCTGCTCGGCCTCAATGAAATCGAAGTCGGCAAACAGTTCGCCAACAGCGAACTGACCCGAAGCCTGCACAAAGAATGGGATTACCTTGGCATCATCCGTAGAGGGCAGCATGTCACGGTGCTATACCGGGTCCGAAGCACGAAGCGGGAAGGGGAATGGCTCGGCCGGCTGGTCCTGGGCTATGAACAAGGCGAGGTGCGCATCTTTGCCGCCTCCATTTTCTGAAACCTCGGGATACCCATGAAAGCCATCATCGAAGCCAACAAATATGTCGAACTGACCTACAAGGTCATCGACCAGAAAACACGCCAGGTGCTGACGCAGGTCGAGTTTCCGCTGGGCTATGTTCATGGCGTCAACGAGATCTTGTCACCCCGGGTCATGGACGCGCTGGAAGGCAAATCCGAGGGCGATATCATCGAAGTGCACATCGACTGCAACGACATCTATGGCCCCCGCGATGAAGCACTGGTGATTATCGAAGCCATCGCGAACGTCCCCGAGGCCTACCGTGAAGTCGGCACCGCCATCCTGATGGAAAACGACAATGGTCAAACCAGGAGTTTTCTGGTGACCCGAGTGGACAAAAAAACGGTGACGATTGACGGCAATAACCCGCTGTGCGGCCGGGAAGTGATTTTCAAGCTTGAGATCCTGATGGTGCGTGATGCCACAGACGCGGAAATCCAGTACGGCGGCAAGGTGGAAGCGGCCCCTGACCTAAACAACTGTCGCGCCGTTCCCGTTTGAATGATTTGCAAACTGCCGGATACGGTGTTTCCAAGCCCAATTTTCCAATGAGACGAGGTAAACCATGAGCGAACCCACCAAAATCAAGCGTCCAGTCCCGGAAGGTAAATCACGCTTTGTGACCACCCGGCAAAAAGCGCCGACCGAGAAGGGTTACGTCGGCTACGACACCATCTGGGAACCGTTCCATAAAGTGGTCAAATACACCACGCCCAAGAAGCCGTAAATCCGGCGGCCACGCGGATCTGACCGGTCGCGCGGAGATCCGCAATGACGTAGAAACGGCCCGCAACCGCGCAGGCCGTTACAAGATAACGTCAACATCAGGCAGTTGGCTCCCGAGCCAAAAGCAGACATGAAAAAGGCCCGCATCACTGCGGGCCTTTGTATTTTGGCTCCCCGAACTGAGCTCGAGCCCGGGACCTGCGGATTACAGCTGCTTGGTACCCATGCCTCGAAGCATTTCGATATACAGCGATTCCACACGCTCCCGTGCCCACGGGGTACGACGAAGAAATTTGAGGCTCGACGCAATACTCGGGTCATGGGTGAAACAGCGGATTTCGATTTTCCGCCCCAACGCATCCCAGCCATAGAACGTAACCAGTTCGTTCAATACCTGTGCAAGCGTGACACCGTGTAGCGGATTGTTGGGCTGGATCTCTTGCATGGTTGCAAACCTTGTCAGACAACGCCTGGCATATCGATGCGATAACAGCTTGATGGGGTGGCTGACGCGTTGATCGATTCCCAGCTGTGCAGTGCGTATGCTGATTGCATAACCCACCGGGCAAGCGTGGGCTGTACGGATCCAGACGCTATCAGGCTTCGGCCCGCAGGGTCAGCGTGCGCATCCTGTCCAGCTTCTCGACTACAGCCTGATAGAGATCGCCGTCGGAATCGGGATTGCGGTCAGGGTGGTGGGCGCTGCGGATCTTTTTCAGCGCAGTCGCATCATCGGGCAGGTCATGCACCTTGGTCACCCGGTCGCCGTTCTTGGCCATCTCGCGCTGAAGCTCGGCTTCTGCGCTTTCGCGGGTGTCGTGCAACCGCTTGCTGCCAAGACGCCAACCATCCTGGTTCTTGCGCGGGGATTGATGTTTCTCGCCATCAAACCAGATCCATTTTCCAGTTTCAGGATTCAATTCAAAACGCACGGTGGTGATGTCGTAGGTGTAGACGGGCGGCTTGAGGTCCCTGGCGAACATCTTGAACGTGCCGACAGTATTCACGGAAGCAAGGTAATACGCGCCCGCCTCATGGGGGCAGAACACGCTGCTGGGCGTGGGTATAGGCGTAGGCTCAGGCTGGCTGGCGTTACCTGAAGACTTCTCTTTGGCCTGCCTGGCGAGCCAGGCAGCTCGGCGTTGTGCGTTGGTCACGGGGGGTGCTCTTAAAATTGGTTGAAACCCACTGGGATCACCCCTCGCTGAAGGGATCACCCGCTGGACTCCTGGACCGAATATGCTTCGATGGCTGCCGCGTTGCTAGTCGGATGAGACGCTTTTTCCAGCCTTGCGACCGGGTGCGACGGGCGGCACATAACCCGAAATACGGCACTGAAACCCCTCAACACGCTTGTTGCCGTTGAAGTGGGTGACGCTGCACTGGGATATTTCCTTGCGTGCCATCAAGTCAGCAAGTACTTTGCGTACCTGAGGCAGTGCGATGCCGGTTGCCGAGGCGATTTCCAGGTCGAGAAGCTGGCCATGTTTTTTCAAGTGGTTTAGAACCTGGTCTGTCTGCATGTCGATTCCTTTGACGTGTGGATGAGCGAGAGACGCTAACCGGGCCCCCTGGAGCGGCCTGCACAGACCCGGAGAACGCAAAAAGACCACCCCTGAGGTGGCCTAAGTGCATGAATTCGTGGCTCCCCGACCTGGGCTCGAACCAGGGACCTGCGGATTAACAGTCCGTCGCTCTACCGACTGAGCTATCGGGGAATAGGGAAGCGCGCATTCTAGAGATGACGGGCGTTCCGGTCAAGTCTCAACCGTCACTTTCCACCTGCAATTCGGGCACATGGCTGAAGGCGATGCGCATGGGCGCGGCGCCGCGGCCATGGTGGGCGCCGCCAAAATACAGGGTATTGGGGCCGTAGCGCTGGTTGATCCGGTCGAGCACGCTGTTGAGGGGCGCGTGCTGGTCCTCGGGGTCGAACAGGTCGCGGGTGACCTGGTTGTGCTCGACCAGGTGGGTGAGGACGACGCCGACCTTGAGGAGGGGACCGGGATCGGGCGGGCGGCGCTGCCACAGTTCGGCCAGCACGGGGTTGAGCCGGAGCGTGTCGGCGTGCGGCGAGAAGCGGGCCTGGTCGACCCAGTGGGCGTGGCCGGCGGCGGTTTTGAGATAGCTTAGGTGCAGGCCGAGGCCGCCAGCGCAATAGCCGTAGTGGCGCAGACGCATGGCGGCTTTGTGCAGCAGGCGGTGGAGCACGGCGAGTGCGGAATCGGGCGTGCGCAGTTCGGGCGCGAGCACATGCGAATGGCCGATGCTGGCGCGCTGGGTGGGCAGCGAGGCGAGTACGTCGCCGCGCAGTTTGGCGTAATAGCGCTCGCCCTCGACGCCGCCCCAGGCGTGGCGCAGGGTTTCGCGGCTGGCGGTGCAGAGCTGCTCGACGCTGTGGATGCCGAGCTGGTTGAGGCGCTGTTCCATCGCGCGGCCGATGCCGTTCAGGGCGCCGAGTTTCAGGCCGTACAGCCGCTGCGGCAGTTCGTCCTGGCGGATGACGACGAGGCCGTCGGGCTTTTGCATGTTGGACGCGGTCTTGGCGAGGAAGCGGTTGGGCGCGATGCCGACCGAACTGTGCAGCACTTCACCGACCTGGGTGTAGATCGCCTGCTTGATCTCATTGCCGAGTTTGACGGCATGGGCTTCCTGGCGGTCGCTGCCCATCAGTTCGCAGGCCATTTCGTCGATCGACAGCACTTCGCCGACCGGGGTGCACGACTCGACCGCGGCAATGATGCGATGGTGGATCTCGACATAGGCGGCCGGCCGTGCCTGCACGAAGACGATGTCCTTGCACAGCTTTCTGGCCTGCCACACCGGCGTGCCGGTTTTGATGCCAAAGCGCTTGGCGTCGATGCTGGCGGCGATGCAGCAGGTGGTGTCGGCCATCACCGGCAGCACGCCGACCGGGCGGCCGCGCAGCTCGGGTCGCAACTGCTGCTCGGCCGAGGCGAAAAAGGAATTGAGGTCGACGTAAAGCGAATGCAGGGACATGGGGTGCTCCGGGGGAACACTCAATCCTCGCCCGGCTTTTTTCCGGGACGACGACAGATGTTAAATATACTGTATATGCATACAGTATATCCGATCCTCAGCCCGGGTTCGCCAGGTTCATCCGCTCCAGCCGCTGGCACAGGATGTCGATGATGCGGCGCGACAGCGGGGCCGAGTGGCGCATCAGTTCTTCCATGATCTGCGGCGGCAGCGCCAGCACGGTGATCTCGGTTTCGGCCACCACTGAGGCGGTGCGTTTCTCGCTCAAGAGATAGGCCATTTCGCCGAACAGCTGGCCTTCGCTGAGGGCACCCAGATGGCGCCGTCCGCTGTCGGTGTTCTTGTAGACCACGGCGGTGCCGGCATAGAGGAAATAGGCGGTGCGCGAGTCGTCGCCTTCCTCGATCAGGATATGGCCGGGGGGATGAACCTGGCCGTATTTTTCCAGCAGGCGGTGGGCGTCGCCGAAGACGAAGCCTTCGAGCTTGCTGGCGCCTTCGCCGCTGCCGCCGAGAAACAGCTTTTCCAGCGCGGTGATGTCGGCCTTGCCATAGGCATACAACGCCTGCGCCCACAGATACAGCAGCAGGAAGGCGAAAAAGGCGCCGATCAGCACGAACACCACGCCGCCGACCGCGCCGTACAGGCTGTTGTAGTTTTCCAGCTTGAAGAAGGCGCCGAACAGCACCAGCAGCAGCGCCAGGTTCACGGTGGCCAGCAGCGCGAACACGGCGGCGACGCGCGCGCGCGGATGCTGGCGCGGCAGCCGCCAGTAGGCGGCGAACAGCAGCATCCACACCATGGCAAAGCCGAACAGCGCGTTGAGCGCCTGGAGCACCAGCGCATTGCCGGTGCCGATGAAGTCGTTCTGCGCCAGAAAGTTCAGCGCCACCTGGGCCACGGCGGCTAGCCCCATCAGCAGGAACAGCACCGGCAGGATGATCAGCGGCAGCACCCACGACAGCACCATGTTGTGTTTGCCCTGGCTGGGGAACAGGACGCGGAAGGCGCCTTCGACCGAATGCACCAGCCCGCGCGACGACACGATCAGGGTGACGAGGCCGACGCCACCGGCGGCAAGCTGGGTCTGACGCGGGATGAAGCCGAGCGTGGTCAGGCTGTCGAGTTGCAGCTGGCTGTAGAGCGCGGCCATCAGGATGCTGGCGGGCACCGAGTTTTCGGCGAGCTGCCCCAGCAGTTGCAGCGCGTAGCTCAGCAGCAGCAGCAGCGGCGTGGCCGACAGCAGGAAATAGAACGAAGTCGCCGCGGCGTGGTTCTGCAGACTGTTCTGCTTGAACAGGCGCGCAGTGGTATAGCCCAGCTGCAGCAGCCAGGACAGCGTGCCGCGCGGAGGGGGCAGGGT
This sequence comes from Thiobacillus sp., assembly GCF_030696885.1. Lineage (GTDB taxonomy): Bacteria > Pseudomonadota > Gammaproteobacteria > Burkholderiales > Thiobacillaceae > Thiobacillus. The sequence continues at coordinate 64,099 of NZ_JAUYRI010000005.1, forward strand.
GGGAGTGCGCATGGTCGCTAGCCTACCTGCGCGGCGGGCACGAGGCTAGGCCAGTGCCTGGGCGATGCGTTTGAGCGCCTTTTCCAGATTGGCTTGCGAGGTGGCGAACGACAGCCGGATGTAGCCTTCGGCGCCGAAGGCCGAGCCGGGGACGACGGCGACGTCGGCGGATTCCAGCAGGTATTCGGAAAACGCGATGTCGGTCGGCGCTTCGATGATGTCGCGCGCCAACAGGTTCATGATCGCGGGACGCACGTCGGGAAAGGCGTAGAAGGCGCCGCCGCTGTCGACGCACTTGAAGCCGGGGATGGCGTTGAGCGCATCGACGACGTAGCGGTGGCGAGCCTTGAAGGCGTCGAGCATCGGGGTGATGCAGCCCTGGTCGCCGTTCAGCGCGGCTTCGGCGGCCACCTGCGAGATCGAGGTGGGGTTGGAGGTCGACTGCGACTGCACGTTGGTCATGGCGCGCATGATGGCTTCGGGGCCGGCGGCGTAGCCGATGCGCCAGCCGGTCATCGAATAGGCTTTCGACACGCCGTTCAGCACCAGGGTGCGGTTGTAGAGGTCGGGGCAGGCGTTGAGGATGTTGACGAACGGCACGTCGTCCAGGCGGATGTGCTCGTACATGTCGTCGCTGGCGATCAGCACGTGCGGGTGCTTCTTCAGCACTTCGCCCAGCGCGGCCAGCTCGTCGCGGGTGTAGACCGCGCCGGTGGGGTTGGACGGGCTGTTGATGACGAACAGCCGGGTCTTCGGGGTGATCGCCGCGTCCAGCTGCGCCGGGGTGATCTTGAAGCCCTGCTCGATGCCGGCCTCGACGATCACCGGCTTGCCGTCGGCAAGGATGACGATGTCGGGATACGAGACCCAGTACGGCGCCGGGATGATGACCTCGTCGCCGGCATTGATGACGGCCTGGACCAGGTTGAAGAAGCTCTGCTTGCCACCGCACGACACCAGGATCTGCTTGGGCGTGTAGTCGAAGCCATTGTCGCGCTTGAACTTGGCGATGACCGCCGCCTTCAGGCCGGGGGTGCCGTCGACCGCGGTGTATTTGGTGAAACCCGCGTTGATCGCCCCGATCGCCGCGTCCTTGATGTGCTGCGGGGTGTCGAAGTCGGGTTCGCCGGCGCCGAGGCCGATGATGTCGCGGCCGGTCGCCTTGAGCGCAGCGGCGCGGGCGGTGACGGCCAGGGTGGGCGAGGGCTTGATGGCCTGTACGCGGCGGGAGAGTTCCACAGTGGTTCCTTCAGAGCATCCGCCAAGGCGGAAGTGCTACTATCGTCAAGTTTGAGCCGCGCGATTTTACCTGTGTTCGTCACCTTCCCCAATAGCCCCTTCCGTCTGTTTCAGCCGTTTCCGCCGGCCGGCGACCAGCCGGCTGCGATCGCCCATCTGGTCGAGGGCATCGGGGACGGCCTCGCCTACCAGACGCTGCTGGGGGTGACCGGTTCGGGCAAGACCTTCACCATGGCCAACGTGATCGCGCAGACCGGCCGCCCGGCGCTGATCATGGCGCCCAACAAGACACTGGCGGCGCAGCTGTATTCCGAGATGCGCGAGTTCTTCCCGGAAAACGCGGTCGAGTATTTCGTCTCCTATTACGACTACTACCAGCCCGAAGCCTACGTGCCGGCGCGTGACCTGTTCATCGAGAAAGACTCCAGCATCAACGAGCACATCGAGCAGATGCGGCTGTCGGCGACCAAATCGCTGCTGGAACGGCGCGACACCATCATCGTCTGCACCGTGTCGGCGATCTACGGTATCGGCGACCCGTCCGACTACCACAGCATGATCCTGCTGTTGCGCGAGAACGAGAAAATGACGCAGCGCGACGTCATCACGCGGCTGACACAGATGCAGTACGACCGCAACGACGTCGAGTTCAAGCGGGGCGTGTTCCGCGTGCGCGGCGATGTCATCGACATTTTCCCGGCGGAACACGCCGAAACCGCGATCCGCGTCGAGCTGTTCGACGACGTGCTGGAGACGCTGCACCTGTTCGACCCGCTGACCGGGCAGATCTTGCAGAAGGTGGCGCGCTTTACCGTGTTCCCGTCGAGCCATTACGTGACGCCGCGCGAGACGACCTTAAAAGCGATTGAGAAAATCAAGGTCGAGCTGCGCGATCGGCTGGAGTGGTATTACGCCAACGGCAAGCTGGTCGAGGCGCAGCGGCTGGAGCAGCGCACCCGTTTCGATCTGGAAATGATGCACGAACTGGGCTTCTGCAAGGGCATCGAGAACTATTCCCGCCATCTGTCCGGGCGCCAGCCTGGCGAGCCGCCGCCGACGCTGATCGACTACCTGGCGAAGGACGCGCTGATGTTCATCGACGAATCGCACGTCACCGTGACCCAGGTCGGCGGCATGTACAAGGGCGACCGCTCGCGCAAGGAAAACCTGGTCGATTACGGTTTCCGCCTGCCGTCGGCGCTCGACAACCGGCCGCTTAAGTTCGAGGAATTCGAGGGGTTGATGCCGCAGACCGTGTTCGTCTCCGCGACGCCTGCGAAATACGAGGCCGAGCACGCCGGCCAGGTGGTCGAGCAGGTGGTGCGTCCGACCGGCCTGGTCGATCCGCTGATCGAGGTGCGCCCGGTCGGGACGCAGGTCGACGACCTGATGAGCGAAGCGAAGAAACGCACCGCCGTCGGCGAACGTGTGCTGGTCACCACGCTGACCAAGCGCATGGCGGAAGACCTGACCGACTACCTCGCCGAGCACGGCATCAAGGTGCGCTACCTGCATTCGGATATCGACACCGTCGAGCGCGTCGAAATCATCCGCGACCTGCGGCTGGGCGAGTTCGACGTGCTGGTCGGCATCAACCTGCTGCGCGAGGGCCTCGACATTCCGGAGGTGTCGCTGGTGGCGATTCTGGACGCGGACAAGGAAGGCTTCCTGCGCTCTGAACGCTCGCTGATCCAGACCATCGGTCGCGCCGCGCGCCACCTGCACGGCACCGCGATCCTCTATGCCGACCGCATCACCGATTCGATGCGCCGCGCGATGGACGAAACCGAGCGCCGCCGCAACAAGCAGATCGCCTTCAACACCGAACATGGCATCGTCCCGCGGGGCGTGGTCAAGCGCATCAAGGACATCATCGACGGCGTCTACGATGCCGACGCCACGCGCCAGGAGCTCAAGGCGGCGCAGACGGTGGCCGAATACAAGGTATTGGACGAAAAGACGCTGACCAAACGAGTCAAGAAGCTGGAAAAAGAGATGCTGGACGCGGCGAAAAACCTGGAATTCGAAAAAGCTGCGGAACTTCGCGACCAGTTGAAGCAACTCAAGCAGGTGTTATTTGGCGTGGAAGAACATGACTAAGGTTTTGATGGTGTGCATGGGAAACATTTGCCGTTCGCCGATGGCGGAAGGCATGCTGCGCAAGGCGCTGCAGGGCGCGGGGCTCGACCGGCACGTGGAGGTGGATTCCGCCGGCACCCATGCCTATCACATTGGCTCGTCGCCCGATCCGCGTGCGCAGCAGGCGATCCGCCAGCGCGGTGTGGACATCAGCCAGTTGCGCGGACGCAAGGTGGAGGACGCCGATTTCGAGCGCTTCGACTACATCCTGGTGATGGACGGCGATAACTATGACCGGCTGATCGATCGTGCGCCGGCGCACCACCACGCCAAGATACGCCGCCTGCTGTCGTTCAGCCGCAAGTACCCCAACCTCGACGTGGTCGACCCGTATTACGGGGGCGCCCATGGCTTTGAGGAAAACCTCGACATGATCGAGGACGCGGTGCAGGGACTGGTCCGCGAGATCAGCGGGGAGAGCAGGGTGAAAATGCGCCCGGGCGCCTGACGGCTTTTTCGGGCCAAAAAAACGGGGCCGCTGTCAGCGGCCCCGTTTTTTTGTGTGGGTGCGGCTTTATTTCGCCTGCGTTTCCACCTGTACCAGCGGCTCCTGCACCGGCACCGCCTGCGGCCGCGAACGTCTGCGGGTGGGGTGGGGTGCAGACGACTCGGTCGTTTCCACGACCGGGGCGACCGGCTCGGTGGTTTCCACCTGCATCAGACTGACCGGCTCGGCCTCGGCCTTGACCGTGGGGCGACGACGGCGACGCGGACGGCTCGGCTCGCTGCCGGCAGCTGCTTCGGCGGCGGCCTGGGTTTCCACCTGTTGCAGATCGGCCTTGCTGGTCGCCAGATCAGCCAGGATGGCAGCGGGCGACGCCGTGACGGCGCCCGGCAGCGGTGCGGCCGCCGGCGTGTCCAGTTGCAATGCCTGCTGCGCGGATGCCGCAGCCGGTGCCCGAGTGGGGCGTGGCGCGCGCGCGATTTCGATGATCGCGCGGTAGCCGGCAAGCTCGATGACGGCGTGCGGCGCACCCGATCCATTCGCGCCGGTCTCCGGACGGCCTTCACCGCGACCGCGGCGGCCGCGTCCACGACGGCTGCGCGGCTCACGTTTCTCTTCGCCTGCAGCGTCGTCACGCGGCGTGTCGGAGACGAGGGCCTCGTGCGGCGCGGCTTCGGGGCGCGGCTGCTTGGGTTGGCGCGGCGGACGCGGCTGCTTGGGCTGCTCGCCACCGCGTGTCTCGCGCGGTTCACGGGGCTCGCGCGCTTCCCGCGGCTCACGCGGTTCGGCCGTGCGTGCGCCGGGCTGGCGCGCTTCGCCGTTGCGACCTTCACCACGGCCTTCACTGCGGCCGCGGCGCTGGCCGGGCTTGCGGTCACGTCCACCCGAGCGTTCGCCCGCCGGACGTTCGCTACGCGTGAGCGCGGCCACCGGTGCGGGGGCGGGCGCGGCTGCCGGCGCATCGTCGCTGCGCTTTTTCAGCCAGCCGAAAATGCGGTCGAACAGGCCACCCTGTGCAGCGGGTGCAGCCGGTGCGGTCGGCACGACGGCGGCCACGGTCGGCATCGGCTGCTGCAGCGGCGCGATCGATTTGACCGCGGCCACCTGGCGTGCGGGCGCGGATTCCTGCGCCGTCTGGTAGACGGATTCGGTTTCCGGCACCAGCGCCATCTTGTAGCTGGGCTCGGCGGCGCCGCTCAGGTTGAGCTCGTCGTGGCGCAGCCGGGTGATGGTGTAGTGCGGGGTTTCCATGTGGACGTTGGGGATCAACACCACATTCACCTTGAGGCGCGATTCCAGCGTGTGGATGTCGACGCGCTTCTCGTTGAGCAGGAAGGTGGCGACATCGACCGGCAGCTGCACGTGCAGGGCGCCGGTGTTTTCCTTCATCGCCTCTTCCTGCAGGATGCGCAGGATGTGCAGCGCGGAGGATTCAGTGCCGCGGATGTGGCCGGTGCCGTGGCAGCGCGGGCAGGGGTTGTAGCTGGTTTCGCCGAGCGAGGGCTGCAGCCGCTGGCGCGACATTTCCAGCAGGCCGAAGCGCGAGATCTTGCCGGTCTGCACGCGGGCGCGGTCGTAGTGCAGGGCATCGCGCAGGCGGTTCTCGACTTCGCGCTGATGCTTGGGGTTTTCCATGTCGATGAAGTCGATCACGATCAGGCCGCCAAGGTCACGCAGGCGCATCTGGCGGGCGATTTCATCGGCCGCTTCGAGGTTGGTGTTGTAGGCGGTCTGCTCGACGTCGCTGCCCTTGGTGGCGCGCGCCGAGTTGACGTCGACCGAGACCAGCGCCTCGGTGTGGTCGATCACGATCGCACCGCCGGCCGGCAGGTTGACCTGACGCGAATACGCCGACTCGATCTGGTGTTCGATCTGGAAGCGCGAGAACAGCGGCACGTCGTCGTGGTAGAGCTTCACCTTGTTGACGTTGCCCGGCATCACGTTTTCCATGAATGCGCGCGCCTGTTCATAGACGTCTTCGGTGTCGATCAGAATTTCGCCGATGTCGGCCGAGAAGTGGTCGCGAATCGCCCGGGTAATCAGGTTGGATTCGAGGTAGATCAGTTCAGGCGCCCGGATCGTCTTGGCCGCGCCGTCGATCGCTTCCCAGATGCGCAGCAGATAGCTGAGGTCCCACTGGAATTCCTCGGCGGTGCGGCCGATGCCGGCGGTGCGGGCGATCAGGCTCATGCCTTCGGGGATGTCGAGCTGCGCCAGGGTGTCGCGCAGTTCGTTGCGTTCCTCGCCCTCAATGCGGCGCGAAACGCCGCCGCCGCGCGGGTTGGTTGGCATCAGCACGACATAGCGGCCGGCCAGCGAGATGTAGGTGGTGAGGGCAGCGCCCTTGTTGCCGCGTTCGTCCTTTTCCACCTGGACCAGCAGTTCCTGGCCTTCTTTCAGGTTTTCGGGGACGCGGCCGCCGTTGGGCAGGCAGGTGCGGGAAATTTCCTTGAATGGCAAAAAGCCGTGGCGTTCGCAGCCGTAATCGACGAATGCGGCTTCCAGGCTGGGCTCGACGCGGGTGATGACACCCTTGTAGACGTTGCCCTTGCGTTGTTCCTTGCTGGCGGACTCGATGTCAAGGTCGACGAGTTTTTGCCCGTCGACGATGGCAACCCGGAGTTCTTCCGCCTGGGTTGCGTTGAATAGCATGCGCTTCATTGTTTACTCCCGCGCGCGTGCATACGGGACAGGGCAGACTGCCGCTCGCCTAGAGCGGGCGGCTCATGCGATCACGGTTAGTTGAGGTGAAACGGCATGGAGATTGGGTGTCCTGTTCCTGGAGAGTGTCACCGGCAATGCCGGGGCGGTCTTTCCGGTTCCCGCTGCAGGCTGGGCCTGGGCGTGAACGTTTATTTCGTATGCTTGTGGTCGCGTCATTGATAACATCGCTGCTTTGCCGACTGGCGGGGCGTGTGGTTTCGACTGTTCGTGTCAGCCTGATGTGGGCTGGGCGGCAGGAATCCAGACGGGCCGGGCAGGCGGCGGCCGGTGAGCGTTGTAACCGGCGTGATCTCAAAATTTCCGGCATGAATGCCGGGCAAATTGGTCAGGCAAAACTCAGCCCGAACCGGCGGTAGTGTATATGAAAAAGAATGACTTAGAGAAAGATTCGGTCCGGCGCGTGAAGATCGACGACAGCGCTGACGGCCAGCGTCTGGACAACTTTCTGATGGCACGGCTGAAAGGCGTGCCCAAAAGCCGCATTTATAAGCTGGTGCGGGGCGGTGAGGTGCGCATCAATGGCGGTCGTGTCGAGGTCAGCTACCGCCTGCAGCTGGGCGACGAGGTGCGCATTCCGCCAGTGCGCACCGCGGTCCCGGTCATCACCCCCGCCACCCATTTGCCGCAGGGCGGCATCCGCCTGCTGCCGCACATTCTCTATCGCGACGACGCCCTGATTGCGCTGAACAAGCCGTCCGGCATGGCGGTGCATGGCGGCAGCGGGATTTCGCGCGGGGTGATCGAGCAGATGCGGCTGGAACTGCCGGAATGCCGCTACATGGAGCTGGTGCACCGCCTCGACCGCGAAACCTCGGGGGTGCTGCTGATTGCGCTGAAGCGCCGCGCGCTGACCGGGTTGCATACGGCGATGCGCGACGGCAAGATCGAGAAGCGCTACCTGACGCTGGTGGCCGGGCGCTGGCCGAACCCGGTGCAGCACGTGAAGCTGCCTTTGCACAAGCGCGTGACCGATGACGGCGAAAAGCGCGTCACCGTGCGCGACGAGGGGCAGACCGCGCACACCATCTTCCGCCGTCTGCAACAATTCGCGGACTTCACCCTGCTGGAGGCGGAACTGAAGACTGGGCGTACCCATCAGATTCGCGTCCACACCTCGCACCTCGGCTTTCCGATCGCGGGAGACGACAAATACGGCGATTTCGAACTCAACAAGCGGCTGATGAAGCAGGGGCTGAAGCGCATGTTCCTGCATGCTGCGCAGCTCAGCTTCGAACACCCGATTTCGGGCGAGCGGCTGCTGATCGAAGCGCCGCTGCCCGCGGAACTGGCTTCATTTCTGGATACTTTAAACAATGCGCCATGATTATTAAACCCAGGCAGTTTGACTTACTGATTTTCGACTGGGACGGTACCCTGATGGATTCCGCCGGGGTGATCGTCGATTCGATCCAGCGCGCCTGCGAGGACATTGGCCTGCCCGCGCCGAGCGACCGCGCCTCGCGCCAGATCATCGGCCTCGGCCTGATCCAGGCGCTGCAGACCCTGCTGCCGGACCTGCCGGCCGATGACTATCCGCGGCTGGTCGAGCGCTACCGCCACCACTACCTCGGGCGCGACGCGCAGATCCCGCTGTTTGCCGGGGTGGACAGCGGCATTCGCGAACTGCACGCCAGCGGCTTCACACTCGCGGTGGCCACCGGCAAAAGCCGACTCGGCCTGTCCCGCGCGCTCGAGAGCAGCGGGCTGGAGTCGTGGTTTGCCGCCACCCGCTGCGCCGACCAGACGCATTCCAAGCCGCATCCGGCGATGGTGCTGGAGCTGATCGCCGAACTCGACGCCGACCCGGCGCGCACGCTGGTGATCGGCGACACCAGCCACGACCTGCTGATGGCGTCGAGTGCCGGCGTCGCCAGCCTTGGGGTGACCTATGGCGCGCACGAGGCGGGCGATCTGCATCCGCACGCGCCGCTGGCGCTGATGGACAGTTTCGACGAGGTATATGCGTGGCTTGCCGCGAACGCCTGATCTGCGCCGCCGCCGATCTGGCTGAACTGGGCCGCGGTGTGCGCTTTGAGGTGGTGCGCGCGGGCCAGCCGCAGCCGGCCTTCGTGGTCCGCTTCGGCGGCCAGCCGCGCGCCTTCCTCAACCAATGCGGCCACGTGCCGGTGGAACTCGACTGGCAGGAAGGCGAGTTCTTCGACGACTCGCGGCTATACTTGATCTGCTCCACTCACGGCGCGCTCTACCATCCCGCGAGCGGGCACTGCGTGGGCGGACGCTGCGCCGGGCGTGGCCTGATTTCCCTGTCGGTCGTCGAACGTGACGGCCATGTTTATCTGATGGAAGAACAATGAGCGAGCAACAAGACCCCAATTGGGAGCGCAGCGTGCTGGAAAAACTGGCCCTGTCCGCGATCCAGGAACAACGCCGTAGCCGCCACTGGAGCATCCTGTTCAAGACGCTCGGTTTTCTGTACCTCTTCATCGTGCTGTTTCTGGCGGCCGGCTGGTTCCAGGGCGACGGCGTCAGCATTCCCCAGGAACACACCGCGCTGATCGACCTGCAGGGCGTGATCTCGTCCGACGCAACCAGTTCCGATTCGATCATCTCCAGCCTGCAGGGCGCCTTTGACGACAAGAACACCCGCGGCGTGATCCTGCGCATCAACAGCCCCGGCGGCAGTCCGGTGCAGGCCGGGCAGATCTACGACGAGATCAAGCGCCTGCGCGCCAAGCATCCGAAAACGCCGCTGTATGCCGTGATCGACGACATCTGTGCCTCCGGCGGCTATTACGTCGCCGCCGGCGCCGACAGGATTTACGTCGACAAGGCCAGCATCGTCGGCTCGATCGGCGTGCTGATGGATGGCTTCGGCTTCACCCAGACCATGGAGAAACTCGGCGTCGAGCGCCGCCTGCTCACCGCCGGTGAAAACAAGGGCTTCCTCGACCCCTTCTCCCCGGTCGATCCCGAGCAGCAGGTGTTCGCCAAGCAGATGCTGGAAGAAATCCACGGCCAGTTCATCGCCGTGGTGCGCGAAGGCCGCGGCAAGCGCCTGAAAGAAACCCCCGAAACCTTCAGCGGCCTGGTGTGGAGCGGCGAAACCAGCATCGAGCTGGGGCTCGCCGACGCACTCGGTTCGGTGGAGTCGGTCGCGCGCGACGTCATTAAGGCGGAGCACATTGTTGACTACACCGAGCGTCCCGGCTTCGCCGAGCGCCTCGCCGGCCGTTTTGGCGCCAGCATGGCGAAGGCGTGGTCGCCGTTCGGACAGGCGGGCGTCAACCTGCGTTGAGCGACGCGCCGTATCAGCCCATCCCCTGCGCCCAGCATGAGCGGCTGGAGTTTGCCGCGCTGACGCAGCAATGGCTGGACGTGCGTGTGGGCGGCGAGGCGCAACGCCTGCTGCCGCTGGATGTGTATACGCGGGATGGCGCCGAGTGGCTGAAGGCGCAGACGCCCTCCGGCGAGCAATGGATTCTGCGGCTCGACAGCCTGCAGTTCTGAGCGTCTAAACCCCGATCCCGATTCCGAACACCACGAGCCGATCCTTGACCGCGTCGGTCTGGCCGCGCCAGGCTTTTGCGCTGCGGGTCTGGATCAGCTGGCCGGGCAGGCTGAGGTCGGCGCCGACGCTGATCAACGTGTCGGGTGCCAGTGCGCTGGCCAGCGCGTCGAGCAGGGCGACGCTGCGGTAAGGCGTTTCGATGAAGAGCTGGGTGGCGCGATCGCGCCGGGCCGTTTTTTCCAGTTCGCGGATGGACTGACTGCGCTCGGGCTCCTTCGCCGGCAGATAGCCGTGGAAGGCAAAGCGCTGGCCGCCCAGCCCCGAGGCCATCAGTGCCAGCAGAATCGACGACGGTCCGATCAGCGGCACCACCGGAATGTTTGCTCGATGGGCAGCCAGCACGAGTGCGGCGCCGGGGTCGGCCACGGCGGGGCAGCCGGCCTCGGACAGCAGGCCGACGTCATGGCCGGCCTTGAGCGGTGCCAGCAGGGCGGGAATGGCGGCAGCCGGGGTGTGCTCGTTGAGCTCTTCAATCTGCAGCGCCTGAATCGGCTGCGGGTGTCCCATCGCTTTCAGGTGTGCGCGTGCCGTTTTGGCACGCTCGACGACGAAGTGTTCGAGACGGCGCGCGACGGCGAGGGTGTCGGGCGGCAGACAGGCGTCCGGACTGACCGGACCCAGCGGTACCGGGATCAGGTAGAGGCTTGCCATGTGAGCACGTCGACGCCTTCATTCATGAGCATCTCGGTCAGCGCCATCAGCGGCAGGCCGATCAGCGCGGTGGGGTCGGGGCTGTCCATGCGTTCCATCAGCGCAATGCCGAGCGACTCGCTCTTGGCCGAGCCGGCGCAGTCGTAGGGCGTTTCCTTTTGCAGATAGGCCGCGATCTGCGCGTCGGTCAGCGGACGGATGTGCACCACGGTCGGCACGTCGCGCGTCTGCGCGTGGCCCGTGCGGCTGTTGAGCAGCGTCAGCGCGGTATGGAACACCATCGCGCGGCCCTGCATTTTTTTCAGCTGTGCAAAGGCATTGTCGTAGTTGCCGGGCTTGCCGAGCTGCTCAGAATCCAGCATCAGCACCTGGTCGGAGCCGATGATGAGCGCATCGGGATAAGCGCTGGCGGCGGCCTGTGCCTTCAGCACCGACAGGCGCAGCGCAGTGGCCGAGGGCGTCTCACCCGGCAGCGGGGTTTCATCGACGTCGGGCGAAAGGATGTCGAACGGCAGATGCAAGCGCGCCAGCAGGTCGCGCCGGTAGCGCGAGGTGGATGCCAGAACCAGCTTCATCGCGGCTTATTCCGGCTGGATTTCCACCAGCGCCATGTCCGGCGTCACCGCGTCGCCTTTCTTGGCGGAAATGCTGATGACGATGCCGGCGATCGGCGCCTGCACTTCGTTTTCCATTTTCATCGCCTCGATCACCAGGATGCCGTCGCCGGCCTTGACCGTCTGGCCGATGCTGACCAGCACGTCAACAATGGTGCCGGGCATCGCAGCGGTGACGTGGCCGGGGTGGCTGGCGCGCGGTTTCTGGCCGGCGGCGGGCGCGGCGGCCGCCTTGCGCGGCGTGCTGTCGCCGCCGTTGCCGGAGATGGCAACCTCGTTCAACGACTCGACCAGCACTTCTTCGGTGACGCCATCGATTGCGACGAAATAGGGCCGCTGGCTGGAGTCGCTGCGGCCGCTGCCCGACAGCTTGATGTGATAGGTCTCGCCGTGCAGCGTGATCTTGAATTCATCGGCGGCGTAGTGCGGCGCGCATTCCTGCTGCGAGCCGCTGCCGGGCGGCAGCAGCTGCTCGGGCTTGAGGCTGCCGGCAGCGCGCTCCTGCAGCCAGGTCTTGCCGATTTCGGGGAACATCGCATAAGTCAGCACGTCCTCGTCGGACTTGGCCAGGCCCTCGATTTCGCCGCGCAGCTTGTCGAGTTCGTCGCCCATGAGGTCGGCCGGGCGGCAGGTGGTGACTTCGAGGTCGCCGATCGCCATCTTGCGGACTTCCTCGTTGATGTGGCCCGGCGCCTGGCCGTAGCGGCCCTGCAGGTAGAGCTTCACTTCGTTGGTGATCGACTTGTAGCGCGCGCCGGTCAGCACATTCAGCGCGGCCTGGGTGCCGACGATCTGTGAGGTGGGCGTCACCAGCGGCGGGAAGCCGAGGTCTTCGCGCACGCGTGGGATTTCCTCGAGCACGGCGTCCATGCGGTCGAGCGCGCCTTGCTCCTTCAGCTGGTTGGCGAGGTTGGAAATCATCCCGCCCGGCACTTGGTTGATCAGCACGCGCGTGTCGGTGCCGGTGAATTCCGATTCGTATTGCCAGTATTTCTTGCGCACTTCCTTGAAGTAGGCCGAGATTTCCTCGATCAGCGGCAGCGACAGTCCGGTGTCGTAGGCGGTACCGGCAAGTGCGGCGACCAGGCTCTGCGTGGTGGGGTGGCTCGCACCCTCGGCAAATGCGCCGACGCAGGTGTCGATAATGGTGGCGCCGGCTTCCACGGCCTTCAGGTGCGTCATGTGCGACAGCCCGGAGGTCGCATGGCTGTGGGTGTGGATCGGCAGTTGGGTGGCTTCGCGGATCGCGCAGACGAGGTCATACGCGGTGTATGGCGTGAGCAGGCCCGCCATGTCCTTGATCGCGATGGTGTCGCAGCCCATCTCGGCCAGGCCCTTGGCGAGCGCGACGAAATGCGGGATGTCGTGCACCGGGCTGGTGGTGTAGCAGACGGTGCCCTCGGCGTGCTTGCCGGCGGCCTTGACCGCCTCGATCGAGACTCTGAGATTACGCAGGTCGTTCATCGCGTCGAACACGCGGAACACGTCGACGCCGTTGTCGGCGGATTTCTGCACGAAGGCGCGCACCACGTCGTCGGAGTAGTTGCGGTAACCGAGCAGGTTCTGCCCGCGCAGCAGCATCTGGATTTGCGTGTTGGGCAGCGCTTTTCTGAGCTTGCGCAGGCGTTCCCACGGGTCTTCACGCAGGAAACGCACGCAGGCGTCGAAGGTGGCGCCGCCCCACGCTTCCAGCGACCAGAAGCCGACCGAGTCGAGCTTGCTGCAGATCGGCAGCATGTCTTCGGTGCGCATGCGGGTGGCTATGAGCGACTGGTGGCCGTCGCGTAGAACGAGATCGGTGATGTGTACTTTGGCCATAGTTTACGTTTACAAACCCTGGTGTGCGGCGATGGCGGCGGCGATGGCGGCAGCCATCACTTCCGGCGGTTTCTTTTCAGTGTATTGGGTAAGTTCCGGGTGCTCGTCCACGAAGCTCGTGTTGAAGCGACCGCTGCGGAACTCGGGGTTTTTCAGGATTTCCTGGTAGTAGGGAATCGTCGTCTTCACACCGTATACCAGCATGTCGGCCAGCGCACGCTGTCCGCGTGCCAGCGCGGATTCCCAGGTCAGGTTCCACACCGTGAGCTTGGCGCACATCGAGTCGAAGTAGGGCGGGATCACGTAGTCGGTGTAGATCGCCGCGTCGACACGCACGCCGGGGCCGCCCGGCGAGTAGTAGCGGGTGATGCGGCCGAGGCTGGGAAGAAACTCGTTCTTCGGGTCTTCGGCGTTGACGCGGAATTCGATCGCATAGCCGCGGTGCTGGATGTCTTCCTGCTTGTACTGCAGCGGCTGGCCATCGGCGATGCGGATTTGCTCCTGCACGATGTCGACGCCGGTAATGGTCTCGGTGATCGGGTGCTCGACCTGTAGCCGCGTGTTCATTTCCATGAAATAGAACTGGTTGTCTCGGTCGAGCAGGAATTCCACGGTGCCGGCATTGACGTAGCCCACCGCCTTGGCGGCGCGTACCGCCAGCTTGCCGATGTACTGGCGCTGCGCCTCGGTCAGCTGCGGGCTGGGCGCAATCTCGATCAGCTTCTGGTTGCGGCGCTGGATCGAGCAATCCCTTTCAAATAAATGGATCACGTTGCCCTGCGTATCGCCCAGGATCTGCACCTCGATGTGCTTGGGCTGCACCACGCATTTCTCGACGAAGACCTCGGGCTTGCCGAAGGCCTTGCTGGCTTCCGACACCACGCGGTCGTAGTTCTTCAGCAGGTCTTCCTCGCTGTCGCAGCGGCGGATGCCGCGCCCGCCGCCGCCGTTGGTGGCTTTCAGCATCACCGGATAGCCGATCTTGCTGGCCAGCGTGCGCGCCTCCTCGACGTTTTCCAGGTTGTGGTCGGAGCCGGGCACCACCGGGATGCCGGCGGCGAGCATCGCGTTGCGGGCCTGGATTTTGTCGCCCATGCGGCGGATCACCTCGGGCGAAGGGCCGATGAAGCGGATGCCGCGGCGTGCGCAGATGGTCGCCAGATCGGGGTTTTCGGAGAGAAAGCCGTAGCCGGGATGCAGCGCGTCGCAGCCCGACGCGGCGGCCAGGTTGACCAGGGTGTGTGCGTTCAGATAGCCCAGAATCGGGTCCTTGCCTATGTGGTAGGCCTCGTCGGCCTTCTTCACATGCAGGGCGTGGCGGTCGGCGTCGGTATAGATGGCGACCGACTTGATCCCAAGCTCGGCGCAGGCGCGCACGATGCGTACGGCGATCTCCCCCCGGTTGGCGACCAGTATTTTCTTAAGCATGGTCACCGTTTCTTTGACAAAAATAACGCGAAATCATATCATTGCGGGCTAATGTTTAACCGGGTGCGTCATGTCGGGTCTGTCCGACGCCGCGCCAGTACGTTGATTGGATGCGCCAAGTGTCGATTTGCCATGCTACAGCCTGTTGAAATCGACCCCGGGCGTTTCTGCCGGGATGGGCAGACGTGGGAAACCCGGACCGAGGTGTCTGCGTTTCCGCGTCTCGCTCTGGAATTTACGCAAGGCGAGCTGTTCTGTCGAGTCACCGGACGGACGGATGCGCGTGGGGGCCGGTCGTTCAGGCTGGCGATCAGCGGCGAAGTCGAACTGACCTGCCAGCGTTGCATGGGCCCCATGCGGCACGCGGTCGAGATCGGCCGCACGCTGCACCTGGCGCGCAATGAAGCGGAGCTGGAGCGGCTGGATGCGTTGCCCGACAGCGATGCGATCCTGGTCGGCGAAACGTTGAATCTGGTCGATCTGGTTGAGGATGAAGTGTTGTTGAGCCTGCCGCTGGCAGCAATGCACGCAGAAGGTGAATGCCCCGTCTGAGGGGTGCACGAAATTTTTTTAGGAGCAAGAAATGGCAGTCCAGCAGAACAAAAAGTCCCCGTCCAAGCGTGGCATGCACCGTTCGCACGATTTTCTGACCAACCCCCCGCTGGCCATCGAGCCGACCACGGGTGAAGCCCATCTGCGTCACCATATCAGCCCCAACGGCTTTTATCGTGGCCGCAAGGTCGTCAAGGCCAAAGGCGAATAATTCCCTGACGCGCTGCGCTGTAGTCATTAGACGGCCTGGCGCGCTTGATTCAGCCCACGCTTCCGGCTGTATGAGAAACATCACAGTCGCCATTGATGTCATGGGGGGCGATCACGGCCCCCATGTCACCGTCCCGGCGGCGATCCGTTGTCTTGCGCGCTACGCCGACCTGAGTGTCATTCTGGTCGGACCGCAGGACATCATCGCCGCCGAGCTCAAGACGCGCCGTGCCACGCCCGGCCCCCGTCTCCTCGTGCGCCACGCCAGTCAGGTGGTGGCGATGGACGAGGCGCCCGCGCTGGCGCTGCGCGGCAAAAAAGACTCCTCCATGCGCATTGCCATCGACCTCGTCAAGTCCGGTGAGGCCGACGCCTGCGTATCGGCCGGCAACACCGGCGCCCTGATGGCGACCGCGCGTTTCGTCCTCAAAACCTTGCCCGGCATCGACCGTCCCGCCATTGCGGCCGTGATGCCGACGATCAAGGGGCATGCGTTGGTGCTGGACATGGGCGCCAACGTCGACTGCACGGCCGAACACCTGCTGCAGTTCGGCGTCATGGGCGCGATGCTGGTATCGGCCGTCGAGCACCGGACGAACCCGAGCGTGGGCCTGCTCAACATCGGCGAGGAAGACATCAAGGGCAATGAAGTCGTGAAGCAGGCCGCCGAACTGTTGCGCGCGAGCCACCTGAACTTCTACGGCAACGTCGAGGGCGACGACATTTTCAAGGGCACCACCGATGTCGTGGTGTGCGACGGCTTTGTCGGCAACGTCACGCTGAAAGCCTCCGAAGGCCTGGCCAAGATGATCGCCACCACGCTACGCGCCGAATTCAAGCGCAACCTGCTGACCCGCATTGCCGGCCTGATCGCGATGCCGGTGTTGAAGGCGTTCAAGCAGCGGCTCGATCCGCGCCGCTACAATGGCGCCACGCTCTTGGGGCTGAAAGGCGTGGTGGTGAAAAGCCACGGTTCGGCCGACCGCTATGCGTTCGAGCATGCGATCGAGACGGCCAGCGACGAAGTCCGCAACAATGTTCTGCAGCGCATCAGCGAACAGATTCAACTTATTCAACGGGTAGCCGCTTGACCTATTCCCGCATTCTCGGCACCGGCAGCTATCTGCCGGCCCGCATCCTCACCAACGCCGATCTCGAAAAACTGGTGGAGACCAACGATCAATGGATCGTCGAGCGCACCGGCATCCGCGAGCGCCATATCGCCGCCGAGGGCGAGTTCACCAGCGATCTGGCGGTCGAGGCGGCGCGTGCCGCACTCGACGCGGCGGGCCTTGCGATCGACGACATCGACCTGCTGCTGGTCGCCACCACCACACCCGATCTGGTGTTTCCCAGCACCGCCTGCATCGTGCAGTCCAAGCTCGGCATGACCAATGGCCGCCCGGCGTTCGACCTGCAGGCGGTGTGCAGTGGTTTCGTCTACGCAATGAGCGTGGCCGACCAGTTCATCAAGACCGGCGCAGCCAAACACGTATTGGTCATCGGCGCCGAGACGCTGTCGCGCATCACCGACTGGAACGACCGCGGCAACTGCATCCTGTGGGGCGACGGCGCCGGCGCGGTGGTGCTGGGCGCATCTGCTGAGCCTGGCATCATCGCCACCCATATCCACGCCGACGGCCGCCACAAGGAATTGCTGCGCACCACCAATGGCACTTCCACCGGGATGAAGGAACCTGCGCTGATGCGGATGGAAGGCAATGCCGTGTTCAAGATGGCGGTCAACACGCTCGACCGCATCGTCGACGAAACGCTCGAAGCCAACGGTCTGCAGAAATCTGACATCGACTGGCTGGTGCCGCACCAGGCCAACATCCGCATCATTTCCGCCACCGCGAAGAAGCTCGGCATGAGCATGGACAACGTGGTGACCACCGTCGCCGGCCATGGCAACACCTCGGCCGCCTCGGTGCCGCTGGCGTTTGACGTGGCGGTGCGCGACGGGCGCATCAAGCGCGGCCAGACGGTGCTGATGGAGGCCTTTGGCGGTGGTTTTACATGGGGCTCCGTGCTCCTGAAGTACTGATTCCATGGAAGAGGGCAATGCTGTGAAACTGGCTTTTGTATTTCCCGGGCAGGGCTCGCAATCGGTCGGCATGCTGCAGGGTCTCGCCGCACGGCCCGAAGTGCGCCTCACCTTTTCCGAAGCCTCGGACGCGTTGAGCCAGGACCTGTGGACGCTGGTGAGCGAAGGGCCGGCCGACGCGCTGAACCAGACCGTCAACACCCAGCCCGCCATGCTCGCCGCCGATATCGCGACCTGGCGCGTATGGCAGGCGATGGGCGGGCCGCAGCCCGAGTGGCTGGCCGGCCATAGCCTTGGCGAATACGCCGCGCTGGTCGTGTCGGGCGCGATGAGCTTCCCCGATGCCGTCAAGCTGGTGCGTTTCCGCGCCGAGGCGATGCAGGTGGCAGTGCCCGAGGGCAGCGGCGCGATGGCGGCGATCCTCGGCCTCGACGACGACGTGGTGCGGGCCGTGTGCCTGGAGGCGGCAGCCGGCGACGTAGTCGAAGCGGTCAACCTCAACTCGCCCGGCCAGGTGGTGATCGCCGGCAGCCGCACGGCGGTCGAGCGCGCCATGGTGCTGGCGAAAGAGAAGGGCGCCAAGCGCGCGCTGCCGTTGCCGGTGTCGGTTCCTTCACATTCCTCGCTGATGTTGCCGGCCGCCGAGAAATTGCTGGCGCACCTGCAGGACGTGGCGATCATCGCGCCGACGATTCCAGTGCTGCACAACACCGACGTCGAGACGCACGCCAGCCCGGAAGCCATACGCGTGGCGCTGGCCAGGCAATTGCATACCCCGGTGCGCTGGGTCGAAACCGTGCTGGCGCTGAAAGCCGCTGGCGCCGAGCGCGTGATCGAATGCGGCCCCGGTAAGGTGCTGGCGGGCCTGACCAAGCGCATCGACGACAGCCTGCCTGCCGTGGCGCTGGTGGATGAAGCCAGCCTACAAGCTGCACTCAGCCAATAAGGAGACATCATGCTGCAAGGACAGATCGCTTTAGTAACCGGCGCCAGCCGTGGAATCGGCCAGGCCATCGCACTGGCGCTCGGCCAGGCCGGCGCGACCGTGGTTGGCACCGCCACCAGCGAGAAGGGCGCGCAGGCGATCACCGATTACCTGGCCGCCGCCAGCATCAAGGGCAGCGGCATGAAGCTCAACGTCACCGACGCCGCCGAAGTCGACGCCGTGATCGCGGCGATCGAAAAGGATTTCGGCGCGATCGGCATCCTGGTCAACAACGCCGGCATCACCCGCGACAATCTGTTGATGCGGATGAAGGACGAGGAGTGGGACGACATTATGGCGACCAATCTGACTTCGGTGTTCCGCCTGTCGCGCGCGGTGCTGCGCGCGATGATGAAGGCGCGCACCGGCCGCATCATTTCCATCGCCTCGGTGGTCGGCGCCATGGGCAATGCCGGACAGACCAACTACAGTGCGGCCAAGGCCGGCATCATGGGCTTCACCAAGTCGCTGGCGCGCGAAGTCGGCAGCCGCAACATCACGGTCAATTGCGTCGCGCCGGGCTTCATTGACACCGACATGACGCGCGCGCTGCCCGACGCGCAGCGTCAGGCGCTGCTTGCGCACATCCCGCTGGGACGCCTCGGCGCAGCGGAAGATATTGCGCAGGCAGTCGCGTTTCTGGCCTCACCCGCAGCAGGGTATATCTCGGGCACCACATTACATGTCAACGGCGGCATGTACATGGCGTAATCGCCCCCTCAAGTTTGGTAAAATCGTCCGGCTTCAATTTTGTTGAAGCCTTATTTCAAGAGAGGATCAGGAATGGATAACGTACAGCGTGTAATCAAAGTCGTCGCCGAGCAACTGGGCGTGAACGAGGCAGACATCAAGAACGAGTCTTCCTTCGTCGGCGACCTGGGCGCTGACTCGCTCGACACCGTTGAACTGGTGATGGCGCTGGAAGAAGAGTTCGGTTGTGAAATTCCCGATGAAGAGGCCGAGAAGATCACCACCGTTCAGCAGGCCATTGATTACGTCAACAGCCACTCGAGCTGATCACCCGCGCAATTGATCGGTCTTCGCCCGGTTCGGCGAGCCGCATCAAGCCAGCGCAGATTTCAATGTGGATCGATTCGGCATGCGCCAAGCCCGCTCTGCAACGGCAGGCGGGCCTGCCACCCGGCCATTCAATTCCGGTTGTGCCGAATCCCTGAATAAGGACTGACTTTTGTCCAAACGTCGCGTCGTCGTCACTGGCCTGGGGATCATCTCCCCGGTCGGCAACACCATCCCGGAAGCGTGGGAGAATCTGGTGGCTGGTCGCACCGGCATCGCCCGCATCGCCCGCTTTGACCCGTCTCCTTTCGCCTCTCACATGGCGGGCGAAGTCAAAAACTTCGATGTTGATCAGTATCTCAACCCGAAAGAAGCCCGCCGCATGGATACCTTCATCCAGTACGGCATGGCGGCCGGCATCCAGGCGATCCGCGACTCGGGCATCGAAATCACCGATGCCAACGCCGAGCGTATCGGCATCAATATCGGTTCCGGGATCGGCGGCCTGCCGCTGATCGAGGAAACGCACACCCTGTTGCTGGAATCCGGCCCGCGGAAGATTTCCCCCTTCTTCATTCCGGGTTCCATCATCAACATGATTTCCGGCAACCTCTCGATTCTGTATGGAATCAAGGGGCCCAATCTGGCAGTGGTCACCGCCTGCACCACCGGCCTGCATGCGGTGGGTCTGTCGGCCCGCATGATCGAGCACGGGGATGCCGACATGATGGTCGCCGGCGGCGCCGAGTGCGCGATTTCGCCGTTGGGTCTCGGTGGTTTTGCCGCGGCGCGCGCGCTGTCCACCCGCAACGACGACCCGGCCACCGCCAGTCGCCCGTGGGACAAGGACCGCGACGGCTTCGTGCTGGGCGAGGGCGCCGGCGTGCTGATGCTGGAGGAGTACGAGCATGCCAAGGCGCGCGGCGCGAAAATCTACGCCGAGGTCTCCGGCTTCGGCATGAGCGGCGACGCCTATCACATGACGGCGCCGAGCACCGACGGCCCCAAGCGCTCGATGCTGAATGCGCTGCGCGATGCGGGCGTGAATGCCGACCAGATTCACTACATCAACGCGCACGGCACCTCGACCCCGTTGGGCGACAAGAACGAGACCGATGCGATCAAGCTTGCGCTCGGCGAGGCGGCCTACAAGGCGGTGGTGAACTCGACCAAGTCGATGACCGGACACCTGCTCGGCGGCGCCGGCGGGGTGGAGTCGGTGTTCACCGTGCTGGCGGTGCATCATCAGGTCTCGCCGCCCACCATCAACATCTTCTCGCAAGACCCGGAATGCGACCTCGATTACTGCGCTAACACGGCGCGTGATCTCAAGATCGACGCCGCGCTCAAGAACAATTTCGGGTTCGGCGGCACCAACGGCTCGCTGGTCTTCAAGCGCGTTTGACCGTCGCCGCGGAGTGCATGCATACGCCCGAAATCCGGGAATGGCCGCTGCGGCCCGAACAGCAGCGGCCTGACCTGATCGGGTTGCAGGCGGCCCATCCGCAGCGTTATCCCGGACTCTTTCTCAGCAGCGGCGATAGCGGCTGGGACATCTTGTTTGCCTTTCCGCAAGACCCCACCCGCATCGATGCCGCAGACGGCCTCGCGCGCCTGCAGGCGCACCCGGCGATGCAGTGCCGACCCGTGCCGGCCGGCACGGCGTCCGCGCTGCCTTTCAGCGGTGGCTGGCTGTGCGCATGGGCCTATGAACTGGGCGGCCTGTTCGAGCCCAGCGCCGGCGCGGTCGCGGACGATGCCGACTTTCCCGTTGCGTGGCTGGTGCGCATTCCGGCGGCGATTCTGTTCGATCGCGCCAGCGGCCGCTGCCTGCTGCTGGCCGAAGCCGGCCAGTCTGCCCTGTTCGATCGGATGCAGGACGATCTGGCCACGGCTGTGCCGCCGCTGGCTGAGGTGCCGGCCCTGCGTGTGCTGCAGGAAGATGACCCCGCCGCGTTTCTGGCAGGCGTTGCACACATTCAGGATTACATCCGTGCCGGCGACGTGTTCCAGGTCAACCTGTCGCGCGGCTGGCGCGCCGAATTCGCGGCGCCGGTCTCTGCCGCCGCGCTGCTGGAACGCCTGATGCTGAAAAACCCGGCGCCGTTTTCCGCGTTGCTGCAGATGGAAGACTGGGCCATCGTGAGTTCTTCGCCGGAGCGGCTGGTGCGCCTCGGGCGGGACGGTGTGCTCGAAACGCGCCCGATTGCCGGCACCCATCCGCGCAGCGAAGATGCGGCGGAGGACGCTGCGCTGCGCGCGCGCCTCGAAGCCCATCCGAAGGAGCGCGCCGAACATGTCATGCTGGTCGATCTCGAACGCAACGACCTCGGGCGGGTCTGTGAACCGGGCAGCGTGGAAGTGGCGGCGCTGATGGAAATCGCCAGCTACCGCCACGTCCACCACATCGAATCGACCGTGCGTGGCCGGCTGCGTGACGGCGTCAGCGTGTTCGATGCCTTGCGCGCGGTGTTTCCCGGCGGCACCATTACCGGCTGTCCCAAGGTGCGCACCATGCAGATCATCCGTGAACTCGAACAGACACCGCGACGCAGCTATACCGGCAGCGTCGGCTATATCAACTGCGACGGCAGCTTCGACTTCAACATCCTGATTCGCAGTTTCCTGCTGCGCGGGGACACAGCCGATTTTCGCGCCGGCGCCGGCATCGTTGCCGATTCGGTGGCGACGCGCGAACTCGATGAAACGCGTGCCAAGGCACGTGGCCTGTTGCGTGCGCTTGAACCTGGAAACGGCAGTTGACCGCTCATCTGCCTTCGTCAATTCGCAAGGATGCCCAATGAGTGCCTCCGACATACTTTTTCCTATGGATAAGGTTCCGACATGACCCTCGTCAACGGCCAGCCTTGCGAAAGCATCGACGCGCACGACCGAGGTCTTGCTTACGGTGATGGCGTCTTCCGCACGCTGCGCACGCAGGCCGGCCAGCCGCTGTGGTGGTCCGACCATTACGCCACGCTCGCTGCCGACTGTGCAGCACTGAAGCTGGCGTGTCCCGACGAAGCGGTGTTGCACCGCGAAGCCTGCGCGGTGGCCGAAGCCGGGGCGGGCGTCGTCAAGATCGTGATCACGCGTGGCGTCGGCGTGCGTGGCTATGCTCCATCTGGCGGACAGGCCGTCACCCGGCTGGTGTTATCGGCGCCGCTGCCGCCGCATGCCGGCGCCGACGCGTCGCAGGCGATCACGGCGCGCTGGTGCAGCCTGCAGCTGGCGCGCCAGCCGCGGCTGGCCGGCATCAAGCACCTGAACCGGCTGGAGAACGTGCTGGCGCGGGCCGAATGGGACGACCCGGCCATTATCGAAGGCCTGCTGTGCGATACGGACGGCATGGTGATCGGCGGCGTCATGAGTAATCTGTTCTGGGCGCGGGACGGCGTGTTGTTCACGCCGGATCTCGGCCAGTGCGGCGTCGCCGGCGTGGCACGCACGCGTCTGCTGCGTGCGGCGGCGCGACGCGGCATCCCCACCCGTATCGAACGCCTGCCGCCTGCCGCTATACTCGCGGCAGACGAGCTGATGATCTGCAACAGTCTGATCGGCGTGCGCCGCGTCGCCCGGCTGGGTGACGCGAACTGGTCGCCCACCGGTTGGACCGACACCCTGAATGCGGCCTTGTATGAAGACAATTAAACGACTGCTCGCGCTGGTGCTGATCGCCGCGCTCCTGCTGGCAGGCGGCGTGGCCTGGTACGCCAGCCAGCCGCTGCGCATCGAGGCCTTGCCTAAAACCATCAACGTCGTGCCCGGCACGCACCTGCGGCAGCTGAGCACGCTGCTCGAGCGCGAGGGCGTGATCGACAACGCCCCGCTGTTCTGGCTGCTGGCGCGCGCGCTGGGCCGCGGCGACGCGCTCAAGGTCGGCGTCTACACCTTCGACCGGCCGCTGACGCCGCTGGCGCTGCTGGCCAGGATCGAGCGCGGCGAGGTGTCGCAGGTTGCGGTGCAGTTGATTGAGGGCTGGAACTGGCGCGAGGTGCGCGCCGCGCTCGCCGCGCAGCCGCTGCTGAAGAACGACAGCGCCGGCATGAGCGACGCCGAGCTGATGCAGGCGATCGGCGCCGAGGAAAGCCATCCCGAAGGCTTGCTGTTCCCCGATACCTATTTCTTTGCGCCGCACTCGTCCGACCTCAACGTGCTGCGGCGCGCCTATCGCCTGCAGCAGGAAAAACTGATGGCGGCGTGGGAGACCCGCGCGCCGGGCCTGCCGTATGCCACGCCCTACGAGGCGCTGATCATGGCGTCGATCGTGGAAAAAGAAACCGGCGCCGCGTTCGAGCGCCCCGAAATTGCCGGTGTGTTCGTCAACCGCCTCAGGCTGCGGATGCGCCTGCAGACCGACCCCACCGTCATCTATGGTGTAGGCGCGCGTTTCGACGGCAACCTGCGCAAGATCGATCTGCAGACCGACACGCCCTACAACACCTACACCCGCAGCGGGCTGCCGCCGACGCCGATTGCAATGCCCGGCGAGGCGGCGATCCGGGCCGCACTCAATCCGGCCACGACTGATGCGCTATATTTCGTTTCGCGCAACGACGGCACTCACGTGTTTTCCAGCAATCTTGAGGCGCACAACCGCGCCGTCAACCGCTACCAGAGACGATGAGCGCGCCCGGCAAATTCATCACCCTCGAAGGCGTCGACGGCGCCGGCAAGAGCACGCATCTGGACTTCGTCGCCGACTGGCTGCGCCGGCAGGGCAGGGAGGTCGTCGTCACCCGCGAGCCCGGCGGCACGCCGCTCGGCGAAACCCTGCGCGAACTGCTGCTGCATCAGGCCATGGATCCCGACACCGAACTCCTGCTGATGTTTGCCGCGCGCCAGCAGCACCTGGCCGAACTGATCCTGCCGACGCTGGCGCGCGGCGCCTGGGTGGTATCCGACCGCTTTACCGACGCCAGCTATGCCTACCAGTGCGGCGGGCGCGGCATTGCAGCCGAACGCATCGCCGCACTCGAAGCCTGGGTGCAGCGGGGATTTTCGCCCGATCTCACGCTGCTGTTCGACGTGCCGCCCGAGGTGGCCGGTGCGCGTCGCGCCGCCGCGCGCACCGCCGACCGGTTCGAGCGCGAAGCCGACAGTTTTTTCAGCCGCGTCCGGAATGCCTATCTTGAGCGGGCACAGGCCGAACCGGTGCGCATTCGCGTACTGGATGCGCGCCAAAGCATCGCGGCGCTGCAGGCCGAAATCGGCCCGCTGCTGCAGGCGCTGGCATGAGCGCACCCTACCCCTGGCTGGCGTCGCCCTGGCAGCGCCTGCTGGCCACCCGCGCCCGTCCGGCGCAGGCCCTGCTGCTGACAGGGCCGCGCGGCGTCGGCAAGGGCGCGCTGGCGCTGGCATGGGCGCAGGCCCTACTGTGCGAGGCGCCGCAGCCCGACGGCGCGGCCTGCGGCCAGTGCGCGGCATGTCACTGGTTCGAAACCGGCGGCCATCCCGATTTCCGCCTGGTCAGCCTGCAGGAAAAAACCACCAAGGACGGCGAAACCCGCCTGGCCACCGCAATCGAGGTCGATCAGGCGCGCGAGGCGGTCGATTACGTCCAGCTGTCCACCTACCGTGCCGGTTTCCGGGTGGTGCTGGTGAACCCGGCGGATAGCCTCAACCTCGCGGCCGCCAACGCGCTGTTAAAGGTGCTGGAGGAACCGCCGTTAAATACGGTGTTCGTACTGGTGTCGGATCAGCCGCGGCGCCTGCTGCCGACTATCCGCAGCCGCTGCACCCGGCTCGACATCGGCTTGCCGCCGCTCGATCTGGCTGCGCAATGGCTGGGGGCGCAGGGGGTGGCCGATGCGATCCAGCTGCTGGCGCTTTCGGGCGGCACCCCGCTCGATGCGCAGCGCTGGGCCGAGGGCAGCGAACTGGACGAACGCCGTGGCGTGCTGGAAAGTCTGGCGCGTCCCGCAAAACTCGATCCGGTGACCCTGGGCGAGCGCTGGAAAGCCGTCAGTCCGCAGACCTGGCACAACGTGGTGTACAAGTGGCTGGGCGACTTGCTGGCGGTCAGACTGCGCGGCAGTGTGCAGTTCAACCGCGACTTTGTCGACGTGCTGGCGCAGCTGGGCCAGCAGGCCGACCTGGCGAAGCTGCTGGCGCTGGCCCGCATGCAGGCGAACGAAGGCAGGACCCTGGCGCATCCGCTCAACCGGGCCTTGCAGCTGGAGGCCTGGCTGATTCAGTACCGGCACGTGTTTGATTGATGAGAGACAAACGATGAACGCAACAGCCAACGATACAGTAGGACAGGTCCGCCCCGGCGTGCTGTCGCTGTCGATCAAGGAAAAATCCGCCCTGTTCGCGGCCTACATGCCGTTCGTCAAGGGCGGCGGCCTGTTCATTCCCACTAACAAGAGCTACAAGATGGGCGAGGAAGTCTTCATGCTGCTGACGCTGATGGAGGACCCCGTCAAGCTGCCGGTGTCCGGCAAGGTGGTGTGGGTGACGCCCACCGGCGCGCACGGCAGCCGCACCCAGGGCGTCGGCGTGCAGTTCGCGTTCAACGAAAGCGGCAAGGCGGCGCAACACAAGATTGAAGGTTTGCTCGGCGGTTCGTTAAAATCGGTGCGTCCAACTCACACCATGTAGGGCAGGTACAAGATCCAAGTGACAAGAGCGGCGCCGAGCCCTTATATAAACCAAGGCGCCTTCAAGAACTTGTACCTTCTGCCTTGGATCTTGTACCTGAAATGTTCGTCGACTCCCACTGCCATATCAATTTCCCAGACCTTGCCGGCAAGCTGCCCGAGGTGTTCGCACGCATGGTGGCCAACCAGGTCAGCCACGCGCTGTGCATCAGCGTTGAACTGGAAAAATTTCCAGAAATCCGCAGCCTTGCCGAAACGCATCCCAATGTGTATGCCTCGGTCGGCGTGCATCCTGATCACGAGGACTGCACCGAGCCGACGGTGGACGAGTTGGTGATGCTGGCCGACCATCCGAAGGTGGTGGCGATCGGCGAGACCGGTCTGGATTATTTCCGGCTGACCGGCGACCTCGAATGGCAGCGCGAACGTTTCCGCACGCACATCCGTGCAGCGCGCGCCTGTCAGAAACCGCTGGTGATCCACACCCGTTCCGCTGCTGACGACACCCTGCGCATCATGCAGGAAGAGCACGCGGGCGAAGCGGGCGGCGTGATGCACTGCTTCACCGAGAGCCTGGCGGTGGCCGAGGCGGCCATCGAGCAGGGCTTCTACATCTCGTTTTCCGGCATCGTCACCTTCAAGAATGCCGTCAGCCTGCGCGAGGTGGCCGCCGCCATTCCGCTGGAGCGCATGCTGATCGAGACCGATTCGCCGTACCTGGCGCCGGTGCCGCACCGCGGGCAGACCAACGAGCCGGGCTTCGTCATGCATGTGGCCGAGGAAATTGCGCGGGTGCGCGGGATGCGCCTCGAGGCGGTGGGCGAGGCGACCACGCAGAATTTCTTCCGGCTGTTCGCCGCGGCGCGCCCCTGAGTCGGCCTGCGCGCGGCTTCAGGTAAGCTCGCGCAGCCGGATCCGCGCGGGTGATTGCTGCCCCATTTTTAGTTTTTCATTGAAACATAGAAGTATTTCGGCCAAGACCCAGCATTCTTAACTAGACGTGCTTGCCTGTGCAGCCAGACGGTCAAGCACCCGCGCTGCCGCCCGCAGGCCGAAACTGGCGGTGACGCACACCGAAGACCCGAAGCCAGCGCAGTTGAGCCCGTGCAGCGCCGCGTCCTCGGGCCGCTCGTCGCATACGGCGGCTTCGGCCTCGGGGTAGGCGAGTGGCTCAGTGGAATACACGCAGTCGACGCCGAACTTGCGGCCGGCTGCGGGATAGCCGTGCTCGCGGCGCAGGCGGCTGCGCACCTTGGCGAGCAGCGGATCCTCTGTGGTGCGGGCAAGGTCGGCCAGCGCGATGCGGCCGGGGTCGGTCTGGCCGCCGGCGGCGCCCACGCAGACCAGCTTCATGCGCCGCCGCCGGCAGTGGGCGATCAGCGCGACCTTGGCGCGGGCGTTGTCGATGGCGTCCACCACGTAGTCGAAGTCGCCTGCCAGCAGGTCCGCCACATTGTCGGGGGTCAGGAATTCCTCCACCCCCGTCACCCGGCAGTGCGGGTTGATGGCGTGGATGCGCTCGGCCATGGCTTGGGTTTTCGACTTGCCGAGTTCGTGCGTCAGCGCATGCACCTGACGGTTGATATTGGATTCGGCCAGATGATCGGGGTCGATCAGGGTCAGCCGGCCGATGGCGGTGCGCGCCAGCGCCTCGGCCGTCCAGGCGCCGACGCCACCGATGCCGATGACGCAGACATGCGACTGTTGAAAGCGCGTCAGCGCCGCCGCGCCGTACAACCGCCGCACGCCGCCGAATCGCCGTTCGAAATCGATTGCGTGTTCACCGGAAAAAAGCTCGGTCATGCAGCGGAAGGAAAAGGGGGGAGCGGAAAGTCAGCGGCCGGGAGAACCCGGCCGCTGAGGTTTACAGACTGGCGCTTTCCAGTTCGAACTGGATTGCCTGGATGCCGGCCTTGGCGCAGGCTTCGTCCTGCGCGCCGGTGGCCGCACCCGAGATGCCGATCGCGCCGATGATGTTGCCGGCGGCCTCGATCGGCAGGCCGCCTGCAGAGAACACTAGACCCTCGACCTTGCCGACCGAGAACGGCTGGGTGAAGCGGTTTTCCATGCTCGAGGTGGCGGCATTGAAGTTGACTGCGGTGTTGGCTTTTTGCTTGCTGATCTCCAGCGTGATGCGCGGCGCCAGGGTGTCACGCAACACCGCCATTGGATCGCCGCTGCGGTCCACCACGGTGACCCCGATCTGGATGCCTTCCTTGCGGCAGGCGTCGAGCGCGGCGCGCGCCATTTTTTCCGAAGCCTCGACCGTCAGTCGCGGAATCTTGACGATGACCGGGACATCGGCGGCCAGGGCGGGAAAGGCGGAAAAGGCGAAAAATACGGCACAGCTGGCAACGATCAGCGAGGGTTTGCGCATGTTCATGTCTCCTTGGTGTGGTGGAAGCAAGGCGGATCCCGCTCCGGAATCTCCGAGGCGTGAACCCGGAGTTTACTGCCCGAAGAAGGATTTCACCTTGTCCATGAACGACTGCGCGCGCGGGTTATTGTTCCGCCCTGGGCTCAGCGCCTCGAATTCCCGCAGCAATTCGCGCTGACGCTCGGACAGGTTGACCGGCGTTTCGATCTGCATGTGGCACAGGAGGTCGCCCGGCGCATTGCTGCGCACACCCTTGATGCCCTTGCCGCGCAGGCGGAACACCTTGCCCGACTGCGTCTCGGCTGGGATCTTGATCTTGGCGTGGCCTTCCAGCGTGGGGATCTCGACCTCGCCGCCGAGCGCGGCGGTGGCAAAGCTGATCGGCATTTCGCAATGCAGGTCGTCGCCGTCGCGCTTGAACACCGGGTGGTCTTTCAGGTGGATGACCACATAGAGGTCGCCCGCCGGTCCGCCGTTGACGCCGGCTTCGCCCTCGCCGCCAAGACGGATGCGGTCGCCGCTGTCGACCCCGGCGGGAATTTTCACCGACAGCGTCTTGTGCTTCTTGACGCGTCCTTCGCCGTGGCAGGCGGTGCAGGGATCGGCCACCATCTTGCCGGTTCCGCTGCAGCGCGGGCAGGTTTGCTGCACCGAGAAAAAGCCCTGCTGGATGCGCACCTGGCCGTGGCCGCCGCAGGTGGCGCAGGTGGTTGGCGTGGTGCCCGGCTTGGCGCCGCTGCCGTGGCAGGTGCCGCATTCCTCCAGCGTCGGGATGCGGATCTTGGTCTCGGTGCCACGCGCGGCTTCTTCCAGCCCGATTTCCAGGTTGTAGCGCAGGTCGGCGCCACGGTAGACGCGGTCGCGGCGATTACCGCCCGCGCCGCCGCCGAAGATGTCGCCGAAGATGTCGGAGAAGGCATCGGAAAACCCACTGCCGCCGCCACCCATGCCGGCCTGCTGGTCGACCCCGGCATGGCCGAACTGGTCGTAGGCCGCCCGCTTGTCGGCGTCGGACAGGACTTCATAGGCCAGCTTGGCTTCCTTGAATTTTTCTTCCGCACCCTTGTCGTCCGGGTTGCGGTCGGGGTGGTGCTTCATGGCCAGCTTGCGGTAGGCCTTCTTGATGTCTTCGTCCGAGGCATTCTTGGCGATGCCGAGGACTTCGTAGTAGTCGCGTTTTGACATGGGGTGATAAGAAAAGTGGGAAGGGTAAAGGGGGAAGGGTGAAAGGAAAAGGGAAAAGGGAGACTGGTTTTACCCTTCTCCCTTGAGCGCCGCAGACGCGGTCCCTTCCCCCTTCACGGACTTACTTGTCCTTCACCTCTTCGAACTCGGCATCGACCACATTGTCGTCGGCTGCGCCCGCGTTGCCGCCGGGTGCGGCACCGGCCGGCTGCGCCTGGGCCTGCTCGGTCTTGTACATCTCCTCGGCGAGCTTGTGGCTGGCGGTGGCGAGCGCCTGGGTCTTGGCTTCGATCGTGTCCTTGTCGCCTTCGCGCACGGCCTCCTCGCACTCCTTCAGTGCGGTTTCGATCGCAGCCTTTTCGTCGGCCGACACCTTGTCGCCGTAGTCGGCGAGTGACTTCTTCACCGAGTGGATCATGCCGTCGGCGGCGTTGCGTGCAGTCGCCAGTTCGACGGCCTTGTGGTCTTCGGCGGCGTTGGCTTCAGCGTCCTTCACCATGCGCTGGATTTCTTCTTCGCTCAAGCCCGACGACGCCTGGATCTTGATCTTGTTCTCCTTGCCGGAAGCCTTGTCCTTGGCCGACACATGCAGGATGCCATTGGCGTCGATATCGAAGGTGACCTCGATCTGCGGCATGCCGCGCGGCGCCGGCGGGATGTCGGACAGGTTGAACTGGCCGAGGCTCTTGTTGCCCGAGGCGATTTCACGCTCGCCCTGCAGCACGTGTACCGTCACCGCGCTCTGGTTGTCGTCGGCGGTGGAGAACACCTGGCTCGCCTTGGTCGGGATCGTGGTGTTCTTCGGGATCAGTTTGGTCATCACGCCGCCCAGGGTTTCGATGCCCAGGCTCAGAGGCGTCACGTCGAGCAGCAGCACGTCCTTCACTTCGCCCTTCAGCACGCCGCCCTGAATCGCGGCGCCCACGGCCACGGCTTCGTCCGGGTTGACGTCACGACGCGGGTCCTTGCCGAAGAAGTCCTTCACCGCGTCCATCACCTTGGGCATGCGGGTCTGGCCGCCAACCAGGATGACGTCGTCGATCTGCGAGGTGGTCAGCCCAGCGTCCTTCAGCGCCATCTTGCACGGCTCGATGGTGCGGCTGATCAGGTCTTCCACCAGCGCCTCGAACTTGGCGCGGGTGATTTTCACAGCCAGGTGCTTGGGACCGGACGCATCGGCCGTGATGTAGGGCAGGTTGACTTCGGTCTGCTGCGCCGACGACAGCTCGATCTTGGCCTTCTCGGCGGCTTCCTTCAGGCGCTGCAACGCGAGCACGTCCTTCTTCAGGTCGACGCCCGAGTCCTTCTTGAATTCTTCCGCGATGTAGTCGATCAGGCGCTGGTCGAAGTCCTCGCCGCCGAGGAAGGTGTCGCCGTTGGTCGACAGCACTTCGAACTGGTGCTCGCCGTCCATTTCGGCAATTTCAATAATGGAAATGTCGAAGGTGCCGCCGCCAAGGTCATACACCGCAATCTTGCGGTCGCCTTCCTTCTTGTCCATGCCGAAGGCGAGCGCGGCTGCGGTCGGCTCGTTGATGATGCGCTTGACGTCGAGGCCGGCGATGCGGCCGGCGTCCTTGGTCGCCTGACGCTGGCTGTCGTTGAAGTAGGCCGGCACCGTGATCACGGCTTCGGTCACTTCTTCGCCCAGGTAGTCCTCGGCGGTTTTCTTCATCTTGCGCAGGGTCTCGGCCGACACCTGCTGCGCCGCCATTTTCTGGCCGCGGACTTCCACCCAGGCATCGCCGTTGTCGGCCTTGACGATCTTGTAGGGCATCAGGCCGATGTCCTTCTGTACTTCCTTCTCTTCGAACCGACGTCCAATGAGCCGCTTCACCGCATACAGCGTGTTCTTCGGGTTGGTCACCGCCTGGCGCTTGGCCGGCGCGCCGACCAGAATTTCGCCGTCTTCGGTGTAGGCGACGATGGACGGCGTGGTGCGCGCGCCCTCGGCGTTCTCGATGACTTTCGGCGTGCCGTTTTCCATCACCGCCACGCAGGAGTTGGTGGTACCCAGGTCAATGCCAATAATGCGTCCCATGATGCGTTCCTTCTAAAAGAGATTGAATTGATTCAAATGTGGGGGAGGTTCGGTTTATTTCAAGGCAGCGCTACCCAAGCTCGGCCGCAGTGTCTTTCGCGGCTCAGCCGCCGGGGCCCTTGGCCACCATTACCAGCGCCGGCCGCAGCGTGCGCTCGTTGAGGCGGTAGCCTTTCTGCAGCACCGTCACCACGGTGTTGGCCGGCTGGTCGGACTCGACCACCTGGATCGCCTGATGCAGGTGCGGGTCGAATTTTTCGCCCAACGGGTCGATGTCGTTGAGATTGAATTTGCCGAATGCGGCGGTCAGTTGCTTCAGCGTCAGCTCGACGCCGTCGCGGAGGTTTTCCACGCTGGGCGACTCGGCGGCGAGCGCGGCTTCCAGGCTGTCCTTCACCGCCATCAGTTCGCTGGCGAAGTTTTCCACTGCAAACTTGCGTGCCTTGTCGACGTCTTCCGCCGCGCGGCGGCGCATGTTCTCGGTTTCCGCCTTGGCGCGCAACCAGGCGTCGTGGTGCTCGGCCGCCTGCAGTTCGGCTGCCTTCAGCAGCGCTTCCAGGCTCGGCATGGTGTCTTTTTCGGGGTGCTCGCTGGCGTCGGCGTCGGTTTTGAGTTCGTCCTGCATGTGGGCTCCAATTGGGTTCTCGCGAAGACATGGGGGCGCCTGCAGGCTTTTCAAGCCCCCGGTGCAAATTAGCGGGCGGGCCCGCTTTCAGCGGAAGACCGGAATAAAGCGGCGTGCGCTGCCGTTTTGATCAAAGGGAGGGCGAAGCATGGAACGATACTGATCGAGGGCTTCACGCCCACCGCTGGCCGCCGTGGCGATGCGCAACGCCTCCCCGCATCAGCCGGCGTGCCTTGGATTGCGGCGCCTCTCCGGTTTGCCTTAACCCGGCCGCTCGATTAGAATGCGCGGCTCCCGGAGAGGTGGATGAGCGGTTTAAGTCGCACGCCTGGAAAGCGTGTTTAGGATAATATCCTAACGCGGGTTCGAATCCCGCCCTCTCCGCCAGCATTCGCGGTATCGCCTGTTTCCCGCCCCCTCAGCCGCATCTCGCGGCATTACGTTCCAGCCTTTTTACCTGAACGCCCGAATCGAGCTGCCCTGCCACGGCGCCGTCGAAATCGGCGCGTTGGTATAAATGAACTAAAATACCGACTGCCCAAACCCGCGCGTCAGCGTGCCGCCAGCGCGATCACGCCATACAGCAATGCCGAAACATGCCTATCACGGCAGGTTGTCCGTGGTCGTACCCGTCAAGAACGAGCAGGACAACGTCGAGCCGCTGGTGCGCGAAATCGCGGCAGCACTGTCCGGCAATACTACGTTTGAAATCCTCTATATCAACGATGGCAGTACGGATGCCACGCAAGCACGTCTGCAATCGCTGAAAACCGAATTCCCGATGCTGCGCGTGCTTCGCCACCGCGAGTCGTGCGGGCAGAGCCGGGCGGTGACCACCGGCGTAACGGCGGCGCGCTACGAATGGATCGTCACGCTCGACGGCGATGGACAGAACGATCCGGCCGACATTCCCGCGCTGCTGGCCGAATTGGCTAATCCAGCTCAACCGGCGAATCTGGAACTGCTGGCGGGCTGGCGTGCCAAGCGCAACGATACCTTCGTGCGCCGCCTGTCGTCGAAAGTCGCCAACGGCGTGCGTTCGCGCATGCTGAAGGACAACACGCCGGACACCGGCTGCGGCCTCAAGCTGTTCGCCCGCGAGACGTTTCTGCAACTGCCCAACTTCGATCACATGCATCGCTTCCTGCCGGCGCTGGTGCTGCGCAACGGTGGTGCGGTGGTGTCAGTGCCGGTATCCCACCGCGCGCGCGAACGCGGTATCTCCAAATACGGCGTGCACAACCGGCTGTGGGTGGGAATCGTCGACCTGTTCGGCGTCGCCTGGCTCCAGCGGCGGGTGCGCCTGCCGCAGATCGAGCCCGACTCCGATCTTTAAATGAAAGCGCGACTTATTTTCAAGGGTCTGGCGCTCATATTTAGCCTGGCTCTGCTGGGCTATCTGTTCCATACCAGCGATCTGGGTGGCAGCCTCAATGAAGCCTGGATCGATAGGCGGGTACGCGGTCATGGCGTCAGCGGTGAACTGTTGTTTTTGCTGATGGGCGGGTTGTTCACTGCCATCGGCCTGCCACGCCAGATCATCGCCTTTCTAGGCGGCTATGCTTTCAGCGTGGAAATGGGCACGCTGCTGGGCGCGATGGCGGCCTTGCTGGGTTGTATGTTGACCTTTGCTTACGCGCGTTTTTTCGGCAGAGAACTGCTGCGCGCGCGGATGGGCGAGCGTGCCGGACGGTTTGATCGATTCATTCACGAACACCCCTTTACCATGACGGTGCTGATCCGGTTGATGCCGGTGGGCAACAACCTGCTGACCAACCTGGCCGCGGGTCTTTCGAGCATCCGACCGCTGGCTTTCTTTTCCGGCACTTTCATTGGCTATCTGCCGCAGACGCTGGTGTTTGCGCTGGTTGGCAGCGGCGTGCATATCGCGACTACGCAAAAAATCACCTTGGCCATGGCCCTGTTTGTGATTTCCGGCGCGCTGGGCGCTTATCTCTATCATCGTTTTCGCCACGGCCAGAGCCTCGATACACGGATCGATGCCGCGCTGGACGAAACTGAACCTTCACCCGATGAATCTGAAACAAAGCTCTGACGCCTCCAGGCGGGGCCTGCTGCTGAGCCTGCTGCTGCTGGTCGTGCTGGCCGCTGTGGCGCTGTGGGTGCGCCCGCTGACCCCGATCGACGAAACGCGCTACGTCAGCGTGGCGTGGGAGATGTGGCTGCGCGGCGATTTCCTGGTGCCCTACAAGAACGGCGAGCCCTACAGTCACAAGCCGCCGTTCATGTTCTGGATGTTTCACGCCGGCTGGGCGCTGTTTGGCGTCAACGACGCGTGGCCGCGGCTGGTGATGCCGCTGTTTTCCGCCGGCGCGCTGGTGCTGACCTTCCTGCTTGCCCGCCGCCTGTGGCCGTTGCATGTCGGCCTCGGCGGGCAGGCCACGTTGATACTGGTCAGCGCGCTGCTATGGATTGTTTTTTCCACCACGGTCATGTTCGACGTGATGCTGGCGTTCTGGGTGCTGGTTGGCATGCATGGCGTGCTCGCCGCTGCCGAGGGCACGCGGCGCGGCTTCGTCATGCTGGGCATCGCCATCGGACTCGGCGTGCTGACCAAGGGCCCGGTGATCTTGCTGAACCTGCTGCCGATCACCGTGCTGGCGCTGTGGTGGAATCCTGGCCTGAACTGGGGGCGCTGGTTCGGCGGCGTGGGGCTGGCGGTGTTGCTGGGCGCGGCGATTGCGCTGGCATGGGCGATCCCGGCGGGACATGCCGGGGGCGAAGCCTATCGCAATGCGATTTTCTGGGGGCAGACTGCCGATCGCATGGTCGAGTCCTTCGCTCACCGGCGTCCATTCTGGTGGTATCTGCCTTTGCTGCCCTTGCTGCTGTTTCCGTGGTTCGTCTGGCCGGGCTTCTGGAAGGCGCTGGTCCATCACCGGAAAATCGGCCTGGACCGCGGCACGCGCTTTTGCCTGGCCTGGATGGTGCCGGTGTTCGTCGCGTTTTCCTTCATCAGCGGCAAGCAGCCGCATTATCTGGTGCCGATGTTCCCGGCGTTTGCCCTGCTGGCGGCGCGCGTGCTGGCTGATCGACCTTCATCCCGGGTCGGCGTGCCCGCTTTACTGACAGCGGTTTTGGGCGGTGTGCTGATGGTCGCGGCCAGCGGGCAGATCGCCGCGTTGCAGAATGAAGTCGCTGCTGTGCCACCGCTGTGGCCGGGTGCGCTGCTGGGGGTGGCGGCGCTGGCGGGCTGGGCGGGGGGCCGGCGCGGCGTGCAGCCGGTGGTGAATCTGGCGCTGCTGGGTGTGGCGGCCCTGATCGTGCTGCAGTTCACCCTGATGCAGTCGCTCAGGCCGTTCTACGACATCAAGCCGATGGCGCTGGCGATCAAAGCGGTGCAGGACGAAGGCGGACGGGTCGCCAATGACGCCAAATATCACGCCCAGTATCAGTTCCTGGGCCGGCTGGAAGCGCCGCTGGACGAACTGCAGGGCAATGAATTGGCCCCGTGGCTGGAAGCGCACCCCGATGGGTATGTGGTGATGTATCTGAAAGACAGGCAGGCGCTCGAGTCGATCCCCGCCCGCTACGGACAGGGCTATCGGGGCGGAGCGGTCGTGCTGGTAGACGCGCCGACGGCGGCCAGTTTGCTGGCCGCCCGGGTCGAATAAACGGTCAGGCCTCGGCGTCGCGCGGCGGCAGCACCACTTCGCGCGACGGCGATATGGTCGAGATGGCGTGCTTGAAGATCATCTGCGCGGCCTGGTCCTGGCCCTTGAGCAGCACCACGAACTGGTCGAAGGATTCGATTCGTCCCATCAGCTTGATGCCGTTGACGAGAAACACCGACACCGGAATGCGCTCTTTGCGCAGCGTGTTGAGAAAAACGTCTTGCAGTTGATTATGTTCTTTGGCCATGTTCGGCTCCCTGTCAGGTGAAGGCCGGTTGATGCCGGCCTTGACTCATTATTAGTCGTTTATTCGATTTTTGCACTGGCGCGTGCTTTGAGGATGGCATCGCGCACGCGCGTTTGCTGCACCTGCTTGACGATTTCACCGCGCACAGCGTCCAGCGGCGGGATCTGCGGCTTGCGCGTGTCGTCGAGGCGAATGACGTGGTAGCCGAACTGGCTCTTGACCGGCGTCTTGGTGGTTTCGCCTTTTTTCAGGGTGGCCAGCGCGTCGGAAAACTCGGGGACGAACGCACGGCGGTCGGACCAGTCAAGTGCGCCGCCGTTCTTGGCAGAGCCGGTGTCGAGAGACTGTTTCTTCGCCAGATCCTCGAATTTGGCCTTCTTGCCGAGGTCGGCAATGATTTTTTTCGCTTCCGCCTCGGTCTTCACCAGGATGTGGCGGGCCCGGTATTCCGGCTCGGTGGCGCCGGCCTTGGCCTGGTCGTAGGCGGCCTGGATTTCGGCGTCGGTCACCGGGTTGGCTTTCACGTAGTCTTCCAGATAAACCTTGGCCAGCGTGTCCATGCGGCGGATGTCGAGGCTGGCGGCGACGCGTGCGTCCTTGTCGAGGCCCTTGTCGACGGCGGCACGCGACAGCAGCTCCAGATTGACCAGCGACTCGCGCACGCGGGCGTCAAGCTCCGGCGAGTCGGGCTGGCCTTGCGCCATTTCGCGCTTGACGATGTCCGCATAGATCGGGGGAATGGCCTTGCCGTTGACGACGGCCATGGGCGCGCTCGGGGTTGCAGGGGCTTGCGCCTGCGCCAGCGGGGCGAGGGCAAGCAGGATCAGGGTGGGGAGTAAGGCAATACGCATTCGAGTTCCTTTTAGAGTTCTTCGGGGGTGAGGGCGGTGATCGACAGCGCATGAATCTCGCGCTGCATCAGTTCGCCCATGGTTTCATACACCAGCCGGTGGCGGGCGAGGGTGGAGAGATTACGGAATCTGGGTGACACCAGTGTGAGACGGAAATGCCCGCCGCCCGAGGCAGCGCCGGCATGGCCCTTGTGCTGGGCGCTTTCGTCTTCCAGGGTGAAGGTTTCGGGCTCCAGCGCGGCCAGGCGCTCGCGGATCAGGTCGGCCGTGCTCATGCGGGAAAGACTTTCTTGAAAGGTTTGACGCTGACGCCGGCATAGACGCCCGCCGCCACGTAGGGATCGGCATCGGCCCACGCCTGCGCATCGGCCAGGGTGTCGAACTCGGCGACGATCAGGCTGCCGGAAAAGCCCGCAGCACCCGGATCGGTGCTGTCGGTGTTGGGAAATGGGCCGGCCAGCAGGAGGCGGCCGGCCTGCTGCAGGGCCTGCAGGCGTTCCACATGCGCGGGACGGGCGGCAACTCGCAGATTCAGACTGTCGGGCACGTCCTGCCCGACGATGGTGTAGAACATTATTGCTTTTCTTCCTTGTCCAGTTTGGCCTGGTCCAGATCAGCCTGGTCCAGGTATTTGGTCAGCATCATGCTCTGACCGACGACGAACACCAGCATCAGCCCCAGGCTACCGAACAGCTTGAAGTTGACCCACGCATCCGTCGAGAAGTTGAAGGCGACAAACAGATTTGCAAGCCCCATGAACGCAAAAAATGCGCCCCAGCTTGCATTCAACCGACTCCAGGCGATGTCGGGAAGTTCCATCTGCTTGCCCATCAGGCTTCGGATGACATTGCGGCCGAAGGCTGCGGCGCCAAAGATGATGGCCGCAAAAATCCAGTACAGCACGGTCGGCTTCCACTTGATGAAGCTCTCGTCGTGCAGCCACAGGGTGGCGCCGCCGAATACCACGATGATGCCCAGCGTGACCCACAGCATGGTCTCGACCTTGTGGCCGCGCAACTTGACCCAGCCGATCTGCGCAAAGCTGGCGACGATGGCAACCAGGGTCGCGAGGTAGATGCCGGGCTTTTCGCCGGCCGCCCCGGGCTGCGGCAGGCCCACGCTCGCCATGAAGGCGCGCGTGGCTTCGACGTTGGCATCGCCGAGCTTGTAGGCGATGAAGAAGATGATGACGGGGAACAGATCGAACAGCAGTTTTTTCATCTGGCTTTTTATCGTTCAGGTGGCGCCTCGCCCCGTGTAATTCGGGCGGCCGCTTATTTTGCTATGATTCCCCCTCCTGACCAAGTGCTTTTGGCCCTGGTCGCCCGATCCCGATCATCGATGCTCAATATCGATCTGCATTGCCATTCCAACGTGTCCGACGGTGTACTGCCGCCCGCCGACGTGGTTGCCCGCGCCGCGGCCAACGGCGTGCACGCGCTCGCCCTGACCGACCATGACGACGTGGCCGGCATCGCTGCGGCGCAGGCGGCGGCTGAGACCGCCGGGGTGGTGCTGATCCCGGGCGTCGAAATTTCGGTCACCTGGCGCGGGCAGACCGTCCATATCGTCGGGTTGCGCATCGATCCGCTGCACCCGGACCTCGCAGGCGGTCTGGCCGGCATCCGCCGTGGTCGCATCGAGCGTGCCCGCCGCATGGGCGACGACCTGGCGCGGTCCGGCATCACCGGTGCCTATGAGGGCGCGTTCGGCTACGCCGTCAACAAGGAAATGGTGGGCCGAACGCACTTTGCGCGCTGGCTGGTGGCCCAGGGCCACGCGCCCGATATGCGCAGCGCGTTCAAGCGCTTCCTCACGCGCGGCAACCCCGGCTATGTCGAGCACGAATGGACCGCGCTGGAAAACGCCGTCGGCTGGATCCGCGCCAGCGGCGGCATGGCGGTGATCGCGCACCCCGGGCGCTATGCGTTCAACGCGCGCGAACTGCACCTGCTGCTGGATGCCTTCCGCGCGCTGGGCGGCGAGGGCATCGAGGTCATCACCGGTAGCCACCACCCGTCCGAATACGGCAAGTTTGCCGACCTCGCGCGCGCCTTTGGCCTCAAGGCCTCGCGCGGGGCCGATTTCCATGCGCCGGGCGAGAGCATCGACCTCGGCCGCCTGCCCGCGCTGCCGCATTATTGCCAGCCGGTGTGGCAGGGTTGGCCCGAACTGGCCGACCATTTTTCTCCTTCGCTGGCCTGAGACCGTATGGCGCAATTTTTCAATATTCACGCAGACAATCCGCAGCCCCGGCTGATCCAGCAGGCGGTCGACATCCTCAAGCGCGGCGGGGTGATCGTCTATCCCACCGACTCGTGCTATGCGCTGGGCTGCCACGTCGGCGACAAGGAAGCGGCGATGCGCCTGCTGTCGGTGCGCGGCCTCGACACCGGGCACGACCTCACGCTGATCTGCAGCGACCTGTCCGAGCTCGGGCGCTATGCCCAGGTCGACAACAGCCAGTTCCGCTTTCTGAAGGCGCACACCCCGGGCGCCTACACCTTCATCCTGCGCGGCACCCGCGAAGTGCCGAAGCGGCTGCTGCACAAGAAGCACGACACCATCGGCCTGCGGGTGCCGGATCATCCCATCGTGCAGGCGCTGCTGGCCGAGCTGGGCGAGCCCATCCTGTCGTCCACGCTGCTGCTGTACGGCGAGGACGTGCCGCTGACCGAGCCATGGGAAATCCGCGAACGTCTGGAACACCTGGTCGATCTCGTCATCGACGGCGGCGCCTGCGGACTGACGCCCACCACCGTGGTCGATCTCACCACCGATACGCCCATCGTGGTGCGCTTCGGCAAGGGCGACACGGCGGACTTCGAAACGTGATGTGTTTCCCGATTTCCCTCTACCCAACCCTGATGGGGCCACCAAGCAATCGACTCAGCCCACAAGCGGGCAAGTCGCTGCTAATCCTCCGCTTGCGGGGGAGGGGGCAACCGTGCCGCCATGCGGCGCCTGAAGCATGATCGAGCTCACGCTGATCCAGAAAATTGCGGTGTTCGCGCTGCCGGTGATTTTTGCCATCACCCTGCACGAAGCCGCGCACGGCTATGTCGCGCGCTATTTCGGCGACATGACCGCGGCCGCCGCGGGCCGTATCACCGTCAACCCGATCAAGCACATCGACCCGGTCGGCACGATCCTGGTGCCGCTGCTGATCCTGGTGGCCAGCAAGCTGCTGGGCGGCGGCGCGCTGCTGTTCGGCTGGGCCAAACCGGTGCCGGTCAATTTCGGCAACCTGCGCCGTCCCAAGCAGGACATGCTGTGGGTGGCCGCCGCCGGGCCCGGCATCAACTTCGTCATGGCGGTGTTCTGGGCGCTGATGATTCAGGTCGGCCATGCCCTCGGCAGCGGCTTTGCCAGCGCGCCCTTGATGCTGATGGGCGCCGCCGGCGTGTTCATCAACGTCATCCTGATGGCCCTGAACCTGATCCCGCTGCCGCCGCTCGACGGCGGCCGCATCGCGGTGAGCCTGCTGCCGGTGCGGCAGGCGATCCAGTATTCTCGCATCGAGCCCTATGGCCTGTTCATCCTGCTCGGCCTGCTGTTCACCGGCATCCTCGGCTTTGTCCTGTGGCCGCTCATCAGCGTATTCATCGGTCTCATCGCGCTGGTCACCGGCCTTGAACCCATGCAGCTCGCAGGCCTGATCAATGTTGTGCTGAAGTGAACACCCCCCTCATCCCTAGCCCCTATCTCCTAGCCCCTACTCCCTGACATGTATTCCGATCGCGTTCTCTCCGGCATGCGCCCCACCGGGCGCCTGCATCTTGGCCACTACCACGGCGTGCTGAAAAACTGGCTGCGCCTGCAGAGCGAGTACCAGTGCCTGTTCTTCGTCGCCGACTGGCACGCGCTCACCACGCACTACGACACGCCGCAGATGATCGAGGAAAACGTGCGCGACATGACCATCGACTGGCTCGCCGCCGGCGTCGACCCGGCGCAGGCCACGCTGTTCGTGCAGTCGCGTGTGATCGAACACGCCGAGCTGCATCTGCTGCTGTCGATGATGACCCCGCTGGGCTGGCTGGAACGCGTGCCGACCTACAAGGACCAGCAGGAAAAACTCTCCGAGAAAGACCTCTCCACCTACGGCTTCCTCGGCTACCCGCTGCTGCAGTCCGCCGACATCCTGATCTACCGCGCCAACCTGGTGCCGGTGGGCGAAGACCAGGTGCCGCACATCGAATTCACCCGCGAAATCTGCCGCCGCTTCAACCACCTGTATGGCCGCGAGCCGGGGTTCGAGGACAAGGCGCGCGCCGCCGTCAAGAAGCTCGGCTCGAAAAAGGCTCGGCTGTACGAGGAATGCCGCACCGCCTACCAGGAAAAAGGCGACGACGAAGCGCTGGAATCCGCCCAGGCCTTGCTGAACGACGCGCAGAACCTGTCGCTGAACGATCGCGAGCGCCTGTTCGGCTACCTTGAAGGCTCCGGCAAGATGATCCTCGTCGAGCCCGACGCGCTGTTGACCGAAGCCTCGAAAATGCCGGGACTCGACGGCCAGAAAATGTCCAAGTCCTACAACAACACGATTGCATTAAGGGAAGACCCCGAGTCGGTCACCAAGAAAATCCGCACCATGCCCACCGACCCCGCGCGCGTGCGCCGCACCGACCCGGGCAACCCCGCCAACTGCCCGGTGTGGCAGTTCCACATGGTGTATTCCGACGACGCCGTGCGCCAGTGGGTCACCGCCGGCTGCACCAGCGCCGGCATCGGCTGCCTCGACTGCAAGCAGCCGGTGATCGATGCCGTGCTGGCCGAACTCGCGCCGATCCGCGAGCGCGCGACCTACTACGAAGACAACCCCGACCAGGTGCGCAACATCCTCGCCGATGGCTGCGAAAAAGCGCAGGAACTTGCGCGCGACACGATGCGGGATGTGCGCGAGGCGATGGGGCTGACGTTCGGGTAAACCGCGTTGGCTATACCAATGCGATCCGGTTTCTATTTCCGGGCGCTCCACTGCTAAATAATTGAGCGGACATGAAGAACGGGTTGGTGGTGCTGTATTGCACGACCTGAGCCCGTCTCCTGACCCTGGTCGTCTCCTTGGTCAGGTTCGCTGTCGTTCATCCGGCGTCCGGGTGCGTGCTCCGGGCCGGATGGCGTTTCAGGCGACTTTCCGCATTGCAGGGGCTTCGACGCGGGGCAGGGTGCGCGCCGCCCGGCTCGGCGTCCGTGCATGGCGGGGCGCGGAGGTGATGTGCGTCTGGGTCTGCGCCGCAATGTCGGCTTCGATGCGGAACACCGCGACGGCTTCGACGAGCTCGCGTGCCTGCGAGCTGAGGCCGGTGGCCGCGGCGGCGATTTCCTCGACCAGCGCGGCATTCTGCTGGGTGGTTTCGTCCATCTGGGTGACGGCTTCGACGACTTGCGTAACGCCGGCGCTCTGCTCGACGCTCGCTGAGCTGATCTCGCCCATGAGGTCGGTGACGCGGCGGATGCTCGCAACCACGTCCTGCATGGTGGCGCCGGCGCGATCGACCAGCGTCGAGCCCTGATCGACGCGCGCGACGCTTTCCTCGATCAGGTGCTTGATCTCCTTGGCGGCCTCGGCGCTGCGCTGCGCCAGGGTGCGGACCTCGCCT
Organism: Thiobacillus sp.; assembly: GCF_030696885.1. Classification (GTDB taxonomy): domain Bacteria; phylum Pseudomonadota; class Gammaproteobacteria; order Burkholderiales; family Thiobacillaceae; genus Thiobacillus. The sequence continues at coordinate 106,666 of NZ_JAUYRI010000005.1, forward strand.
GCGACCACGGCGAAGCCGCGGCCCTGCTCGCCGGCGCGCGCGGCTTCGACTGCGGCGTTGAGCGCAAGGATATTGGTCTGGAAGGCGATGCCGTCGATGACGTTGATGATGTCGCCGATCTTGCGGCTTGATTCGCTGATGCCGCGCATGGTGTCGACCACCTGTGCCACCACGTCGCCGCCCTGTTCTGCGACGCCGGCGGCGCTTTTCGCCAACTGGTTGGCCTGCTGGGCATTGTCGGCGTTCTGCCGCACGGTCGAGCCCACTTCTTCCATCGAGGCGGCGGTTTCTTCGAGTGCGCTGGCCTGGCTTTCGCTGCGCGAGGAGAGATCCTGGTTCCCTTGCGCGATTTCGGCGCTGGCTGTGGCCACCGATTCGGCGCCCTGGCGCACCCGGCCCACAACCTTCGTCAGTGCAGTCTGCATCTCGTCTAGCGAGGCCAGCAGAGGGCTGAATTCGTCGCGCGCATCGTCGTGGATGTGGACGGTCAGATCACCATCTCGCACGCGGTTGGCGACTGCCTGCGAGATGGCCACCCGGCGTTTGAGCACGCTGCCGATGTGCCAGGTCATGGCCAGCAGGCCGAGCGTCACCGCCAGTACGGCAGACACGACCAGGATGCGGGTGCTGTCGTTGCCTGCCTTGATGACCTCAAGCTCCTTGTCGAGGTGCTCGGTCTGGTAGGTCTTCTCGGCTGCCAGCACGTCGAGCAGAAGGTTGCGTGCAGGGATGGTATCGTTGACCAGCATCGCGAAGGCGGCGTCCTTGTCGCCGGATTCGATCAGCCCGATGTTCTCGCCGCCGATGCGCCAGAAATCGTCCATCAGAGGCGCGGCCTTGGCAAACAACGTGCGTTCGGCCTCATCGATGATCCCGGACTCGAATGCCTTGATCGCATCGTCGATCTGGCGGCGCTTGTCGGCAATGTCGGCGAGCGTCGTGCGCAGGTCGTCTTCCGAAGTGACCAGCATGGCGTGGCGAATCTGCAGGGAGACGCGGGTGATGTTCAACTCGACCGAGGCGATGCGCATCAACTGCGGCATGCGGATTTCGCCGGCCCGGTCGGCGAGGGCGGCATCCTCCTTCAGGGCGATCCAGCCGCTGATCGAGACGGCGGCGAGCGCGGCGATCAGAAGGAAGGAGATCAGGTAAAGCCGTTTCGCGATGCTGAAATTGAAGAGCGTGTGCATGGTCTTGTCTCGGTTGGTTATCGATAGTGTTTCCGGTGCGGTTCACTGGATCGAGTTGCCTGTGCACCCTGTGGCCGCGTGCAGAACGACCGGATGGATGACCCCTAACAAAGATATCGTCTGTCCTAGACAAAACTTTAACTAAACTGGCAATATAAGTATTTATGTACGATATTGAGTAGACAAATCGAGCGTAGCACGCGAGCAGGACTGAACACCATGGCGGCCATCGCCGAGAATATTGCTGTGCATTCTTAGACGGTGAACAGAATAGTGGCGCGTTATGAGCTGCTCGGGCGTGAGAGGCCTGCCTCGGCTGGTATTCGTGCCGTTTACTGCCTGAAATCCACGCGCCCGACCCCATGCGGTGCTTTGCCGGCCTGCAGTTGCAGCAGCACGCCCTCGCCTGAGCCGACCCCGGAACCGGCGATCGCCTGGATGTTGACGAAATGGGTCACCAGGATGATCAGCGGGCCGTCCACCGGTTGCCGCGCGAAAAATGCGTTCAGCGCGACGAGGCGGCTCATGCGCTCATGTTCGCGCTCGAAAAACGAGTTGAGCGCGGGCAGCGGCGTCACCGGACCGAGGTCGATCAAACGCGCGGTCTCCAGGCTGCGGCACCATTGGCTGGAATAGACGCGCGCGTCCCGCACCCCCTGACGCCGCAGCCATTCGCCTATCGCTGCGGCCTGGACACGACCGCTGGCATCCAGATTGCGCTGGGTGCTGCAGTCGTCGAGTTTGAATTGCGCCGGATCACCAAAGCCGGGGGCGTGTGCGTGCCGCAACATCAGGACGTGACCGCCTTGTTGCAGGCGCGTTGTGAGGTCGATTTCGCTCGCATAGGCGAGCGCAGGCAGCAGTAGGCCCAGTAACAGCATCCACGCGCCAAGCCGTCGTATCCAATATGTTCGCAAGGGGGTCATGGCGAATCCTTTCCTGAATTGTTCGTGCAGCTGGATAACCTGCTTGCGAGCGTCGCGCTAGCTTTGTAGCACCGATTCGAAATGATCATCAAGACTCGGCACGTGTACCCGGAGGCTTCAAGTGTCCGTCCCCGGCTTCACCGTCCGCAGTTTCTTGGTTTCTCCCCGCCGCTGCTTGCTGTCCAGCCGCCGCTTCTTCGACGCCAGCGTGGGGCGGGTCGGCCGGCGCGGCTTGTCGACTTCGCAGGCTTCGCGGATCAGCTCGAGCAGGCGTTCCAGCGCGTCGTCACGGTTGCGCCGCTGGCTGCGATAGCGTTCGGCTTCGATGATCAGCACGCCGTCCTGGGTGACGCGACGGCCGGCCAGGGTGATCAGGCGGGCACGCACCGGATCGGGCAGCGAAGGGGAGCGGGCGACGTCGAAGCGCAGTTGCACCGCAGTCGACACCTTGTTGACGTTTTGCCCGCCGGGGCCCGAGGCACGCACGAAGTCCTCCTGGATTTCGCGCTCGTCGAGCTCGATCTGGGCGTTGACCCGGATCATGCGGAGGGCGGGGCGACTACCACTTCACCACGTGCACGTTGTTGAGCGTGCGGCCGAGAAAACGCTCGCCGATGGTCTGGAAACGCAGCGGCAAGTCGGTGACGTAGAAATCGTAGCGTGGCTGGGCGGGACCGGGGTTGGCCAGCTTTTTGTCGGCCAGCACCGCGGCGACCTGCTCGGCCATGGCTTCGGCCGAGTCGACCAGTTGCACGCCGTCGCCAAGCACCTGCCGCAGCAGCGGCTTCAGCAGCGGGTAATGGGTACAGCCGAGCACCAGGGTATCGATGTGTTCGGCCTGCAAAGGCTTCAGGTAATCCTGCGCAGTCAATCGCGTCACTTCGTGGTCGAGCCAACCTTCCTCGACCAGCGGCACGAACAGCGCGCAGGCCTGCGAATGGATGCGCGAATCGGGCGCGTAGTCGTGGATGGCGCGCGCGTAGGCGTTGCTGTTGATGGTGGTGGGGGTGCCGATGACGCCGATTTTCTTGCCGCCGCGCGCCGACACCGCGCCGGCGTCGATGACGTCGAGCACCGGCACCGGCGACAGGTCCTTGACGATCTGCGAGGCCACCGCCGCCATGGTGTTGCAGGCGATGACCAGGAGCTTGACGTCCTTTTCCAGCAGGAACTGCGCGATCTGGGTGGTGAAGTGGGTGATGGTCTCGACCGATTTCACGCCGTAGGGCACGCGCGCGGTGTCGCCGAAATAGACGATGTTTTCAAAGGGCAGGCGCTCCATCAGCGCGCGCACCACCGTCAGTCCACCGATGCCGGAATCGAATACGCCGATCGGGGAGTTTGTATTCGTGGACATGGGTGGCAGGATGACGGAATGAGAAAGACGGCATTTTACCTGCAGGGCCCGATCCGTAGGCATTCAGCATGAGCGGCTGCGGCTGCGATTCGGTCTGCGGCAGCGCGCCGCCCGACCCGCGCTACCGGCGCGCGTTGTGGATCGCGCTGGTGCTGAACGCGCTGATGTTCTTCGTCGAGATTTTCGCGAGTTTCGCGGCGCAGTCGGTGTCGTTGCTGGCCGATGCGGTGGACTTCCTGGGCGACGCGGCGAACTATGGCGTGGCGCTTTTCGTGCTGGGCCTGGCGCCGGTGTGGCGCTCGCGCACCGCGCTGTGGAAAGGCTGGCTGATGGTGGGCTTCGGCGTCTTCGTGCTCGGCAAATCGGCCTGGCAATGGTCGGCCGGCGTGGTGCCCGAGCCTTTCATCATGGGCTGGGTGAGCCTCGTGGCGCTGGCGGTCAACGTCGGCGTGGCGGCGCTGCTGTATGCCCACCGCCAGGGCGACGCGCAGGCGCGCTCGGTGTGGCTGTGCTCGCGCAACGATGCACTCGGCAACCTGGCGGTGATGGGCGCGGCGGGCGGGGTATGGGCGACGGCGCACGGCTGGCCGGATATCGCGGTGGCCTTGCTGCTGGCCTGGCTGGCGCTGAGCTCGGGGGTGTCTGTGATACAGCATGCGCAGCGTGAGCTGCGCGTGAAATAAGACAGCGCCAAGCAGGAATTAAAGTAGGCTTAAACCGTTTGCTGGCCTTTTAGCGCCCATGCCACGTGCTCGCGCACCAGCTCGGACGGATGATCCCGACGCGCGCCGAGTGCTGACTGGATCTCAGGCGAAGCCGGCGCATTCCCCAGCGCGACCGCAATGTTCCTCAACCAGCGCGCGTGGCCGATGCGGCGGATCGGTGAGCCCGCCAGCCGATCGTTGAAATCCGTTTCACCCCAGCCAAACAGGTCCACCAGCCGCGCACTGTCGAGGCCGTTTCGCACGCCGAAATCCGCCAGTTCGGCGGTCTGCGCAAAACGGTTCCACGGGCATACCAGCTGGCAGTCGTCGCAGCCGTAGATGCGGTTGCCGATGAGCGGACGCAACTCGACCGGGATGCTGCCCTTCAATTCGATGGTCAGGTAGGAAATGCAGCGCCGCGCATCGAGTGTATAGGGGGCGACGATGGCCTGCGTCGGGCAGACGTCGATGCAGGCCTGGCAGGTGCCGCAGTGGCTGGCTTCAGGCGCGTCGACCGGCAGCGGCAGGTCGGTATAGATCTCGCCGAGAAAGAACCACGAGCCGTGCTGCCGGTTCAAGAGCAGCGTGTGTTTGCCGCGCCAGCCGAGCCCGGATTGAGCGGCAAGCTCGACTTCCATCACCGGCGCGCTGTCGGTGAAAACGCGGAAATGGTGCTCGCCAACTTTCGCGCTGATTTTTTCGGCGAGACTCTGCAGCCGGTTGCGTAGCACTTTATGGTAGTCGCGTCCCAGTGCGTAGCGAGCCACATAGGCGGCGTCGGGGTCGGCCAGCACGGCGTGCGGATCGGCCGACGCCGGCGGAAAATAATCCAGCCGCGCGCTGATGATGCGGACGGTACCGGGCACCAGTTCGGCCGGCCGGCTGCGCTTGGTGCCGTGCGCCGCCATATAATCCATCTCGCCATGAAAGCCCCGATCCAGCCATTCCTGCAGACCGGCCTCGGCCGCGCCCAGTTCGCTGTCGGCAATGCCCACCGCGGCAAAACCGAGCTCGCGCCCCCAGTGCTTGATTTGCTGCGCCAGTCGGCTTAGCTCAGTTTTATTTAAGGCCTGCTCATGCATACATCCGATGATACCGTGCGCTGCCATTGCCATCTGGCCGATGAGGCCGCGACGCTGGCGTTTGGCGCGCAACTGGCGCGGGAACTGATTCCCGGGCTGACGTTCTACCTCGAGGGCGACCTCGGTGCCGGCAAGACCACACTGGTTCGCGGCATGCTGAGGGGGCTGGGATACAACGGTCGGGTAAAAAGTCCGACCTATACCCTTACCGAAACCTACAGCCTGCCGGCGTTTGAGCTGTATCATTTTGATCTGTATCGGATGCACGACCCGCGCGAGTGGATGGACGCCGGGTTTCGCGAAGTCAGCGACGGCCATGCGGTCAGCCTGATCGAATGGCCGGACAAGGCTGCCGGCTGGCTGCCGCAGCCGGATGTGATCATCCGGCTGCGGGTTGCCGACGAGGCACGCGAAATCGAGTGCGAGGCCGCAAGCGCGCGCGGCGCACATTATCTGGAGACGAGTTGCACGCTTTGCTGAAGGTTTTCCTGTTGTGCGGTGTGTTGGCGTCGGGCTGGGCCCAGGCGCTGCAGCTGACCGCGACCCGCCTGTGGCCGTCGCCCGACTACACGCGGATCACGCTGGAGGCGCCGCAGCAGGTTAAGCACACCTATTTCAGCCTGGCGAATCCCGAGCGGCTGGTGATCGACCTCGAAGGCGTCGAGGCGGGTCACGCGCTCAATGCGCTGGCCGGACAGCTGGGTGCGGACGACCCCTATATCAGCGCAATCCGCGTCGGCCTGAACCGCCCCGGCGTGATGCGCGTGGTGCTGGACCTGAAAACACCGGTCAAGCCGTCGATCTTTCAATTGCAGCCGCTGGCGCAGTATGGCCACCGCCTGGTGGTGGACCTCTATCCGGCCCAGCCGGGCGTAGCGGCGTCGAACCCGGCGATCGCGCAACCCGCGACGGCGCAGCCCTCCAGGCCGGCGGCGGTGCCGCAATACGCCCGCCTGATCACCGTGGCCATCGATGCCGGCCACGGTGGCGAAGACCCCGGTGCCATCGGCGCGAAGGGCTCGTATGAAAAACACATCACGCTGGCAGTGGCGCGCAAGCTCAAGGAAAAGATCGACGCACAGGAAAATATGCGCGCGGTGCTGATCCGCGATGGCGATTATTTCGTGCCGCTGGCGCAACGCGTCAACAAGGCGCGTGCGGTCAAGGCCGATCTTTTCCTGTCGATCCACGCCGACGCCTTCATCAAGCCGCACGCGCACGGTTCGTCGGTGTTCGCGCTGTCGGAAACCGGGGCCACATCGGTCGCCGCGCGCTGGCTGGCCAAGAAGGAAAACGACGCCGACCTGGTGGGCGGCATCAATATCGACGTCAAGGATCCCTTCCTCAAACGCACGTTGATCGACCTGTCGCAGACGGCCACCATCAACGACAGCCTCAAGCTGGGTCATGCCGTTTTGAAGGAAATCGGCACCGTCAACAGGCTGCACAAGCCACATGTCGAGCAGGCGGGGTTCGCGGTGCTGAAGGCGCCCGACATTCCGTCCATCCTGATCGAGACCGCCTTCATTTCCAATCCGGAAGAGGAAAGGCGCCTCAACGATCCCGGCTACCAGGACAAGCTGGTCAATGCCATCGTCGTCGGCGTCAAAAACTACTTCAACACGCACCCGCTGACCGCACCGGCGCGGCTGACCCTCAATCCATGACCGCCAGCCTGCTGGGCGCGGCGGCCCCGGGTTTCGACCGGCCGCTGGCGGTGCTTGAGGCCTGCCACGGCCGCATCACCAAACAGTGCAACACCCTCGAAAAACTGCTCGCCCATTTGCCCGAACACGGCGCTGACGCCCAGGCGCAACAGGCCGCGCGCGCGGTGCTGGCTTACTTCGACACTGCGGCGGTGCACCACCACGACGATGAGGAGCGCAACCTGTTTCCGCTGCTGGAGCAGGCCGGCGCCCCCGGCGCCTGTGAGCTGGTCGAAACCCTGACGCTGGAGCACGACGCGCAGGCGCTGGTCTGGCGGCGTCTGCGAACGGAGTTGCAGGCGATCGCAGCCGGCACGGTAGCCGCGCTGGACGCGGATCTGACGCGCCGCTTTGTCGACATGAACCGTACCCACCTCGAATTCGAGAACACCCATGTGCTGCCGCTGGCGCGCCAGGCACTCGGCGCGGCCGATCTCGAACGCCTCGGCCGCGCGATGGCGGCGCGGCGCGGCGTGTCGTACGAAGGCCGGCTGTGAACATCCGCGTCCTGCCCGATGTGCTGATTTCGCAGATCGCCGCCGGTGAGGTGGTCGAGCGCCCCGCTGCGGCGCTGAAAGAGATGCTCGAAAACAGCCTCGATGCCGGCGCCACCGACATTCAAATTGATCTCGAGCAGGGCGGCATCAAGCGCATCCGTGTGAGCGACAACGGCTGCGGCATTGCGCGCGACGAGCTTGCGCTCGCGCTGACCCGACACGCCACCAGCAAGATCGCCAGTTTGGCCGACCTCGAGCAGGTGGCGAGCCTGGGTTTCCGCGGCGAAGCGCTGGCGTCGATTGCCGCCATCGCGCGGGTCACGCTCACCAGCCGCAGCGCCAACGTCAATCACAGCGCCGCCGAGCACGCCTGGACGCTGCAGGTCGAAGGCGGCCGCCTTGGCGAGCCGGTGCCGGCCGCGCGTGCGACTGGCACCACCGTCGATATCCAGGATCTCTTTTTCAACACGCCGGCGCGGCGCAAGTTTCTCAAGACCGAGGGCACCGAATACGCGCACTGCGCCGAAACCGTGCGGCGGCTGGCGCTGGCGAACCCCGAGCTTGCGTTCACGCTGACCCACAACGGCCGCGTGCAGCTGCGGCTCAATGCCGAGCCGGCCCACGCGCGGGTGCGCCAGGTGATGGGCGAGGCGTTCGAGAGCCATGCGATTGCGGTCGATGCGGCCGGCGGGGCGCTGCGGGTGAGCGGCTGGGTGATCCGTCCCGGCGCCGCCACCGCCAGCCGCGACAGCCAGCACGTGTTCGTCAACGGCCGCTACGTGCGCGACAAGCTGATCGTCCATGCGCTGAAGGAAGCCTACCGCGACGTGCTGCATCACCAGCTGAACCCGGCGTATTGCCTGTTCATCAGCCTGCCGCCCGACGGTGTCGACGTGAACGTGCACCCGGCCAAGACCGAGATCCGCTTCCGCGACAGCCGCGGTGTGCACCAGTTTCTGTTCCATGCGGTCGAGCGCCTGCTGTCGGCACCGGTCGAGGCCGGGGCGACGGTTGTGCCGGATGGACAGGCGCCGGCCGGGTTCAGGCCAGCCTGGGGTGCACCGCAGCAGGCGTCGATGCCGCTGCAGGTGAACGAGGCGATGGCGTTCTATGCGCCTCTTCAGGGGTCAGGGGTCAGGGGTCAGGTTTCAGGGGAGGGTGTTGCGCCTGTGGCGCAGCCCTTGCCTGAAGGGGCCGACTCGCCGCCGCTGGGCTATGCGCTGGGGCAGCTGCACGGCGTCTACGTGCTGGCGCAGAACGCGCAGGGGCTGGTGCTGGTCGACATGCATGCCGCCCACGAGCGCGTCGTCTACGAAAAGCTCAAGATCGCGCTCGATGCCCGTGCGGTGCCGGCGCAGACGCTGCTGATTCCGGTCGCGCTGACGGTCGATGCGCGCGACGTTGCGGAAATCGGCCCGCATCTGGAGGCGCTCGCCGGCATCGGCTTCGAGCTGTCGATCACTTCGCCGACCTCGGTGGCGGTGCGCTCGGTGCCGTGGCTGCTGAAGAATGCCGATCCGGTCGAGCTGACGCGCGCGGTGCTGCGTGAAGTCGCCGAATTCGGCGTCGCGCGCCTCTTGGCCGAACGACGCAACGAACTGCTGGCGACGCTGGCCTGCCACGGCGCGGTGCGCGCGAACCGGATGCTGACGCTGCCAGAAATGAACGCGCTGCTGCGCGAGATGGAAGCCACCGAGCGGGCCGGGCAGTGCAACCATGGGCGCCCCACCTGGTTCCAGATCAGCCTCAAGGAGCTCGACGGCATGTTCATGCGTGGGCGCTGATTTGGCACCTGGCGCTTTTGAATATAAGCTTGAGCTAATTAGTCAGGTATTAACGAGATTCCCATGAGCGAACGCAACGAACGCAAGACCATTCCGATTCAGGACGTCAACGAGGCCAGCAACTGCGCCAGCGCCGAACCCTATGCATTGATGGTGCTGGGCGACTCGATGCTGCCCGAATTCGAGGAGGGCGAGATCATCGTGGTCGAGCCGTCCGGTCTGGTCAAGGATGGCTCCTACGTGGTGGCCTTCGTCAACGACGAATACATCTTCCGCCAGATCGTGAAGCACGACGACGGCTGGATGCTGAAGCCGCTGAACCCGATCTACGAGAATATTCCGGTCGCAGACATCGATGTTGCCAAGGGTGTGGTCATCCTGAAGAAGCGCCCCGGCAAGCGCAGCGAGCAGAAGAGCTACATCTAATTGTCAACAAACATCCACATCTTGTTGATAATGTTAGATATACACAGAATCACCATTCATTGTTTTTATTGATCACCCCATTAAACTATTAAATAAATTAGTTGACTGATTTAGTAGGAATTAATACACTGACGCCTGTTCAACCTTAACCAACAGCAGGAGGCGTAACCATGAGTGGACTGATCGCAAATTTTCCCAACGACGGTGTTGTGACCATCAACCGGGTGATTCTCAAGCCCGAATACACGGTCGACGACCTGCAGGAACGGGTGGCGTTTCTCTGCGAAAACGTCAAAACCTATCATTCGGATACAGGCTTTGTCGGCGGCTTCGTCGCGCTGAACTCGGGTGCGGTGTCGAATGAAGGCTCGACCATCGGCCAGGCCGTCGAAAGCCCGATGAAGGGCAAGGAGGCGCTGATCGTGACCTTCTGGACCACCTTCGATGAGCACGAGAAGTCGCACCAGTCGGAAACCTTCCAGCCGCTGTTCCAGAAAGTGCTGGACCTGTGCGAGAACGGTAACGAAGAAATCGCCTACGAAATGCTGTGGTCGGGCAAGGCCTACGGTCCTGATGAAATCGCGGCAGCGCGTCAGGCCAAGGCGCAATACGCCAACGCGAGCTGATCGCGGCAGTAGCACGCCAAAGCAAAGCGGCGGGGGAAACCCCGCCGCTTTTTATTGTGGCAGCCGATCGCGCTGTCCCGTTCGGCTCAGGCGGCGTTTTCCATGCTGCGGGCATATTTGCCGGCACGGGCCAGGCCGTTCAGGTGGCAACGATTCAACAGCGCACGCTGCGCGGCGACGACGTTGTCCTCCTGCCCCAGCCAGGCCTCCAGCACCGGCGCCTGCAGCGCGCGCCCATAGGAAAAGCTGACTTGCCAGGGTTGTGGCTCCATTGCGTTCATCGCGTTGAGGTGATCGGTCGCATCGGCGGCGCTTTGCCCGCCGGAGAGGAACACAATGCCGGGAACCGCCGCCGGCACGGTGCGCCTTAGGCAGCGCAGCGTGGCCGCCGCCACCTCCAGCACGCTCGCCTGGACCGGGCACAGCTTGCCGGCAATCACCATGTTCGGCTTCAGCAGCATGCCCTCGAACACCACCCGGTGAGCGTCGAGCTCGGCAAACACCGTCTGCAGCACCTGTTCCGTCACCGCCTCGCAGCGCTCGATGCTGTGGGCGCCGTCCATCAGCACTTCCGGTTCCACGATCGGCACCAGCCCCGCTTCCTGGCACAGCGCGGCGTAGCGGGCCAGCGCATGGGCGTTGGCGCGGATGCCGAACGGCGAGGGGATGTCGTGTTCGTCGATTTCGATCACGGCCCGCCACTTGGCGAACTGCGCGCCCAACTGCCGGTATTCGGCAAGCCGCGCGCGCAGGCCGTCGAGGCCCTCGGTCACCTTTTCACCCGGATACAGCGCCAGCGCCTTGGCGCCCTGGTCGACCTTGATGCCGGGAATGATGCCCCGCTCCGCCAGCAGCTGGGGGAAGGGGACACCCTCATGCGAGCACTGGCGCAAGGTTTCGTCGTACAGGATGACGCCGCCGACCGTGGCTTCGATGCCGTAGGCGGTGAACAGGATTTCGCGGTAACGCCGACGGTTTTCCTCGGTGGATTCCACCTGGATCGAAGCGAAGCGCTTCTGGATCGTGGGGTTGCTTTCGTCCGCCGCCAGCACACCCTTCTGCTCCGCGACAATGGCATTGGCCACGGATTTGAGTTCGTCGATATTCATTTGAGAGGACTCCGGTCTGGAAAAGTGATCAGGCAGCGCATTCATGCCCACCTCGCACTTTAGACGCTGTTTGTGACGCTGGGCCCGGCCGCGGCGTGCCGGCGCAGCGCCGGCGACCGCCAAGCTGGGGGATAATCGCCCTTCATGTCCGCCCCCAGCCTGCCTCCCGCCATTTTCCTGATGGGCCCGACCGCGTCGGGCAAGACCGCGCTGGCGGTGAGTCTGGTCGAGCGTTTTCCGCTGGAAATCATCAGCGTCGACTCGGCGCTGGTGTACCGCGGCATGGACATCGGCACCGCCAAGCCCGACGCCGCCACGCTGGCGCGCGCGCCGCACCATCTACTGGATATCCGCGACCCCACCGACGCCTATTCGGCAGCCGCGTTCCGCGACGATGCGCTGGCGCTGATGGTCGACATCGTCGCGCGCGGGCGCGTGCCGCTGCTGGTGGGCGGCACCATGCTGTACTTCCGCGCGCTGCTGCAGGGCCTGGACGACCTGCCGCGTGCCGACGCGGCGCTGCGCAAGCAGCTGGAAGCCGAGGCCGCGGCCCGTGGCTGGCCCGCGCTGCACGCCGAGCTGGCCGGGATCGATCCGGAAACCGCTGCCCGGCTGGCGCCGAACGATTCCCAGCGCATCGGCCGCGCACTGGAAATCTTTCGCCTCAGCGGCAAGCCCATGTCCGCGCTGCTCGACCGTACCCAGGCCGACTTGCCCTACCGCGTGCTGCAGCTCGCGCTGATCCCGTCCGACCGCGCCGTTCTGCACCAGCGCATTGCCGAGCGTTTCGATGCCATGCTGGCCGAAGGCCTGCTCGACGAAGTGAAGGTGCTGCGTCAGGCCTTTGCGCTGACCCCCGACCTGCCGGCGATGCGCGCCGTTGGCTACCGTCAGGCCTGGGCCCACCTCGACGGTGAAATCTCGCTGGATGAACTGCGCGAAACGGGCATCGCCGCCACCCGCCAGCTCGCCAAGCGCCAGCTCACCTGGCTGCGCTCATGGCCGGATGCGGTGGCGCTGGATTGTCTGGCGGAGGATCTGGAAGCGCAGGCGACGACGCGGGTGGCGCGCCATTTGAAGGCCTGAGCGGCCTTAATCCTTGCTGGTTGAATCGATCGTGGCGCGGGCCTGTCCGCGGTGGAAACGGATGCCGATTCTTTCGCCGGCATTCAGCGCTGAAGCATCCTGCACCACTGCGCCGTTGTCCTGCAGCACGATGCTGTAGCCGCGCGCCAGCACGCCTTCCGGGTTGAGGTGGGCGAGGCTGCTGGCGTAGCGGTCCAGCGTGAGTTGACGCTGACCGAGGCCACCCGCGACCGCGCGTCGGGTGCGCAGGCCCAGCGCGTCCAGGCGCTGCTGGTCGCGCCGGATGACGTGGATCGGCGTCACCAGCCGCTGACTCAGCCGCGCGATGCGCAGCTGGCCGCTCGCCAGGCGCGTGCTGGCGGCGTGGCGCAGGCGCTGTGCCAGCTGGGTGAGTTCGGTCCGGCGGCGACGCAACTGCTCGGCCGGGTGGACCAGGCGGCGTGCCAGGTAATCCAGGCGCTGCATCTCAGTCTGTTGCCGGCGCACAAGATGCTGCTGCAGCCGGCGTGCCAGCTGCTCCAGCTGCATCAGCAGTTCGGCGCGCACCGGGCTGGCAAGTTCGGCCGCCGCGGTCGGCGTCGGTGCGCGCAGGTCGGCGGCAAAGTCGGCCAGGGTGAAATCGGTCTCGTGGCCGACCCCGCTCACCACCGGCATCGGGCTTGCCGCGATCGCACGCGCCACCGACTCGTCGTTGAACGCCCACAGGTCTTCCAGCGAACCGCCGCCGCGGCACACCAGCAGCACGTCGCATTCGGCACGCGCGCCGGCGGTGCGGATTGCGGCGGCGATCTGCGCGCCGGCGCCGGCGCCCTGCACCGGGGTGGGGTAGAGGATCACCGGCAGGCCCGGCATGCGGCGCGCCAGCGCAGTCAGCACGTCGTGCAGCGCCGCCGCCTGCGGCGAGGTGACGATGCCGATGGCGCGCGGAAAACGGGGCAGGGCGCGCTTATTCGCCGGGTCGAACAGGCCTTCGGCGTCGAGCTTGGCTTTCAGCTTGAGGAAGGCTTCGTACAACCGCCCGGCGCCGGCGCGGCGGATCTGCTCGGCACCGAGCTGAAATTCGCCGCGCGCCTCGTACAGCGAGGGCAGGGCGCGGATTTCGACATGATCGCCGTTGGCCGGGGTGAAATCGGCGAACTGGTTGCGGCCGCGAAACATCACGCAGCGCACCTGCGCGGTGGCGTCCTTCAGCGAGAAATACCAGTGGCCGGAGGCGGCGCGCATGAAGTTGGACACTTCGCCTTCCACCCACAGCAAGGGCAATTGCGACTCGAGTGCGCGGCGCGCCATGCGGTTGAGCTCGCTGACGGTGAGCACGGGCAGGGCCGCAGGGCTGCCGGGAAGGTCGTCCGAAAATTCCATGGCGCCGAGGATAACGGGTTCGCGCCGGCATGCTTCATGCACAGTCACGGTTTCGCCATAAAAATTATTTTGATCACCCTATTGACGATAGTCGTGTTTTTATAAGCCCTTGATACTTATACAAAAACCGGATTGGCTACTTTTTGTGCCGAAACGGTTTTCCCTTTGTGGCCGGGCCTTTAGGGCATGCGGTTGGCAGTTCCTCACAGACTTATCCACACGAATTGTGGAGAAGTCGATGGCTCTGCGAAATCTGCTGCTGCCGACAATTCGTGCTTGCCCAAACCTGCACGCGGGGGCTACATTTCGCCTGGTGTTTTCAATGTGGAGTGGTATTCAGTGTTAGCCATCATCGAGGCGGCCGGTTGGCCGATCTGGCCGTTGATCCTGGCGTCGGTCATTGCCGTCGCCATCATCATCGAGCGTGCCTACAGCCTGCGCATCTCGGAAGTGGCGCCCGCCGGCCTGCTGCTGGACACGGTCAAGCGCTATCAGGAACGCGGTGTCACCCAGGAGCTGGTGACCCAGCTGGCCGAGGGGTCGCCGATGGGCCGGATTTTCGCGACCGCGCTGAAAAACGCGCACAATTCGCGCGAGGTGATGAAGGAATCGATCGAGGAATCCGGCCGTGCCGTCACCCATGAGCTCGATCGTTTTCTCACTTCGCTCGGCACCATTGCCAGCATGGCGCCGCTCCTGGGCCTGCTCGGCACCGTGATCGGCATGATCGAAATCTTCGGCGCGCAGACCTCCACCGGCACCAACCCCGGCCAACTGGCGCACGGCATTTCGATCGCGCTGTACAACACCGCCTTCGGCCTGATCGTGGCGATCCCGGCGATGATCTTCTACCGCTACTTCCGCAACAAGGTGGAATCGCTGGTGGTCGACATGGAACAGCAGGCGATCAAGCTGGTGGAGATCGTCCACGGCGAGCGGAAATAAATCAGTCTTATGAACTTCAGACGTGGCCGCCGCGAAGACTATCCGGAAATCAACCTGATTCCGTTCATCGACATCCTGCTCGTCATCGTGATTTTCCTGGCGGTGACGACCACTTACGCGCGCTTTGCCGAACTCAAGATCAACCTGCCCACCAGCAGTGCCGAGCAGACGCCCAGCCCGCCCAAGCAGATCGAAGTCGCCGTCGCCGAAAACGGCCGCTACCAGATCGACAACATGGCCATCGGCGATGCCTCGGTCGAGGAACTGGCCGCCGCGCTGCAAAAGGCCGCCGGCTCGCTGTCCGAGCCGGTGGTGGTGATCAACGCTGATGCGCGGGCCGCGCATCAGTCGGTGGTGAACGTGATGGAAGCGGCGCGCCGGGTCGGGCTGTCCCGCATTACCTTCGCCACCCAAACCGCCCCCTAAGCGGGCCACGCATGCTGTCCGTGCAAACACTGTGGGCGCGCACCGGCGTGCTCACCCTGCTGCTGCTTCCTTTCTCCGCCGTGTTCGCCGCCGTATCCGGGCTGCGCCGCCTGGCGTATCGGCGCGGCTGGCTGGCCTCGGTGGCGGTAGGCGTGCCGGTGATCGTGGTCGGCAACCTTACTGCCGGTGGCAGCGGCAAAACCCCGCTGGTGATCTGGCTGGTGCAGCAGTTACGCGCCCGCGGCCATCGCCCCGGCGTGGTCAGCCGCGGCTACGGCGGCGCCGCCCGCGGCTGCGTCGAGGTGATGCCCGACAGCGCCGCCGCCGAAGTGGGCGACGAGCCGCTGCTGATCCGCACCAAGGCGGATGTGCCGGTGGTGGTGGGGCGCGACCGGGTGGCGGCGGCGCGCACCCTGCTGTCCCGTCATCCCGGCGTCGACGTGATCGTGTCCGACGACGGCCTGCAGCATTACCGCTTGCAGCGCGACCTCGAACTGGCGGTGATCGACGCGGCGAGCGGGCTCGGCAACGGCTGGCCGCTGCCGGCCGGACCGCTGCGCGAACCGCCCAGCCGCCTCGCCCGCGTCGATGCCGTCGTCCAGGTGGTGCGCGGCACCGCCGTGCCGCGCCCCCTCGAAGGCGCTTGGCGCGCCGACTACCGCGCAGGCCTTGCCTATCGCCTGCAGGCGCCGCAGCACAAAGTTGCGCTGCACGAACTGCCGCAACACGACTGGATTGCCGCCACCGGAATCGGCCGGCCGCAGGGTTTCTTCGATATGCTGGCCGCGCAGGGCATCCGTTTCAGTCCGCGCGCCTTTGCCGACCATCATGCTTTTCAGGCCGGTGATCTGCCGACCGACGCTGCCGTGCTGATGACGGAAAAAGACGCGGTAAAATGCCGGACGATCGCAGGAGCGAACTGGTGGGCGGTGGAACTCGACGTTGCCCCCGAAGCCGGTTTCATGGACTGGTTGGACGCACGCCTCAAACGATAACAATCCGGGCGCGCGCGAAGGAGGGAACGATGGGAAAGCCATACACAGACTGGAGCGACCGCCGCCATCCGTGCCGCTGGGAATCGATCGAGGGCGAGGCCGGCTTCTGGATGCCCGACCGCTCCGAAATCGTCACACAGTTCTTCACCCGCTATCTGTTCTTCTCGCTGGCAGTGATCTATTTCTCCACGCTGGAGAGCGTGCCCTCGGTGCTGTTCACCATCGAGCAGCTGCTGATTGCGCTAGGCGTTTATTTCCTCTTCAACACCTGGTTTTTCAGGCAGGCGCTACAGGGCGTCACGCTGCTGAATATCCGCAGCGCAATGACCGCCGACCTGATCATCGTCGCCCTGTGCGTGATCCACGACCCCAATCCGATTCCGCCGTCGGCGCTGGCCTTTTTGATGGTGCTGCTCGGCAACGGCATGCGCTACGGCATGCGCCTGTTTGCCGAAGTGCTGGGCGGCGCCTTCATCGGCATGGCGCTGTCCTTTGCCATGCGCTACCGCATCGGCGGTTTCGAAATCAGCGCCGGCGACGTGTTCTTCGGCGTGTTCTGGGTCAGCCTGGCCTTGTATGCCTACATCCTGATGGGGCGCATCGAAAGCCAGCGCAGCCAGCTCGACTACCGCAGCCGTTTCGACACGCTCACGGGCCTGCTCAACCGCCACGGTCTGCTGGCGGCGGCCGACCGCATTTTCGACAAGGCGAATCCCGACGTGCCGGTCACCGTGCTGTTTGCCGACCTCAACCAGTTCAAGGCCGTCAACGACCGCTATGGTCATGGCGTCGGCGACCGCGTGCTGGCCGAGTTCGGGCAGATCTTCAGCGAATCGGCCGAAATGGGCGTGTGCGGACGCTGGGGCGGCGACGAATTCGTCGCCATCCTGCCGCAGCGGAACGAGGCGGACATGCAGCAGATTTTCGACCGCATCGAGACGCGCACCCAGGCCTGGAGCAACAGCAACGGCCTGCCGATGGCGGTGAGCCTCGGCACCAGCCAGGCGCCGCAGGACGGCCATGATCTCAACACGCTGCTCTCGGTTGCCGACATCCATCTCTACAAGAGCAAATCGCAGCAGCCGGAAACGGACGCTGCCCCCGCGTTTTACAGGACCCTGACGAATGAACCCGAAGCTACTTGATATCCTTGTCTGTCCGGTCTGCAAGGGTCCCCTCGACTGGAAAAAACCCGCGCAGGAACTGGTCTGCCGGGCCTGCCGCCTGGCCTATCCCATTCGCGACGACATCCCGGTGATGCTGCCGGAAGAAGCGCGCACACTGAATCCAGACGAAATCCACGGCAGCTGAGCATGCATTTCAGCGTCGTCATTCCCGCGCGCTATGCATCGAGTCGACTGCCGGGCAAGCCGCTGGCCGACATCGGCGGGCGGCCGATGGTGCTGCATGTGCTCGATCGCGCGCTGCAGGCGGGGGCCGAGTCGGTCGTTGTCGCCACAGATGACGTGCGCGTGCAGCAGGCGGTCGAGGCCGCCGGCCACCGCGCGCTGATGACCTCGCCCGATCACCAGTCCGGCACCGAGCGCCTGGTCGAGGTGGCCGAAACCCTCGGCTGGGCGGACGACACGCTGGTGGTCAACGTGCAGGGCGACGAGCCGCTGATCGATCCCGACCTCATCCGCGAAGCGGCGCGGCAACTGATTCTGCACGACGACGCGGTGATGGCCACGCTGGCGCATCCGATCCACGACCACGCCGACTTCATCAATCCCAACGTCGTCAAGGTCGTCGCCGACGAGGCCGGCTACGCGCTGTATTTCAGCCGCGCGCCGGTGCCGTGGCCGCGTGACGCCTTTGCCGACCGGCAGCCGATGCCGCACGAATTCGGCGCGCTCCGCCACATCGGCCTGTATGCCTACCGCGCCGGTTTCCTACGCACCTATGCCAGTCTTGCCAGCTCGCCGCTGGAGCGTCATGAAATGCTGGAACAGCTGCGCGTGCTGTGGCACGGTTACCGCATCAGCCTCGGCATCACGCCCATGGCGCCGGCTCCCGGCGTCGATACGCCGGAAGACCTGGCACGCGTGCGCAGCCTGTTTGCCGCGGCATAGCAGCCGCTTGAATCCCCCAATAAAAATTTTTAAGTGTTGCTCGCATCGCGCTTGGCTTAGGCTTAGGCGGTTTGGCATCGTCATATCAATCAAGGGAGACTCGCAATGCGTTTGATTCTGTTGGGCGGCCCTGGCGCCGGCAAAGGCACCCAGGCCAATTACATCAAGGAAAAGTACGGCATCCCCCAGATCTCCACCGGCGACATGCTGCGTGCGCAGATCAAGGCCGGCACCGAGCTCGGCATGAAGGCCAAGGCCATCATGGACGCCGGCGGCCTGGTGTCCGACGACATCATCATCGGCATGGTCAAGGCCCGCCTGACCGAAGCCGACTGCCAGAACGGCTACCTGTTCGACGGCTTCCCGCGCACCATTCCGCAGGCCGAGGCAATGAAGGCCGCCGGCGTGCCGATCGATTTCGTGGTCGAGATCGACGTCCCCGACGCCGAAATCGTCAAGCGCATGTCCGGTCGCCGCGTCCACGTGGCCTCCGGCCGCACCTACCATGTCGTGTTCAATCCGCCGCGTCTCGAAGGCAAGGACGACGTCACTGGTGAAGCCCTGATCCAGCGCGACGACGACACCGAAGCCACCGTGAAGAAGCGCCTCGACATCTACCATGCGCAGACCGAGCCGCTGGTGAAGTACTACGGCGACTGGGCGGCGCGTGGCGATGCCGGCGCACCCAAGTACATCAAGGTTCCCGGCACCGGCAAGGTCGAAGGGATCCGCGATTCGATCTTCGCCGCGCTGGGTTGATCGGGACAGCGTTAATCTTCACGCCAGACCGCCATGCCGCAGCAGATTCATCCGATGACCGACACCGAACGCTGGATCGTGACCGGCGCGGTGAAGGAACGCTACGGCAAGGCGGTCGAGATCCAGGATGTCGAAACCGAAATCCGCCTGCATATCGACGACCGCGAACTGACCCTGTGCCCGGGCTTCTACTGGAACGAGCGCGGCTGTCATTTCGTGTTGTCCAAAACCGGTGACTCGCGCTATCGCAGCATGTTCTTCTACCGCATCCGCGACCGCTTCGCGACCGGCCGCGAGGAATACGACGACATCGGCGACTGCGTCACCACGCTGCTGAAAATGCAGGCCGACGAGGAAGCCAAGCGTCTCGCCGAGAACGAGGCATCCGGCAACAGTTGAATTTTTAAGCCAGCACGCGCTGGCTTTTTGTTTTGCAAACGACCACACAGATAATCAAGGAGACAGCACCATCATGGCGAAAAAAATGAACGCCTTTTACGCACAGTCCGGCGGCGTCACCGCAGTCATCAACGCGTCCGCCAGCGGCGTGATCGAAACCGCGCGCAAGCACAAGGACAAGATCGGCAAGGTCTACGCCGGCCGCAATGGCATCATCGGCGCGCTCACCGAAGACCTGATCGACACCAGCAAGGAATCCGCCGCCGCCATCGCCGCGCTGCGCAGCACGCCGTCCGGCGCGTTCGGTTCCTGCCGCTTCAAGCTCAAATCATTGGAAGCCAACAAGCGCGAATACGCCCGCCTGATCGAAGTCTTCAAGGCACACAACATCGGCTACTTCTTCTACAACGGCGGCGGCGATTCGGCCGACACCTGCTTCAAGGTCAGCCAGCTGTCCGAACAGATGGGCTATCCGATCCAGGCCATCCACGTGCCGAAGACCGTCGACAACGACCTGCCGATCACCGACTGCTGCCCCGGCTTCGGCTCGGTCGCCAAGTACATCGCCGTGTCCACGCTGGAAGCCAGCTACGACGTGCGCTCGATGGCCAAGACCTCGACCAAGGTGTTCGTGATCGAAGTGATGGGTCGCCACGCAGGCTGGATCGCCGCGGCCGGCGGCCTGGTCGAAGACCACGGCATTCCGGTCGTGATCCTGTTCCCCGAGATTGAATTCGATCAGAAGAAATTCCTCGCCCGCGTCGACAAGCTGGTCAAGGAACACGGCTACTGCACCGTCGTCGTCTCCGAAGGCTGCCACTACCCGGACGGCAAGTTCCTCGCCGAGCAGGGCACGCGCGACGCCTTCGGCCACGCCCAGCTGGGCGGTGCCGCCCCGGTGGTCGCCAACATGATCAAGGAAGCGCATGGCCACAAGTTCCACTGGGCCGTCGCCGACTACCTGCAGCGCGCCGCGCGTCATATCGCCTCCAAGACCGACGTCAAGCAGGCCTACGAGCTGGGTAAGAAGGCCGTCGAGCTGGCCGTGAAAGGCCACAACTCGGTGATGCCCACCGTCGACCGCATTTCCGACGTGCCCTACAAGTACAAGATCGGCATGGCCGATTTGAAGGATGTCGCCAACGTCGAGAAATTCATGCCGCGCGACTTCATCACCAAGGACGGCTTCGGCATCACCGACAAGTGCAAGCGCTACCTGACGCCGCTGATCCAGGGCGAAGACTATCCGAAGTACAAGAACGGCCTGCCGGTCTACGTGACGTTGAAGAACGTCGCGGTGGCGAAGAAGCTGGCAGCGTTCAAATTGTGAGGAACTAGGGATCAGGGGTCAGGATTCAGGGATCAGGGGAGGGGCGGGCATGGCCCGCGCCCTTTAAATTACGGCGAAGCCGCACATTCCCTGACCCCTGGCCCCTGAATCCTGACCCCTAAAAACAATGACCCTCGACCGCGCCAGACAACTGCTCAAGGTCCAAGCCGACTTCGGCGGCTTCTACAACGGCAATTCGGCCAAGCTGATCTTGTCCGAGGTGCAGCGCGAGCATGGGCAGGGGGCGGTTGATCAGATGATCCGGGAGTTGGAGCTTGACCGGATCTTCGGGTTCGAGCCCGGCACGCGCTTCGAGGGCGGGCTGGCGATGGGCAAATAATAGGAATGACGGCAGCGCAAGCTGCCGTTTCGTTTTTCATGTAGCGCTTCGTAGTTCCACAAAATGACAAGGAGGAGTAGATGGAGACGCAGTTGATATGGGTGTTGGCCAGTGCAATTCTGGCCCTGCTATACGGTGTGGTATCAATCGGCTGGATCCTGAAGAAACCGGCTGGCAACGCGCGCATGCAGGAAATTGCGCTGGCGATCCAGCAGGGGGCTCAGGCCTACCTCAACCGCCAGTACACCACCATCGGCATGGTGGGTGCGGTGCTGTTCGTTGCGCTGTGGCTGGCGCTGGGTGCGCACACCGCGATCGGCTTCCTGATCGGCGCGGTGCTCTCGGGCGCGGCGGGCTACATCGGCATGAACGTCTCGGTGCGCGCCAACGTGCGCACCGCCGAAGCCGCTTCGCACGGGCTGAATGCTGCGCTCAACGTCGCCTTCAAAGGCGGCGCCATCACCGGCATGCTGGTGGTGGGCCTGGGCCTGCTGGGTGTGGCCGGTTATTACGCCGCGCTGACCGCGATGGGCTCGACGCCGATGGATGCCATCCATGCGCTGGTCGGTCTCGGCTTCGGCGGCTCGCTGATTTCCATCTTCGCGCGTCTCGGCGGCGGCATCTTCACCAAGGGCGCCGACGTCGGCGCCGACCTGGTGGGCAAGGTCGAAGCCGGCATTCCCGAGGACGACCCGCGCAACCCGGCGGTGATCGCCGACAACGTCGGTGACAACGTCGGCGACTGCGCCGGCATGGCGGCCGACCTGTTCGAGACCTATGCGGTGACGCTGATCGCCACTATGCTGCTCGGCGCGCTGATGTTCTCTGGCACCGGTGCGGTCATCTACCCGCTGGCGCTGGGCGCGGTGTCGATCGTCGCCTCCATCGTCGGCTCCTTTTTCGTCAAGGCGCGCGACGGCGGCAAGATCATGAACGCGCTCTATCGCGGCCTTGCGGTCGCGGGTGGCCTCAGCCTGATCGCCTTCTATCCGGTGACCACGATGCTGGTCGGCGATGGCCTCACGATGAGCGACGGCACCACGATCTCGGCAATGAGCCTGTATTACGCCGCGTTGATCGGCCTGGTGCTGACTGCCGCGATGGTCGTCATCACCGAGTACTACACCGCCACCGAATACGCGCCGGTACGCCACATCGCGCAGGCATCGACCACCGGCCACGGCACCAACATCATCGCCGGCCTCGGCGTGTCGATGAAATCCACCGCGGCGCCGGTGCTGGCGGTCTGTCTGGCGATCTGGGCGTCCTACACGTTCGCAGGTCTGTACGGCATCGCGATCGCCGCCACCGCCATGCTGTCGATGACCGGCATCATCGTCGCGCTCGACGCCTACGGCCCGATCACCGACAACGCCGGCGGCATCGCCGAAATGGCCGACCTGCCGAGTTCGATCCGCGACATCACCGATCCGCTCGACGCCGTCGGCAACACCACCAAGGCCGTCACCAAGGGCTATGCCATCGGCTCTGCGGGCCTTGCCGCACTGGTGCTGTTTGCCGACTACACCCATGCGCTGGAAGCGATGACCGGCGACGTCACCCTGTTCGACCTGTCGAATCACATGGTCATCATCGGCCTCTTCATCGGCGGCATGATTCCCTACCTGTTCGGCGCCATGGGCATGGAAGCGGTCGGCCGCGCCGCCGGCTCGGTGGTGGTGGAGGTACGCCGCCAGTTCAAGGAAATCCCCGGCATCATGGCCGGCACCGCCAAGCCCGATTATTCGCGCGCGGTCGACATGCTGACCAAGGCCGCGATCAAGGAAATGATCGTGCCCTCGCTGCTGCCGGTGCTGGTGCCGGTGCTGGTCGGCGTCATCCTCGGTCCGCAGGCACTCGGCGGCGTGCTGCTCGGCGCCATCGTCACCGGCATCTTCGTGGCAATCTCGATGACCACCGGCGGCGGTGCGTGGGACAACGCCAAGAAATACATCGAGGAAGGCAACCACGGCGGCAAGGGCAGCGAAGCGCACAAGGCCGCCGTCACCGGCGACACCGTGGGCGATCCCTACAAGGACACTGCCGGCCCCGCCATCAACCCGCTGATCAAGATCATCAACATCGTGGCCTTGCTGATCGTGCCGTTGATTGCGTGAAACCAGCCGGGCCTGGCCCGGCTGCCCAATAAAACAGTGCGCCTGCGGGCGCACTGTTTTATTTTCGATGGTAATGGCATTTTCTCGACGGCCTGAAAGCCGCATCCAGACGCCATTTTTGATGCAAACGTTGTCTTGAAACAACACAAATCCAGACGATTAAAATAAATGTTTGCAAACGGCCTCAAGAAGCCTACAGAAGCCGCAAACGGCGTCGTAACAGCCAATACGGTTGTGTATCCCTCGTTGGAATCGACCGGTAACGCTGTCCGCACGCTGATCGTACTATTGACTTCGATTTGTATCTTGAAAGTTTGTCGAGAGTGCACGAAGTGATCAGCGGATTAAGGAAGAGAAACAGAAGGGGGCTGTTGTCATGCGCACGCTGAACCCGCGCGCGCGTCATGGCAGACCCTGGGCGGATGGCGATTTATCCAATCGTCAAAGGAGAACGAAAAATGAGCAATATGAGCGCGAAAGACCGTATTACCCGCACCGTCATTGCCGCGGGCCTGATTTATTGGGCGATGACTCCCGCCGGCCCCACGCTGGCTGCGGGCTACACCAGCATGTTCATGCTGGCCACCGCCATCATCGGCTGGTGCCCGCTCTACTCGCTGGTCAGCTTCAAATCCAAAAAGCAGTAAACTTCCGCAGCGCCGCAAGGTCTGCATAAGTGCGCCCCCGTGGCGCACTTTTTTATTTCCGGAATCCTGATCCCATGCGTCTACTGTTCCTGCTCTTCGCGTTCGCCCTCGGCGGCGCAGCCCACGCTGGTGGCGTCGACCGTCTGCAGGCCTTCATTGCCGGCGCCAAGACCGCCGAAGCCGACTTCACCCAGACCGTGGCCGACAAGAACGGCCGCGTCACGCAACAGGCCAGCGGCAAGATGGCCTTTGCCCGCCCTGGCAAATTCCGCTGGGACTACAGCAAGCCCTACGAACAGGTGATCGTCGGCGACGGCGTCAAGCTGTGGCTGTACGACACCGACCTCGACCAGGTCACCGTCAGGACGCTCGGCGACGTCATCGCCGGCACCCCGGCCGCCCTGCTGGCCGGCGACAACGCCATCGAGAAATACTTCGTCCTGAAAGACGCCGGCGTGGCCGACGGCCTGGAATGGCTGGACGCCACCCCCAAAACCAAGGACACCAGCTTCGAGCGCATCCGCATGGGCTTCAAGGGCGACATGCTGGTGCAGATGGAACTGTTCGACTTCTTCGGCCAGCGCACCACGCTCAAACTCAGCAAGATGGTGCGCAACCCTGCCATCCCGGCGTCGCGCTTCACCTTCACCCCGCCCAAAGGCGCCGACATCATCGGCGAGTGATCGCGTCGGCACCGCCCGCAACGGCGCCCGGGTTCTGGGGGATAATTTCGCGCACATGAGCACCCCCGACCTGTTCCAGACCGACACCCCCGCGCCCGCGCGCGACGACCCGCATGCGCCGCTGGCCGAACGTCTGCGCCCGCACACCCTCGCCGACGTCGTCGGCCAGACCCATCTCCTGGGCCCCGGCAAGCCGCTGCGGCTTGCATTCGATTCCGGCAAGCTGCATTCGATGATCCTGTGGGGGCCGCCCGGCGTCGGCAAGACCACGCTGGCGCGGCTCACCGCGCAGGCCTTCGGCGCCGACTTCATCGCGATCTCGGCCGTGCTCTCCGGCGTCAAGGACATCCGCGAAGCCGTCGAGCGCGCGCGCATGAACCAGACCCTGGCCCGCACCACCATCCTGTTCGTCGACGAAGTCCACCGCTTCAACAAGTCGCAGCAGGACGCGTTTTTGCCGCACGTCGAATCCGGGCTCTTCACCTTCATCGGCGCCACCACCGAAAACCCCTCGTTCGAAGTCGTCGGCGCGCTGCTGTCGCGCGCCCAGGTCTATGTGCTGAAGTCGCTCACGCCCGATGAACTCGGCCAGCTGATGCAGCGTGCGCTCACCGAACTGCCGGACCTGAAGCTGGGCGAGGGCGTCGACAAACTACTGGCCGCTTACGCCGACGGCGACGCCAGGAAGCTCCTCAACCTGCTGGAACAGCTCGACACCGCCGCGCGCACCTCGCAGGTGGAGTCCGTCGATGCCGCCTTCGTCGAAAACGCGCTGGCGCAATCGATGCGCCGTTTCGACAAGGGCGGCGAAGCCTTCTACGACCAGATTTCCGCGCTGCATAAAAGCGTGCGCGGCAGCGACCCCGATGCCTCGCTCTACTGGCTGGTGCGCATGCTCGACGGCGGCGCCGACCCGCGCTACCTCGGCCGGCGGCTGATCCGCATGGCAAGCGAGGACATCGGCCTGGCCGACCCGCGCGCGCTGCGACTCGCGCTCGACGCCGTCGAAACCTACGAAAGACTGGGTTCCCCCGAAGGCGAACTCGCGCTCGCCCAGGCCTGCCTCTACATGGCCTGCGCGCCCAAGAGCAACGCCGCCTACGTTGCCTACAACGCCGCGCGCGCCTTCGTGCAGTCCAATCCCTCCAACGACGTCCCCATCCATCTGCGCAACGCCCCCACCAAGCTGATGAAGGAACTGGGCTACGGCCGCGCCTACCGCTACGCCCACGACGAGCCCGAAGCCTACGCCGCCGGCGAGCGCTATTTCCCCGACGACATCGATGAACAGCAGTTCTACGCACCCACCCCGCGCGGCCTCGAAGGCAAGATCGCCGACAAGCTGGCGCATCTGAAAAAGCTGGATGAAGAGGCGGGAAAATAGCGCCTGACGGCGCTGCGTTTGGCAAGAGCCGGCTTACAATGAATTGATAATATCGATCCGACCCATCACCACACCGTGCTCAAAAAAATCAGTACCAGCGATCTTCGACTCGGCATGTATCTGCACGAATTGTGTGGTTCGTGGATGGAACACCCGTTCTGGCGCAGCAAGTTCACCCTGACCGACCCCGAAGATATCAAGCGCATCCGCGAGAGTGGCATCGCCGAGGCCTGGATCGATACCGACAAGGGCCTGGACGTGCTGGGCGGAGCCAAGGCAGAGACCGAAGAATCGGTCACCGACCTGCTGATGGAGGCGGAGATCGCCCAGCACGGCAAGCCAATCGGGCCGGTGTCGATGAGCGAAGAGCTCAGGCGTGCCGCCATGATCTGTTCCACGGCCAGGAAGGCGATTGTCTCCATGTTCCAGGAAGTGCGCATGGGCAATGCCATCAGCGCCGAGGCAGCCGGCGAACTAGTCGAGGAAATCTCCTCATCGGTGTTGCGCAACCCGGGCGCACTGATCAGCCTGGCGCGGCTCAAGACCGCCGACGACTACACCTACATGCATTCCGTCGCGGTCTGCGCGCTGATGGTGTCGCTGGCGCGGCAACTGGGGCTGGACGAGAACGAAGTGCGCGAGGCGGGTATGGCCGGCCTGCTGCACGACCTGGGCAAAGCCCTGATGCCGATGGACGTGCTGAACAAGCCGGGCAAGCTCACCGACGACGAATTTCGCATCATCAAGAGCCATCCGGTCGAGGGACACCGCCTGCTGGTCGAGGGCAAGACCTACAGCGACATCGTGCTCGACGTCTGTCTGCACCACCACGAAAAGATCGACGGCAGCGGCTATCCCGACCGGCTCGGCGGCGACAGCATCAGCCTCTTCGCCAAAATGGGTGCGGTGTGCGATGTCTACGACGCCATCACATCCAATCGCCCCTACAAGGCGGGCTGGGATCCCGCGGAATCCATCCGGAAGATGGCCGAATGGAGCACAGGCCACTTTGACGAACGGGTGTTCCAGGCCTTCATCAAAAGCATCGGCATCTACCCGGTCGGCTCGCTGGTGATGCTCAGCTCCAGCCGCCTGGCCGTGGTGCTCGAGCAATCAGAAAAATCGTTGCTGGCACCGCGCGTCAAGGTGTTCTTTTCCACCAAGTCGCAGACCTACATCGTTCCCGAAGTGATCGACCTCTCTCGCCCAAGCGCCACCGAAAAGATCATCAGCCACGAAACCGCAGCCAAGTGGGGCATCAAGAACCTGGACGAGCTCTGGACAACCTGATCCGCCTTCGGCACGTTGCCACCTTTCTGCACAACGCCTCACCCAGTTGATGAAGCAACCCGACTAATCCGGCGCCTGAGCCCGGGTAGCCCGACATTGCCAAAAGTCCATAAATGGACTACCTTTCCATTATCAGTTCATTCCAGCACTGGCATGGAGGGCACAATGCAAACCCCAGCACACGCCGCAAAAGCCCAAAACAAACCCGATAGCCGCGCGCTTTCTGCCGCCGGCCTGCGCGCGTTCTTCAACATCGCGCGCGACTGGGGGCTCAACACCGACGAACAGATGGTGCTGCTGGGCACCCCGGGCCGGTCGACCTTCTTCAAGTGGAAATCCGCCCCCGAGAGCGCCGACCTCAAGCGCGACACCCTCGAGCGCCTGTCTTACCTGCTGGGCATCTACAAGGCGCTGCAGGTGCTGTTGCCGGCAACCGCCGCGGCCGATGCCTGGGTGAAAAAGCCCAATACCGCGCCGCTCTTTGGCGGCAAGAGCGCGCTCGACCGCATGCTCGGCGGCAACATCGCCGACCTGGTGGCCGTGCGCCAGTATCTGGACGCCCGCCGCGGTGGCTGGGCTTGACCACTCCCACCACGCGCCTGAGCTGGAACCCGGCCTGGCGCGTCATCCCCAGTCGCTTTCCTTCCATCGGCCTGTTCGAGCGCGTGGCCAGCCCCGAGGATTTTGACGCCCTCTATGCGCTGGAGGCCATGACCAACGACCGCATCCGAGACGAAGTCGGCGAGATCAACCTGGTTCCTCCCGACGAGCGGCTGTTTGGCCCCGGCAGCACCTGCATCATGGCCACCTTCACCCACCTGAACCCGCAGGGCAGCCGCTTCAGCGACGGCAGCTATGGCGTGTTCTATTGCGCACGCAAGCCCGACACCGCCATCGCCGAAACCCGCTATCACGCCGCCCTGTTCATGCAGGCCACCCGCGAGCCGCCGATGCGATTGCAAATGCGGCTCTACACCGTGGACGCGCAAGGCAAGGTGGCCGACCTGCGCAAGATCGCGCAAACCGAACCGCGCATCGTCGACCCCAACGACTACAGCTACCCGCAAACCATCGGCCGCACCCTGCGGGCCGAAGGCGCGCTCGGCATCGTCTACCCCTCCGTGCGCCACCCCGGCGGCCAATGCCTGGCCGCCCTGCGCACCGCGCTGGTAAAAAACTGCCTGCACGCCGCCTACCTGGAATACCAGTGGAACGGGGCGGGGATCGATGCGGTGTTCGAGGTCTCTCAATTGATATGACGCGCACAAGATTGCTCAGAAGTTGGCGCATCTGCGCAAGCTGGATGAGGAGGCGGGGAAGGGGTAGGGTCACTCGGAAATTGCTGCCAGCTTTAACGCCTGCCAGTGGATAACCTCGCCAGATGTGCGAAGATTCGGCAGAGAACAAAACAGGGGGCGACCCGGTGGCCTTGAAAAACAAGGTGACCGGTAGCGCAGTGGTTGCATTTGATAACTAGAAAATCCAAAGGCGCTTAAATGGATGATTTCAATACCTACACCCGGCAAAGCAACAAGAGCATGGACCCCATGCTCAAAGCGGTCATTGGCATTTTTGTCGTCGCGGCCGTTGTCTATATCGGCAACATTCTTTACACCAAATACATGATCCATCAGGTCGGCTAGGCGATGCAGCAGGCCATGACCGAGCTCCAAGCCAACTTGCGGGCGCAGGCCGAGTGGTCCCGACAGCATAAACTGGCTGTCGAGCGCGAAAGGCAGGCTGCACAGCAGGAGACCGAATGCCTCAAGGAGGCAGCCTAGAAACAGTTCTACAAAAAGCCCGGGCAATGCGAAAACGCCACCCGACACGATGTGATGGTCGAGTGCGGCAATCTCTACGTAAGAGAGAAGCGCAAGTTCGAGCAAATTTGGTTAAAGCGGCAAGCAAAGCTCTAGGCGAAATGACTAGCCCGCTACATCGTGGGTATGTATGCCGTGTTGTGTGAAGATTCGGTTAATAACAACAAAGGGGGAGTCGTTGGAGACGTTGGAAGTAATACCAGATCCGGTTTCGTTGATTGAGGCGATGCGTGCGGTTGGTTATTCCGTTGAAGCCGCAATCGCTGATCTTATTGATAACAGCATCTCCGCACGGGCTGATGAAATCGATATCAAGTACGACGCATCGGACAATCCATTTGTCGCCATTCTAGACAATGGCTGGGGCATGGCTCCTGACAAGCTGACCAATGCAATGCGTCATGGGAGTCAAAACCCTACGGATGAGAGAGGTCCGGACGATCTGGGTCGATTTGGGTTGGGTCTGAAGACAGCATCGTTGTCGCAGTGCAGAAAACTCACGGTAGTCAGCAAACAAAACAGTGTCATAAGCGCCAGATGCTGGGATCTAGATGTAGTTCAAGCATCAGGTCGCTGGCTGGTAGTAGTACCGGAATACCGGGAGCTGGAAACACTTCCGATGTTTTCTCGTCTGCAGATGCTTGAGTCGGGAACGCTTGTCATCTGGCAGGATCTGGACAGGTTGACTGCGGGCGCTTCCGATCCACAGGGGGAAATGACTACAAAGCTGTCTTCCCTGTATGAGCATCTGGCGCTTGTCTTTCATCGATTCGCACAGAGGGAGGACGGGATCGGGCCAGTCAGAATGGCCGTAAACGGACTTCAGGTCCCACCGCGGGATCCATTCCTGAAAAGCAACACGTTTCGCCAGCCTCTCGAAGGTCAGGTGATCAGACACGAGAGAGGGGACGTGCAGGTTCTGCCGTTTATTCTTCCCCCAGTCAGCCATCTATCTCCGGATGAGATCAGCCTGGCCGGAGGCAAGGAAGGTCTGAGAGGGACACAGGGCTTCTACATCTACCGCAATCGGCGGCTTGTCATCTGGGGAACATGGTTCAGGCTCGTGCCGAAGGAAGAGTTCTATAAGCTGACCAGGGTGCAGGTCGATATTCCAAATTCTTTCGACGATCTGTGGGCACTGGACATCAAGAAATCAGTTGCATATCCGCCCGATGCAATCAGGATGCGACTGAAGGAGCTCATTCCGCATTTCGCCAATACCAGCAAGAAAACGGTGACATACCCGGGCCGAAAGCAAGGAGTCAGGGGGTTTGTTCCGCTCTGGACGAGGATTGAACCGCAACATGGATCATTCCGGTATGAGCTCAACATGGAGCACCCGGTGATTCAGTCTCTTTCGGCCAGACTTGCCCAAGATGATCAGAGATATTTTCAGACGCTGCTAAGTCTGTTCGGAGATGCCTTGCCGTTCGAATCCATCTATGCAGACATGTGTGCGGACCGCAGGGGGGGGGACGACGACGAGACTGTTGCCGGCTTGCTTGAGATTGCGACAAATCTACTTGAGGTTACCGGCCTTGGCGTAGATCAGCTCCTGAACATCGACCCAATCGTGCGTTATCCACAGCATCACGACAAACTTCGTGCGGAGTTGGAAAAATGAGCAGTGATCCCTTTCTGATCGCGGTCGGCATCATCGGGAGCCGTGAGCTTACAGATGAGTTGCTCAACGAGGTCATGGGCATGTTGCCCAAAATAACCGCTGATGTCGATGCGGAAGCTCTGGACATGATTCGCAAGCAGCTTGAAGCCACCATTGGGATAAGCATGGTGACTGGACAGGGACTTCATGGCGGCGACCAGGATCCGTGGCTTGAAGAGGTCAAGGCTTCGATCAAGTGGAATTACTGGAACGCATACACAACCGAGCTCAAGTCAAAGGGCTTCGGGAGAGAGGTAATCCGGGTTCTCGATGAGGATACTGACAATATCCTGAACGAGTGTGGTAATCCCGGAACCGGGCTCGGGTGGGGAGTACGGGGGCTCGTCATGGGGGATGTCCAGTCCGGCAAGACGGCGAACTACTGTGGTTTGATCAACAAGGCAGTCGATGCCGGTTACAAGTTCGTCGTTCTGCTTACCGGAATGATCGAAGAGTTGCGCGCCCAGTCCCAGGAACGGATGGACGTCGGATTTGTAGGGCGCGACAGCCGAACCATCTTTGAAGGCGAGCGCGAGAACAAGGCAATTGGTGCGGGGCGGTTCCGCACTGCCATGCCTAACGTGCTTACCTCGATTGATTTCGACTTTCTGGCTGCAAACAAGAAGGTTCTGGGAGGCATCCCACTGGAAAACATCAACGAGCCCGTGCTGCTCGTGATGAAGAAGAACAAGTCCCCGTTGCAGAATCTGATTGCGTTTCTCGATTCTCAGATGTCACAGGGGAAACATCTGCTTGCCCTGCCGCTTCTCCTTGTTGATGATGAGGCCGACAATGCATCGGTTAATGCAAAGAAGGATGAGGATCCGGCGACGATCAACAGACTGATTCGTGAGGTTCTCAAACGCTTCACTAAATCGACTTATGTTGGCTACACCGCAACGCCTTTTGCGAATGTCTTTATCAATCCGGACAAGGATGATGATCTCTTTCCGCGGAACTTTGTCTATTCACTCAACACTCCCAATAATTACATCGGCGCATCCAGCATCTTCTCCGAATCAGGAGCTCACGAATATCAGGTTCAAGACATCGACGATGCAGATCCCGTTTTCCCATACAAGCATAAGAAGGACCTGGTCATTGCGACCCTGCCTCGATCCTTTGGGGAGGCGCTGGAAACCTTCCTGCTCTCTTGTGCAGTTCGCGATCTGAGAAAGGAACCCCTCAGACATCGATCCATGCTGGTCAATGTGACCAGGTTCACGGATGTCCAGGCAAGACTCGCGACTCACATCAAGAGTGATCTGTATGCACTGACCGAAGACATCAAGCAGTATCTCGCAGACGATCAACTATGGAGCAGGCATTCGCGATTGAATGTGCTGTATGAGACTTGGCAGAAGCACTATTGCGGGAGTGGAGTAACTTGGGACCAAGTGAGGATGAGCCTTTATGAATCGATCGCTTCGGTAAAGGTCCTCACGATCAACCAGAAAAGTGAAGAGGCAGACCGACTGAACTACGGGGTCTACAAAAAATCCGAGAAAGGGAGGCGCGTGATTGCCGTTGGTGGCCTTACGTTGTCCCGCGGGTTGACGCTTGAGGGGCTGTGCGTCAGCTACTTTTACCGGAACTCGAAGGCATACGACACACTGCTCCAGATGGGCCGCTGGTTCGGCTATCGCCCGGGTTATGACGATCTCTGCAGAATCTGGATGGATCCCGACGTGCAAGAATGGTTTGCGTATGTGGCAGATGTTGTCGGGGAGCTGCGTCTGGATATTCGGCGCATGCATGCAAACCGCCAGCCGCCTAGCCGCTTCGGCATGAGGGTGAGATCACATCCGGATGCTCTGGTCGTGACGGCACTCAACAAGATGCGAAATTCCAAGCAGGTCGAGATAGCTGTTTCCTACAGTGAGTGTGGCGCCGAAACGCCATTTGTTCCGCGTGCCCCAGCTTCAAATGCAAAGAATCTGGTTTCGGTGGGCACATTTATCGATGCACTTGGCCCTACAGAGATGATCGGAAACAGATGCTACTGGCGGAAGGTGGGGGCACCGGTCGTTGCGGGCTTCCTGGAGAAGCTGGAAATATCCAACATGAACATGCATTTCATACCGGACATCTCCGGTCGGGAGCGCCCCATTCTGTCTTTCATCGGAGGGAACGGCATCGAAGCGCTGGATTCTTGGGATATCTGTCTTCCTCAGGGTGAAGGCAGCCAATTGTCTGAAATTGTCGTCCGCAGCATGGGTGGTGAAGTCACACATGCTCGCCCGCGCAAGCGTCAGTTCGAAAAGGTTCCAGAAGGGGCGGATTACCTGAAGCTGAACAAACAGCGTGTCGGAGAGATCAGTGACGAGATGGTTGATCTTTCCAAGGAAGATCTAGAGGCGGCGAAACTGGAATGGGAGGAAGAGAGGAGGAGCGATCCTGACAAGGGGGCCACGATTCCAGGCTACTTGTACAGACGGTATAGGCAGCGCCCGTTGCTGACCATCCACATCATCGAGCCCCGGGACCCCAGGCCTGATGCAAAACACAAAGATCGAATGATGTCGGCCGCAGATATCGAATCGTCGACGCTTGTTGCAGTCGGTCTTACGTTTCCAGGATTTGATGGGGGGAAAAAAGCGCTCGTGCCATATCAACTCAACAAGGTTGCCTTGCGCACCATGGGGTTGATTTCAGATCAGGACGACGAAGATGATGACGAAGATTGAAGAACTCTGGCGCGATGCCCTCCAACTGGCCAGAGACAAGCCGATTGAGGCTAATGGATATCGTCTGACCAGGATGGCGCCGGAAGCACGTTTCGACATATATGCCGGCGTCGATGCGTCATCCTTCGTGCTTCTGGCTATCGGTGTTCACGTGCGGCCGCCCAACATCACGATCGACTCGTCGTCGCTGGATTATTTTAGGCAACAGCGTCAGGATGGTTCGTGGCTGATGGTGCTGAGGCTTCGGCAAAATGGGCTCGAGGCTGTTTTCGGAAGACTGTGTCAGGATCTGGTCGATGCTGCTGAGGGCGTGCCTGATGAAAAGGCTCTTGTTGCCCTTTTCAAAGAGCGGCTCAACTTGTGGAAAAGATTGTTTCAGCATGGCGGAAGCGGATTCCTGCAGCCGCACGAGATCAAGGGCCTTGTCGCCGAAATGCTTGTGCTTGAGTCGTTGATTCAGGACGTTGCGCGAGATCTGCACGAGACCGTTTCCGGCTGGATAGGCCCGAAGGGAGCTGACCAGGATTTCATGTATTCGGACAGGGCACTTGAGGTGAAAGC
This sequence comes from Thiobacillus sp., assembly GCF_030696885.1. GTDB lineage: Bacteria > Pseudomonadota > Gammaproteobacteria > Burkholderiales > Thiobacillaceae > Thiobacillus. Next base: position 140,639 of record NZ_JAUYRI010000005.1, read on the forward strand.
ATTGGGCCCCGGCGCCGAAAGTATTTCGATCTCGTCACTCGAGCAGCTCGATTGCGCTGTGCCGATGCATCTTGTCGTCATCGTGCTCAGACAGGCTACCCCTGGCGAACCGAGGGCAATTGGACTCAATTCACTGGTGGCGAGAATAGAGGGCATGATTGCCTCAAGCCCGGAAGCCCTGAACACCTTCAAGGAGCGTCTGCTCGAAGCATGCTACGTCGAGCATGAATTCTATGAAACAGTGCTGTTCGAAGCTGTGTCTCGTACCTGTTATCGGGTTGGTGATACTTTCCCCAAAATTACTGGTGACATGGTGTCTCCTGGCATAGTCAGCGCAAGTTATGCCATAGCAATCGATGCCATTGCCGCATTCAGGGATGGCGCACTGGCATGATGACCGACAAGTCGTTTCTTGATGAGCTTCGGCAGATTGTCATTCGACGGGCTGCCGCAATGCATCTTGTCGATACGATGGCATTCGTTTCAGAAGTTGCCGAGCGCCTCGAAGAGGATCCGGTGTTTGGTCAGTTTGTTCCAGTGGAGTACTCAGGAGTGGGCAGCAGAAACAAGCGGCAGCTCAGGGTCCATGGTTTTACCGAGTTGGACGAGTCGGACGGGACAATCGGACTGGTCATCGGGAAATGGTCTGATGCAGACGCGCCAGAGACGCTGACAACCGCTGCGATGAATCAGCTTTCAGGTTGGCTTGAGAATTTTGTCCTTGAGGCAGTCGATTCTGGGCTCAACGAACGCATCGCCGAGGCCAATCCGGCCTATGAGCTTGCCACCCAGTTGGGGAGTCTTGGGAAAAAAATAAACCGGATACGCTTGCATATATTTACTAATCAGCCTTTGAGTCAGAAATTCAAGGAGGAGGTATACGGGGAGGTTGCCGGAATCCCAGTTGAGAGACACATCTGGGATCTGCAGCGCCTGAAATCGATCTACGAGTCATCCCGGGAGCGCGAAGCAGTTGAGATATTCCTTTCGGATTTTGGTGTGGGGGGAATACCTTGCATCGAAGCGGTTCGCACCGACAATCTGCGATCCTTTCTTTGCGTCATTGAGGGGACATTGCTGGCCGACCTTTTTGAGCGTTATGGAAGCAGGCTACTCGAGGGCAACGTGCGAGCATTCCTCGGAATGAAGGGTGGCGTCAACAAGGGCATTCGCGCAACGATCCAGGATTCCCCATCATTGTTCTTCGCTTATAACAATGGCATTGCAGCTACTGCGGCAGATGTGACTGTAGAGAATGTTGATGGCAGACAGCTTGTGACTGGACTGGTTGATCTCCAGATCGTCAATGGCGGCCAGACTACCGCGAGCATTCTCAATGCGAGAAAGAAGGACCGTCTATCCCTGAGTGGCGTGACCGTCCAGATGAAGCTGACAGAGGTTAACCGCGACGATGCTCACGACCTGATCCCGAAGATTGCCCAGTATGCGAATACGCAGAACAAGGTTGCTGTGGCGGACTTCTTCGCCAATCACCCGTTTCACAGAAAAATCGAAGAAATATCACGAAGGATTCAGGTGCCAGCCAAGGCCGGTGCGAGAGTCCAGAGCAAGTGGTTCTACGAACGATCGCGTGGTCAGTTCCAGAATGAGCGCCTCTATCTGACCAAAGCCAAGAAGGATGCCTTCGATCTTGAGTATCCGACAGAACAGGTCATCAACAAGACTGAACTCGCCAAATATGACGGTGCTTGGCGAGAAAAGCCTCATTGGGTAAGCCTTGGTGCGCAGAAGAACTTCACTAAGTTTGCGGCGCAATTTTCAAGCAACGATCCCGATGTGACCGAGAGTGAATACTGGAACAAAGTCAGTCCGAACTATGGCGAATCCTACTATCAGCAAATTGTTGCGGTTGCCATCCTTTGGAAACGCACTGAATCGATCGTTTCGGCCGGTCGTGGTGACTGGTACGAGGGAGATTATCGACCGCAGATCGTGGCCTATTCCCTTTCCCTGCTGTTCCATTCTCTGCGTCACTCCGGGAATGAATTCGACCTCGGCCAGATATGGGCAAGACAAGGCATCGACGGGGGGCTTGAAAACTGCATCCGCAATCTGGCTCTCGCAGCTCAGAAGGCGATTCTCAATCCTCCGCAAGGCATGACTAACGTCGGCGAATGGTCCAAGAAAGAAGCTTGCTGGGAAATAATTAGGCAGATTTCAGTACCTTGCACCCAGCAGCTGGAGCAATGGTGCGTAGGCAAGGAAGAATACAAGAAGGTAAAGGCCGAAGGTAAAAAGCTTGGCATGCAAGATGACGGGATTGTCCTGCAGAAAACGGTCTATGAACTGAGTGGGGGGGGGTATTGGCTGGCGCTTCTCAAATGGTCGAAGATTTCAGAATATGTTTCCCCGGCTGAACGTACCCTGTTGGTCAGGGCCAGCACGGCTCAGGGCGTAATGAAGATCAACATCGAGAAGGACTGGCGTATCCTTCTCGAAATCAGAAAGCGGTGCGAGGACGAAGGGTTCAGGAAAGGTTGAGAATGTTTCTCACAACCTGGGCTATTTTGACTGCAAGCAACGGCGGCACGGCGTTACCAACCTGATGAAATTGCTGTGTGCGGTTGCCTTGGAAAAAATAATTGTCTGGAAAAGTCTGTAGACGCGCTGCTTCCCTGACCGTCAAGCTGCGGCACTGTATGGGATCAGGATGGATAAAGTAGTGCCCATCCTTGGAGATGTGACTCGTTATGGTAGTGGCCGGGCGATTGCCCAATTGGACCTTGAAGCGATCAGCAAACTTTCCGCTCTCCCAATTCTTGTGAGCGGGGCGAAGTCCCGGCAGATCGAATGCCGCATGTCCTTTTGGAGAGTATCCATGGGCGATTGCGTAGGCGGCAGCATATAGATAGCGACGAAGATCCGTTGTCATGTGGCTTCTGGCTTCATGATTCAGCCACACCCGTAGCTTCTTGTCTTTATACCAATCATTCAGTCTTGAGGCCGGCGCTTTGGCACCCCCCGTTTGGTTCAGCCGTAAAGCACCGGGGCTGAGGTCACTTGTTATTTTCATCTCAAGTGCACGTAACACCGCAACGAGCTTATCCAGATCATTTCTTGAGGCTGTTTGGTTCTGGAGTTCGCGCAAATGCTGCCTTACAGCAAAGGCCCATTTCTCGGAACTGTCCTGCTGCTTGCTTAGTTTGCTGCGCAATGGTGGCATGTCAGCGATTGCGTCACTCACGGTTGCCATGGTTGTCTCTTTCAAGGGACTAGGTGAGACCTTGATATCGTCTCTGATACCCAGAAGGATGACCCTGTGCCTAGCCTGTGGAATTTCGAATTTCTCGGACCGGATGATGTAATCATGAACGTCAATATCATCGGGCTCCATGCCCCGCTCATACACTGTCGGCGTAACCAGTGAGTGGATTCTGTAACCGCGACCAGACGCCTTCCCGAAAGCCAGGTTCGGATCAGCCAGATCACGCAGAATGGTATGAAATATCTGCTGCCCGCCAACTTTGGACGACAGGATGCCCTTTACGTTTTCCATAATGAAAACGGCTGGCTTGTATCGCTGAATGATTTTTAGATATTCCCGATACAGAAAGTGGCGATGATCATCCTCAGCGCAGTAATCGGTTTTGCCGCGATTTCTTGCACGTCCAACCAATGAATAGGCTTGACATGGGGGACCGCCAATCAGAATCCATGGTTCAGATGGCCCCAATCCAGACTTGTCCAGAATCGTGTTCAACTCCCGATTTCCTTCAACTGTACCGAGAGTGATACGACGAGCTTCCTTTTCTGCCTCTTTCCAAGCTTCTACCGTCTCGCGGTTCCATGGTTGTTCTGATTCGCCATTGCAGAATTGATAGTAACTATCTAGAGCCTGGCCACCTAACCGTTGCAAAATGCGATAAAAAGAACGCAGACGAAGTGTCTTGTGCGCGGATTCTTCCATTTCGGCAGAAACAAGAATCCTGAAGGCCTTTCCACCGTCAAGGGATGAAAAGCCTTCCCCTAGGCCCCCGGGGCCTGCAAAGAGATCAACAACGGGGATTGGCTTATTTCCTGACATTTACTGCAGTGTTAACTTTTGAAAATTCATGCCAGGTTACCAGGGATGGTGGACATAGTCGATAGCAGAACCCGCTCACGCATGATGGCGGGTATCAAAGGTAAAAATACGAAGCCAGAACTGGTTGTGCGGCGCTATCTGCACTCGAAAGGATTTCGCTATCGACTGCATGACAGCAAGTTGCCAGGCAAACCCGACTTAGTAATGCCCAAATACAAGCTGCTGATATTTGTGCACGGGTGCTTTTGGCATAGGCACCTAGGGTGCCGATATGCAACAAGCCCTGAACAGAATCGGGAGAAATGGGAGGAAAAGTTCAAGCGAAATGTCAAAAGAGATCAGCAGCAGATTAAGCAGTTGATTGACCAAGGGTGGAGGGTGCTTGTCATATGGGAATGCGCACTAAGATCACCCACGCCAGATCTTTCATGGCTACCCAAGTACATTAATTCAGCGAATGGATTATATGCGGAATGGCCACATGGTTCTTCTTGATTTAACAGCGCGTGAGGCGGTTGTAGTGACTGTCCGAGGTCAACCAGCGGGTGCATTCCTCAAAGACTGGTTGACGGGTATGCGGTCGTGCAGGGGGCATGTGTTAAAAATTGAGGTCTGTTCTGAGCGAGGTTTACACGGGCACATCTACTGCGTATATCAAGATGAACCAAAGCACCAAAATGCATGAAACGCTTTTCGCCAGCACCGAAGGCCGGATGCTGGGCATCGGCCTGGCGCTCACCGGGCTGATGCTGCTGGCGTTCGGGATCGGGTGGCACCTGTATCCGGACCACATTCTTCCCTACGCGATCATGACCGGGCTGAACCTGATCATCGGCCGCGAGGCGGGGATGTCCTTCGGCTATGCCAGCGGTTTTGGTCATGCCCAGGTGGTGCCGCTCAACATCCTGATCGAGACGATCCAGGTGCTGGTGATCTACCCACTGTTCGTGCAGAGCACGCGGCACCTGATCAGGCTGCGCAGGCTGGAGCCTTTCATCACGCGCATCCACCGCGCGGCGGAGTCCGGTGGGGGCGTGGTGCGCAAGTTCGGCATCGCCGGCCTGTTTGTTTTCGTGTTTGCGCCGTTCTGGATGACGGGGCCGGTGGTGGGGGCGATCATCGGGTTTCTGATCGGCTTGCGCCCCTGGGTGAATCTGGCGGTGGTGCTGGTGTCGACCTATATCGCGATTGGCCTGTGGGCGCTGCTGCTGAACGAGCTCAATGTCTGGGCGTCGGCCGTCAACCAGTACGCACCCTACCTGTTGTTCCTCGCGATCCTGCTGATCGCTGCCGCGATCGAGTGGGTGGCCCGGCATCGCGAGCGAGCCGCTCGAAGTGAACATGACTGAATACGCGCTGTTCCATGCTTTCGGTACTTGTTCATAACGACCGAAACGATGGAACCACAACGAATTGAAACAATGAGCGCTTCGCCTGATCCCTACGCCAGAATCTTCCTGCTGAGCCACATGCGCGCCTTCACCAGCCTGGCGGGGCATATTCTCGGCTCGCACCCGCAGATCAATGGCTATTACGAAATGCACCTCGGCTACGAGGAACCCGCTGCGCTGGACAGGCAGCTGGCGGCGTTGCGGCAGGACGAGGCGCTCAAACCGGGCAGCCGCTACCTGTTCGACAAGCTGCTGCACAACGACTATGCGCTAAAGCCCGAGCGGCTGGGGCGGGCCGATATCAAGATCCTGGTGGCGCTGGCGGAGCCGGCGCACACGATCAGGAGCATCGTGCATCTGTTCGCGCAGAAGCCGGACCCGGACCTGTATGCCTCGCCGGTGGCAGCGGCCAACTACTACATCGAGCGGTTGCGTGCGCTGGCCGGGTTTTGCCGGACGACCGATTGGCCCTACCGCTACTTTGATGCAGAGCTGCTGCAGCGCACGCCGGAGACGCTGCTGCCCAGGCTGACGGCATGGCTGGAACTGGATTCGCCCTTGAGCGAGCGCTACGAGGTGTTCAGCCAGACGGGGAAGGCGCGCCGGGGGGATACATCGGAGCGGGTTCGCAGCGGGCGGATCGACCGGGGGCGGAGCGATTATTCTGGGGTGGTGATTCCGGAGGAGGCGCTGCAGGCAGCAGCGGAGGCTTATCGGGAATGCCGGGAGGAGATTGTTGCGGGGGCGCGGGATTCGCTGGTGCTGTGAGGGCGGGCCGTTCCACAAGTCCACAGAACCCCAGCATCGTCACCCCGGTACCGTCACCCCGGCGCACGCCGGGGTCCAGCGCTTTGTTTGACTGGATTCCGGCCTTCGCCGGAATGACGATTCAGGGTGGTTAGCGTTTTCCTGCTTCTCCGTCAGAACAAACCATCCCACGCATCCCGCTCGGCACGGTAGTTCATCAAGGCCTCGACGATCTGCCGACGGCGCTCGGCGCGATGCCCGGCGGACTGGATCTGGTGCCAGGCGGTGGCGTGCTCGCCAAAGTTGCGGTCGATGTTGTCGACAAACGTGCGCACCTGCCCGAGTGCGTGGGCGATGGCGGGCGCGTGCTCGCCGGCATGCAGCCACCAGTGGCCGGCGTCGAACACCAGCGCGCGCAGTTGCCGGCTTTTCTCGCCGATGGCCTGGTGCTTGTGCTGGTACAGCGCCAGCAATTCGGCTTCTTTCTGCGCGAGGGCGGCTTCGATCGCGTCCCGGGCAAAGGGTTGGTTCACGTCGGCGCGCTTCACCAGGTCTTCGGTGGCAAACAGCATCAGGTCGCCGAAGAACTGGCGCTCAAATTCGTTGGATACATCGACGCTGGCCTCGCCCACGTCCACGCCGGGGCGAAAGTCGTCGCCGGGGCCCGCCGCGGTGGTGCGCCGGTGCAGGTTGGGCATGTTGAACGAGGCAAAGCGGGGGCCGATTTCGGCGGCGATCAGCCGCCCGGCGGTGGGGCCGGACATGCGCAGGCGCAGGTGGCCAAAGGGGATGACGTATTTCAGCCCGGCGTAGTTGACGATGTAGTTGCCGGGATACACGGTGCGCGCGGGGGCAAGCTGGGTGTAGCCGTTGCCGTAGGCGAACTGGGTTTTGCGCGTGAGGTGCTCGCCAAAGAAGAAGGCATTGAGCCGCTGCGCAAAATCCGCCAGGCACGCGCTGTGGTCGTGTTCGCCGGCAAGGCGGCAGGCATAGGGAAAGGTCGCCGGCTGGGTGTCAAAGCCGAACAGCTTGGCCATGTCGTGATAGGCGGCGTCGCCGGCCACCGGCCCCTGCGCGCCATGGAATGTGCACGGGTCAGCGCTGCCCAGCGTGGCCAGCCGCGCGAAGAAGGCGGCGACGTCGTCGAGGAAGTTGGCGGCCATCACCGCCGGCGACACCGGCGGGTCGCCGACCATCTTGCCGGTGAGCATTAGGGTGTCGGTGCTGCGAAAGATGCGGTCGATGGCGTGGAAGTAGGGCAGTGCGTAGACGATTTCTTCGCCGGTGCCGGTCTGCCGGTTCACGCACAGGCTCTCGTCGCTGTCGACCAGGTAGTACAGCGTGCGGTCGCGGTCCTGCGTCAGCTGCAGAAACTTGAGGTAGCAGAGATTGCGGTTGGCGGCCTGGCCCTTGAGGTAGAAGCGTTCCTTCGGCTGCGTGGTGAGGAGATTCCCCAGCCGTTCGCGCTGCGGCGGCGGCAGTGCGTGCAGCAGGTCGTATTGCTCGTCGAGCCCGTAGTGGACGACCTGCAGGCCTTTCTGCCGGTATTCGTCGACCAGCGCCTGGTGACGGCGCACATTGGCTTCGTCGCGGCTGTCTTCGGCGACGACGACCTGGATCATTTCCCATACGCCCGAGGCGTGGCCGCCGTAGTCGTACAGCGCGCACACCTGGTAAATGCTTTCGAGGCAGGCGCGCAGGTGGGGCGGGCGGTCCGCCACCGGGATGGCGAGGACGAAATGATGGCGGTCGTCGGGGGTTGGGCGATGCTGCCGGAGCAGCACTTCCTGCTCGCGGAACAGCGACTGGTAGGTCGCCAGCAGCGGGTGGAAGTCGGCTTCGCCGGACCACATGGCCTGTTCCAGCAGGGGGGTGCAGGTTTCGTAGAGCGCGAGGCAGGCGTCGGGGGCGTCTGCACGCTGCAGTTGCGTGCCCAGTTCATTCAGTTCGGGGATGACGGCGCGATAGCGCGCGATGCAATCCCGCAGGCAGGCGGTGGCCGTTTCCTTCCAAGCGCCCGCGCTTGCCGGAAAGTGGAGGGGGCGTTGGTTTGCCGGAAGGTTTATCGACACTGAGGCTGCGCGTGCGGAGCGCGGGTACGAAGCAAAGGCCTAATAGTACCCGCCCACGACGCAAACCCGGATGGCCTGCCCGCATCCTGTAGCGTTCGCCCGCCTGGCGACTAAATTGAAATTGCAACCATCAATACGGATACATAAATAAAGGACAGGCCATGAATACACGCATTTTGCTGCTTGCCTTGTGCATCGGCTTGGCGCTGCCCGCGGCAGCGCAGGACGCGGTGCGCGGCAAAGCGCTGTTTGAGTCGAACTGCATGCGCTGCCACCGCGATGGCGCGACCAGCCTGAAGACGGCGCCGGCGGACCTGCCGGCGTTGCTGGCGGACAAGTCGGTGCGGGCACATCGCTTTACGCTGACCGAGGCCGAGGTGCAGGACATCGTGGCCTGCCTGGCCGCGACCCGGGCGCCGCAGTAGTCGGCCGGGGGTCTGGCCGCAGCCATCTTGCGGACGGCGTTCGTGGAGCGGTCGGTTCATGGGCACTGGGGCGGCGCATGTGCGTGCCCGCTGCGAGGCAGAGGCGTAACACTACCTCCCTGCGCATCAAACACGGGTGCTTAGGGTGGGGTCCACCACGCGGAGGCGTCCGGGTCTCACCCGCGGAATAACCAGCAAGTGAATACCGATGCGCGACTTTACAGGGCCCAGGGATTGAACGCCTGCGGGTGCAGGCCAAAGTCCTGCACGTTGCGCGTGACCACGGTGAGGCCGTGGCACTGGGCGGTGGCCATGATCAGGCCATCCATCACCGGAAGGGGGCGCCCGGCGAGTTCGGACTGGGCAGCGAGTTGCGCCCAGCCGTGCAGGGCAGCGGCGTCGAGGGGCAGGATGCGGCCGGCGAAGCGTTGTTCCACCTTGCCAAGCCAGGCGGTGAGTTTCTGGCTGCGGCGGGGATCGGTGGCTCGCAGCTTGAGGATGCCCTTTTCGATCTCGCCCAGGGTAACGACGCTGAGGTGGAGGCTGGATTCGTCCTGCTCATCCAGCCAGGCGATGACCTGTGGCGCGGGCGATTTCCTGAGGTATTCGGAGAGGACGCAGGTGTCCAGCAGCCAGCTCATAGCTCGACGTTGCGGCCGGTGTCCGGGCTGCGGGTGAAGTCCAGGTCCTCGCCTGCGAGGTCGGGCTGCAACAGCGCGGTGGAAAGCTTGCCCCGGCGCGGGCGGGTGAGCTTTGCGTAGGCTTCCGCCGACACCACCACGGCGGTCGGCTTGCCGTGCACAGTGACGACCTGGACGTCGCCGCTTGCGGCGTCCTTGATCAGCTGGCTCAGATTGTTCTTCGCTTCCTGCAATTGCCATTCGCTGTGCATGATGCGCTCCTGCTTATTCTGGCTAGTCTGGCCAGAATATAGCACGGTGCGGGCGGGTTGGCCATCGCCCGCTGCATCGGGCGATCGGTTCATGCTCGCAAGCGCACCCGCCGCTCCACCGTCAGCACATCGCCCGCAGCGTCCAGCACCGCATACAGCCGCGGCTGCGGACGGCCGGCCCAGGTGGGGGCGGGAATGGGGCTGTCCAGATAGACCACCTGCGCGCCGTCGAACTGCTTTTCGACCTGGCCGCGGGCGAGCAGGTCGTTAAGGGCGGCGATGGAAATCCCGCGCTGCTTCATGCGGCTGAAGGCGAGGGGGCTGATCTTTCCGAGTTTCATCATGAGGGGGCTCCTGTTTGGCTGCGCGGGCGGTAGGCCATCGCGCAGTGGCGTTTTCCGGATTGGGTATTTATACTGTACACACATACAACTGTACATGCATACAGTATTTGGAGGAAGCCCCATGAAAGATCTGACCCCCCGCCAGGAAGAAATCCTGAATCTGATCCGCGAATGGATCGAGACCACCGGTGGGCCGCCGACGCGGGTGGAGATTGCGCAGCACTTCGGCTTCAGTTCGCCCAACGCGGCGGAGGCGCACCTCAAGGTGCTGGCGAAAAAGGGCGTGCTGGACCTGGTGCCGGGGACCTCGCGTGGCATCCGGCTCAAGGGTGGTGGCGGGCTACCGCTGGTGGGCCGAGTGGCTGCCGGCAGCCCGATCCTGGCGCAGGAAAACATTGAGCGGCACTACCAGCTCGACGCCGCGATGTTTTCGCCGCGCGCGGACTATCTGCTGAAGGTGCAGGGCATGAGCATGAAGGATGCCGGCATCCTCGACGGCGACCTGCTCGCGGTGCACCGCATCGGAGAGGCCCGTGCCGGGCAGGTGGTGGTGGCGCGCATCGGCGACGAGGTCACGGTCAAGCGCTTTCAGCAGCGCGGCCACACGGTGCGGCTGCTGCCGGAAAACCCCGAGTTCGAGCCGATCGTGGTCGACCTCAAGCGCCAGGAGCTGGTCATCGAGGGCATTGCGGTGGGGGTGATCCGCAGCGGCAAGAGTCTGTGAACGCGCGCTGAAACGGCTGTGCCTGGGCGGCAGCCGTACAACTTCAGTTTGAACAGGGAGGCATCACAATGAGCACAGGGCTGGGTGAAATCGTTCTGTACCGGGCGGCCGACGGCGGGCCGGCGTTGGATGTGCGGCTGGAGCGGGAGACGGTGTGGCTCTCACAAGCTCAGCTTGTGGATTTGTTCCAGCGAGATCAATCCGTTATTTCCAGACATTTACGCAATGTCTTCAAGGAGGGCGAATTGCCGGAAGAAAGCAATATGCAAAAAATGCATATTGCCGGTTCTGACAAGCCAGTCGTCTTCTACAACCTCGACGTCATCATCTCCGTCGGCTACCGGGTCAAATCCCTGCGCGGCACCCAGTTCCGCATCTGGGCCACCAACGTGCTGCGCCAGCATCTGGTGCAGGGCTACACCGTGCACGCGCAGCGGCTGAAGGAGCTCAACCAGGCGGTGCGACTGGTTGCCGACGTGGCGCATCGCCGCACGCTGAGCGGTGACGAGGCGACCGCGCTGCTCGAAGTGGTGGCCGACTATGCCTACGCGCTGGAGGTGCTGGACGACTACGACCACCAGCGGGTGCGGCTGGGCGAGGTGTCGGCCGGCCCGGTGGCGGCGCTGGATCTGGACGAGGCGCGCCAGGTGATCGCCCGCATGGGGGAACGCTTCGGCGCCACCGGTTTGTTCGGCCGGGAAAAGGACGAGGGGCTGGAAGGTTCGCTGGCAGCGGTGATGCAGAGCTTCGGCGGGCAGGAGATGTATCCCAGTCTGGAAGAAAAGGCGGCGCACCTGCTGTATTTTCTGGTGAAGAACCACCACTTCGTCGACGGCAACAAGCGCATCGCGGCAGCGCTGTTCCTGTGGTTTTTGCAGAAGAACCTGGCGCTCTACCGTGCCGATGGCGGCAAGCGCATCGCAGACAATGCGCTGGTGGCAATGACGCTGCTGATCGCCGAGAGCCGGCCGGACGAGAAGAACGTGCTGACGCGGGTCGTGGTGAACCTGATCAACCGGCAGAACGCGTGACCAAGAGGGATGCCGGCTGTCCTGCCACGCATGCCGGTGGTGCCGACAGGAATGGACGCGCTGATCGCAGAATGGCATTCTGTTGCCGATGGACCGCCGGATAAACACCTTGGAACGCCGCAAACCGAGCCGCTTTGAAGGCTTGATCAAAGTCGCCGGCATGCTGCCCTGGTGGTTCGGCGTGGCACTCGCGCTTGGGGTGTATTTCGGGCTGCACAGCATGGTCGCCAGCGAGGGGACGCTCGTCTGGCAGCCGGACATGACGGACCCATTCCCCAGCCAGGACATTTTCATCACGCTGGCCATGATCGGCCAGTATCTGTTGCCGCTTGTTTTGCTGCTGGTCGCGGCGGTGTCGGCCTACGACCGCTACAAGAACCATGCCTTGCACAAACGGGTGGCGACCAGCCCGGACCGGCGTGCGCTCAGCAATATCAGCTGGCGGCAGTTCGAGGCCCTGGTGAGCGATGCGTTTCGGCGCCGGGGCTATTCGGTGCGGACGACGGGCAGCGGGATGCCCGATGGCGCTGCAGATCTGACGCTGAAGAAGGACGGCCAAACCTATCTGGTGCAATGCAAGCAGTGGCGCGCGTCGCGGGTGGGCGTCAACACGCCGCGCGAACTCTATGACGTGATGGCATCCCGCAGCGCGGCCGGTGGTTTTGTGCTGACGTCGGGCATTTTCACCGACGAGGCCCGCGCGTTTGTCCGCAGCAAGAACATCGAACTGATGGACGGCAAGGCGCTGCTGGAGTTGATTGGCAAGGTGCGTGCGCCGGTCAAGTTTTTTCGGGACCCGCTCAGCATCAATACGACTGGCGCGCCTTTTTGCCCGGAATGCCAAAGCCGGATGGTGATGCGCAAGGCCAAACACGGCCCCAATATGGGCAAGGACTATTGGCGCTGCGCACGCCACCCGGACTGCAAGGGCACGCGGCAGGCCTGAACGGGTGGCCGCTGTCCATTTTCACCGTGGCTGACGAACCCAATCAAGTGGAGTACCTCCTGAGCGAAGCCAGCCTGCGCGATTTGACGACGCGCTTTCCCCGTCCCGGTCGCATCGAGGCGATCTACCTGCGGCCGCAGCGCCGCGGCGAGGTGGCGGCGGTGGATTCCGTGATGGCGATAGCCGGGGTGGGGCTGGATGGCGACCACTACGCACAGCCGTCACGCAGCCGGACAGAAGGCGGCAAGCGGCAGGTGACGCTGATCCAGGCCGAGCATCTGCCGGTGCTGGCGGCCCTGTCCGGACAGGCGCAAGTGGACGCGGCCGGGCTGCGGCGCAACCTGGTGGTGGCGGGGCTGAATCTGCTGGCGGCGCGCACGCTGTTTCGCGACCGGCCGCTGGTGCTGCGCATTGGCGATGCGGTGATGCTGGAACTGACCGGCGAGTGCGATCCCTGCTCGCGGATGGAAGCGGTGCTGGGGCCGGGCGGGTATAACGCCATGCGCGGGCATGGCGGCGTCAATGCACGCATTCTGACGGGCGGACTGATCCGGGTGGGCGATGCGGTGGGGTGTGAAGCGGCACCGGGCTAGCATGCTGCATCGAGACAGGTGCGCCGCGCGCGCCCAGTCTGGCTATCATGAGAACGTATATTCCGGTGCCGGCCTGGCCAGGCGCCGCAACGCAAGCAACCAGGAGGAAGACGTATGAAAATCGGACACATTGCATGGCCGTTGTTGGGAATCGCCGGCATGGCGATGGCGCAGGGGGACTACTCGACGACCGCGCCGGCCGCAGCAGTGGTGCAGGAACCCACACCGCAACAGGTGGTGGTAAGAACCAGCACCCGGCCGCTGAAAGAAACCGGACCGGATCTGCGGCGTTGCCTCGAGCTGAAAACCCAAGCGGCGATCATCCGCTGCGCCGAGACCGGCCGCAGACGGTAAGCGGAAAACCGGCACGCGAGGTGTTCTGGAGGGAGACTCGATCGATGCGTCAGGGCAGTCGTATGCCGCAGTTGCGATCAGTACAGCTGGTTCTGGTTGCCGGCGTGGCCGGATTTCTGGTCGGGCTGGCGGGCATTCTGCTTGCGCAGGATGTGCTGTGGATCCGTTTTTTCGACAACCTGCACTGGACGGCGGGAACCCTCACCGCGGCGGCCCTGGCGTGGTTCGGGGTGCGCGCGGCGCCGGTCGATAGCGCACGGGGGCTGCGCTGGATCGCGATCGGCCTCAGCGCGTATGCGGTCGGGCAGCTGATCTGGAACGTGCAGACGCTGCTTGGCTTTACCGGCTTCCCGACACCTTCCGACCTGTTTTATCTGTGGCTGGGCCCCTGCGTTGCGGCAGGCTTGCTGATCGAGGCCTTTCGTCTGGCCGACCGCACCCAGCGCAAGACCCTGGCGCTGGATGCCGCCATCCTTGCCATTGCCGTCCTGACGCTGGTGCTGGTGCTGTATCTGCCCAGGCGCGGCGATACGGCGCTGCTGCCGCTGGCCGTGCTGGTGACTTATCCGGTGAGTCTGCTTGCGGCAGTATGTATCGGCCTGGTTGCAGCGCCCACCCTGCGTTTGAAGTTTTCGTGGAGCTATGCGCTGTTCCTGCTTTCGCTGCTGGGCACGGGCGCGTGCTGGATGGGGTGGAACGCGCTGGCGCTTGATGGCACTACCCTCGACGGGGCCTGGTTCAACAGCCTGTTTTCCGTGTCGGTGATGGGAATGGGCCTGGCCACGCTGTACTGGAACATCGAAATCTCGAGCAATGCCGCATGGGAGCGATGGAGCGAAGGGGCGCTGCGTGTGCTGCCGCTGGCAGCGGTCGTGCTGGCCAGCCTGGCGGTGCTCCTGTCTGAACCCAACGACGGCATACCCCAGGCGGTCCATCACGTAATCGACATGGGTGCGCTGGTGGTCATCGTACTGGCCATGCTCAGGCAAGGCATGCTGCTGAAGGAACACGCCCTGCTGAAAACCGTTACCCGCAAACTGGAAGAAAGCGAGCAGCAAAAACACCAGATCCTGAATACATTGCCCGACCTCATCTGGCTCAAGGATGCGAATGGGGTCTACCGCATGGGCAATCCGGCTTTGGCGCGTTTTTTCGGTGTCCCCGAAGCGGAGGTTGTGGGCAAGACCGATTTTGATTTTTTTGAACCCGAGCAGGCGCGCCTGTTTCGTCAGATGGACCAGGCGGCCGTGGATGCCGGGCGGGCCAAGCAGAACGAGGAATGGGTGATCGCTGCAGACGGAGGCACGATACTGGTCGAGACCATCAAGACACCCCTGTGCGACCGCAGTGGCAAGGTCATCGGTGTGCTGGGCGTTGCGCGCGACATCACTGAACGCGAGCGCGCAAGCCGTCAAGTGGCGCTGCTGGATTTCGCACTGGACCATGTAAAGGAAGCGGCCTATATGGCCGACGAGCAAGGCTGTTTTCACTATGTAAACAGTGAGGCGTGCAGGGTGTTGGACCATACGTGCGACGCGCTCATGAACATGCGGGTGATAGACGTCGACAACGTGATCACGCAGCCCGAGCAGTGGCAGGCGCTCTGGGATCAACTTAAGGAGCTCAAGACCCTCATCTTCGAGAGCCATCACAAGGCGCGCGATGGCACGGTGTTCCCGGTGGAAATCAACGCCAATTATTTCGAGTTTTCCGGTCAGCCCTATGTGCTGGGCCTGGTGCGCGACATCACCGAGCGCAAGCAGGTGGAGCAGCAGATCCGTGACCTGGCCTATTTCGATGTGCTGACCCAGTTGCCCAACCGGCGGTTGCTGATGGACCGCCTCGGCCATGCGCTGGCTACCAGCGAGCGCAGCCAGGCGTACGGCGCGCTGATGATCCTGGATCTGGACCATTTCAAGACGCTCAACGACACCCAGGGCCACGATGTCGGCGACCGGCTGCTGGTTGAAGTGTCGCGACGCCTGACTGCCAATGTGCGCCAGCAGGACAGCGTGTGCCGCCTGGGCGGCGACGAATTCGTGGTGCTGCTGGAAGGCCTGGGCCCGGACGAGGCGCACGCCGTCAGCCAGGCTGAGACGATCGCGGAGAAGGTGCGTTTCGCGCTCAACCAGCCCTATGCGCTGGACGTCAGCGGCATGAAATTCCACAGCACCACCAGCATCGGCCTGGCGCTGTTCCGCGGGCAGGGGGCTTCGACCGATATGCTGATGAAACAGGCCGATGTTGCGCTCTACCAGGCCAAGGATGGCGGACGCAATCTGGTCCGTTTTTTCAACCCGGCGATGCAGGCGGCGATCGACTCGCGCATGGTGATGGAAGCGGCGTTGCGTCAGGCATTGGACAAGGGCGAATTCCGGCTCTATTACCAGCCCCAGGTTGATCAGGACGGCGGCCTGATTGGAGCCGAGGCCCTGCTGCGCTGGCTGCCAGCGAACCCGGGCATGGTGTATCCGGCCGAATTCATTCCGCTTGCCGAGGAGACCGGACTCATCCTGCCGATCGGAAAATGGGTGCTGGATACGGCCTGCGCCCAGCTCAAGATATGGGAGCGCGATCCGCGTACGCGCGCGCTCCAGATGTCGGTCAATGTCAGTGCGCGGCAATTCCATCAGCCCGACTTCGTGGAAACGGTGCAGCAGAGCCTCACGTCGAGCGGCATCGATCCGTCCCGCCTCAAACTTGAGCTAACCGAGAGCGTGGTGCTCGACAACGTTGATGCGGTGATCAGGCAAATGCAGCAGCTCAATGCGCTGGGGGTGAGCTTCTGCCTGGATGACTTCGGGACCGGCTATTCGTCCTTGTCCTACCTCAAGCGCCTGCCGCTGGACCAGGTGAAGATCGATCAATCCTTTGTCCGCGATGTGACGGTGGATGCCAACGATGCTGCCATCGTGCGGGCCATCATGGCGCTGAGCCGCTCGCTGGGCTTGCAGGTCATTGCCGAGGGCGTGGAAACCCAGGCGCAGCGGGATTTTCTGCTGGCGAACGAGTGCAGGGCGTATCAGGGGCTGCTGTTCTGCCGCCCGATCCCAATCGACGAATGGGCCAGCCTGCTGGCCCCGGCTGCCTGATTATTCAGGCGCGGGGTCGATTGCCGGTTACTGCACCGGCATCGGCTTGTTGTCGTTGAGGTTGAGCCAGCCCTTGGCGATGCGGTAGATATACCAGACGAAGGCCACGCCCCACACCACCCAGCCGATCAGGATCAGGAAGGTGATCCAGCCCACCACGAACCACAACAGGCTCCACCAGAAGGTGCTGATCTGCCAGCGGAAGTGGCTTTCGAGCCAGGTGCCCTGGACGTCTTCCCGCTTGATGTAGTTGAGCACGATGGCGACGATGGCGGAAACGCCGATAAACAGCGACAGCGCATACAAGGCATAGGTGACCGTGGTCAGGGTCTTGAGGCTGGCGATCTTGCTGTCGGCGACGGGGGCGGTGTCCATGTTCATCAGCGTGCTTTCTGGTAGATGGGCATCATTTGGGGCACCAGCGCGTTCAGGGCCTGAATGCGGTTGGCGGGCGCGGGGTGGGTGCTGAGGAACACGGGCGGGCCGCCGCCGCTGGCGGTGGCCATTTTTTCCCACAGCCGCACGGCGGCATTCGGATCGTAGCCGGCGCGGGCGGCGAGCTCGATGCCATAGCGGTCGGCTTCGCTTTCGCCTTGGCGGCTGTTGGGCAGGGTCAGCGCAATGTCGGCCACCGGCGCCAGGATGCTGAGATCGCGGCCGGCGACGATGGAGCCGAGCGCCACGCCGCCCTGCATGGCCATGGCGCGCGACATGCGCTCGCGGCCGTGTCCGAGGATGGCGTGGGCGATTTCGTGGCCCATGATCTGGGCGATTTCGTCATCGCTGAGCTTCAACTTTTCGACGATGCCGGTGTAGATCGCCATCTTGCCGCCGGGCATGCACCAGGCGTTGAGTGAAGGGTCGTCGATCACCGCCACTGACCATTTCCACTCGCGGCTGGGCGCATACATGTTGCCGGCCTGCACGATCAGCCGGTCGGTGATGCGCTTGACGCGGGCATTCAGCGCGGCGTCGCTGCTGAGCTTGCCTTTCTTTTGCGCGTCGGAAATCGTTTGCGTGTAGGCCTGCGCTGACGCGGATTGTGCCTGTTCTTCCGACACCAAAGACAGCTGACTCCTACCTGATACCGGGTTCTCCTGGCAGGCCGCCAGGCTGGCGACGGCGACGATGCCGGTAAGTGCGAGCTTGAATTTCATGATGACTCCTAAAATGGTTTGATGCCGAACCTACCCGAAAGGGCGTTAAACCGGCAATTGCCGGACCCGCACTCCGGGTAAGGCGTCAGGTTGGACAACAATCCACCTTAGCAAATCTGGAGTCAAATGCCGCGCAAGAGTTCGTTGATGCCGACCTTGGACAAGGTTTTCTCGTCGACCTTCTTCACGATCACCGCGCAATACAGACTATAGCTCCCATCCTTGGAGGGCAGGTTGCCGGATACCACCACCGAGCCCGCGGGCACGCGGCCGAAATGGACTTCGCCGGTTTCGCGGTCGTAGATCTTGGTCGACTGACCGATGTAGACACCCATCGAGATCACGCAGTTGTCTTCGACGATCACGCCTTCGACCACTTCGGAGCGCGCGCCGACGAAGCAGTTGTCGCCGATGATGGTGGGGTTGGCCTGCACCGGTTCGAGCACGCCGCCGATGCCGACGCCGCCCGAGAGGTGCACGTTCTTGCCGATCTGCGCGCAGGAACCGACCGTGGCCCAGGTGTCGACCATGGTGCCGTCGCCGACGTAGGCGCCGATGTTGACGTAGCTGGGCATCAGCACCACGTTCTTGCCGATGTAGGAACCGCGGCGTGCGGCCGCCGGCGGCACCACGCGGAAGCCGCCTTCACGGAAGTCGCGGCTGTTGTAGTCGGCGAACTTCGACGGCACCTTGTCGAAATAATTGGTAAAGCCACCCTTGATGAAGGCGTTGTCTTCCAGGCGGAACGACAGCAGCACCGCCTTCTTGATCCATTGGTGGGTGGTCCAGTTCTGGCCGTCGGTGCGCTCGGCGACGCGCAGCTGACCCTTGTCGAGCATGTCGATCACCGACATGACGGCATCCTTGACCTTGGCGTCGGCGTTGCGCGGGGTGATGTCGGCACGGCGCTCGAACGCGTCTTCGATGATTTGCTGCAGTTCTTGCATGGTGGTTTCCTGTCGTTGAGTAGTGGGAATTCAGTAGAGAACCAGGTGCTTCACACCTGGCCGACGAAGCGGACGATGCGCCCGGCCGCCTCGACGCAGGCGTCGTGGCTGTCAACCAGCGCGATGCGAACGAAGCCCTTGCCGGGGTTGACGCCGGCGGCGTCGCGCGCGAGATAGCTGCCGGGCAGCACGGTGACGTGCTGTTTTTCATACAGGCCGCGGGCGAACGCGGCATCGTCGCCGCCCGGCACCCGCCCCCACAGGTAGAAGGCGGCGTCGGGTGCGTCGAAGCTCAGCACATTTTTCAGAAGCGGCATCACGGCGGCGAATTTTTCGGCGTACTGGCGGCGGTTGTCGGCCACGTGCGCCTCGTCGTTCCATGCGGCGATGCTGGCCGCCTGCACCGCCGGGCTCATCGCGCTGCCATGATAGGTGCGGTAGAGCAGAAAGGCCTTCATCAGCGCGGCATCGCCCGCCACCATGCCGGAACGCAGGCCGGGCACGTTGGAGCGCTTGGACAGCGAGTTGAAGACGATCAGGTTTTTGAAGCCGCGGCCGAGCTGCTGTGCGGCGGTCAATGCGCCGAGCGGCGGAGCACCTTCCTCGAAGTAGATCTCCGAATAGCATTCGTCGGCGGCGATGACGAAACCATGCTGGTCGGACAGCGCGAACAGTTCTTTCCAGTCGGCCAGCGACATCACCTTGCCGGTGGGGTTACCGGGCGAGCAGACGTAGATCAGGTTGACCTGCTCCCATAAATCTTCCGGCACGCGCGACCAGTCCATCCTGAAATCGTTGTCCGGCAGCGTGTTGAGGAAGAAGGGGCGGGCGCCGGCCAGCAGCGCGGCGCCTTCGTAGATCTGGTAGAAGGGGTTGGGCGAAATGACGACGCGGCGGCCATGGCGACTGGAATCGACGCTGGCCTGGGCAAAGGCGAACAGCGCCTCTCTTGATCCATTGACCGGCAGCACCTCGGTGGCAGGGTCGAGCTTGACGCCGTATCGGCGCTCGGCCCACGCGCAAATCGATTCGCGCAGCGCATCCGAGCCCTGAGTGATGGGATAATTCGCGAGCCCGCCCAGCCCTGCGATCAGCGCGTCCTTGATGAACTGCGGCGTGGGATGTTTGGGCTCGCCGATCGACAGGTTGATCGGGCTGAGGTCGGGATTCGGCGTCACCCCGGCAAACAGCTCGCGCAACTTTTGAAACGGATAGGGATGGAGTTGTTCGAGACGCGGATTCATTGCAGCGTAGAGTCTGATTAAGCCCCACATTATAAAGCCCCATGCCCTCGATTCCCCTGCAGCGCACCCTTGCCATCAGCAGCCTGTTCTATGCCGCCACCTTGTGGGGGCTGATGTGGTATCCCTACCGGCTGCTCAACGACGCGGGCGTCGGCGGTATCGCGTCGAGTTTCATTACCTATGTCGTGCCGCTGCTGGTGGTCGGCTGGCTGCATGCCCGCGAGCTGCAGCACGCGCGCGGCCGCTGGATATGGCTGGCCGCGCTGGGGCTTGCGGCAGGCTGGACCAACCTGGCCTATGTGCTGGCGATGCTGCAAGGCGAGGTGGTGCGCGTGCTGCTGCTGTTTTTTCTGTCGCCGCTGTGGACCGTGCTGTTCGCGCGTTTCCTGCTGCACGAAAAACTCAACCGCGCCGGCTGGGCGGTGATGGCGCTGGCGGCGGGCGGCGCGATGGTGATGCTGTGGCAGCCCAACGGCGACCTGCCGTTGCCGACCAACCGGGCCGAGTGGCTGGCCTTGTCGGCGGGCGTGATGTTTGCGATGAGCAATGTCATCAGCCGCCACCTGGGCGGCGTCACCGAAGGCGCCAAGTCGGTGTCGGTGTGGGCCGGCGTGGGCGTGCTGACGGTGGTCGGCCTCGCGCTCTATCCGGGCGAGCTCGACTTCATCGCAGGCGCAGATAGCTACACCTGGCTGCTGCTGCTCGGCGTGGGCATCGCGATCGGCAGCATGACATATGCGGTGCAGTTCGGCCTGGCGCGCGTGCCGGCCAACCAGGCCATCGTGATCTTTTTGTTCGAACTGGTGGTGGCGGCGGTGGCGGCGTATTTTTTGTCCCGCGAACGCATGGGCCCGCAGGAGTGGGTGGGCGCGATCATGATCGTGGCCGCCAGCCTGTTCTCCGGCCACATGGAAGATGACCAGGTGAAAGCGAAAACCGATGTCTGAACCCTCCCCAATGTCTGTCACGGCCCTGCTGCACGCCGGCCTGCTGGTGTCCGATCTGGCGCGGGCCCGGGTTTTTTACGAATCGGTGCTGCAGCTGACGCGCGACCCCAACCGTCCCGACCTGCCGTATCCCGGCGAATGGTACGACCTCGGCAACGGCCAGCAGCTGCACCTGATGCGGCTGGACAACCCGGACGCCGCGTCGGTGCGCCCCGAACACGGCGGCCGCGACCGTCATATCGCGCTGGGCGTCAGGAACATGGAAGCGCTGAAAAGTCGGCTCGACGCGGCCGGGGTGAAATACACCGCCAGTAAGTCGGGGCGCGCGGCGCTGTTCTGCCGAGATCCGGATGCCAACACGCTCGAGTTTGTTGAAGTCAGCTGAGCGGATCAGGCTTCGCGCTCCCGCCCCCGGTGCTACGCACCCGCCGAGTCGCCGCTCGCATCCGGATTCGAACACCTTGGAGCTTGTTGAAGTCCCCTAACCGGATCAGGCTTCGCGCTCCCGCCCCCGGTGCTGCGCGCCCGTATCAGTCCGTCAGATCAGCCCGATAGGTGCGCATGAAGCGTTCGAGTTCGGTGTTGAGTTCGACCGAGAACGGCCAGGCATCGGCGTTTTGCGGCGACAGGGTGCGTTTCTGCCGGTGGACCCGCTGCGTGCTGCAGTCGAACAAGCGCAGACTCAGTTCCGGCCAGTAGGCACTTTCGACGGTTGAGCTGCTGTAAGACGCCTCGACGCGCGCGGACAGCAGGGCGCGCGGTGCATTCGGGCCGGCGCACAGTTCACGGCTACGCGGGTGCTGGTTCGACTCGTTCCACCAGGCGTTGAAGGCCTGCTCGTTCAGCGCGAGCGCGCGCGGCTCCATTTTCAGCACGTCGCGCCCGGTCTGTTGCAGGCTGGTGTGGATGCGCTGGGTATAGCTTGAGCGCGTTTCACCTGACCAGAAATCACGTTGGGCCGGCAGGCCCAACGCTGCATAGGCGAGCGCGGGACGTGCCGGTTTTGCCGGTGGGGATTCCACCGGTGCCGATGGA
Organism: Thiobacillus sp.; assembly: GCF_030696885.1. Classification (GTDB taxonomy): domain Bacteria; phylum Pseudomonadota; class Gammaproteobacteria; order Burkholderiales; family Thiobacillaceae; genus Thiobacillus. The sequence goes on from NZ_JAUYRI010000005.1 coordinate 162,625, forward strand.
GCGGGCGTGGCGGCCGGGCGGGCGAGTGCGAGCTGGGGGGCTGCGGGTTGGGGTGCAGAGGGTAGCGGTGCTGCAGCGGGTTTGGGTTCCGCGGGTTGCGATGCAGCCGTGGGCGGTGTGGCGATGCGCGGCTTGGCCGCAGGCGCAGTTTGGACAGGGGCGACACGGGAAGGCGCCGTGGCTACAGGGGATGGCGCGGGGGCGACACGAGATGGCGCGGGGGCCGGCGCGGGCGTTTGCATGGCGGCATACGGTCGGGGCGAGAGGGTCGGGGCGGTGCTGGGGGTGTCTACCGGGGCAGACGGGGCGGGGCGTGTGGCGGCTGCCGGGGCCGGGTCGGGCGCATTCGCGGAGGGGGGCGTGTCCGGGCTTGTGCCTGTGCGGGCGTCAAGGGATTCGCGGCTGACTTCGGCGATGGCCGCCGGCGGGTTCGGCATGCCCGGCAGCCCGGGCAGCAGCCGCGGCGCCAGCATCAGGCCGACGCCGGCAAGCACCAGGATCAGCGAGGGGTGGGTGACGTTGAGCTTGATGCCGAAGGCTTCGACCGACGACGCCTGCGTGCTGGTCTTGCTGTAGATGAACATCACCAGCCCGGTGGCCACCAGCGCCAGGCCGGCCAGTACCAGCACGGTGTCGATCAGGGCGGAAAAGTCGGTGGGCATGGTGGCTCCTGTGGACTCAGTAATGCAGGTCGCGCGCGGTGAACAGCATTTTCGGCGCGCTGCCGAGCACGCGGGTGAGCACCGAATTCATGGTGGCGCAGTCGTTGTCGAAACCACCGTGGGTGTGGCTGATCGAGGCGCCCTGTTTGATTGCGGCGAGCTCTTGGGCCGGATCGATCGGGATGCCCTGGGAAACCACCAGCGCCGGGCGGCCGTCGACCTGTCCGCTGAAGATTTTGGCCAGCTGGGCGTCGGCTTCGAGGCAGGCGTGCATCCCCAGTATAGGCACCTCGCGCATGCCTTCGAAGGCATTGGACACGAGATAGAGCAGGGATTTTCCATACGGCCCGACGCAGTCGCCGCGTTCCAGTTTGTCGGACAACAGATACAGGCTTGGCAGCGGGATTTCTCCCGCGTCCAGGCCGGGCAGCAGCAGCTGCTTGAAGGTGTCGGTGCGGATCGCGGGCGCGAGGAACTGCACGCTTTTCAGTGGGAGGCCCAGATTGCCCAGCAGCGGCATGGCGTGGGCGGCGAAGATGCTGCCCGCCGAATGGCCGACGATGTGCAGCTCCCAACCGGTCTTGTCGGCCTTGTCCAGTTTTTGCCTGGCCAGTGCGACGTACTGCGCGACCAGCTGGATGCCGCCGATGTTGTGCGGGTGGACGGACGCCAGCTGGGCGTTTTGCTTCATTTCGCCCCACAGCCGGTGGCCGACCCGGGCGAGCGTGAGTTCGAGCACGCGGTCCTTGGCCTCGGTCAGATTTTCCAGAAAGCCGCCGCCGGCGAGCTTGTCGGCCTCGGTGAACAGGTCCTTGAACAGGCCGGCGACGCTGGAAAGAAAGTCGCTCTCCCACATGATGTGCAGCGGGTAGATCTCGTTTTCCAGCATCACGTCGCGCATGGCGATGATGCGCTTGGCGCAGCCGGACTCGGAATTGAGGCCGCCGTGCAGATAGAGCAGGATGCGGCGTTTCTTCCAGCCGCGGGTTTTGGCGGGGATGGTTTCGCAGAACAGGCGCTCGATGTCCGACTCGGTGGTCCAGTACTCGCCGTTGTCCGACAGCTCGCCGTTGTTGGTGACGTTGATGACGTAGGGCCGGATCTCGGACAGTGGGATGGTGCGGCTGGTGCGCTGCAGGCCGGAGGTGTCGATGCTCTTGTCGTCAGCCCACAGGTCCATCGTTACCGGCACGCCGAGCTGCGCGACCCAGACATCGGTGGCGTGCATCAGAAAGTCTTCGTAGGGCAGTAGCGCAAAGCCGCCGGCGCCCCAGCCCGGCCCCCAGGAATTCTGGACGATGAAGCCCTGCGGGGTGTAGCCGACGAGGGCGACGGCATGGCCGCCGTCGGCGCTGCCGCTGCGCTTGATCACCGGCAGCCTGAGCGTGGTCTTGCGGCCGCGGTGCACGTAGCTGACCGGCACTGGTTTGTCGCTCTTGTTGCCGCCGGGGTTGGCCCAGCCCGAGTGCACCATCAGCGTGGCGTACAGAATGCCGGTTTCCTTCAGCGCGGTGTGCATGTCGCGCACGTTGTAGGGGCGGATGCGGTAGTACGCACCGCCCGGCGTGCTCATCGCCTGCTGGATGATGGGGTCGCTCATGTGGGTGATGCCATGCTGGTCGTCCTTCCACGCCGAACGCAGACACACGCCGTGCTTGGACCAGGCCTTGATCGCGCCGCGCGCGGACGAGCCTTCGTAGGCTTCGCCTGGCCATTCGTCGTAGCGGCGCGCCAGTTCGTACAGCATGCGCGGGCTGACGATGGCGGTCCGCTTCTGTTTGGCGCGCAGGAAATTGACCACGGCCGCCAGCGCAAAGCCGGTGCAGGCGCCTTCGCGACCCTGGTCGAGAATCATGGCTGGCTTGATGAAGGCGCAGCTGACCAGTGAATCGGGCAAGGAAATCAGCGCCGGCTGATAAAACCAGTCGCGCAGGTCGATGCGGTCGGGAAACGCGTCGAGCCGCTGGCGGGTGGCTTTTTCGGCGCTGGTCTTGAGCGGGCGATCCGAGAGCGAGGCGGGGGCTTTCTTGGCCATGAGGGGCTCCTTGGTCAGTTTTTTCTGTTCCAGATGCGGCGCGCGACGACGGAATCGATGCCGGCATGGATGAGGTCGAATGTCAGGCGGTTCGGCGTGCACACGCCTGCTTCCATCAGGGTACGGATGCCTTCCATCATGATGTCGCGCACCTCTTCGAAGCTTTTGTCGGTGGTGCCGGCATGGTGGCAATCGAACAGCCAGTCATGGATCAGGAAGGCGGGGGCGTAGGTCCAGGGCGACAGGTCCTTGACGAACCACAGTGGACGCGGAATCGAGCCGCCGTCGGTGAACAGCCTGCCGGGCTCGATCACTTCGCCGGTGCTGCGGATGAAACGGAAGCACGGTGTCTGCGGTTCCATGCGGAAAATGTCCGGCTTGACCCAGACCAGATAGGGCTCGCCTTCGAATTTCCCGATGGGGAAATCCGGATAGAACTTCTGCGTTGCTTCGCCCCAGGTGGACATGGCTAGGGCCGGGCCGGCTTTGCCGCCGACCTTCTTTTTCCTGGCCGGCTTCTCTGCCTCGACCAATTCAGCGGCGAGCTTCTCGGGCGTGAGGCCAAACTTGGCGTCGATCTGCTTGCGCTCGGCCACGGTTAACAGCGCGGTTTTTTTGGTTTTTGCTTTGGGCTTGGCTTGGGTCTTGGGCATGTCGAACGGTCCTTTGGGTGGAGGGTGGATAAACGGGAATTTATTTTTCGTCCTGCCGCACGAAGAAGGCGCCCATCACGCCGGTCGCCAGTCCCTGCACGGCGGCCAGCCACAGGCGCGAAATGTCGAGCAGTTCGGGCAGGGTTTTGCCGGTGAGCGGGAAGAACAGCAAGGGCAGCAACAACAGAAAGATGTAAAGCAGCGACAGCCCGAGCGTGAGCCGGTAGAGAAAACAGTCCACCTGGATGTCGGCCTGCTCCTGATGGCGCTGGGTATAGACCAGCACACCGATGATCAGCGATAGATTGGGGACCATGGCGGGCAGGAACCAGTCCCACAAGCCGACCAGGTCGACCTTGCGGGCAAAGAAGCTGATGAACAGCAGCACGGCGAAGCAAATGCCCGCGCCGACGAACCACAGCAGTGCGAGTCGCTTGCGTGCGACCTGCATGCTGAGCGTCATGGCTGCCGCTCCAGTACGCTGAGGATGCCGGCGCCACGCAGGTGCTGCTGGCCGTCGAACAGCCCTGGGCGCTGCAGTGCTGCGCCCAGGCTGGAAATCGAAAACTCGTAGACCAGTGCGGTGCACACGGTATCTCCGCCATAGGGCCGGCCGGCGAGTTCGGCGGGGAGGGCGGTCGCGCCTTTCTCCACCCAAGTCATGGCTTCACCCGGCCGGACGGGTGTGCCGCTGGTGGTGAACGGCGTCGGGGTGAAGGTGAACACGATGACGCGGAAGGTGTCGCCATTCTTGCCCAGCAGGGCCCGCAGGTAGGCGTCGATGCTGAACGGGATCAGCGACACCGGATCGATTTGCGTCGACCAGCGTTGCTCGGCGGCCGGTGCGGCATTCGGGTCGATGCGCTCGATCTGGGTGACCATGGCAAAGCCATCCGGCACGGCGTAGTAGCTGACTTCGTTGTAGCCGTTGGCGGCCAGCGCACGCTCCATCCGCGCCGCCACGCTGCCATTGCTGGGCATGGGCTGCCCGGCCACCAGCAGGGCGCGATCGAGCCTGAGCCGGGTCGAGTAGGGCGGCGGCGGCCAGGGAAACTCAGGCAGCTTGAAGCTGGCTTTCTTGGCAGCCATTTTTTTCGTGGCCATTTTCTTTTTGATCTGGACCGGGGCCTGCGCGGCGGGAGCGGGTAAGCGGCCAGTCTCGGGCACAAAGGCGGGCTCGGCCGCGGCGGTAGCCGGCGCATCGGCAGGGGGGGCGCCATTCGCGGCTGCCGGCGCCATCAGCCGGCGTGTGTGGGCAAGGCGGTTGTCGCGTGCCGTTTGTTCGCGCACGTCAGGCGTCACGCAAACGTGGTCACTCGGGCGGGCTTCGCGCCAGACAAAACCCGGCTTGCAGGTGTCCGCTCCATACGCGCCACCGTGCGTTTCGCGGCGCGCGCCGGCGAGCTGGTTGTCGCGTGCGGTTTGCTCGCGCACGTCGGGCGTCACGCAGACACGGTCGTCCGGAAAGGCCTCGCGCCAGACGTAGCCTTCGATGCAGACATCGGGATGCGGTGCTGATTCGACCGTAGATGCGGCCAGCGCGAGCAGTGCAGTCAACAGCACGGCACGGAGGGCACGTGAGAGGGCAGGATGCAGGTGGGTCATGGCAGGCTCCCGGTCAGAACGTTTTCAGGTATTCCAGCAGCGCGGCCTTGTCGGCGGCCGGCAAGCCGGTGCCGAAGTCGTGGCCCTGGTTGCCGTTGCCGCGCAGCCGGGTGTCGAGCGGGGTGCCGGCGCGCTCGGCCGCCGGGCCCTGGACGACGAAGCCGACTCGCACCGGGTCGTAGACGTCGTAGCCGCGCCAGAACAGCTGCGGCCGCTGCGCCGGCGGCGTCAGCAGGTCGGTCAGCGTCGGCACCGAACCGTTGTGCAGGTAGGGCGCGCGCAGCCAGATGCCGTCGAGGAACTGCGCGACATAGCCGGTCAGCGGCGCTTCGACCAGGCCGCGGCGTTCGATGCCCATGTCGCTGACGACCTTGTTGGCCTCGATCGCGGCCTGCTTGCCCCAGGTGTCGATGCGGCCGCGGTCGGTGCCGATTTCGCTCAGGGGAATGATCGTGCCGGTGAGCGCGCTGGCGTGGCAAACCGCACAGTTCGTGTCGAACACGGCCTTGCCGCGCGCGGCGCGAGTGGCATCGATGGGGAAGGGGTATTTCGGTGCCGGGGTGTTCTTCAGGTAGTCGACCAGCCAGTCGATGTGGCCGAGGAAGTCGTCGGTGTCCTTGGGCGCCGCGCCCATCAGGCCCAATGCCGAATCGATGACGACCGAATAGACGTCGTGCGAATCGCCGGCGAAGTTCATGCGGTGGCCTTTTTCATGTTGGTATTTCTTCAGGTTCCACACCGAAGGCATGTCGGTGGGGCCGAACGTGTCGTCCATCGGCCAGCGGATCATGAAGTATTTGGTCAGGTTCATCGCGTCGTCGCGCCCGCGCCCCCACTCGGGAAAGTCACTGCGGTAGATCCATTCGAACTGCGCTTCGCGTTCGGTCAGGCGTTTTTTGGTGATGGGGATGATCAGGTAGCGGTAGGCCAGGCGGTCGATGAAATCGAGGTCGGCGGCGAGGTTGATCTCGGCCATCAGCGTGTCGGCATTGAAGCGCGGGTCCTTGGCGCAGTCGACCAAAAACCGGAAGAAGGCTTCGAGGTCGAGCGTGTGGTTGGGGCCGGTGACGACTAGGGTCGGCGTCTCGTCGGGCTGGGTGCGGTAGCTCGCCACGTGGCAGGCAGCGCAGGTATTGGCGACGCGGTCGAAGCCGATGCGCCGCTTGGAAAAGCCCACCGGCAGCTCCTGGCCCTGTTCCCACACCACGCCGAAGCTGGCGTAGCCGACGCCGGGCTTGGGCAGCTTGTCGGGGAAGACGCGCGGCAGCACGTAGAAAATCCAGTAGGGAATGCCGGCGTCGTTTTCCGCGCCCATGGAGCCGTACTTGAAGCGGTCGTCGGGGTTGTCGAACTGCGTGGCGCCGTGGTCGCGCAGGAAGCGGTCCCAGCCGACATAGCCCAACACCACGCCGAGAATCAGCACGACGAGGGCGGTTATTTTCAACCAGCGCGGACAGCGGCAGAGCGTCTTCATGGCGAGCTCCTAAAAGGTTTTCAGGTATTCGAGCAGCGCCCACTTGTCGGCGTCCGGCAGTGTGGTGCCGTAGGCCGCGCCTTCGTGGCCGGCGTTGCCGTTGCCGGGGATGCGGGTGTCGAAGGCGAACAGCGGCGTGCCCTGGCTTTGGGGCTGGTTGGCGACGAAGCCGAGGTGCTTGGGGTCGTAGAGATCGTTGCCGCGATAGAAGGTCTTGGGGCGCTGGCTGGCGGGCTGCAGCAGATCCCACAGCGTGGGCACCGAGCCGTTGTGCAGGTAGGGCGCGCGCAACCAGAGGCCGTCGAGCGGGGCGTTGGCGTAGCCGTAGGTTTTGCGGAAATGGCGGAAGCGACGTTCCGGATCGGCCGAGTACAGCATGCCCTGGTTCTGCGCGAGTTCGAGCGTGTAAGAATCGAGACGTCCGCGGTCGGTGCCGATGGCAGCAATCGGCGTGAGCTTGCCGACCTCGGCGCCGGAAAAATCGCTGCCGCTTGTACCGTGGCAGGCGGCGCAGCGTTGCATGTAGATGCGCGCACCGCGGTCGGCCAGCGCGCGGTCGACGGGGAAGTGGCGGTCGAACGCGGGCGGCTCGGCAGTGGCGATCCAGGCTTCGATGCGAGCGATGGCGGCGTGGTCGATCAACTTCGGTGTGGCGCCGGTGCCGAAGGCGGCCGACAGGTTGCGCTCCTCGACGCGGCTGTTGTTGCCGTCCCAGTGCAGCTGCATGTCCTGCTTCTTCGCCTGGTTCCAGATCGCCGGAAAATCCGCGACGCCGATGAGTTCTTCCGGCGACAGCTTTTCGAACGGCACGCCGAAGATGGCCTTGGCCGAATTGAAGGTGTCGACCCGACCCGGTCCCCAGTCGGCCTGCAGGTGGATGAAGCGCAGCCGCCCGGTCAGCCCGGCGACGCCATCGCGCATTAGGTGGATGCCGACCGGGTAGATGACATGGGTGTCGAGCAGGCCAAGGCCGCCGGCCTTTTCCGCGATGCGCGGTACGACCTGGGAAGGCGTGAAGCGGCGGTCATTGACGCAGGCCTGGACGAATTTCTGGAAGGCCATCAGGTTGAGCTGGTTGGCCGGCATGCCGGAGACCAGCATCGGCTTGGCGTCGGGCGCGGTGCGCACGGTGGCGGTGTGGCACACCGCGCAGTTGAGGAAGACGCGGTCGATGCCCAGATGCCGCCGCTTCGACATGCCGACCGGCAGATCGCGGTCGGGCTCGAAAATGAAGCCGAGCGAGGCGTAGCCCTTGCCCGGAAGCAGGTCGGGGCAGACCTCGGGCAGCACCTGAAAGACCCAGTAGGGAAAGCCCATGTTGCGCTCGCCGCCGGTGGAGCCGTACTTGAAATGCTCGACCGGATCGTCGTAGGTCACCGGGCGGTCGGGCAGAAAGCGGATTGCTGCGCCGAAGGCGAAGAGCGCGAGCAGCGCAAGCAGCGACCACAACAGCGTGCGGCACAGGACGCAGGGGGAAGCAGAGGGGCTCATGGTGTGCGCTCCACGTAGCGGGATGAGGGCAGGCAGGGCGGAAGTTGCGCGTAAGGCCGCTTCATCAGGTCGCTGCGCGGTGTGTCGCCGAGGCGGGTCTCGATGCTGCGTTTCAACACGGCGAGCTCGGGCGAGCGCGCCCATTGATGGGGGGTGATGCCGCGGCTGGCGAGTGCCGAGGGCGGCGGCATCGGCGTGGTGCCGCGTGCGGCGGACGGTGTCTCGGCCATGCTCAGGCGAACAAAAATGCGCGCCGCGCAATGCGTCAATTGGGCTTCGACCGAGGCCGGACTGCCGTGCAGGAAATTGGGTGGGTGCGGCAGCGTGGTGTCGTGGCAGCTGGCGCAGTGGATGCGAAACGGGGTGAGCGCGGCGTTTTCCTGCGGCTGCGGTTCCAGACGTGCCGGTGGCAGCGCGATGCGCGCAGTCCGGCGCGGTGTGCCGAGTTCGGCGAGCAGCTGATCGACCAGGCTGTAGCTGAACGGACGCGCTGCCAGCACGCCGCGGGCCAGAAGGCGCTCGAGCGGCGCGGCAAGATCGGCGTGCGCCCACTGCTTCACCGTGGCGGCATCGAGCATGCCCGCCAGGCCGACGACGAAGGCCGTCTTGTCCGGTGCGTGCCAGGTTTCGAGCGGCGGGCGCAGCAGCAGCGGGTCGTGCGCGGTATCGGGCAACGCGGCCAGCGGATCGCGGTTGGGCAGGTCGGGGTTGGGAATGGCCAGCCCGTTGGGCCAGTGCTGCATCCAGTTGAGCGACAGCGTCGGCAGGCTGGACGGCGCCGGCAGCGTCCTGTTACGTGCATAGTTGAGTGCGGCCGCAAAGGCATCGAGGCGGCAGCGGTCGCCCGCGTCGCCGTTGCCGCATCCTGTCAGCCACAGCTGTTGCCAGACCGAAAACAGGTTGGCGCGGTCGGTGGCGTTGTCGATGAAATAGGCGATGTCGGTGCCGGTCAGCCTGACCTGATAAAAGTCGCGCCGGGTTTCGCGCAGGCGCTGGGCGATGGCCGGATTGGCCGGCGTTTCGTCCCACAGTGGACGGGCGAAAATGGGCGCGGCATTCTGGTGGCACGACAGGCACAGGCTACGCCGCGCGTAGAACAGCTGCGGCGTCTTGCCTGCCTGGTAGTCGCGCACCACCTGGAATTCGAAGCGACCCGCGGTATCGTTGTAGCTGATGACCTCGATCACGCCGCCTTTTTCGTGATACCCGATGAACAGGCGGTCCTTGAGCGGCGCGATGCCGGGCAGCGCATCGCCGTCGGTGGCGGCGACCACGCGCGGAAAATGAAAGAAATCAGGCGCGCCGGCATCGCGCTGCAGCGAGCGGCCGAGCGGGATCAGCGTGACCTTGAGCGGCGGCAGGCCGCCGGCGTCGGTGCGCATCTGGCGGTTGATGCTGCGCAGCAGGCGGAAGAACGGATACGGCACCGGCTTGTCGCCGACCAGCTGGTCGAAGCGCGAGTGGCCGGCCGGCGGCAGGTCGCCGCTGGTGTGCGCCGGAAGTGATGCGATCGAAGCGGCGGCGAACATGATCGTGAGCCAGGCCGGCTTCATGGCGCTAGCGCGTCGCCAGCACCCGTTTTTGCGTACCTGGCCAGCAATCATCGCGGATCTGGCCGGTCTCGAATTCGGCGCGGCCCGCCTTGTCGACATCTTTGCTGTAGAGCACGAAGTTGAGGATGAAGGCGTGGTCCATGTAGGCGCGGCCGAGATAGAGGCCGGGCCGCACCATGCGGATTTCGTCGCGCACCTTGAGGCCACGTCGTCCGGCGAGGAAATCCGGGTTTTCGCGGTAGCCGGCGATTTCGTCGGTGAAGGCGTAGTCGATGATGATCGATTCGCGGCGCGAATCGATCAGGCTTTGCCCGCAATAGAGCTTGGCCGGGAAAAGCAGCCAGGCGTCGCGGCCGTCGACGTCGATCTTGGGGATGTCGCCTGGACCGATCACCGGGCGCAGCACAGCCAGGTCCTGAATGCGGTTGCGCAGCACTTTCTGCTCGCGGTAGAACACCTTGCCCTTCCACAGCGTCTCGCCCGCGGTCTCGAGCATTTTTCCCTTGAAGTTCACCCCGAGGCCCTTGAGGCCGCCGACGATTTCGGCCGCGCGCAGCTTGCCCGAGCTGCCGCGCGGAAACACGATCTGGCCGTCGAACGGGCCGTCCGGAATCGGCCCCGAGCCGAGTCGCGCATACAGCTGGTCGAGCTCTTCCTGGTTCAGGCCGGTGAGGTATTTGGGCGTGATCCGGGCCAGTTCCGCGAGCGGGATCGGGTGGGCGTATTCGACCTGGGCGAAGTCGGGCTTGCTGGCGTAGTCGTCGCCAGCGGGAGCGAAGGCAATGTTGGGCTTGTTGCCGAACCAGTCGTTGAATTTGTCGCAGCCCGACAGTGGCAGCATCAGTGCGGTGGCGAGCAGTAGCAGGCGTGTGTTCATGATGGGCTCCTTTACAGCGTCGCCAGGAAGGCGATCAGGGCGTTCTTGTCGGCGTCGGACAGGTCTTCGCCGAAGCGGTGGCCGTCGTTTTCGATTTCCGCGGTGCACGAGGAATAGACCTGCCACAGCGCCGGGGTGCGGGCGCGCGCCGCCTTTACCACGTCGATCAGACGGTCGGGGTCGGAGACGATGGCCTTGCCGATGGACTGCATTTCGGCGGCGAGTTTGCCGGCCTCGTCCGCAGGCAGCACGGTGGCGAGCCGCGCCTCGAGTTCCTTGGGCTTGAGCCGGGCGCGTATCAGATCGACGATGAAATCCTTGTGACGGAAGTTGCCGACGTTGCCCGCGGTGGCGCCGGCCGGCACCCGCACGGTGAAGCCGATCAGGCGTTTTTCTTCCTTGCCGTCGAAGATGCGCGGGCCGATGTCGAGCACGATGTCCTCGTCGACCTTGGTCGCCTTGGGGATGCGCTTGGCGGGATTCAGCAGATCCTGCATCGAGGCGACATAGAGCTGGAAGCGGCCGTCGACCGAGGGGTCGTAGGTCCAGCACGCCGGCTGTTTGTCCTTCGCCAGCGGCGGATTGCCGGGCAGGCTGGTGTCGACGTAGCTGGACCGGTAGAGCTCGTTGGGATTCGACGGGTCGCCGCCCCAGCCGCACAGTTCGGGGCCGACCGCGTTGTTGTGCATGAAGGGCGCGTGCGCCCACAGGTTCAACAGCGAGACGTTGCGGTAGTAGCCGCGCCCGCCATCGTGCGGCTCGAGCAGGCCGGATACAGTCGGCCGTGCGTGGTAGTCCTCGTTGGCGAATTCCTCCCAGACGTGACCGCGCCGATGGTTGGAATGCAGCGAACGGCAACGGTAGGTACCGACTTCGGTGACCGGGATGGGCACGTCGTTGCCGAGCCAGTCGGCGCGCAGGCCACTCTTGCTGTCGAGGGCGCGGAAGTCGACGGTCTCGAACGGCGCCTTGCCGCTGGCATGGCAGCGCGCGCAGTTGGCGACGAATACCTGCTGGCCGCGCGACACCGCATCCCTGCCGAATTCGCGTTCGAGGTCGCGCACCAGCTCGGTTTCGCCGTATTCAGTCTCCAACTGGTTGGCGCGCGCCTCGACGAGGTCGCGTGACTGGCCTTCGGGCGCGGTGAGGAAGAAATCGAGCAGGTTCTGCAGGCGGTCTTCCACTGCGCGGAAATTGGGACAATCGCGTCGGCACTGGCCGATGTCGAACGGCGTCTGGCCGAAGTTGCGCGCCTTCGGGTCGAGCTGGCGCAGGTCAGTCAGGTGGTTGAGCCAGCACTGCTCGGCGCACGAGCCGATATTGAAATACACGCGCTGGATCGCGCCGAGCGCACCAATCGAATCGCCGCCGCCCTTGAGGATGTGGTGGACGGTTTCGGTCTTGACGCTTTTTTCCCAGCATTTGCCGGGCTTGCCGGGTTCGCACCAGCAGCTCGATTCCTTCGCGCCCGGCGGGCAGGCCGCGGCCTTGCGCCAGCGGTTGACCTTTTCGCCCGGGAACACCGGCCGCTGCGCGGTGTTGATCAGCGCGTTGATGGTGCCGGCGTTGTTGACCTGGTCGTTGGGAATCGCCGAGGTGTCGGAGGTGCCGGGGCGCGCATGCGAAAAAATCTGCCACAGCAGGTCGTTGCGCGGCATGCCGGAAATCAGCACCTCGGAGACGCGGATGTACTGGTTGCCGACCAGGCCCGAGAGGTTTTCCCATTTCGGATGCGCGGGGTCGAGCGGCGGCTTGGCCGGGTTGAAAGCGACGTGGCACGACGCGCACGAAGTGCCGATCAGGAAGGGGGGTTCGATCGAGGCATCGGCCAGCTTGCGCACCTTGTGGTCGGCGCGTGCAGGGTCGTTGGAGAGCTTGCGGTTGTAGCCTTCCCAGCTGCCGAGGCCGCCGTTGACCTGTTTCCATGCCGCCGCATCGAAACGCGGGTTGGGAAACTTGCGGAAGCCGAGCGCGCCGGTGGAGGTGCCGAACGCCAGATGGCAGCTGTCCTCGCGCCCCTGCTGGTGGCCGTCGGGGTCGCCCGGATCGGTGGCAGCGTCCTTGAAGTCGCAGGCGGGGTCGCGGTAGCCGGGTTTGCCGACGAACTTCAGCAGGGTGTCGTCGCCGGGGCACCAGTCGAAGCCATAGGTTTCCTCGTAGCTTTTGGCCGGACAACCGTCCGAGCCTGGGGTGCAACAGCCGGGGTCGTTGATCAGCCCCCAGGTCCGGAAGCGGGTGTCGCGAGCGTCGCCGCGCAGCACGCCAAACCAGTCGATCAGCGCGGTCACGCGCTGCTGGAAACTGTAGGTGTGGAAGCGCGCATTGCCGGCGGTGGCCTTGAACCAGATTTCACGCCCGGCGCGCGCCGACGGCGTGAGGCCGGCATCGGCCTCGTGAAAGCCGGCGTCGGTATAGGGCGAGGCCGCATCAGGCAGCGCAGCGGCAAGCGGAGCGGGCTCGGCAGGTGCCAGCGCGTTTTGCGCCCTGTCCGCGGCGGGCGACGGGGTGGCGCGCGCAGCATCGGGTTGCTGCGCAAGCCAGGCGAACAGGACAAGGGTCGAGATGCTCAAGATGCCAACAAGCCAGGTCGATGCTTTCATGGGGCGCTCCTGTCAGCAGGACGGACGGTCCTGGAACGTAGTCGAGGGGGGTGTGTTTTCAAGCCAGTTCATCGCGTCGCTCGCGCAGGATTTCGCACATCCACGGCAACAGCGGCCCGCTGTCGCCGGCCAGTTCCTGGCGCTGCGTGGCCTCGATTAGCACCGCCTCGAATACCGCCTTGCCGGTGTGGTGTCCGAGCTTGCGGTAGCTCTCGAACTGCGATTCGTCGAACCACTGGTCCTGGGTCGATTCGTGTGGAAAGCCGGGGTGGGTGCACTTGTAGTTCAGCAGGTCGGCGGGTTCAGTGCCGGTGAGGTTGGGCTTGATGTAGATCAGGCAGGCTTCGGTCGGCGCGTCCGAACTGCCCGCGGGCGGTGGATAAATCACGCGGCCGACGGCCGAGTAGCCGTTCTCCAGGTCTTCGGCATGGACGTCGATGGTCACGCCGAAGTCGGCGTAGCACTTGCGGATGGCGTTGCCGAGGTCTTCGAAATGGCTCTTGCCGTCCTCGCCGGCGTCGATGACGACGATGCAGGTGCAGCGCCGGCGCACCAGTTCGTAGAGGCCGAGGTTCTCGAAGTGGCCGCCGTCGGACAGGTAGACGAACGGCGAATCATGATCGGTGTGGCCGAACAGTTCCTTCAGCAGATAGATGCCGCCAAACGGCGGGTCGTGTTTTTCCCAGTGGCGTTCGTTGGCCGGGTTGGGACTCCAGTGGCCGAGGCGGACATTGAACACGGTCATCAGGAACGTCAGCGCGGGCGAGCTGTGATAGCCCATGTTGGGACAGGCGGCGGCACCGGAAATCGCCATCGCCGACCCCATCCAGACGCCTTCCATGTAGGCGGACGTGGGTCGGTAGTGGCTGAGCAGCTGGCCCTTTTCATCGGGCAGCGTGAAGCTGTAGCCGGCCACCATGGGCGTGAAGGCGAACGCGGCGGCACGGCGTTCCTGCCACGCGAGCTGCTTGCCGGCGACCAGATTCATCGCGGTGTTGTGAATGGGATAGGGGCGCTGGCATTGCGGCTTGCCCAAGGGCGCGCTGCAGAGATCGGCCAGCTTGAGGTCGTCGCGCGGGTCGAATCCGGTGAAGGGATGCGGCGAGCGCACCTTGCAGCGCGAGGCGCCGAGATAGCAGCGCACCAGGCGCTGGCGGTAGAAGTGATAGATCGAGAACAGGTTGACGTCGACGCGCCAGGCCAGCGCGGCCGCGGCCACCAGGCTGCCGGCACACAGGATCGCCACCCAGACGATATCGGCGTGCTGGAAATTGGCCGACTCCTGGTAAAGCACGGTCATGAACTGCGTGGAGGTTCGGACATGTTCCTCACATCCGCTGCAGAACATCGGCAGCATCAGCAGCTGGTGCAGACCGAACGACAGCAGGCCGAGCAGACCGATGATGAAGACATACGGCATCGCCTGCGCGGCGAGGTCGCGCCAGTTTCTCTGGATGTCGTTGGCGGACTTCGGGCTCCGTCCCAGCAGCACGCCGGTTGCGGTCGACAGTATCCAGGCCACGCCGCCTGCGGCAACGAAAGCCTCCGGTGCCCAACGGAAGAAGGCGGGCGCGATGAAGACAATGCTGAACAGCGTCGCCCACACCAGCGAGACCAGCAGTACCCAGCCGCCGAGGCGCGACCACCATTCGCGCGAGTCGTGCGAGAAATAACGCCCCATCAGGCCGATGTGGCCGACCACGGTGAGCGAATAGAACTTCAGCAGCAGCGCGGTGGCCAGCGCCGACGCGATCCACGAGCCGCTGTAGCCCTGCCCGATGCGCCGGATGAACTCGGTCACTTCGGCAAACGCGGCCAGCAGCAGGCCGCCCAGCGCGCCTGCCAGCAGGGCGTAAGCGCCCATGGCGAGGACGCGGCCCGGGGTAAACCGTGGCTGGTCGTCCGTGCGGCGAACAAAAAACCGTCCCAGCGCCCACCCCAGCAGCCACGGCGGCACATAGACCAGCATGCCCCACACCACCCAGCCGCCGAGTGAAATCCGGTCCAGCTGTTCAGCGCCGGCGTAGAAACCATAGGCGACGAGCCAGGCTGACAGCATTGCGGGCAACACCACCAGCAGCAGCACGCCGGGCTGGCGCGTATGGAACGGCCGGCTTTTGAAGGCGCCGCGGCCGCCGAGGTTGAGTCCGATGAACACCATGGCGATGAAAATGCACACGATGCCGCCGCCAAACAGCGGCATCAGGCTGGCGTTCGCCGCGGGGTCGGGGCCTTCCCAGCCGGTGAGCCAGCGGGCAAACCACACCAGCAGGCGTGGCAGCAGCAGCACGCCGCTGAGGACCAGCAACAGCAGGACGAGGTTGAGATACAGGTTGCGCAGATAGGTGGCCACCGCGGTCAGCGTGTCGGCGGAAAAGAAACTGGCCCGCGGCGTGATGTAGTTGCTGTAGCTTCGCAGGAAGCGGATGGCGGAATGTTCGTTGCCGCCGGCGTGCAACAGGGGCTCGGCGTCCTCGACGCGGCCGTTGCATTTGAGATGAATGAAGGCCGACAGCCAGCCACCGATATAGCCGCCGCCCGAGACGCACGACAGGTAGTCGAACTGCCGCAGCAGCCTGAGCTCGGCCAGCGCCTGGATGATGCCCAGATTGAAGGTGGCGCTGCGGATGCCGCCGCCGGAAAACGCCAGTCCCGTCAGCGGCCGTTCGGGGCCGTCGTGGTGGCCGTCGGGTTCGCGGATGCGTGCGCGCTCCAGCGCATGGATCGTGTCCCAGTCGAGCGAAGTTGGCGTGTCAGCCATGATTGGTTTGGGCGCGCGAAGCGCCCGTCTGGCCCCTCCCCCTTGGTGGGGGAGGGTTCGGGATTAGCAGCGATTTGCCCGCTTGCGGGCTTAGTCGAATGGTTAGAGGTTCCATCAGAGGGCGGCTTCCAGGTATTTGCTGTGGCACCAGCCGACGATGTCCATCACGCCGTTGACCTCGCCGACGACATCGACCTCCCACCAGAGCCCCCGCTTGGCCAACACCTCGACCTCGGTTGCGGGTGGCAGCGGCGTGCCCGGCAGGGCCGAGAAGTCCGGGCCGGCGCCGCTCCGCACATAGAGCCGGGCGGTGGTGCGGTAGCGTTCTGCATGGTCGTCGCCGCGTCCCAAGAGGCGCGCGCGTACCGAATCGAGCGGGAAATCCGGACCCGGGTCGCGCTTGCGGCCGGGCGCGATGTCGTCGTGCCCCAGCACGTCGGCGAGGCCGTATTGGTTGACCAGGGCCATGCCGCATTCCAGCGTGGCTTCGATCTGCGCCGGGGTGTAGGCGTGCCAGCCGCAGGGCAGGGTGCCGGGCGGATCGTTGCGGTGGCAGCAGACGGTGACTTCACTGTCGGGGTAACTGCGGCGGGTGAGTGGGGAGACCCATTTGCCGCCGCTACGGATCAGGCAGCCGGCATTGTCGAGCTCGATGCCGATGCTGTGGCGGTTGAGCCCGGACAGGCTGCCCCAGCGCGACTGGCCGGCATGCCAGGCCTCACGGTTGAACGGCACCAGTTGGGTGATTGCGCCGTCGCGCGCGATGACCAGGTGGGCGGATACGCGGGATGCCGGGCTGCAGAACCAGGCGACGGTGCCGGCGACGCTGCTGCCGGCGGTGTAATGAAGGATCAGGAAGCGGGGGGAAATGCTGCTGCCGACATGCGGACTGGCGCGATAGGCCAGCGCCGATCCATCGTTCCGCGCCAGGCGGTGATTGCGTATTTTCATTGTGGTGTCCCCCGAACGGGTCACCACAACGCGGGGCGGGCAGACGAATCCGGTGTCCGGGGCGGCACGGTGACTGCCCCCACCTTAGGCCATGCTTTTACAGATTGATATACAACTTTAGTTGTAGATGGCGGGTTTAGGCGGGGCGGGCGGCAAAACACTGCGCGCCGTCGCGGGCCAGCAGGGCCGCGCCATACGCGGCTTCGGTGTGGGCGGCGCGCGCCACCGGCACCCCCAGCAAGCGCTGGCGAATCCGGGTCCAGACCGGATTGCGGGCGCCGCCGCCGGCGGTGTCGACCCGGCGCGCCGGCGTGGCGCCGAGTTCGGCCAGCAGGCGATAGCCGCGCGCCTCGATGCGGGCGAGGCTTTCCAGCAGGCCGTGCAGGAATTCGGCGTCATCGGGCGGGCGTGGCGTCAGGCGCGGCGCCAGCGTGGGATCGTTGACCGGGAAGCGCTCGCCGCTGCGCGGCAGCGGCAGATAGTCGAGCGGGCTGGCGACCGCGGGATCGATCTGTTCACTGAGTGCGGCCAACTGGCGGTCGTCGAAAAACTGCCGCAGCACCGCGCCGCCGGCATTGCTGGCGCCGCCGGCCAGCCAGCGCTCGCCGAACCAGTGGCTGTAGACGCCGTGTTCGGTCGATTCCACCCGGGTATCGGACAACAGCTTCAGCACCAGGGTGCTGCCGAGCGAGGTGACGGCGTCGCCGCTCCGGCTCACACCGGCCGCCAGGAAGGCGGCGATCGAATCGGTGGTGCCGGCGTGCACCATGCAGCCGGGATTCACGCCGAGATAGCGCGCGCGGGGCCGGGATACGGTGGCGAGCCGCGAGCCGGGCGGCACCGGCACCGGCAGGTAGTCGACGTCGGCCAGGTAGTCGACCCAGGCCGGCCACTTCAGCGCGTCGAGGTCGAGGCCCATCTTGAGGGCGTTGTGGTAGTCGCTCATGCCAACCCGGCCGGTCAAGAGTCCCGACAACCAGTCGGCCTGGTTGAGGTAGAGCCGCGCGCCGGTCAGGCCGAGTCGCTTTTTCAGCCACAGTACCTTGGCGAGGCCCGAGCTTGCTGCCGCGGCCGGGTGGCCCGGCGTGGCAGTTTTCGCGATCAGCGCAGCCTCTTCGACTGCGCGGTCGTCGTTGTAGAGCAGCGGCGGGTGGCGCGGCGCCAGTGTCTCGTCGCAGGCGAGCACGGTACCGGAGGTGCCGTCGAGCGCAATGTCCGAGAGTTGCGTGCGGATCGCCGGCGGCAACGCGGCGACCAGGTCCCACAGCGCCTCGCGCCAGATGCCGGCGCGTTCATATTCGGCCAGCGTACCGAAGTCGCGCGCGTCATCGGCAACGACCGCACCTTCGGCATCGATGACGCAACTGCGCGCGCCGCTGGTACCGAAGTCGATGCCGAGAAAAAACAAGGTTAGGACCTGTTAATGCTGCACGCCTGCGACGGGGCCGCTTCGGGATGTAGTCCGCGAAGCGAGAGGCCACGCAGGTGCGAAATCAGCATGATCAGCCACTTAGCCGCGAGTATTCGACTGGTGTTCGAATTGCGTGAGGTCGACGCGCGGGGCCGGCTTCCAGCCTTTCTTGTGGTGTTCGGCCACGACATTGGTAAAGATGCCGCCGCGCACATAGAACTTGGCGGTCAATCTCATAAACCGGGGCTTGGTCGCCTTGACCAGGTCGTCGAGGATGCGGTTGGTGACGTCTTCATGAAAATGCCCTTCCTCGCGGAAGCTCCACATGTAGAGCTTCAGGCTCTTCAGTTCGACGCAGCTTTTGTCGGGGATGTAGTCGAGGATCAGCGTGGCGAAATCCGGCTGTCCGGTCTTGGGGCAAAGACACGTGAATTCAGGGACTTCCATATGGATGTGAAAGTCACGTCCAACTTTGGGGTTGGGGAAGGTTTCCAGGATCTTGGCGGGCGTGGAGGGCATACGGGGCTCGGTGTAGAATGTGGCGAAAATCAGAACGCCGCTTGCCACCTGCATGCATTAAAAAAGCGGCGGCGCGTTCATCAGACGACACTTATTATAAAAGCTTAGGTCCGCTGTCTTGCGTTTAACCCACATCAAACTTGCCGGTTTCAAGAGTTTCGTCGATCCCACTGTCATCCCCGTCCCCGCGCAGCTGACCGGCGTCGTGGGGCCGAACGGCTGCGGCAAGTCGAACGTCATCGACGCGGTGCGGTGGGTACTCGGCGAATCGTCGGCCAAGCACCTGCGCGGCGAAACCATGCAGGATGTCATCTTCAACGGATCGGGCACGCGCAAGCCGGCGTCACGCGCGTCGGTCGAACTGGCGTTCAACAACGAGCTCGGCCGCGCCGCCGGCCAGTGGTCGCAATACGCCGAGATCTCGGTCAAGCGCGTGCTCGACCGCAGCGGCGACTCCACCTACTACATCAACAACATGCGGGTGCGGCGGCGCGACGTTGCCGACCTCTTTTTGGGCACCGGCGTCGGTGCGCGCGCCTACGCGATCATCGAGCAGGGCATGATTTCGCGCCTGATCGAGGCCAAGCCGGAAGAACTGCGCGGCTATCTGGAAGAGGCCGCAGGCGTGTCGAAGTACAAGGAGCGCCGCAAGGAAACCGAAGCCCGGCTGAAGGACGCGCGCGACAACATGAACCGCGTCGAGGACATCCAGCGCGAACTCAGGACTCAGGTCGAGAAGCTCACCGCGCAGGCCGAAGTCGCCCAGCACTACAAGCAGCTGCAGGCCGATCTGACGTTTTCCCAGCATCGCCTGTGGTTCGCCAGGAAGCACGACGCCGCCCAGCAGCGCGCGCGCATCGACAAGGATCTGGTCGAGGCACAGAACAAGCTGGAAGCCGAAACCGCGCGTCTGCGCCACATCGAATCCGAGCTCGAAACCGCGCGCCAGACCCAGTTCGCCGGGCAGGACACGCTCAATACCGCGCAGGCCACGTATTACCAGGCGCAGTCCGAAGTCGCGCGCATCGAGCAGACCATGGCGCACCAGAATGCCACCCGCGACCGGCTCTATCGTCAGGTGCAGGACCTGGGCACGCGGATGGAATCGCAACAGGCGCGCCGAGCCTCGACTGCGGACGCACTGAGCGAAGTCACCGCGCAGCAACCCGGGCTTGAGGCCGCGCTGACCGACGCCGAAGCCGCCGCGCGCCAGGCCACCGACAGCACGCTGCCGCAGAAGGAAGCCGCGCTGCGCGAGGCACAGCAAGGCGTGGGCGAGGCGCAGCGCGTGGTGTCGCAGCTCGATCAGTCGCGCCAGGTCGACGAAAACAGCCTCGGCCACACCAAGCGCCAGCTCGAACAACTGGACGCACGCCAGCGCCGGCTCGCGCAGGAACAGGCGCAGCTGCCGCGCCCGGATGCGGCCGGCCTGGCGCAGAAACAGGTCGAGCTCGAGTCGCTGGCGCAAACACTGGCCACCGCGCAGACCGGGCTGAAGGACGCCGAGACCGCGCTGCCCGAACTCGACGCCGCCCGTGCGCAGCACACGCGCGAGCTCGAAGCCGCACGCAAGACGCTGCACCAGACCGAAGCCGAACTCGCCGCGCTGAAGAAACTGCAGGAAAGCCTGAAGGCCGATGAGAAGCTCGGCGGCTGGTTGCGTCAGCGTGGTCTCGATAGCGCGCCGCGCCTGTGGGAAAAACTCTCCGTCGCCCCCGGCTGGGAAGCGGCGGTCGAAGCGGTGCTGCGTGAACGCCTGCAGGCGGTGGCCGCCGACGCTGCGCCCGACTGGTTCGCCGATGCGCCGCCGGCCCGGCTCACCGTATGGACCGGGCAGGGCACGGCAGCCGCGGCTGCGCCGGAATCGCTGTCAAGCAAGATCGACAGCGACGATGCCGCCGCCCACGCCGCGCTCGCCGACTGGCTTACCGGCGTCTACTGGGCCGACGACGCCGCTGCCGCACGCACCCGCGCGGCGAACCTCGCGCCCGGCGAATACGCGGTCACCCCCGAGGGCCACCTGTTCACCCGCCACAGCGTCACTTTCCACGGCCCGCACACGGCGGTCGAAGGCATCCTCGCGCGCGGGCGCGAACTCGAACGACTGGCCAGCGATGCGGTGCGTCTGCGCGACGAGGTGACCACGCTCGAAGCCGCCTACGCCGAGACGCAGCAGCGCTACATGGAGCGCCAGCGCGAGGTCCAGGCGCTGCGCGCGCAGACCGGCCAGACGCAGAGCCGCCACCACACCGCGCAGATGGAACTGCTGCGCCTGCAGCAGGCGGTGGAACGGGTGCAGAGCCGGGCCGCACAGATTGCCCAGGAACTCGACGAAGTCACGCGTCTGCAGACGGCCGAGCGCGCCACGCTCGACACGCTGGAAAATCGCCTCAAGGACTACCGAGCGCAAGGCGAAGTTGCCCGCGACGCGCTCTACGCGGCGCGCCAGACGCGCGACCAGGCCGACCGCGCGGTGTTCGAGGCGCGCGAACTGCAGCGCGCGGCCGAGCGGCGGCATCAGGAAGCCGGCTTCGCGCTGACCACCTGCACCAGCAAGATCAAGGAACTGGCCGACACCCTGGCGCGCATCGACCAGGAAATCGCCGACGATGAAACCCGTCTGGCGCAGGCGCGCGAAGAGCTGACGCGTCTGCCTGCCGATGCGCTGGACGCCGAACTGCAGCTCGCGCTGACCGCGCGGACCGAAGCCGAAACGGCGCTGGCCGCCGCGCGCGACGCGCTGGAAGGCCTGACCGCGCAGCTGCGCGGCCACGACGAAGCGCGCATGGCGTGCGAGCAGGGGCTCGATCCGCTGCGGCGCAGCATCGAGCAGCTGAAGCTGAAAGACCAGGAAGCGATGCTGATGCAGTCGCAGTTCGAACTGCAGCTGCGCGAGGCGGCGGCCGACGAGGCCAGCCTCGAATCGGGTCTGGCCGACAGTCCCAGGCCGTCGCAGTTGCAGAGCGAGATCAGCCGCCTGCAAAACGAGATCGCCGCGCTCGGCGCGGTCAACCTCGCCGCACTCGACGAACTGACCCAGGCGCAGGAACGCGCCGAATACCTCGCCGCACAATGCGCCGATCTATTGGAAGCAGTTACCACGCTGGAAGACGCGATTCGCCGCATCGACCAGGAGTCGCGCACGCGGCTGAAGGAGACCTTCGACACCGTCAACCAGCACATGGGCGAACTGTTCCCCAAGCTGTTCGGCGGCGGCCAGGCCCGGCTCATCCTCACCGGTGACGAGCTGCTGGACGCAGGCGTCCAGGTGTTTGCGCAGCCGCCCGGCAAGAAGAATGCCTCCATCCATCTGCTGTCCGGCGGCGAGAAGACGCTGACCGCGCTGTCGCTGGTGTTCGCCATGTTCAAGCTCAACCCGGCGCCGTTCTGCCTGCTCGACGAGGTCGACGCGCCGCTCGACGACGCCAACACCGAGCGCTACTGCAACCTGGTCAAGGCGATGTCCGACCACACCCAGTTCCTTTTCATCACCCACAACCGCGTCACCATGGAAATGGCCCAGCACCTCGCCGGCGTCACCATGCAGGAGCCGGGCGTGTCGCGCATTGTGGCGGTGGACGTGGAAGAGGCGGTGGGGATGGTCGAGGCGGCTTGAGCGTGCGCAAGCGCCCTGCCAAACTGCCAGGCAGTGGTTACATGAACACGATGAAGATTTCCCTGCCCGACGCTCTCAAGACCTTTGTCGACGAACAGGTCTCGCAACGCGGCTGCGGTACCCGCAGCGAATACGTGCGCGAACTGATCCGCAGGGATCAGGAATGCCGTCATTTACGCGGCCTGCTGCTTGAAGGGGCGGCCTCCGCGACGGCTGTCCCCGCAGATGCTGCATATTTCGAGGGGTTGCGTCGCCGCGTGAATGGACGCGCCGCGTGAATGTCTGGTCCTTCAACCCGCATGTAATTCAAGCGCAGGTCTGAACCCCCATGAGCGCCGATCTGCCCGGCCAGCTCGGCACAGTGGCGCGGGCGCATAAACACGCGGACGGAACCTGGAGCACGGCTTGATGCGTATTCACGCTGGACGTTAATCACGCAACGCGTTACGATTAAAACATGATCCAGTCGTTTCGCTGCCGCGACACCCAGGCACTGTTCGAGCGCAAGCGGGTGCCTCGCTTCGTCAACATCGAACGTGTCGCCCGGCGCAAGCTGGAACAACTGGAATGGACGGAGCGCATTGAGGATTTGCGCATTCCCCCGCAAAACCGTCTGGAAGCCTTGAAGGGCGGCCGCAAAGGACAATGGAGCATCCGCATCAACGACCAGTGGCGTGTGTGCTTCCGCTTTGAACCCGGACAGGCGCTGGATGTGGAAATTGTCGATTATCACTGAGGAGCTTGTGCGATGAAGAAACTCTCCCCGATTCATCCCGGCGAAATCCTGCTGGAGGAATTTCTGAAGCCGATGGGCCTCAGCCAGTATCGACTGGCCAAGGAAATCGGCGTGCCGCCGCAGCGCATCGGTGAAATCGTGGCTGGTCGCCGGTCGGTCACGGCTGATACCGATTTGCGGCTGTGCCGGTTCTTCGGTTTGTCCGAGGGCTACTGGCTGCGCGGCCAGGCGCGTTACGACATGGGAATGACGAAGGATGCGTTGGCTGACGAGCTGGATAAAATCCATCCTTGGTCACCTGATCGCGCTGCGGCCTGAGTGCCGTGGACGAAATCTTT
Source organism: Thiobacillus sp. (assembly GCF_030696885.1). Classification (GTDB taxonomy): domain Bacteria; phylum Pseudomonadota; class Gammaproteobacteria; order Burkholderiales; family Thiobacillaceae; genus Thiobacillus. The sequence goes on from NZ_JAUYRI010000005.1 coordinate 185,907, forward strand.
CGTGGACAATCCCTTTTTGCTTTAATTGATTTGAATTCCCATGCTTGATATCCAGTTGCTGCGAAAAGACGCAGCCCTCGTAGCCGAGCGCCTGGCGGCGCGTGGTTTTGTGTTTAATACGGCGTACTTCGAAGAGCTCGAGGGCGCACGCAAGGTGTTCCAGACCCGCACGCAGGATGCGCAGAGCCGACGCAACACGCTGTCGAAACAGATCGGCATGTTGAAGGGCAAGGGCGAGGACACCACGGCAGTGATGGCCGAAGTGGCGGGACTGGGCGACGAACTGAAAGACCTCGAAACCCGCCTGGCCGAACTGCAAACTGAGCTCAACAAATTCCTGATGGATATTCCCAACCTGCCGCACGAATCGGTGGCGGACGGCAAGGACGAGACCGCCAACGTCGAAGTGAGCCGCTGGAGTACGCCGAGGGCTTTCGATTTCCCGGTACGTGACCACGTCGACCTCGGCGAAGGCCTGGGCCAGCTCGACTTCGCGGCGGCGGTCAAGATCACCGGCAGCCGCTTTTCCGTGATGAAGGGCCCGCTGGCACGGCTGCATCGCGCGCTCGCGCAGTTCATGCTCGACGTGCATACGGCGGAACACGGCTACACCGAAGTTTATGTGCCTTATCTGGTGAACGCCGATTCGATGCGCGGTACCGGCCAGTTGCCGAAGTTCGAGGAAGACCTGTTCCACGTCCCGCGCCATGCCGGTGAAGAGTGCACGGACGCCGACACGCTCTATCTGATTCCCACCGCCGAAGTGCCGGTGACCAACCTGCTGCGCGACGAGATCGTGGCCGCCGACGCGCTGCCGCTGAAGTTCGTCGCGCATACGCCGTGCTTCCGTTCCGAGGCTGGCTCCTACGGCCGCGACACCCGCGGCATGATTCGCCAGCATCAGTTCGACAAGGTGGAACTGGTGCAGATGGTGCGTCCGGAAGATTCCTACGCCGCGCTGGAAAGCTTGACTGCACATGCCGAAACCATTCTGCAGAAGCTCGGCCTGCCGTACCGCAAGATGGCTTTGTGCAGCGGCGACATGGGCTTTTCGTCGGCCAAGACCTACGACCTCGAAGTGTGGCTGCCGGCGCAGAACACTTACCGAGAAATTTCCTCGTGCTCCAACTTCGAGGCCTTCCAGGCGCGCCGCATGCAGGCGCGTTTCAAGGCTGGGCAGAGCAAGCCGGAACTGCTGCATACGCTGAATGGGTCGGGGCTGGCGGTGGGGCGCACGCTGGTGGCAATCCTGGAGAACTACCAGAACGCCGACGGCAGCGTGACCGTGCCCGAGGAGCTGCGTCCGTGGATGGGCGGCGCCGAAAAACTCACCAAACTCACGCCCGTCTGAACATGCTCAGCCCGGCGTGCCCAGCGCGTCCTCTTTGCTGCCCAGATTGATCAGCGGGTCGTAGGCCGGTTCGAGCCGCAACAGGATGTCGTAGTAGTTGCGGATGTTCTCGGCAAAGTGGAGCGCTTCGCCGCCGCGCGCGTAGCCGTATCGCGTGACGTTTGAATAGGTGCCGCGGCTCAGATAGGGCAGCGCTTCCTTGACGTCGGCCCAGCTGTCCGGATTGCCGCCGCGCGCCTGCGCAATTCGGCGCGCATCTTCCATGTGTCCCTGACCCTGGTTGTAGGCGGCCAGCGCCAGCCAGGTGCGGTCGGGTTCGGCGATGCGAGCCGGCAGCGCGTCTTTCATCAGGGCCAGATAGCGTGCGCCGCCGAGGATGCTCTGGCGGGGATCGAGACGGTTCGAAACACCCATTCGGTCAGCGGTTTGCCCGGTCAGCATCATCAGTCCGCGCACGCCGGTCGGCGAAGTCGCCAGCGGATTCCACTGCGACTCCTGATAACCGATCGCGGCCAGCAGACGCCAGTCGATGCCGGTCAGCGTCTGCGCTTCCTGGAAATGTCGGCGAAACTCGGGCAGGCGCAGCGGACGGCGCTGCAGGATGCCGAGGATGTCGCTGCTGTCGAGCCGCCTGACATGACCAAAATAACGTTCATGGATGCGTCGGATGGTGCCGTCCTTGCGCGCCTGTTCGACATAACGCGCGAGCGCATTGCGCATCGCCTGCGAACTGCGGGGCGGCAGCGCCCACACGATTTTTTGCGTGTCGCCGATATCGAATGCCACGCCGAGGTCGGGGTAGAGGCTGCGCATCGGATCGAAATCCATGCCGCTGATCACCACCGCGTCGTACTGGCCTGCCTGCAGTTGCGCCAGCAGTTCTTCCGGCCAGACGTTTTCCAGCGCTGCCCAGGAAATTCCCGGGTACTTGCGCTTTTGCCGCATCAGGACGGGGGTGTGACCGGAGCCGATGATCAGCGCCAGCCTCTTGTCTTCCAGTTCGGCCATGCTGCGCGGCCGCCGTTCGCGAGTGCGGTACACGATATGGATCGGCGTCTCGAACAGCACTGGGCCGGAGATCAGGTGGCGGTCCTTCACCACGGTTTGCGGCAGGATGGCGGCGACCAGGTGGATGTGGTTGCTGTCGAGCAGTTCGAACAGGGATTCGGGACGGTTCTTGATGGTCCAGTTCAGCGACCAGTTCTGCGAACGCGCGAAGGACTGGATCAGGTCATGCTCGAATCCGGCCGGCTCGCCATTGGCACCGATATAGTAGGAAGCCGGGCTGTTGCGGGTTCCTACCCACAATTCCCCCGTGACTTCGGGCGGCGGTACCGGGCGGCTGCAAGCGGCCAGTGCCAAATACAGCACCAGCACCAAGCCTCTTCCGATGTGCGCCGTTTTTCTTATGACCGGCATGAGCGCAGTCTGACCGAGAGTGAAATTTTCGTCCAGTGAGGCGCACGTCTCGGGTACAATACGCGCCGCCGGAGAGGTGGCAGAGTGGTCGAATGTACCTGACTCGAAATCAGGCGTAGGTGCAAGCCTACCGTGGGTTCGAATCCCACCCTCTCCGCCAATATTTATTAACCTACTGAAAATAAGTAACAAAATTCAGTAGGCCATCATGTGGGTGGTACAAAGAAGTGGTCCAAAGCTTATGGAGCGTTGGACCTGTGTACCCCGTCATATCTGTTCTCCCGCGGTGGAATCTTCTGTTTCCGCATCGCCATCCCTGCACGACTGCGTCCGGCCCTTTCTGGTCTAACGGAGTTTCGCTGCTCACTCTTTACCCAAGACTAAAAACAGTCCTGACGAAATCCTGGATTCTGTCGATACAAAGTCAGAGCATATTTGAACCTCCCCTCGGCCATCCCAATTCTTCTCGGCAGTCGATGTCCCGATCCTCCCCGGATTTCGGCCTGCCGGTTGCGGCAGGTGCGAAAAAGCCATCCCCGCATCGTGCTAGACTCCCGCAAAACCTGAGACAAGCATGGCCGAGGAGTCAGACCTTTCGCGTACCGAACCGGCAAGCCCGCGGCGCCTGCAAGAGGCGCGCAATGCGGGCGATGTGCCGCGTTCAGCCGAATTTGCCGCGTGGGCGGTCCTGCTGTCGGCGCTGGGCGCGCTGAGCTGGCTGGCGCCGCGCCTGTTGCAGTCCCTGCAATCCCTGCTCGAAGCGGCGTTCGCCCCGGGCGCCCATCCGCTTTCCCCGACTTTTCTCGAATCGCTCCAGACCGTGCTGTGGGTGCTGGTGCCCTTGCTGGCGGTCATTTTTGTCGCCGCGCTGGTAGCGCCAATGCTGCTCTCCGGCTGGGTCTATGCGCCGCAGCGCGCGCAGGCCGATTTGAGCCGGGTCCATCCTTTCAAACCGCTGGTCCGGCTGTTTTCTGCCGATGCCTGGTTCGATGGCGGGCTGGTGCTGCTGAAGCTCGCGCTGGTCGGGGCCGCGGTCGGCTGGGTGCTGACGGGCGAATGGCTCGCGCTGCATGGCCAGTCTGCCGACGCTATGCTGGCACCGGCCGCCGCATGGGTCGGGCGTGGCGTGCTGGCGCTGGCCGCGGCGCTGACGGTGATTGCCGCGCTGGATGCCGGTTGGCGCTGGTGGCGCTACCTGCGCCGCCATGCAATGACCTGGCAGGAGGTGCTGGCCGAGGCACGCGAAGCCGAGGGCAGCCCGGAAATGCGGGCGCAGATGCGTGAGCGCCAGCAGCAGTCGGGGCAGGGGGCGAACGCCGGGGCCATGGCGCGCCCTCACCCTAACCCTGATGAGACGACTGGCCAATCGACTAAGCCCGCGAGCGGGCAAGTCGCTGGTTATCTCCCTGGGGGAGAGGGGACAAACGCCAGGCCCACATCGATTAACGAGGTGATCGGGTGAACGGGCAGGGCGTGATGGTGATGGGCATGCCGTTGAACCGGCTGGCGGTGCCGCTGCTGGTGCTGCTGATCCTGGCGATGATGATCCTGCCGCTGCCGACCTTCATGCTCGATGTGCTGTTCACGCTCAACATCGCGCTGGCGATGATCGTGATGCTGGTGAGCCTGAACGCACGGCGGCCGCTGGATTTCTCGGTGTTTCCCACGGTGCTGCTGCTGACCACACTGCTGCGCCTGTCGCTCAACGTCGCGTCCACCCGCATCATCCTGATGGAGGGACACACCGGGCCAGACGCGGCGGGCAAGGTGATCGAATCCTTCGGCAACTTCCTGGTCGGCGGCAACTACGTCGTCGGCTTCGTGGTGTTCCTGATCCTGGTCATCATCAACTTCGTCGTCATCACCAAGGGCGCCGGGCGCATCGCCGAGGTGGCGGCACGCTTCACGCTGGACTCGATGCCGGGCAAGCAGCTGGCGGTGGACGCCGACCTCAACGCCGGCTTCATCAACGAGTCCGAAGCGCGCACCCGGCGTGCCGACATCGGGCGCGAAGCAGATTTCTATGGCGCGATGGACGGCGCCTCCAAGTTCGTGCGCGGCGACGCGATCGCCGGCATCATCATTCTGCTGGTGAATCTGGTCGGCGGCGTGCTGGTCGGGCTGTTCCAGCATGACCTGGGGCTGACCGAGGCGCTCGGGCGCTATGCGTTGCTGACCGTGGGCGACGGTCTGGTGACGCAGATTCCGGCGCTGATCATTTCGACCGCGGCGGGCATCGTGGTCAGCCGTGCGTCGAGCGAACAGGATCTGTCGCGCGAGTTTTCCACCCAGATTTTCGGCCGTCCGCAGACGCTGTTCATCGCCGCCGTCGTGCTGGGGGTACTGGGCCTGATTCCAGGCACGCCGCATCTGGCCTTTTTGACCATTGCCGTGGTGCTGGGCGGACTGGGGGGATGGCTGCTGCGACGCCAGCGTGCAGTGCTTGCGGACACGCCGCTGCTGGAACCGATCGAGGAGTTGCCCGCACCACTCGATGTCACCTGGGACGACATTCCGCCGGTCGACGTGCTGGCGCTCGAAGTCGGCTACCGGCTGATTCCGCTGGTCGACCGCAACCAGGGCGGCGCGGCGCTGGCGCGAATCACCGAGTCGCGCCGCCATTTTGCCGCCGACATGGGCCTGGTGGTGCCGCTCATTCGCGTGCGCGACAACCTCGAACTCAAGCCCAATAGTTATCGCATCACGCTCAAGGGCGTGGTCGTGGCACACGGCGAAATGCCGACCGGCCAGGTGCTGGCGGTGGATATGGGCGACGTGCTGGGCAAACTCGACGGCACGCCGGGCGCCGATCCGCTGACCGGGCTGCCGGGCATCTGGATCGAAGCCGGACGCGAGGAGGAAGCCGAATTGCGTGGCTTTGTGGTGCTGGAGCCGGCCGAGCTGATCGCGCGCCAGGTCGAGGCGGTGTTCCGCCAGCACGCGCCGGAGCTCCTCGGGCGCACCGAAGTGCAGCAGTTGCTCGACACGCTGGCGCGCACGCACCCGGGACTGGTCGAGGACGTGACGCCGCGTCATTTGCCGCTGACCACGGTGCAGACAGTGCTGCAGCAATTGATCGCGGAAAACGTCTCGATCCGCGACACCCGCACCCTGTTCGAAACGCTGGCGGCGCGCGCGCCCCGTAGCCAGGCCATCGACGAACTGCTGGAAACCGTGCGCGCCGCGCTCGGCCGCAGCATCGTCGACCGCCTGTTCGAGGGCAGCGATACGCTGCAGGTGATCGGGCTGGCGGCGGCGACCGAAGCCCGCCTGTTCAACGAAATGGGCGACGAAGGCGAAGCGCTGCTGAGTCCGCCCACGCTGGAGGCGCTGAACCAGGCCGCCGAGCGCGCGCTGGCCGAACAGGAAGGCGCCGGTTATCCACCGGTGCTGCTGACCTCGGCCGGTTTGCGCGCCGTGCTGTCGCGGCTGCTGCGGCGCAATCAGCCGCGGCTGGCGGTGATTGCCTACGCCGAGGTGCCTGCCGATAAAATGGTGCGGGTGAATACGGAACTGAGCATGGGAGAAGCGGCATGAGCGTACAGGTATTCGTCGCCGCGAATGCGCGTGAAGGGCTGGCGCGCGTTCGCCGCGAACTCGGCGACGACGCCGTGGTGCTGTCCACGCGACCGCATCCGCAGGGCGTCGAACTGGTGGCCAGCGCCTACGGTGATCTGACCGTGGCGGCGGCGGGTGAGGTGGCAGACAGCGCAAGCGGCTCGCGCATCCTGCACGAGCTGTCGCGGCTGCGCGGCATGTTGCAAAACCAGCTGGCCGGTTTTGCCTGGGGCGCGGGCCGGCGACGCGACCCGGTCCGGGTGGCGCTGCTGCAAACGCTGTTCGCCGCCGGCTTCGGCAGTGCGCTCGCCCGCACGCTGGCGGCGCGCCTGCCGCGCGGACTGGACACTGATGCCGCCCAACGCTGGCTGCGCCAGGTGCTGATCCGCAATCTGCCGCTGCTGGGACGCGATGCCGATCTGCTGGCGCGAGGCGGGCGTTACGCGCTGGTCGGCCCCACCGGCTCAGGCAAGACCACCACGCTCGCCAAGCTCGCCGCGCGCGCGGTCGATGTCCACGGCGCCGGCGCCGTGGCGCTGGTGGGCGCCGATACCTATCGCATCGGCGCGGCGGCGCAGCTTGGCGTGTATGCCGACCTGCTCGACGTGTCGCTGCATGTCGCGGACGATCCGGCCCGGCTGGCGCAGCTGCTGCCCGAGCTCGCGGCCAAAAAGCTGGTGCTGATCGATACCGCTGGCTTCGCGCCGAACGATCCGCGCACGCGTGACGTGCATGCGCTCGACGCGCTGGGGGTGCGCCGTATCGTCGTGATGTCCGCCGCCCAGCAGGGCGCGGCGATCGAGCAGGCGATGGCACACTTCGGCCAGGGCGCAGCCGCCTGCATCCTGACCAAGCTCGACGAAACCCCGCAGCCGGGGGCCGCGCTCGACAGCCTGATACGCCACCGCCTGCCGCTGGCGTATCTCAGCAGCGGCCAGCGGGTGCCGGAAGACCTGCACGCCCCCAATGCCGCCTATCTGATCGACCGCGCGCTGAAGGGCGGCCAGCTGGCCACCCCGTATGCACTCGACGCCGAGGACTGGCCGCTGTTTGCCGGCGTCGAGGCCGAGCGTACGGAACGTCGTGCAGGCTGACCAGGCGGCCGGACTGCGGCGGCGCAAGGCGCGCCAGCCGCTGCGCTGCATCCACGGTTTCTTCGAATCCCCTGACGCCAGCACCCGGCTGGCACACGCGCTGCACCGGCTGGGCCGGACCATCCTGCTGATCGATCTGAATGGCCGCCTGTTCGAGGCCGCCGCGCCGCGCAGCCTGTTCGACTGGAAGCGCCAGCTCGAACGCGGGCAGCTCCACGGGCTGCCGCAGGCCTATGGCGGCGGCTGGGTCGCGCCCGGCATGCCGGCCGATGAAGCGGGCTTGCGCGACAGGCTAACCGGTTACGACCCGGTGCTGTTCGATGCCGGCCGCCCGGACACCGCGCCTGCTCTGCTGGCCGGCGCAGTCCATGACGCCGTCGTCGAAATCGGCCGTAGCGATGAATCGATGCGCTACGCCTACGCGCTGATCAAGACACTGATGCAGCGGGGCGGCATCGCCCGTATCGGCCTGCTGGGCGATGCAGCGGCCTGCGAACAGGTGCAGGCCGCGTGTTGCCACTTTATCGGGCAGGCCATGACGAGCGTGCTTTTCGATGCGGCACGCGAAGATGCGCCATTTGCCGCGCTTGCCGTTAGAATGGCGGGCGACGAGACGCGCCCAGCGGCGCGCTCCCCAACAGAACGCTCAGGAAACATGGCCTTGAATCATGGCGGTTAAACCCTCGTCGCAAGACGAACAAGTCACCAAGTACGCACCGCTGGTCAAGCGCATCGCGTACCACATGATGGCGCGCCTGCCCGCCAGCGTCGAAGTCGACGACCTCATTCAGGTCGGGCTGATCGGCCTGCTGGACGCGGTCGGCCGCTTCGACGGCACCCAGGGTGCCCAGTTCGAATCCTATGCCACGCAGCGCATTCGCGGCGCCATGCTTGACGAGTTGCGCGAGGCCGACTGGCTGCCGCGCCACGTGCGCCAGAAATCACGCCAGATCGAATCGGCCATCCACCGGCTGGAGCAGCGCAACGGGAAGTCGCCCACCGAACAGGAAATTTCCGCCGAGCTGGGCATGCCGATCGACCAGTACCAGTCGATGCTGGGCGACGTGAAATGTTCGCAGCTGCTGTATTACGAGGACTTCTCGGATGAAGACAGCGCCAGTTTCCTCGAGCGCTATCTGGTCGACGGCAGCAACGACCCGCTCTCGGTGCTGGAGGATGCCGGCTTCCGCGAGGGCCTGATCGCCGCGATCCATCATCTGCCCGAGCGCGAGCGCAGCATGATGGGCATGTACTACGAGCAGGACATGAACCTGAAGGAAATCGGTGCCGTGCTCGGCGTGTCCGAATCGCGCGTGTGCCAGTTGCACTCGCAGGCCGTGGCGCGTCTGCGGGCCCAGCTGAAAATATGGAAAGACTGATGGCAGCAGCGCCCCGCAGGGCGGAACGCGAATAAATCCGCGATAATGACGGCTTGTTCATCCTGCTCGCATCGCCATCCATGAGCCAAGCCGACCTCAAGAAAAAAGCCCTCGCATACCACCGCCTGCCGAAACCCGGCAAGCTTTCGGTCGAATCGTCCAAGCCCTGTTCCACCCAGGAAGATCTGTCGCTCGCCTATACCCCCGGGGTGGCGCAGCCGGTGCTGGAAATCGCCCGCAATCCGAAGACGGCCTATGACTACACCAACAAGGGCAACCTGGTCGCGGTGATCACCGACGGCACCGCCATCCTCGGCCTTGGCAACCTCGGGCCGCTCGCCGCCAAGCCGGTGATGGAAGGCAAGGGCGTGCTGTTCAAGCAGTTCGCCGGCATCGACGTCTATGACATCGAAGTCAACGCGAAGACGCCGCAGGAATTCATCAAGGTGGTGGAAGCGATCGCCCCCACCTTCGGCGGTATCAACCTCGAGGACATCGCCGCGCCGCACTGCTTCGAGATCGAAGCCGCGCTGAAGAAGTCGCTCGACATCCCGGTGTTCCACGACGACCAGCACGGCACCGCAGTCATCATCTGCGCCGGCCTGATCAACGCGCTCCAGGTGCAGGGCAAGACGCTGGAAGCCGCGAAAATCGTCTGTCTGGGCGCCGGTGCGGCAGGCATCGCCTCGCTCAACCTGCTGGTCGCAATGGGCGCGAAAAAATCCAATATCCTGCTGGTCGATTCGAAGGGCGTGGTGCACAAGGGCCGCAGCGATCTCAACAGTTTTAAAAAGGCCTACGCGCGCCAGACCCAACTGCGCACGCTGGCCGATGCGATGACCGGGGCCGATGCCTTCATCGGCGTGTCGGGCGCCAACCTGGTCAGCCCGGCGATGGTGAAGTCCATGGCCGCCAAGCCGGTGGTGTTCGCGCTCGCCAACCCCAATCCGGAAATCCTGCCTGAGAAGGCCAAGGCCGCGCGCAGCGACCTGATCATGGCGACCGGACGCTCGGATTACCCCAACCAGGTCAACAACGTGCTGGGTTTCCCCTTCATCTTCCGCGGCGCGCTCGACGCGCGCGCGAAGCAGATCACCGAAGCCATGCTGATCGCCGCGGTGCATGCACTGGCCGGACTGGCGCGCGAGCGGGTGCCGGCTACGGTGCTGAAGGCCTACAAGCTCACCCAGCTGAAATTCGGCCCCGACTACATCCTGCCCAAACCCTTCGATCCGCGTCTGGCGCAGCGAGTGCCGCAGGCGGTGGCGAAGGCGGCCACGGTCAAGCCGAAGAACGCCACGGGCAAGACAACCAGGGCGAAAAAAGCTGCCGTGAAAAAAGTCGCGATGAAGAAAACTGTGACGAAGAAAACTACAGCAAAGAAAACCACAGCTAAAAAAGCCGTGGCGAAAAAAACCCCGGTGCCCACCCGGCGCCGTTAAGCCTACGCTCCCCCGACACGGAACTGAGCCTTGAAGCCCGCCGCGCGCCCCGTTTATCTCGATCTGCGCCGCATTCATTTGCCGCTTCCCGGCTGGGTGTCGATCCTGCATCGGGTGTCGGGTGCGCTGCTGTTCCTTGCCTTGCCGCTGGGCGTGTGGGCATTGTCGGTGTCGCTGGCGGATGAGGCGGGGTTTCAGCGCCTTGCCGATGGCCTGGCGCATCCGGTGGCCCGGTTGGCGCTGCTGGGCTTGATCTGGGCATGTGCGCATCATCTGTTGGCGGGCGTGCGGCATCTGGCGATGGATACGGACTGGGGGGTCGACTTGAAATCCGCGCGGCGGAGCAGCCTCATCGTGCTGCTCGCCAGCGGGCTGCTCACACTGCTGGCTGCCTGGAGGCTGTTCGCATGAAATCGACCGCCGGCGCGCATACCGGCACCGGCACCTGGCTGGTGCAGCGCGCCTCGGCGGTGGTGCTGGCGCTGGCCTTGCCCGGGCTGGCGCTGTACGTGCTGGCCGCGTTCCCGCTCGACTTCAACGGCTGGCAGGCGCTGTTCGCGCCGCTGTGGCTGCGCGTGCTGATGCTGCTGACGGCAGCGGCACTGGCGCTGCACGCCTGGGTGGGGATGCGCGACATCTTCATGGACTACGTGCGTTCGACCGGCCTGCGCCTCGCGCTGCTGCTGGCAGTGATCGTCGTCCTCGCGGGCAGCGTCGTCTGGCTCGCCGCCACGTTATGGAGCCCGGCATGATCACGCGCCGCTTCGATGCGCTGATCATCGGCGGCGGCGGCGCGGGTCTGCGTGCGGCGCTGCAGCTGGCGCGGTCCGACTACACCGTCGCGGTGGTGTCGAAAGTCTTCCCCACGCGCTCGCACACGGTGTCGGCGCAGGGCGGCATCACCGCCGCGCTCGCCAACGTCGACGACGATCGCTGGGAATGGCACATGTACGACACGGTCAAGGGCGGCGACTGGCTGGGCGACCAGGACGCGATCGAGTTCATGTGCCGCGAGGCCGCCACGGCCGTCTACGAACTCGAACACATGGGGCTGCCGTTTTCGCGGCTGGACAACGGCAAGATCTACCAGCGTCCCTTCGGCGGCCAGTCGAAGAACTTCGGCGGCGAGCAGGCCACCCGCACCTGCGCTGCCGCCGACCGCACTGGCCACGCGCTGCTGCACACGCTCTATCAGCAGAACATCGCCCACCGCACCCAGTTCTTCGACGAGTACTTCGCACTCGACCTGGTGCGCGACGCCGACGGCTACTGCCTTGGCGTGACGGCCATGTCCATCGAAACTGGCGAGCCGCTGCTGATCGAGGCGCGCACCACGCTCTTGGCCACCGGCGGGGCAGGGCGGGTGTTCTGGAACAGCAGCAACGCCATGATCAACACCGGCGACGGCCTCGGCATGGTGCTGCGCGCAGGACTGCCGTTGCAGGACATGGAGTTCTGGCAGTTCCACCCGACCGGGATTGCCGGGGTCGGCTGTCTGATCACCGAAGGCGTGCGCGGCGAGGGCGGCTATCTATTGAATAAAAATGGCGAGCGCTTCATGGAACGCTACGCTCCGCACGCCAAGGACCTCGCCGGACGCGATGTGGTCGCGCGTGCCATCGCCATCGAAATCGCCGAAGGCCGCGGTTGTGGTCCGCAAGCCGACTTTATCGACCTCAAGCTCGACCATCTGGGCGAGGCGCTCATCGCCGAGAAGCTGCCCGGCATTCGCGACCTCTCGATCCGCTTCGCCGGCGTCGACCCGGCCAAGGGGCCGATTCCGGTCGCACCCACCGCGCATTACATGATGGGTGGCATCCCCACCAACCTGCACGGCCAGGTCGTCGCGCCCGCGCGCTTCGGGCCCGAGGAACCGGTGCCGGGTCTGTATGCCGTCGGCGAATGCGCCTGTGTTTCGGTACACGGCGCCAACCGCCTCGGCGGCAACTCGCTGCTCGACCTGATCGTGTTCGGCCGCGCTGCGGGCAAACACATGCAGGACTATCTGCGCGACAACCCCTATCCGCGCCCGCTGCCCGAAGCGGCAGCCGACGCCAGCCTGGCGCGGCTCGCCCGCTGGGACCGCCCCGGCAGCGAGCGCGTGGCGGCGATCTCCGATGACTTGCGGCGCATGATGCAGGCGCATGCCGGCGTGTTCCGCACCGACGCGGTCTTGCGCGAAGGGCTGGAAAAATTGAATGCGCTGGAAGCACGGTTGACGCACGCCGGCTTGCAGGACACCAGTCGCGTCTTCAACACGGCACGGATCGAAGCGCTGGAACTGGAAAACCTGATCGGCGTGGCGCGCGCCACACTAGTGTCGGCGATCCACCGCACCGAGAGCCGCGGTGCGCATACGCGCGAGGATTTTCCTGCGCGCGACGACGAAAACTGGCTCAAGCACACGCTGTATTCGCGTGAGGGTGATCAGGTGGATGCCAAGCCGGTGCGGCTGAAGCCGCTGACGGTGGAATCGATCAAGCCGAAGGAGAGGGTGTATTGATGGTCTCTTCGCATTTAACTGTTCCGATGCTGGGGCTTCGCTTTTCGCCTGCGGGCGAGTCACTTTCTTTTGCGTGGCCAAAAGAAAGTAACCAAAGAAAAGGCCACCCCTGGTGTGTCGGCCTTCGGCTCCCCTGCGATGCTCGCCACCCGAGGCGGGGCTGGAACTCGCCCTGGCAGGGCACACACAACGTGCCCTGCTGCGGAGCTCAGACACCCAGCCCCTTTTCCCCTCGGGCGGCTGCGCTTCTCGGCGACACACAAGGGGCACCTGATCAGACGCCAGTGCTAGGACATGTGGGCTCAGTAAGCGCGAACGGTCGGTTTTTGTCCCCTTCAGCGCTGCCGATTTGGCGCGTGCGGGCGGGGAAAAAGCGGAACCGTGTCCGAGCTCCGCAGCAAGGCACGTTTTGTGTGCCTTGCCAGGGCGAGTTGGTGGAGCGCCCGCACGCGCGCGCCAAATCGGGAACCCGCAGGGCAGCGATGTGGGGTCGCCTTTTCTTTGGTTACTTTCTTTTGGCGAAGCAAAAGAAAGTAACTCGCCCAAAGGCGAAAAGCGAAGCCGTCGCGCATGCATGGTATTCGCAGAGGGCAGCACTATGAAATTCCGCCTCTACCGCTACTCCCCAGAATCCGGCGAAAAGCCCACCATGCAGGACGTCGAACTCGACATCGAACCCGCCGGCAAGATGCTGCTCGACGCGCTGTTGGCGATCAAGGCGCAGGATGAAACTCTGAGCCTGCGCCGCTCCTGCCGCGAGGGCGTGTGCGGCTCGGATGCGGTGAACGTCAACGGCAAGAACCGGCTGGCGTGCATCACGCCGCTGACCGAACTGCAGGAGCCGATCGAAGTGCGGCCGCTGCCCGGGCTGCCGGTGATCCGCGACCTGATCGTGGACATGGAGCCGTTCTACAAGCAGTACCGTTCGATCAAGCCGTGGCTGATCAACGACGCGCCCGAGCCGGAGGTCGAGCGGCTGCAAAGTCCTGACGACCGCGCGCTACTCGACGGCGCCTACGAGTGCATCCTGTGTGCCTGCTGCACCACCTCGTGTCCGTCGTTCTGGTGGAATCCGGACACCTTCGTCGGCCCCGCGGGGCTGTTGCAGGCCTATCGTTTCATTGCCGATTCGCGCGACGAGGCGACCGCCGCGCGGCTCGACAACCTGGAAGACCCCTACAGGCTCTATCGCTGCCGCGGCATCATGAATTGCGTCGACGCCTGCCCCAAGGGGCTGAATCCGACCGCGGCGATCGGGCGCATCAAGTCGCTGCTGGTGAAACGTCGTGTCTGATCGACTGGCCTGGCGCTGCCGCCGCGGCTTGCTCGAGCTGGATCTCTGGCTGGGTGGCTTTCTGGACGCGCACCGCGCTACACTTCAGCCTGGCGAGGTCGCCGCGCTGGAGCGGCTGCTGGGCCTGTCGGACATGGACCTGCTCGACAGGCTGCAAGGCCGGTCGCCTGCGGGCGATGCCGCTCTTGCCGCGCTGATTGAACGCCTGCAAGAATACCGGGCAGCAACATTACTGGAATCACAATGAAAAAAACCGTTACCCTCACCTTCAGCGACGGCAGTCCGTCGATCGAGCTGCCGATTCAGCAGGGCACCTATGGCAAGCCGGTCATCGACATTCGCGCGCTCGGCACGCACGGCTATTTCACCCATGACCCCGGCTTTACCGCGACGTCGAGCTGCAACTCGGCGATCACCTATATCGACGGCGACGAGGGCCTGCTGTATTACCGCGGCTATCCGATCGAGGAACTGGCCTACCAATCGGACTACATGGAAGTCTGCTACCTGCTGATCCACGGCGAACTGCCGACGGTCGAGCAGAAGGAAACGTTCGAGACATCGATCCGCCATCACACCCTGCTGCACGACCAGATGGAAAACGTGTTCCGCGGTTTTCGCCGCAGCGCGCATCCGATGGCGGTGATGATCGGCGTCACCGGTGCGATGTCGGCCTTCTATCACAAGGGCCTGGACAACTTCGATCCGAAGCATCGCGAGATTGTCGCGCACCGGTTGATCGCCAAGGTGCCGACGGTGGCGGCGTGGGCCTACAAGTTCAACGAGGGACAGCCCTTCGTCTACCCGCAGAACCGGCTTTCGTATGCCGAGAACTTCATGCACATGATGTTCTCGACGCCGTGCGCGCCCTACGAGCCGAACCCGGTGCTGGCGCGCGCGCTCGACCGTATTTTCATCCTGCACGCCGATCACGAGCAGAACGCGTCGACCTCGACCGTGCGCCTGGCCGGTTCCAGTGGCGCCAATCCTTATGCCTGCATCGCCAGCGGCATGGCCTCGCTGTGGGGTCCGCTGCACGGCGGCGCCAACGAGGCCGTGCTGCAGATGTTGGAGGAGATGGACGACGTCTCCAAGATCCCCGGCTTCATCAAGCGCGCCAAGGACAAGTCCGATCCGTTCCGCCTGATGGGCTTCGGTCACCGCATCTACAAGAACATGGACCCGCGTGCCGCGATCATCCGCCAGACCTGCTACGAGGTGCTGGACGAGCTCGGCCTGCGCGACGATCCGCAGTTCAAGATCGCGCTGGAGCTCGAGCGCATCGCGCTGGAAGACGACTACTTCATCGAGAAGAAGCTCTATCCCAACGTCGATTTCTATTCCGGCATCATCTTCCGTGCACTCGGCATTCCCCCGAGCATGTTCACCGCGCTGTTCGCGATGGCGCGCACCGCCGGCTGGGTCGCGCAGTGGCACGAAATGCTGTCCGATCCGGCGCACAAGATCGGCCGGCCGCGTCAGCTCTATACCGGTTCGGCGCGGCGCGATTTTGTGCCGATCGACCAGCGCGGGACCTGAGCCCAAACCCATCCATGAGCGCGCCTGACTGGTCCCGGACGTCCCCGCTGTATGCCGGCAATGCCGCCTACCTGGAACAGTTCGGCGACGCGGCGCTGGCGCCCTGGCTGGCGCAGCCGATGCCGGGTCCGGCCGGCGCAACCGATGCCGCGCAGGTGTCGGTGCTGCGCCTCATCAATGCCTACCGCTACCTGGGAGTACGGCAGGCGGAACTCGATCCGCTGCGGCGTTTCGAGCCGCCGCCCACGCCCGAACTCGACCCCGCGCACTACGGCCTGACCGAGGCCGACCTCGCGCGCGAATTCGAAACCGGTTCGCTGTGCGGCGTCGACCGCACCACGCTGGCCGACATCCTGCAGCGCGTGCGCGGCGCCTACTGCGGTCATGTTGGCATCGAATACATGCACATCACCGACGTGGCGCGCAAACGCTGGCTGCAGGAGCGCATCGAATCGGCGCAAGGCCACTTCGGCGTCTCGGCCGACCTCAAGAAACAGCTGCTCAAGCGCCTGACCGACGCCGAGACGCTGGAGAAATTCCTGCACACCCAGCACGTGGGGCAGAAGCGTTTTTCGCTCGAAGGCGGCGAGAGCCTGATTCCGCTGCTCGACCAGGTGATCGAACGCTGCGCCCGCCACGGCGCCAAGGAAGTCGTGCTGGGCATGGCGCATCGCGGACGCATCAACGTGCTGGTCAACATCATGCGGCGCACTGTGAGCAGCCTCTACGAGGAGCCGGCGAACGGCTGTCCCGGCTCGCCACTGTCGGGCGACGTCAAATACCACCAGGGCTTTTCCACCGACATCAGCACCGAATACGGTCCGGTCCATCTGGCGCTGGCGTTCAATCCCTCGCACCTCGAGATCGTGCATCCGGTGGTGCGCGGCTCGGTGCGTGCGCGTCAGGACCGGCGCGGCGACGTGCTCGGCTACGAAGTGGTGCCGGTGATCCTGCATGGCGACGCCGCGCTGTCGGGGCAGGGCGTGGTGATGGAAAGCCTCAACATGTCGCAGACGCGCGGCTTCAGGAATGGCGGCGCGATCCATGTGGTGATCAACAACCAGATTGGCTTCACCACCTCGGACCCGCGCGACGTACGCTCGACACTGTACTGCACCGATGTGGCCAAGATGGTCGAGGCGCCGGTGCTGCACGTCAACGGCGACGACCCCGAAGCGGTGGCTTATGCAGTCCAGACCGCGGTGGATTTCCGCTACACCTTCCACAAGAACTGTTTCATCGACCTGGTGTGCTACCGCCGCCACGGCCACAACGAGCAGGACGAACCGCTCGCCACCCAGCCGATGATGTATCGCCGCATCCAGGCGCATCCCAGCACGCGCGTGCTGTATGCGCAGCGCCTGGTCGACGAGGGCGTGCTGACGCAGGCGCAGGCGGACGACCTGGTGGACATTTGCCGCGAGCGGCTGGAGCACGGTCAGCCGCTCGGCACCCCCGCCCTGTCCAGTTTCAAGGCGACCTTCGGCGTCGACTGGGGACGCTTCAAGGACAACGCGGCCGCCGAGGTGCCGACCGCGATCTCGGCCACGCGGCTGGATTTTCTGGGTGAGCGCATCACCACGCTGCAGCAGGATGTCGAATTGCATTCGCGGGTGCAGAAGGTGCTCGACGACCGCATCCGCATGCGCGCGGGCGAGCTGCCGCTCGACTGGGGCTACGCCGAGAACCTCGCCTACGCCAGCCTGCTCGATGCAGGCCACAACGTGCGTCTGTCCGGGCAGGACTCGGCGCGCGGCACCTTCTTCCATCGCCACGCGGTGTGGCACGACCAGAAGCGTGAGCGCCGCCAAAGCGGCGTCTATATCCCGCTCGAACACATCCACGATCGGCAGGGCAATTTCACCGTTATCGATTCGCTGCTGTCGGAGGAAGCGGTGCTGGCCTTCGAATACGGCTACGCGACCGCCGATCCCGACACCCTGGTGATCTGGGAAGCACAGTTTGGCGACTTCGCCAACGGCGCGCAGGTGGTGATCGACCAGTTCATTGCCGGCGGCGAGGCCAAGTGGGGTCGCCTGTGCGGACTGGTGATGCTGCTGCCGCATGGCTTTGAAGGGCAGGGGCCGGAGCATTCCTCGGCCCGGCTCGAACGCTACCTGCAGCTGTGCGCACAGGAGAACATCCAGGTCTGCGTACCGACCCTGCCGGCGCAGATGTTCCACCTGCTGCGCCGGCAGATCGTGCGGCCGTCGCGCAAGCCGCTGGTGGTGCTGACGCCGAAGAGTCTGCTGCGCCATCCGAGCTCGACCTCGTCGCTGGCGGATTTGAGCGAAGGCGCATTCCTGCCGGTCATCGACGATCCGCGCGCGCCGCGCACGGCGAAGCGTGTGGTGGCCTGCAGCGGGCGGGTCTGGTTCGATCTCGACTCGACGCGCATCGCGCGCGGCCTTGACGACGTTGCGCTGGTGCGCGTGGAGCAGCTTTACCCCTTTCCCGAGCAGGCGTTTCGCGCCGTGCTGGCCGCCTATCCAGAGGCCGACACCTTCGTCTGGGCGCAGGAAGAACCGATGAACCAGGGCGCGTGGTTCCAGACGCTGCACCATCTGAATCACTGCGCACCCGGCGGCTGCCGCTTCCACTACGCCGGACGCCCGCCAGCCGCGGCGCCGGCGTCGGGCTACACCTCGCGCCACCGGGCGGAACTGGAAGCCCTGCTGAACGATGCGCTGGAGACCGTTTATGAAAATTGAAGTGCGCGTGCCGACCCTGTCCGACTCGGTGGCCAGCGGTACTCTGCTGCCGTGGCGCAAGATCGTCGGCGAGACGGTCGCGCGCGACGAGACCCTGGTCGACCTGGAAACCGACAAGGTGATCCTGGAAATCCCCGCGCCGGCGTCCGGCACCGTAATCGAAGTCATGCAGCCGGAAGGCGCGGTGGTGAAGGCCGGCGAAGTGGTCGCGGTGATCGAGACCGGTGAGAGCGCTGCCGTTGCGGCGCCGGCCGTCGAGAAGAACGCGCCAGCGGCAACGCGCAAGACGCGGACTGCCGCGCCGCCGCCCGTCGCGGCGCCGGCAGCGCCTGTGGTGCCGCTGCCCACGGCCGCGCCTGTCGTGTCGGCCGCGGCGCCGGGTGAACATCTTCACCCGGCGAACGTCATGCCCCAATCGACCAAACGCGAGCCGATGTCGCGGTTGCGCCAGCGGGTGGCCGAGCGCCTGGTCGCGGCACAGCATACCGCCGCCATGCTCACCACCTTCAACGAGGTGAACATGCAGCCGGTGAACGAACTGCGCCAGCGCTACAAGGCCGAGTTCGAGGTCAGGCACGGCGTCAAGCTGGGCTACATGTCCTTCTTTGTGCGCGCGGTGTGCCAGGCGATGCAGCAGTTTCCGATCGTCAACGCCGCCATCGACGGCAACGACATCGTGTGGCAGGACGATGTCGACATCGGCATCGCCATTTCCAGTCCGCGCGGGCTGGTGGTGCCGATTTTGCGCCGCGCGCAGACGCTGTCGTCGGCCGAGATCGAGCTGGCCATCGCCGACTTCGCCCAGCGTGCGCGCGCGAGCCGGCTCACGCTCGAGGACCTGTCCGGCGGCAGCTTCTCGATCACCAATGGCGGTGTGTTCGGCTCGCTGCTGTCCACGCCCATTCTCAATCCGCCGCAGTCGGCCATCCTCGGCATGCACACCATTCAGGAACGCCCGGTGGCTGAGAACGGCCAGGTGGTGATCCGTCCGATGATGTACCTGGCGCTGACCTACGATCACCGGCTGATCGATGGGCGCGACGCGGTACAATTTCTGGTGGCGGTGAAGGCCGCGCTGGAAGCGCCGGATGCGCTGCTGCCGGCCCCCTGATCCGGCCCTCACGATGAACGCATCCGCCCCGCAGCAAAACGTCCCGCCATCCTCGCCCGATAACCTGGTCGAGATCAGCGACCTGCATTTCGCGTTCGAGCAGAATCAGGTGCTCAAGGGGGTCAATCTCGCTATCCCGCGCGGCAAGCTGGTCGCCATCCTCGGCGTCAGCGGCTGCGGCAAGACCACGCTGCTGCGGCACATCGGCGGCCAGCTGAAGCCGGCGCGCGGCGAGGTGACGTTCGACGGCCAGGTGGTGCACACGCTCGGCAACAATGCGCTCTACGCGATGCGGCGCAAGATGGGCATGATGTTCCAGGTCAGCGGGCTGTTCAGCGACCTCTCGGTGTTCGACAACATCGCGTATCCGATCCGCGAGCATACCGACCTGCCGGAAGACGTCGTCCGCGACCTGGTGCTGATGAAGCTCGATGCCGTGGGCCTGCGCGGCGCACGTGACCTGATGACCGGCGAGCTGTCGGGCGGCATGGAGCGCCGCGTGGCGCTGGCCCGCGCGATCGCGCTCGACCCGATGCTGATCATGTACGACGAGCCCTTCGCCGGGCTCGACCCGATTTCGCTCAACACCGTTGCCAGCCTGATCCGTACGCTCAACGATGCGCTCGGCCTGACCTCGATCGTGGTGACCTACGATGTCTCGGAGTCGCTCAAGGTCGCCGACTACGTTTATTTCATTCATGACGGCGTCGTGGTGGCGGAAGGCGAAGCCGCGGCCATGGCCGATTCGCGCGACCCCTTCGTGCACCAGTTCGTCCATGCCAAGCCGGATGGCCCGGTGGCTTTCCAGTATCCCAGCCGCCCCTACTCAGAAGCGCTGGACCTCCCTCCGACCCCACCCTGACCCCCTGATCAAGCCTGCCAGACGGCGCACTGCGCGCCGCGGCAGGTTTCAGTTAAGCCCGTAACAGCCGTTATTTCCCTGAATGACACGCTTTCTGGGGTAAAACTGCGGTGATCAGCGGCAATTTCGGATGTTCTGGGGTGCGGCCATGAGTCTGGATTGGGTCGGTTCGGACGATGCGTCGATTGATTACAGTGCGCTGCGCGCGCTGGTGGTGGAGGATTACCCCGGCATGCGCAACGCGCTGCGTCTGACCTTGTCCAACTTCGGCATCACCAAGGTTCAACTCGTCTCCAACGCGTCGGAGGCCATTTATCACGTCAAGCAGAAGTCCTACGACTTCATCCTGTGCGATTTCAATCTGGGTGACGGCCGTGACGGGCAGCAGTTGCTGGAGGAGTTGCGTCACGGCAACCTGATTTCCATCGAGACGGTCTTCATCATGGTGACGGCCGAGTCCTATTACGAGAAAGTGGTTGCGACGGCCGAGCTGGCGCCGGATGACTACATGATCAAGCCGTTCAGTCCGGAACTCCTGCGCAGCCGGCTCGAAAGCATCCTGCTGAAAAAATGGGCCTTTCGCGACGCCTACCGGCATTTCATGACCGGCGAACTGGAAGACGCCATCGTGGCCTGCGACCAGCTGATCCGGGGCAAGCCAAAGCATCTGGTGGACGCCTTGCGTTTCAAGGGAGAACTGCTGGTCGCGCTCGGCCGCTTCGAAGAAGCGGAGACCTTGTACCAGCAGGTGATTTCGATGCGTGCGGTGCCGTGGGCACGCCTGGGACTGGCCCGCTCCCTGCATCAGCAGAACAAGGACGAGGCCGCCGAGGAGGTTCTTCGCGACGTCATGGAGCAGGCGCCCGAGATGGTCGCCGCCTACGATCTGCTTTCCGATGTGTGCCTGGCCAAGAAGGATGCGCCGGCAGCCCAGCAGGCGCTCGAGAGAGGCGTTGCCATTTCTGCCCGCACGGTGCGCCGGCAACAGCGCCTGGGCGAAATCGCCCAGAACAATGGCGACCTCGATACGGCGCGCGCAGCGTTTTCCAATGTGCTGGAAAAAGGCCTGCATTCCGTCTTCGTCACGCCCAGCGATTTCGGCAACCTGTGCCGGGTGCAGCTCGAGCAGGGCGATCTGCAGGGCGTCGCAAAAACCCTGAAGGACAACAAGAACATTCTGCAGGGCAGCCCGGAAG
This sequence comes from Thiobacillus sp., assembly GCF_030696885.1. Classification (GTDB taxonomy): domain Bacteria; phylum Pseudomonadota; class Gammaproteobacteria; order Burkholderiales; family Thiobacillaceae; genus Thiobacillus. The sequence goes on from NZ_JAUYRI010000005.1 coordinate 207,366, forward strand.
GGCAACTGGTGGCGGCGGTTGCCCAGGGCATGGCGCACGTCAAGGCCGGCAATCTGGAGGCGGCGGCGAAATCGGTGGAGGCGGCCGCCGCGCTGCGTGCCAGCGGTACGCACGGCGATCCTGCCCTGATGCTGGATCTGGCGGGTACCTGTATGGTCAGCGGCCGCCTCGAGGAGGCCGACAGCATCGTGGCCGAGGTGGCGCGCAATGCACACGACAGCGAGTCGCTGCTGGCCAAGGCCCGCAAGCTCTACGATGAATCCGGACGCACCGAGGCCGGCGCTTCCGTGCTTTCGAAGGCGACCTCCGACGTGCGCAAGCTCAACAACGAAGGCGTGGTGCTGGCCCAGCGGGGCGACTTCAAGTCGGCGGTCGAGAAGCTGCTGACGGCGTGTAGCGAAGCACCCCATAACCCGCGCATCATGATGAACGCCGTCTGGGTCATCCTCAAATTCATCGACCAGGCCGGCATGGACGAAAAGCTGATCGCGTCAGCCAGGCACCATCTGAATGAAGCAGAACGCCAGGCGCCGGGCCACACGCGGATTGCGGGCCTGCGGCTGCACCTGAAAGAGGTGGAAAACCGTTTTGGCATCCAGCGAAAGGGCGCCGCGTGACATTCAATCACACCGATCTGTATGCCGCGCTGATCCACGAACTGAAGAACGATCTCGGCCTGCTTTCGATCACGCTCGACAGCATTGCGCCGCAGGGCGAGGCGACGCACGATGCTGCAGTCGATTCGGCGCGGCTGCTGTGTCAGGGGGTGGTCGACCGCCTGCAGCAGGCGCTGCGGGTCTACAAAGCGATCGACCAGCCGATCCGCCCGTCGATCGATGCCTGGTCGCCACACGATGCGGTGCATGAAATCCGCGACCGGGCGGCGTCGCTCTCGCGCGGCCGCATCCGGGTCGAGGCCATGCTGTCACCGGAGGTGCCGGAAATCTGGTTCTTCGACCGCGACCTGGTTGAAATGGCCCTGATCAACGCCATTCACAATTCCCTGGCCTATGCGCGATCGAGTCTGCGCATCGAGGCAAGCATGCTGGAAGGCGCTCTTGCGCTGACCGTGCGCGATGACTCGCCGGGCTATCCGGCACATATCCTGGCCGGCGCAGCTACGGATTCAAGCGGCCACACCCGGCAGACCGGCCTCGGCCTGCAGTTTTCCAGACTGATCGCAGAGAGTCACGACAATCGGGGGCGTCGGGGCGAACTGCGTCTTCACAACGATCAGGGCGCAGTGTTCTGCCTGCTGCTGCCCTGACGCGGCGCTTCATGCTGCCTGGACCCCTGCGCTAATACGGCCACACCCAGGCGTCCGCCTCCGGCTGATCGACCCCGTGCTCGTGCGCGTAGTCGCGGCAATCGATCTGCATGTCGCGCAGCTTCTGCTTGACGTGGGCACCGGCCACGCACAGCTCGGGCACGCGGTTGATCACGTCGATGGCGAGGCTGAAGCGGTCGATTTCGTTCTCGATCGCCAGTTCCAGCGGCGTGTTGATGCTGCCCTTTTCCTTGTAGCCGCGCACGTGCATGTTGTCGTGGTTGGTGCGGCGGTAGGCCAGCCGGTGGATCAGCCAGGGATAGCCGTGGAAGTTGAAGATCACCGGCTTGTCGAGCGTGAACAGGCTGTCGAAATCGCGATCCGACAGGCCGTGCGGGTGTTCGCCGGCCGGCACCAGCGTGTAGAGATCGACCACGTTGATGAAGCGCACTTTCAGATCGGGGAAGTGCTCGCGCAAGAGCACCGTCGCGGCCAGCGCTTCCTTAGTGGGGATGTCGCCGGCGCTGGCCATCACCACGTCGGGCTCCGATCCGGCGTCGTTGCTCGCCCATTCCCAGATGCCGATGCCCTTGGTGCAGTGCTTGATGGCCGCCTCCATGTCCAGGTACTGCAGGTGCTTCTGTTTGTCGCAGACGATCACGTTGATCAGATTGGTGCTTTCCAGGCACCTGGCGGAGATCGCCAGCAGTGTGTTGACGTCGGGTGGCAGGTAGATGCGCGTCACCGCAGGACTCTTGTTCACCACCAGATCGAGAAAGCCCGGATCCTGGTGAGTGAAGCCATTGTGGTCCTGGCGCCAGACGGTCGAGGTGATCAACAGGTTGAGCGAAGCCACCGGCGCCCGCCACGGCACCTCCTTGCACATCGCCAGCCATTTGGCGTGCTGGTTGAACATCGAGTCGATGACATGGACGAAGGCTTCGTAGGTAGAGAAAAAGCCGTGCCGGCCGGTCAGCAGATAGCCTTCCAGCCAGCCCTCCAGTGTGTGTTCGGACAGCATTTCCATCACCCGTCCATCGGGTGACAGTTCGCTGCCGCCGGCGTCTTCGGGATAGATATCGGCGAGCCAGGTTTTCTTGGTGACCTCGTAGAGGTTATCGAGCTTGTTCGACGCATTCTCGTCCGGGCCGAACACGCGAAAGTTGTCCATGTTCTGTGCCATCACGTCGCGCAGCAGTTTGCCGAGCGGGCGCGTGTTTTCTGCCGTCTCCTTGCCGGGGCCGGGCACGTCGGCAGCGTAGGCGCGAAAATCCGGCATTCGCAGCGGGCGCCGCAACAGGCCGCCATTGGCATGGGGATTCGCGCTCATGCGGCGGTTGCCGGTGGGCGCCAGCGCACGCAGTTCCGGGCGCAGGCGGCCGGCCTCGTCGAACAGCGCGTGTGGGTCATAGCTGCGCAGCCAGGTTTCCAGCTGTTGCAGGTGGGCCGGGTCGCTGCGTACGCCGGCCAGCGGCACCTGGTGCGCACGCCAGAAGCCTTCGACTTTCTTGCCGTCGACCTCGGCCGGGCCGGTCCAGCCCTTGGGCGAACGCAGCACGATCATCGGCCAGCGCGGCCGCCCGGGTACGCCGGTTCGCCGTGCTTCGCCCTGGATGCGGTGAATCTCCAGCACACATTGCTCCATCGTCACCGCCATCTCGGCATGCATGGTCATCGGGTCCGAGCCTTCGACGAAATAGGGCGTCCAGCCGTAGCCCTTGAACAGGTTTTCCAGTTCCTCGTGCGAAATGCGCGCCAAGATCGTCGGGTTGTGGATCTTGTAGCCGTTGAGATGCAAGATGGGCAGCACGGCGCCATCGCGGATCGGATTGAGGAATTTGTTGGAATGCCATGCGGTGGCGAGCGGCCCGGTTTCGGCCTCGCCGTCGCCCACCATCACGGCCACCAGCAGGTTCGGGTTGTCGAACGCGGCGCCGAAAGCATGCGAGACGCTGTAGCCGAGCTCGCCGCCTTCGTGGATCGAACCGGGGGTTTCCGGCGTGCAGTGGCTGCCGATGCCGCCGGGGAAGGAGAATTCTTTGAAGAAGCGGCGCATGCCGGCGTCGTCTTCGCTCTTGATGGGATAGACCTCGCTGTAGGTCCCTTCAAGGTACGCCGGCGCCAGCACGCCGGGCGCGCCGTGGCCGGGGCCGGCGAGGAACATGGCGTCGAGCTCATACTGCAGGATCAGCCGGTTGAGGTGGACCCAGGTGAAGCTCAGGCCCGGGCTGGCGCCCCAGTGGCCGAGCAGGCGGCGCTTGATGTGCTCGACCTGCAGCGGCTCCCGCAGCAGGGGGTTGTCGCGCAGATAAATCATGCCGGCCGCAAGGTAGTTGCAGGCGCGCCAGTAGGCGTCGATCTTTTCCAGCGTTTCGGCAGAGGGTGGGGGGGGAATCGGGGTCGGTGCGTTCATGGCTGGAGACTCTCAAGAGGGGTGCTGCCATGATGCGCAGACACCGTTACAAACAGTCGATCGCCGGCGTCGAGGGGTCCGTTCGCGGGCGGCGCGAGCGGATCGGCGCCGAGCGTGCCGATGAATTCACGCCAGGACTCGGGATCGGCCAAGGCGTCGAGTCTGGCTCGGGCATAGGCGAAACGGGCGTCGAGGTCGAGGCGGCGCGCTTCATCCACGTTACGACGGTTTTCCCGGAAATGCGAGAGTTCGTTGAGCTTACGTGTCCACAGCGCGAGGTCACGTTCGCGCTTGACCTGCAGGCGCTGCCAATACCAGCTCGATTCAAGCAGGGTTTTACGCGTGAACAGGGCACGTATCTCTAGTGAGTGCACGTCCAGGCCGTGATAGTTCCCGAACGCCATGATGGCGAGCAGCGCCTGCAGCGGCGGACAGGCCTCGGCGATGCTGCCGTCCTCGAAGTAGCGTCGCGCCACCCGCTCCTGCGCCTCGACGATGTTGTGAACGCCGTCCGCGAAGTCGGCCAGGTTCTGGGTCTCCGGTTTGAGGATGGCCTCGGTGAAGACCGCGCGTGGGTTGTCGAAAATCTTGCCCATGAAGTGGGCGACGAAGCGTTCGGTGATGCGGTAGCCAAGCCGGCTCGCCGGCACGCGCTGGCCCTCGAAATCAAAATCGTCGAGCGCTTCCAGGTAGCCATGCTCGATCAGCCAGGCGGCTCGGCGCTGCTCCGGATGCAGCCGCGCCCAGATTTCCGGCACCAAGAGGCTGATGTCGTGGTCCACGCGCACCTGGGGGCCGACGTGGCCCGCCGAGGTGGAAAAGCCGTCATGCCCGGTGAGAATCATCGACACCAGCGCGTTGTTGAGGTCGGCCGTGGGCCGCAGCGCGTTGAACGGCCCCTTGGTGAGCGCGCCTTCCGAGCCCGCACCGGTGGTGGAAGGTGATTTGCCGGTCAGGGAACAGATGTAGTCCATGAACAGTTCCGGCAAATCCTGGTAGTGGAGCGGGTTGTACACCGCCAGAGAGCGGATCCCCGCCTCGGGCGGGTTGTTGCGGCGTCCGGACAACACCGCGTCGACGCTGACGCACACCGGCGCATCGGCGGGCAGCTTGCGGTGGAAGCGCATGCCCATCTCCGCCGCGTATTTGCGCATCGGATTGACGAGGTCGGGCCGCAATTGCAGATAGCGCGGATTCTTCGACGGCTTGCCGTCGACCATCCGCGGCCGCGCCGAGGACACCGCGATCTGTCCGGCACGCGCGGCGTGCTGCAGCAACTCGCGCATCGGCGGCGTGTAGGCATGCAGCCGCATGACGTTGTCGACCTCTGTCGCGAGCGCTGCTCCGCCAAGCGGCTCGAAATTGGCGATGAAATTGCCAGGCAGCGCCATGTCGATTTCGGTCTGCTTGTCGTAGCCCGGCGTGACGGCATCGTCCGGGCGCTGGAACAATCGACGCTCGCAGTTGTAGGTGAGCTTCACGCTGCAAGCCGGGTCCAGTCCCGGCTTGCAGCCGCTGAGCATCGCTACAGGCGCGACCACCGAGGCGGTGATGTCGTCCTCCATCTGAACTTTCTCGGCAGGAATGAAATCCTGGCGCAGCTTGAAGGTACGCCACTGTCCCTCGGCATCGAAGCCTACCCGCAGATAGCTGGCGATGATGCGCCGTCCGAACATCTTAAGCTCGTGGCCCGGCGCGCCGTCCACCACGTCGACCGCGAGCTGTTCGTCCCAGCGCTCGCCCCACTCCGGACGATGGAAGCGCTTGATCAGGAACACCAGTGCCAGGATGCGCGGCGGAATGCTGTCGAGCCAGGCGTTGTAGGTGTCGGTGTGGCTGGGCGAAGGCGTCAGCAGCTTGATCACGGAGCCGAGGCTGCGCTCCATGCTCAGGGGATTGCGCGACGGGTCGCGGTCCTCGTGCTCGAAGCCGGGGCGGAAACGCGTGCTGTAGTCGTGCTCGAAAATCTGCCGCACCCAGGCCAGGTCCCGTTCCAGATCGTCGATGAACAGCGGGCCGTAGATCACCGCATCCTCGAGCGACTTGGAAATTTCCGACTTGCCGCCGCCGGAAACGGTGCAGGGCTTGTGGCAGAAGGTGCCCTCGGGCTCGATGCCGATCAGCCGCCACGAAGGCGCCCCCGGGTGCGGGCGCATCTCGACCTTGTAGCCGTTGGGCTGCATGTAGAGCTTGTCCGGCATCAGGCGGATCTGGTGGGTCCGGCCATCGTGCTCCCAGGTGATGCTCTGCGCGTTGAGGTCGAAGCGCACCGCCTGCGGCACATAGACGATGTCCGGATAGTTCACGTCGAGCGCATGGCCTCCGGGCATCAGGCGCATGAACGGGCCGTAGCGCGCCACCATGTCCTGGAACGAATAGCCCGGCTCGCGCGTGCTGCTGTCGACGCCGTATTCCTCGCCATGGTTGCGGCACTGGAACAGCAGCGCGCCGCCGGCGTGCTCCTCCTCGGACAGTCCATAGAGGTTGGCGGCGAAGCTGATCTGGGTTTTGACTTCCTTCTTGCAGTAGCCGAAATAATTGTCGGCCAGGATCGTGACCATCACGCCGCTGGCATCGCGCGCGGTGAGCTTGAACGCCTGCCCCTCGTTGTAACGCTCGTCGGGCGATTTCCAGCACATGCCTTCGCGCCGCTGGCGTTCGTTCGCCTCATCCCAGTGCGGCAGGCCGAGTTCGCGCTTGGTCAACGTGACCAGGTGCGGGGCCAGCACCACGCAACCGCTGTGGCCGCTCCAGTTTTCCATATCCAGGCTGGCGTCGTGTTCCGGCAGATAGGGGTTGCCGCCGTTGCCGAAGATGCTCTCGACGAAATCCAGGTTGCTGACCAGGTTGCCGGGGGCGAAGAAACGGATCTCCATGCTCTTCTGTGGTGCCACGCCGGGAATCTCCGGACAGATCACCGGGCGCATCAGCAGGGAAACGAACATGCGCGCGGGGTTGGGCTGATTCACCGTGTATGGCAGCGTGAGCAGCGTATCGGGCGGGTTGAACGCATGCGCGAGCATGCGTGCGAACACTTCGCGTGGCACCGCCTTCTTGTCGCCGGGAATCGGCAATCCGCCCTCGCTGACATGGAACAGGCCCTGGGTGGTGCGGCGGTCGCTGGCCGGGTTGTGCAACACGCCCTGGGCCACGCGGTAACTCGACACGATGTCCGAGTTGAAGACATCCGCATCGACCGGCAGCGACAGCTCGCGCGCCAGCCCCTCATGGTCGAGGATGAAGGTCTGCCCCGGCAGTTGCGGCACCGCCTCCACGCCTTCGAGGTAGCGTTCGAGAAAGTCCTGGATGCGGCGGTCGGGCGGACTCAGATACCCCGACAGCAGCCAGTTTTTGGCGCGGTAGGCCATGAGCAGGTCGTGCGCCACGTCCATGAATTCGTCGCTGTCCTGTCCGCGCACTGGAATCTCGCCGGAGGAGGCGAGCTTGAGGTTGATGTACAGACGCAGGTTGTCCTGCTCGCGCTGCGCATCCGGTGTCGGGTCAAGGCGAAATTCGTTGAGTCGGTTCATGGCAGCGTCCTATCGGTTGGTGCATCACTTGGCCGGTGAGCCCGGCATCGCTGCATGGCTGTCCCGTAAACGCCGGCAGCATTGAGTCATGGAAACCTGCGTGCTTACCCCTCACAGGGACTGGACTGTGACGGCCTGGCCTCCCGGCCGATGGGCACCGGCTTCACCCGCCAGATCTCGTCGCAATACTCCCGGATGCTGCGATCCGAGGAAAACTTGCCGCTGCGCGCGGTATTGAGGATGCTCATGCGCGTCCAGTGTTCGACATCGAGATAAGCGTCGTCCACTGAGGTCTGGCAATCGAGATAACTCTGAAAGTCTGCGCACAGCATGTAGGGGTCGTGATGCAGCAGGTTCTCGACCAGCGGCCGGAACAGCTCGCCGTCGCCGCGTGAGAAGAAGCCATGGCGGATCAGGTCGAGCGCGGCGCGCAGATCGGGGTTGGTGTGGTAATGCAGCATGGGGTCGTAACCTTCGCGCTTGCGATGCGCGACTTCTTCGGCTGTCAGGCCGAACAGGAAGAAGTTTTCCGGACCGGCCTCCTCGCGAATTTCGATGTTCGCGCCGTCCAGCGTGCCGATGGTCAGCGCGCCGTTCATCATGAATTTCATGTTGCCGGTTCCGGAGGCCTCCTTGCCGGCGGTCGAAATCTGCTCCGACAGCTCGGCGGCGGCATACAACAACTGGCCGGTGCGCACGTTGAAATTGGGCACGAACACGACCCGCATGCGTCCTTTCACCACCGGATCGCGGTTGATCACGTCCGCCACCGCGGTGACCAGTCGGATCATCAGCTTGGCCATGGTGTAGCCCGGCGCGGTCTTGCCGCCGAAGATGAAGGTACGCGGCGGCAGATCGAGATGCGGGTCCATGCGCAGACGGTGATAGCGCGCCACGATGTGCAGCACGTTGAGATGCTGGCGCTTGTATTCATGGATGCGCTTGACCTGCACGTCGAACAGCGTGTCCGGGTCGAGCGCGATGCCGGTGACGCGCCGCACGTAATCCGCGTAGCGTGCCTTGTTGATGCGCTTGATGTCGCGCCACTCGGCACGAAAGTCGGGGTCATCCACCAGCGACTCCAGCTCGCGCAGGCGCGTCAGGTCGGTCAGCCAGCCTTCGCCGAGACGCCAGTTCAGCAGGGACGCGAGGCGCGGGTTGGCCAATGCCATCCATCGTCGGGGGGTGACGCCGTTGGTCTTGTTGGTGAATTTCTGCGGCATGAAGGCATGAAAATCAGCCAGCACATCCTGCTTCAGCAGCTCGGTATGCAGCGCGGCCACGCCATTGATCGCATGGCTGCCCACGCACGCCAGATGCGCCATGCGCACCTGCCGCTCCTCACCTTCGCTGATGAGCGACATCCGCGCGACCGTGGCGGGATCACCGAGGCAGGCCCAGCGGATGCCGTCGAGGAAACCGGCGTTGATCGTGTAGATGATTTCGAGATGGCGCGGCAGCAGCCGTGCGAACAGGCTGACCGGCCAATGCTCCAGCGCCTCGGGCAGCAGGGTGTGGTTGGTGTAGGAAAAGGTGTGGCGGGTGACCTCCCAGGCCGTCGTCCACGCCATGTCGTGCTCGTCCACCAGCAGCCGCATCAACTCGGCCACGGCGATGGCCGGGTGGGTGTCGTTGAGCTGCACCGCGAACTTCTCGTGGAAGTGCCGCAGCGGGATGCCCTGCACCCGCATGATGCGCAGCATGTCCTGCAGCGAGCAGGATACGAAGAAGTACTGCTGCGCCAGGCGCAGTTCCTTGCCCTGGATCTGATCGTCGTTCGGGTACAACACCTTGGTGAGATTCTCCGACTCGATCTTGCGGTGTACCGCGCCCCAGTAGTCGCCGCGGTTGAAGGTCGAAAGATCGAACGAATCCACCGCCTCGGCACACCACAGGCGAAGCGTGTTCGCGGTCTGGTTGCGATAGCCGAGGATGGGGGTGTCGTAGGGCACGCCCAGCACGCTGCGACCAGGCACCCAGCGCACCTGCTCGTGCCCGTGCGCATCGGTGACGCGCTCGGTGTGGCCGCCGAGCTTGACCTCCACTGCCCATTCTGGACGCACGACTTCCCATGGATTGCCATGGCGCAGCCAGGTGTCGGTCTTCTCCATCTGCCAGCCGTCGACGATTTCCTGGGCGAAGATTCCGTGCTCGTAGCGGATGCCGTAGCCCAGGCTGGGAATCTCCAGCGTCGCCAGCGAGTCCAGGAAACACGCCGCAAGCCGCCCCAGCCCGCCGTTGCCGAGACCCGGTTCCACCTCCTGTTCGAGCAGCGCGTTGTAGTTAAGGCCCAGTTCGGTGACGGCCTCACGCACCGGTTTCTCGATGCCCAGGTTGAGGATGTTGTTGCCCAGATGCGGGCCCAGCAGATACTCGGCTGACAGGTAGACGACCGTGCGCGAACCTTCCTGCATGTAGGTTTCGGCCGTATCGACCCAGCGCGCCAACAGCCGGTCACGCACGGTGTAGGCCAGCGCCAGGTAATAGTCATGCTGGCTCGCCAGGCCAGGAAACTTGCCCAGCACGAAGAACAGGTTATTGAGGAAATCGCGTTGCAAGCAGGTCTTCGACAGGCCGGTGCGACTTGTCTCGGCACGCAGGTGTTTTTCCAGTTCGACCGGTGAGTTCATGGTGTCGCTATCCGTTAGGGAGTCCAACCTTATTCAGCAAACTGGATGCCAACTCCAAAAATCAGAATTTTCCCGTTCAAACCCTCTATCCACTGCGGCCTCGTCTTTACGGGCACGTCACTCACCCGACAGACCGCACCATGGCGAGGCAAAGCCGCACCAGTCTGTTGCACCGTTTTTATGCGATGTGCCGCAGCCCTTGCGGAAACGCGGGTGAGAACTGGCCTGGCTTTTGCATCTCGAGTGTCAAGGAACAACCCGGCAAGGAAAATCATGCTCAAACAGGTATTGCTGCGCCATGGCGAAAGTCAGTGGAACCGGGAAAACCGGTTTACCGGGTGGACCGATGTCGATCTGTCCGATACGGGACGCATGGAGGCTGCGAAAGCGGGTCGCCAGCTGCGGGATCATGGCATCGTGTTCGATGGCGCCTACGTCTCCGTCCTGCAGCGGGCGATTCGCACCCTGTGGCTGTTGAAGGAAGCCATGGACCAGGTCTGGATGCAGGAAGTGAAGGACTGGCGCCTCAACGAACGGCACTATGGTTCACTGCAGGGGCTGAACAAGACCGAAATTGCCGAACATTATGGTGAAGCGCAGGTCCATCTGTGGCGACGCAGCTTCGATGTCAGGCCGCCGGCGCTCCATGCCTCCGATCCGCGCCACCCCCGTTTTGACCTACGTTACCGCAGCCTGCCTGCCGGGCGTCTGCCGACCGGCGAGTCGCTCGACGACACGCTGCTGCGCGTGCTGGAACTCTGGTACGAGTCCATCCTGCCCGACATGCAGGCCGGCAAAACCCTGCTGATTGCCGCCCATGGCAACAGCCTGCGCGCGCTCGTCAAGCATCTAGATGCCCTGTCCGTCGCCGAAATCGAGGCGCTGACCATTCCCACCGGCGTGCCGCTGGTTTACGAATTCGACGATGAACTCCGCGTCCTGGCCCGCTACTATCTGTCCGAGGAAGCCGGTCAGCGCGAGGCAGCCTGATCGCATTGTTCCAGCGACTGCCCGAACCACGCTCCTGTTCGTCTACGTGGGGCGTTCATCCGCCGTCAGCGCCCAGGCGTGGCGAGCGATCACGTATTCCTCATTGGTGGGAATGACCCAGACCGAGATGCGGCTGTGCGGAGGGCTAATACAGGGTCCGTGGCGATGGTTCGCGGCGTCGTCCAGTTCCAGGCCAAGCCAGGCCAAGCGACGGCAAATCGCCGCACGGACCGAAGCGGCGTGCTCGCCGATGCCGGCGGTGAACACCAGCGCATCGAGACCGTCCAGCGCGACGGCATGGCTGGCGATGGCCTGGCTGGTCCGGTAGGCGAACAGGTCGAGCGCCTCGGCTGCATGGGGATCGTCGCTGGCCTGCAACACGCGCACATCGCCGCTGATGCCGGACAGGCCCAGCAGACCGCTGCGGTGGTGCAAAAGATCGTCAAGCTGATCCAGGCTCATGCCTTCCTCGCGCAGCAGGTAGAGCAGCACGCCGGGATCGAGCGCGCCGCAGCGGCTGGCCATCGGGATGCCGTCGAGCGGCGTGAAGCCCATCGAGGTTTCCACGCTGCGTCCGTGCTGCATCGCGCACAGGCTGGCACCGTTGCCCAGATGCGCGACCACCACCCGGCCGGCTGCAGCATCGCCCAGGTAATCCGGCATCACGGCGGCAATATGTTCGTACGACAGTCCATGGAAGCCGTAGCGGCGGATGCCGCGTTCATCGAGTTCGCGCGGCAGCGCAAAGCGTCGGGCCCGCGGCGGCAGGGTGTGATGGAACGCGGTATCGAAGCAGGCAACCTGCGGCAGGTCCGGCCGCAGCCGGGCCAGCGCGCGGATGCCTGCCAGGTTGTGCGGCTGGTGCAGCGGGCTGAGCGGAATCAATTTTTCCAGGTCGCTCAGTACGACCGCATCGACCCGCACCGGATGGATGTAGTCGGCGCCGCCATGCACCACGCGATGCCCGGCGGCGGACAGGGACAGATCGGGGTGGCGGGTGTGCAGCCAGTCCAGCAGGTGCCGTAGCGCCTGTTCGTGGTCGGCTGCCGGCACGGCACGGTCGACCCGGTCTTCGGCATCGGCCGCGTGCAGCAGCCGAAACCGCGCCTCCCGTCCGATTTCCTCGATGACCCCGCGATATCGGATTTGCAGCGCATTCGCCGGGCCGGCCAGATAGATGGCAAATTTGAGGCTGGACGAGCCAGCGTTGAGGATCAGCAGGGCGGCGTTCATGGGCGTTCGATGTGGCGGGCAGGCCGGCGCACGCGGGCTGTGCGCGCCGCGGCGGCGCAGGCAGTCCGTCTGACTACTCTTCCAGCAGTGCCACCGTGGTTTCGGCCGTGATCCTGTCGATGCATAACTGCACCATACAGTATTCGTTCAGTTCGTCGACCGGCGTCGGATCGTCCGCACAACTGCAGCCGGCGATCACGCCGGTGAAGAAAATCCCCGCCTTGATGCATATCTGGCCGGCATCTTCGTTCACGCTGATCAGCATAGCCTGGAAGGGCCGGTCGGTCACATAGCTGCTGGCGGCCAGCGCTTGCTGCAGCGGCAGGCTGCCGGCATCGATTTGCTCGATTTCCTGTTTCAGGACGGTTTCGAACCGGGGTGTGTTCCAGGCGTTCAGGGTGTTGGGCAGTCGGATCATGGGCAGGGGGATGGCAATGCGGGCTTGCATAGACTCCTCGGAGAATCAGGGTGGAGGCCACCGGCATGTTCGTGAGAACACCCACGGCTCATCGATCAGGGGCCCGGCGGCAACCTGTTCGCCGGTGTCTGCGCGCAGCAGCAGCGCCTGTCTGGGATGAAGCGCCTCTTTCAAAAGGTAACGCATCCCGGCCGCCAGTTCCACCTCGATCACATAGCAGCGAATGCGCTGCGGAATCGGCGGATAGCCAGCGGGCATGCTGATGACCCAAAGGGTATGTTTGCCGTCTGTCAGCACGTAGTCGTAATCCTTCCAGCCGGCGGCCGGGATGCGCAGCGTTTCCAGTGGCTGCCGATCCACCCCGCGCAGCAGCAAGGGATTATTCGTGCGTTCATTCAGTCGCGCGACGCGGGTGGGGTCATCGAGCGGCGCACCCAGAACCGGAATGAGGGTGGGCGGTGAATGGGCACAGCCGACCAGGCCTGCTGCGGCCAGCACGAGTCCTGATCGCAGCAGGGCGCGTGTGGCGGCACGGTGGCCGTTCAGGATCGGCTCAGACATGCGGGAAGCTGGGGTTGTGCGCGACTTCCCAGACAAAACCATCGGGATCGGTGAAATAACCGGAGTAGCCACCCCAGTCCGTCGGATGTCCGGGCCGGGTGACGGTGCCGCCACACGCGGCCACCCGGGTCAGCAATGCATCCACCTCGGCCGGCGAGCGCACGTTGTGCGCCAGTGCAAAGCCGCGGAAGCCCGAGCCTGCCGGCGCCAGGCCGGCATCCTCTGCCAGGCTTTCGCGCGACCACAGCGCTAGCCAGGTTGTCCCGAGTTCGAAAAAAGTGATCGACGGCGGGGTTTCCAGTTTAGGCAGACCCAGACAGTTCGCGTAGAAGCGGGTAGCGCGTTCGAGGTCGGCGACGCCGAGGGTGATGAGACTGATGCGGGGTTCCATGCGGTCTCCTCAGGACGTGTGCGTGTGTGCAGGCGCGAGCGTTGCAAGCGACCGGATCATGTCGTCGACGACCGGCGCCGAATTCATGATGAAAGTGTGAAGGGCCGGCACCCTGACCGTGGCCGCGGCGCAGTGGCCGGTGGCCTCGGCCACGCTAAGGATGCCGTCGTTGGCCTCCATGCCGAACGGGAACCACGCTGCGCGCGGACCGGCGGTGCCCGCATAGATCCGGACCCGGCCCGGCGGCAGCGGCAGCCCGCGCATGAAATCCTCCGATGCCAGCAGGCGGCCCATTTCGCCCATTACTCTTTTGTATAGCCAAAAGCGCGAAAAGAACCGCGCGGCCTTGCACGCACCCATCGGCGGCGCCAGGAAAAAACAGGCTGCGGGCATCTGTCCCGCCAGTCGGGCGAGGGTCGCGCGGATGATCACCGAGCCGAGCGAATGGCCGACCAGCGCGTAGGGCGCGCTGCCGACCCGGCGTTCGATCAGCCGCGCCAAGCGGCCGCTCGCGCCCTGCAGGGTTTCGAACGTGGGCGAATAGCCGAACAGGATGGCATGGTGGCCGGCGCGCCGCAGACGCCGACGCAACCGCAGCATCGAAAGCGGCGTGCGGCCCATGCCATGAATCAGGATGAGCTTCATCTGCGCTTCAGCTGTCGGCAAGCTGGCGCTGATAGCGCGCGAGGTCCCCTGCCGTATGGCAGCAGAAGATCACCTCGCGGATCAGCGGAAACGCCGGCACCTGCGCGCGCACGGTCGCCACCGCAATCCGGGCAGCGGCCTCTTTTGGATAACCGTACACACCGGTGCTGATGGCCGGGAAGGCGAGCGACGCGAGACCGTGTGCAGCCGCGATCTCGAGCGAACGCCGGTAGCACGATGCCAGCTGTTCCGCTTCCCCGCGGTCGCCGCCGTGCCAGACCGGACCGACGGTGTGGATGACGTACCGGGTAGGCTGCTGAAACCCCGGCGTGAGCCGGGCGTCGCCGGTCGCGCAGCCGCCCAGCGGCCGGCACGCATCCAGCAGCTGCGGGCCGGCGGCGCGATGGATCGCGCCGTCGACCCCGCCGCCGCCGAGCAGCGTAGGGTTGGCGGCATTGACGATGGCATCCACTGCGAGCGTGGTGAGGTCGGCCTGAACGGCGCGCAGGGTGGCAGGCATACGGCTAGGCGCGGGTGTCTTTCTTCGCGCGCACGCGGGCGTCAAATTTTTCCCGGTTGATCACGAAGCGTTCGTGGCGTCCCCGGGAAATCCGGTCCACGCCATCGTGCGCCTCGACGGCAAACACCAGCCGCCTGCCGTCGACTTCGATCAGTTCGACCGTCGCGGTCACTTCCTGACCGGGTGGGGTGGCAGCCTCGTGGCTGACGTCGATATGCGTGCCCACCGTCTGCTCGCGAGGTCCGTCCAGGTAGGGATTGATCGCGCGGATGCAGGCCCATTCGAGAAAACCGACCAGAAAGCCGGTGGCAAACACCTCCGGCATGGCGACGAACTCGGGCGCTTCCGGATACAACGCCGGCACGGTCTTGGATGCCGGGATCACGAAACGGTGGGTGTAGCGCAGGCCGGGTTTCAGCGATTCATTCATTAACGGCTCCGGAGGGTGACGGCACAGCCTGGGGGGTCTGCGCGACTGGCGCCACGAACACAAGACGCCACTCAGTGTAGCGGGTGGCTCGGCGAAGGACTCGTTTTCGATGGCAAAGCCGGCGAGCTTTGAGGGCCGCAAGTACGTTTTGGCGTCTCCGAGCATCATGTGGCGAGCACTTGGCGCAAACACGTAGCGTCACAGAAGCGAATTTCAGCAGAAACATAGCCCATATTGATATCGTTCAAATGCACCCGGTACCGATGTGCAATCAGGCCTGGCGACAGCCCGGACAGCCCGATGCCGTACACTCGGGGCAAGGCAGTCCTAAGCCCTACTCATCGCGGGCTTGATAATTCCGCACATCACCTCAAAATAAGGCTAAGAAGACAGGCTTATTCCGGCTATGGCAACCAAGCGAGAAAGCACTACCCTACTGGAACCGGCTGCGGCAAAAGTGAAGCCGCCGCCGCTCTACAAGGTGTTGTTGCTGAATGACGATTACACCCCGATGGAGTTCGTGGTGCACGTTCTGAAAAAGTTTTTCGGCATTGACCAAGAACGGGCCACGCAAATCATGCTCAAAGTGCATACTGAGGGCGTGGGTGTGTGCGGGGTATACCCGCGCGATATCGCAAACACCAAGGTGGAGCAGGTCGTGGATTTCGCCCGGCAGCATCAGCACCCGCTGCAATGTACGATGGAGGAAAGTTGAGATGATTGCCCAGGAACTCGAAGTCACGCTGCACATGGCGTTCATGGACGCACGGCAGAAACGCCACGAATTCATTTCGGTGGAGCACCTGCTGATGGCGATGCTGGACAATCCCTCGGCAATGGAGGTGCTGCGTGCCTGCGGCGCCAACCTCGAGTCGATGCGCGAGCAACTCGGCGCCTTCATCGAGGAGCACACCCCCAAGGTGGATGGCGCAGGCGAGGTCGATACCCAGCCCACGCTCGGCTTCCAGCGCGTGATCCAGCGCGCGATCCTGCATGTGCAGTCGTCCGGCAAGAAGGAAGTGACCGGCGCCAACGTGCTGGTGGCGGTATTCGGCGAAAAGGATTCGCATGCGGTGTATTTCCTCACCCAGCAGGGCGTGACCCGGCTCGACATTGTCAACTTCATCTCCCACGGCATCACCAAGACCCCGCAGAGCGAGCCGGTGCGGCCCGACGAAGTGGCCGAGTCCAGCTCCGAGGCCCCGGCCGCGTCGCCACTCGACAGCTTTGCGCAGAACCTGAATACGCAGGCACTGGCCGGCAAGATCGACCCGCTGATCGGGCGCGATCAGGAACTGGAACGCGTGATCCAGACCCTGTGCCGCCGGCGCAAGAACAACCCGCTGCTGGTAGGCGAGGCCGGCGTGGGCAAGACTGCGATTGCCGAAGGCCTGGCGCGCCGCATCATCGAAGGCGGGGTGCCCGATATCCTGGCGCAAAGCACCGTGTATGCGCTGGACATGGGGGCGCTCTTGGCCGGCACCAAATACCGCGGCGACTTTGAGCAGCGCCTGAAGGGCGTGCTGAAGCAGCTCGCCGACAATTCGAAGGCGATCCTGTTCATCGACGAGATCCATACCCTGATCGGCGCCGGAGCGGCGTCGGGCGGCACGCTCGACGCCTCCAACCTGCTGAAGCCGGCACTGTCGTCGGGCAACCTGCGCTGCATCGGCGCGACCACGTACACCGAATATCGCGGCATTTTCGAGAAAGATCACGCCTTGTCGCGGCGTTTCCAGAAAATCGACGTGCCCGAGCCCTCGGTCAGCGAGACGGTGGCGATCCTGCGCGGCCTGAAGTCGCGCTTCGAGGACCATCATGGCGTCAAATACACGGCGGCCGCGCTGACCACCGCGGCACAGCTGGCGGCGCGCTACATTAACGACCGTCACCTGCCGGACAAGGCGATCGACGTCATCGACGAAGCGGGCGCAGCGCAGCGCATCCTGCCGAAATCCAAGCAGAAGCGCACGATCACGCCGAAGGAGATCGAGGACATCATTGCCAAGATCGCGCGGATTCCGCCCAAGACCGTGTCGTCCGACGACAAGAACTCGCTGAAGACGCTGGACCGCGACCTCAAGGCCGTGGTGTTTGGCCAGGACACCGCGATCGACGCGCTCGCCACCGCGATCAAGATGTCGCGCAGCGGGCTCGGCAATCCGCAGAAGCCGATCGGCAATTTCCTGTTTTCCGGGCCCACCGGGGTCGGCAAGACCGAGGTCGCGCGCCAGCTGGCCTACGTGCTGGGGGTCGAGCTGATCCGCTTCGACATGTCGGAATACATGGAGCGCCATGCGGTGAGCCGCCTGATCGGCGCGCCGCCGGGCTATGTCGGCTTCGACCAGGGTGGCCTGTTGACAGAAGCGATCAACAAACACCCCTATGCCGTTGTTTTGATGGATGAAGTCGAAAAGGCACACCCGGATATTTTCAATGTACTGCTGCAGGTGATGGACCACGGCACGCTGACCGATACCCACGGGCGCAAAGCCGATTTCCGCAATGTGGTGCTGGTCATGACGACCAACGCTGGCGCGGAAATGCTCAACCGGGCCAGCATCGGCTTTTCCAACTCGCGCGAAAGTGGCGACGAGATGGCCGAGATCAAGCGCATGTTCACGCCGGAGTTCCGCAACCGGCTCGATGCGATCATTCCGTTCGCGGCGCTGACCGAGCCGATCATCCTGCAGGTGGTCGACAAGTTCCTGATGCAACTGGAAGAGCAGTTGCACGAGAAGAAGGTCGAGGCGGTGTTCACCGATGCCTTGAAGGCCTATCTGGCCAAGAACGGCTTCGACCCGCTCATGGGCGCACGGCCGATGGCGCGCCTGATCCAGGACACCATCCGCAAGGCCTTGGCCGACGAGCTGCTGTTTGGCAAGCTGGCGCACGGCGGGCGGGTGACCATCGACATCGACGCCAACGGTCAGGTCAGTCTGGTGTTCGAGGAGGCCGTGCCGGCCTGATTTCGGGGTCCTGCATAAAGTTTATCGCGTGGGTGGCCGTATTAACGTTAAGCGGCAGGTGCGCATTCCGGGTTGACGGTGTTTCCGTCACCCGGGGATGTATGCCTGCGATCTGACCGTTAATACGAAGGAGTCGTCATGAATCTCCCCCACGCATCCCGCATTGCCGTCGTTGTGCTGATCGGCCTGCTGCCCGCCGGCGCACCCGCGGCCGAACCGCCCGCCGATAGCGGTGACCTCGCCGCAGTCGGCGAGCGCATTCGCCAGACCGGTGTGCAGATTCGTGAAGACCTCAAGGAAGCCCGCGCCCGTCTCGAAGCCCAGAAGGCACGCGAAGAGGTTGAGCGCAAGCGGGAAGCCGAGCGTGCCCGCCAGCAGGCTGCCCGCGAAGCCGCCGAGCAACTCGCCCTGAAGCAAGTCCAACAGCGCCAGGCCCAGGAAGCGGCGCAGGCGCAGGCACGTCGCGATGCGGCCCTGAAGGCGGAACAGGCCGAACGCGCCCGTGAGGCCGCGCTGAACGCGAAGCGCATTCAGGATGAGCAGGCCGCGCGGGAAAAAGCCGCGCTCGCGCTGCAGCAAGCTCGCAAGTCGAGCGGCCCTGCAGCGATGAACGATCCCACTCGTGAAACCGCAAAAGATCGGGCGGCACGCGCCCTGCGCGAGGCGCGTCAGTCGAATGGCCCGAAGGCCATGGCGGACGAGGGGCAGTAAAACCCGAAGACGGGATTACGTCCGACAGCGGGCGCACTTCCACCGTATCCGTTACGGGCAGGTGCGCCGCGCATGAAGCCCGTGTCATTTGACCCTGCCCGCACGTCGTGCAGGGGCTCAAGCCTCCTAATTTGCCACATAGAACTTCGCGGCTCGTGCAGCAGGCTGGCTTGCCGAATACAGTTCAATCCCTCACCATACGGGCACGTTCGATAATAGGAGTGCCCATGAAATCCCGTCATGCATCGTTAATTACGCTCGCCGCGCTTGCCATGCTGCTGTCCGCATGCGAAAAACCTGCCACTGAAACCAAGAGCGCAACCGTGGCCACCGTTGCCGGCGACACGATCAGCGAAGCGGAACTGGACTTGGCCGTATCCCGCCTGGGCGACTTGAATGAAGCACAGACCGCAGATGCGAAAAGCAAGGTGCTGCAGGCCCTGATCGATCAGCGCCTGGTGGCGGAAGCGGCCAAAAAGACCGGCCTGGACAAGGATCCGGCGGTGCAGATCGCGGTGGCGCAGGCCGGCCGCCAGGTGCTGGCGGAGGCCTATGCCGAACGCAATTTCAAGGATGTCGCCAAACCCGCAGAAACCGAAATCGCCGAGTACTACAACCAGCATCCGGAACTCTTTTCCCAGCGCCGGATTTACCGCATCCAGGAGCTCGATCTCCAGGTTGAGCCCCCGCGGGTGGCCGAGGTCGAGGCCCAACTCACGAGCAGTCACTCAATGGGGGATTTCGTCAACTGGGTGAAGGAGCAGGGCATCGATGGCAAGACGGCGGTGGCGGTGAAACCGGCCGAGCAGATTCCGGCGCCCCTGCTGGGCCGGCTCAGCCAGATGAAAGATGGCCAGGTGACGGTGTTCTCGACGCGTCCGGGGCAGTTGCTGATTCAGCAGTTGCTGGAAAGCCAGATGCAACCGGTGTCGCTGGAACAGGCGCATGACGTCATCGAGCGCGCCCTGATGGTGCAGAAGCGCAAGGAACTGCTGGAAGCGGACATGAAGAAGCTGCGTGAGGCGGCCAAGATCGAATACAGCAGCGCCTATGCACCGGCCGTCGAGAAGCAAGCCGACGAAGAAAAGCCCGACAGCGAGAAGGCGGACGAAAAACCTGCCAATTGAGTGCTCCGATGATCCTGGTGACCGGAGGCGCCGGTTTCATCGGCGCCAATTTCGTTCTGGATTGGCTGGCGGCTTGCAATGAAAGCATCGTCAATCTCGACAAACTGACCTATGCGGGCAATCTGGAAAACCTGACGTCCCTGCGTGACAACGCGAGGCATGTGTTTGTGCAAGGCGACATCGGTGATCGCGCACTCGTCGACGACCTGCTGGCCCGTCACCGACCCTGCGCGGTCATCAACTTCGCCGCCGAAAGCCACGTCGACCGCTCCATCCACGGTCCGGCCGAATTCATCGAGACCAATGTGGTCGGCACCTTCAATCTGCTGGAAGCGGTACGCGCGCACTGGTCGGCGCTGCCGGCGGATGAACAGGAGACATTCCGATTTCTGCACGTGTCGACCGACGAGGTGTACGGCTCGCTCGGCCCGACCGATCCGGCGTTTTCCGAAACCACGGCGTATGCGCCGAACAGCCCGTATTCGGCGTCCAAGGCCGCATCCGACCATCTGGTGCGCGCCTACCACCACACCTACGGCCTGCCGGTGCTGACCACCAACTGCTCGAACAACTACGGCCCGCTGCAGTTTCCGGAAAAGCTGATCCCGCTGGTGATCCACAACGCCTTGGCGGGCAAGTCGCTGCCGATCTACGGCGACGGCAGTAATGTGCGCGACTGGCTCTACGTCGGTGACCATTGCAGCGCGATCCGTCGCGTGCTGGAAGCGGGCAGGGTGGGGGAGACCTACAACATCGGCGGCTGCAACGAGAAGACCAATCTCGACGTCGTCAACACGCTGTGCGCCATCCTCGATGAACTGCATTCCGGCTCGCCGGTGACGCCGCACGCCCGTCTGATCACTTTTGTAAAGGATCGCCCTGGGCATGACCAGCGCTACGCGATCGATGCGAGCAAGATCGAACGCGAACTCGGCTGGACGCCCAGCGAGACTTTCGAGACCGGCATTCGCAAGACGGTGGCCTGGTATCTGGCGCACCAGGACTGGGTCAATCACGTGACCAGCGGCGAATACCGCAGCTGGGTATCCAGAAACTACGCAGACACGCACGCATGAGCACACGCAAGGGCATCATCCTCGCCGGCGGCTCCGGCACCCGTCTGTATCCCATCACCCAGGCCATTTCCAAGCAGCTGCTGCCGGTGTATGACAAGCCCATGGTGTACTACCCGCTGACCACACTGATGCTGACGGGGATCCGCGACATCCTGCTGATTTCCACGCCGCAGGACACGCCGCGCTTCGAACAGCTGCTAGGCGACGGCGCGCAGTGGGGGATCAGCATCCGCTACGCGGTGCAGGCCGCGCCCGAAGGATTGCCGCAGGCCTTCCTGATCGGCAGCGATTTCATCGGTCCCGACGCCTGTGCCCTGGTGCTGGGCGACAACATTTTTTACGGCCACGAACTGAGCCAGGATTTGCAGATGGCCGGGCAGCGCGCGCACGGCGCCACCGTGTTCGCCTACCCGGTGACGGATCCTGAGCGTTATGGCGTGATCGAGTTCGACGCCGACGGCCATGCGGTCAGCCTGGAGGAAAAACCCGCCCACCCCAAATCGCGCTATGCCGTCACCGGGCTATATTTTTTCGACAACCGGGTGATCGACATCGCACGGGCGTTGAAGCCTTCAGCGCGCGGCGAGCTCGAAATCACCGACCTGATCCGCCAGTACTTCGAGTGGGGTGAGCTCGACGTGCAGGTGATGGGGCGCGGTCAGGCCTGGCTCGATACCGGCACCCACGATTCGCTGATCGATGCGGCGCTCTATATCCAGACCATCGAAAAACGCCAGGGCCTGAAGATCGCCTGTCCGGAAGAGATCGCCTATCGCAGGGGGTTTATCGATGCGGCACAGCTGCAGGCACTGGCGCAGCCGCTGATGATGAATGGCTACGGTCAGTATTTGATGGACGTGCTGAACGATCGGGTGTTCTGATGCAGGTGATCGCAACCCAGCATCCCGAGGTGCTGCTACTACGCCCTAAAGTATTTGCC
This sequence comes from Thiobacillus sp., assembly GCF_030696885.1. Taxonomy (GTDB): domain Bacteria; phylum Pseudomonadota; class Gammaproteobacteria; order Burkholderiales; family Thiobacillaceae; genus Thiobacillus. Next base: position 229,217 of record NZ_JAUYRI010000005.1, read on the forward strand.
GACGCGCGCGGCTTCCTGTTCGAGAGCTATAACCGCAAGGCTTTTGCCGAGATCGGCATCGACGTCGAGTTCGTGCAGGACAATCACTCGCGCTCGGGTCGCGACGTGCTGCGCGGCCTGCATTATCAGCTTCGGCAGCCGCAAGGCAGGCTGGTGCGCGTGGTGGCAGGCGAAGTGTTCGACGTGGCGGTCGACCTGCGCCGCGCCTCGCCCCATTTCGGTCGCGTCGCTGCTTGCCGGCTGTCGGCCGAGACGCACGAAATGGTCTGGATCCCGCCGGGCTTTGCGCACGGCTTTCTGGTGCTGTCCGACCATGCCGAGTTTCTCTACAAGGCTACCGATTACTACGTGCCGGGACACGAGCGCTGTTTGCAGTGGAATGACCCGGCACTGGATATTGCCTGGCCGTTGGATGGCGAACCGCTGCTGTCCGCCAAGGACCAGCTCGGTCTGCCGCTCGATCAGTGCGAGGTGTTTGGGTGAAAATCCTGCTCACCGGCGTCAACGGCCAGGTGGGCTGGGAATTGCAACGGTCGCTGGCGCCGCTGGGCGAGGTCATCGCAGCCGACCGCAATGTACTCGACCTCGCCGATACGGCGGCCATTCGTCGCGCAGTCGCTGCGATTGCGCCGAACCTGATCGTCAATCCGGCCGCCTACACAGCGGTGGACAAGGCCGAATCCGAGACCGGGTTGGCGCACGCAATCAACGCGGCCGCACCGCGCGAACTGGCCGCCTGTGGCATCCCGCTGGTGCATTTTTCCACTGACTATGTGTTCGACGGGCACAAGGCCGGCGCGTACACCGAAGACGACACGCCCAGTCCGCTGGGGGTCTATGGCGCGAGCAAGCTGGCGGGCGAGCAGGCGGTGCAGCGCGGGGGCATCCCGCACCTGATCCTGCGCACCAGTTGGGTGTACGGCCTGCGCGGACGCAACTTCCTTTTGACCATGCAACGGCTGGCGCGCGAGCGCGAGTCCCTGGCGGTGGTCGACGACCAGTTTGGCGCGCCGACCTGGTCGCGCCTGATTGCCGAGGCCACGGCGCTGACGATCGCGCGCTGGCTGGATCGCCCCGATCAAACTGCAACATCGGGGGTTTATCATCTGAGCTGTGACGGGCGCACCAGCTGGCATGGCTTCGCTGCGGCGATCCTGGCACAGCTTGCGCGCGAGGACACCAAATTGGCCCAACTGACAGCGATCCCGACTTCGGGCTATCCTACGCCGGCGCCGCGCCCGGCCAATTCGCAACTGGATTGCGGCAAGCTGGCGGCGACGTTCGGTGTGCGGCTGCCCGACTGGGAGGCGGCACTGGCCCTGTGTCTGGGGGATAATGTGCCACGTTCGACACAATGACAATTTAAAGAGCTGACGATATGACTACCATCCATCCCGTGATTCTTTCCGGGGGCTCCGGCACCCGTCTGTGGCCCCTGTCCCGCGCGGCGCTGCCGAAGCAGCTGCTGCCGCTCGCCAGCGACAAAAGCCTGCTGCAGGACACCGTCAGCCGCCTGGCCGACATGCCGGAAATGGCGGCCCCGCTGATGGTGTGCAATGTCGAGCACCGCTTCATGATCGCCGAGCAGATGCGCCAGATCGACACGCCGCCGCACGCCATCGTGCTGGAGCCGGTGGGACGCAACACTGCGCCGGCGATTGCGGTGGCTGCGCTGATGCTGTCGCGTGCCGATGCGGACGCCCTGATGCTGGTGCTGCCGGCCGATCACTTGATCGGCGACGTCGCGGCCTTTCATGCCGCCATCCGCACCGCGGCCGAGGCGGCACAACACGGGCATCTCGCCACCTTCGGCATCGTGGCCGCCACCCCGGAAACCGGCTACGGCTACATCCGGAAGGGTGCACCGCTGGCCGACAGCGCGGGCGCGCACCAGGTGGCGGCCTTCGTTGAGAAGCCCGACCTGGCCACGGCGCAGCAGTATGTGGCGTCCGGCGACTATTTCTGGAACAGCGGCATGTTCCTGTTCCGCGCGACCGATTTTCTCGACGAGTTGAAGGCCTTGCGCCCGGATATTCTCGATGCCAGCCGCGCAGCACTCGATGCCGCCTCGCTGGACCTCGATTTCGTGCGGCTGGACCCGGCGGCCTTCGAGGCCTGCCCGTCGGACTCGGTCGACTACGCGGTGATGGAACACACCCGCCGCGCCGCCGTGGTGCCGGCCGACATGGCCTGGAACGACATCGGCGCCTGGACTGCGTTGTGGGACGTGGCGGAGAAGGACGGGCAGGGCAACGCCACCCGCGGCGACGTCATGCTGGAAAACGCCCGCAACAACTTCGTTCGCGCCGAAACCCGGATGGTGGCGCTGCTCGGCGTGACCGACCTGGTGGTGGTGGAAACCGCCGACGTGGTGCTGGTGGCAAACAAGGACCAGGTGCAGGACGTGAAGAAGCTGGTGGATCGCCTGAAGGCCGAAAAGCGCTGCGAACACCTGATCCACAAGCAGGTGTACCGGCCCTGGGGTTGGTACGAGGGCATCGACGAGGGCGAGCGCTTCCAGGTCAAGCGCATCATGGTCAAGCCGGGCGAAAAGCTCAGCCTGCAGATGCACCACCACCGCGCCGAGCACTGGATCGTCGTGTCCGGCACCGCCAGCGTCACCTGCGGCGACGAAGTCATGCTGCTGACCGAGAACCAGTCGACCTATATCCCGCTGGGGACCAGCCACCGCCTGGAAAACCCCGGCAAGATCGACCTGCACATGATCGAGGTGCAGTCGGGCACCTACCTGGGCGAGGACGACATCGTGCGTTTCGAGGATATCTACAAGCGCAGCTAGGACAAGCAGACGGGGGTAGCCATGACCCGGCCACGCGAGTGGCCTTTTTTGCCCTCTGTAGGACAAACACCGACACCGAATGTGGTAGATATCGGACCGGCAATACAGCGCTTCTCTACGTTAACTTTCCCCTGTCCCGTCCGAAAACGAATTCAACACGCTGACTTAAGTGTGAATTCGAAAATAATTTCGACGGAAGGACAGGCAAAATGAAAATGGACGAAATGCTGGACGAGATGCGCGATGTCAATCTCAACTACCTGATGCTGGCGCAGAGCATGATCCAGCACGACAAGGCCACGGCCATATTTCGCCTCGGCATCACCCAGGACGTCGCCGAACTGGTCGAGGCCCTGACCCCCGCACAGATTCTCAAGCTGGCCAGCTCCGGCATGATGGTGTCGCGCTTGCGCTTCGACGGCGGCGCGGTGCTGAATATGCTGACCAATTACACCAAGGATCGCTCGCTTGCACAGTCGCACGCCGCCATCCTGATGGCCGCCCAGCAAGCCGAAGCCTTCGCCTGAATCCAGCACCACACAAGGGAGCGAGACATGGGCAAAAAAAGCCTGCTGACTGAAATGCGCGACACCCAACTGGCGATCGAACTGATCGAACTCGGCGCCCGCCCGCAAGTACTGGAATCTGAAACCACGTTGTCGCGCGAGCGGTTGCTCAAGCTGTACAAGGAAGTGAAGGGCGTATCACCACCCAAGGGCATGCTGCCGTTCTCGACCGACTGGTTCCTGACCTGGCTGCCCAACGTTCATTCCTCGCTGTTCATCAACATCCACCGCTATATCACCCGCAACAGCGACTGCAGCGGCATCGAAGCCGTATTGAAAAGCTACCGCCTGTACCAGGAATACCTGCACACCAACCAGATCGAGGCCGTGTTGAGCTTCACCCGCGCCTGGACACTGAACCGTTTCTTTGAAAGCCGCATGCTCGAAACCGCCGTCTGCAGTGACTGCGGCGGTCACTTCGTGGTGCATCCGGACGACCTGCACGACAAATATGTGTGCGGCCTGTGCAATATGCCCGCGCGCGCCGGCAAAACCCGCAAGGCCAAGGCCGCGGCCGAGCTTAGCGCCGCAGCCTGAGCGTACGGTCCCGGCCGCCGGCAATGACGCGCCTGCCAGTTGCGCTCCAATCTCTCCTCATACAGTGCGCCGCTCTCCTCCTGGCGTTACTGTTCAACGGCCTGATCCAGGCCGTTTTTTTATTCTCGCCCGTGCTGTGGCAACTGGCCCTGGCCCAAGGCGCACTCGCCGCCGGGCTCAGCCATTACTGGAAGCAGCCGATCTGGTGGCGCCCGCTGCATGCCGGGTTCCTGCTCGTTGTTCTTGCGGCCTTGCAGCTGGATTTACCGGCCTGGGCCTACCTGGCGGCCTTCCTGCTGTTGCTGCTGTTCTACTGGAGCAGTTTCCGCACCCGGGTTCCCCTCTATCTGTCTGACCGCAAGGCCTGGCAGGCGCTGGCAGCGCAGTTGCCGGAGCGCGGCCCGTTCCGTCTCATCGACCTCGGCAGCGGCTTCGGCGGCGTGCTATTCCATCTGGAGGCGCGTTTTCCGCAGGGGCAGTTCAGCGGCGTCGAAATCGCGCCGGCGCCGTGGCTGATCAGCCGGTTGCGCGCACGCCTCAGGCACAGCCGGGTCGATTTCCTGCGCCGCGACTATGCACATCTTGACCTGGGCGCGTTCGACGTCGTGTTCGCTTTTCTGTCGCCTGCGGCGATGCCGGACCTGTGGCAGCAGGCCGAGCGCCAGATGCGCCCCGGCAGCCTGTTCGTCAGCCTGTCCTTCGGCGTCGACGCCCGTCCACCCGATCGGGTGATCCCCTTGGCCGAGGGCGAGCGGCACACCCTTTACGTATGGTGCATGCAGGGGAGTGGTTGAATTTACTGAGGCCGCGCCATCAAGTTTCGTGTGATCTGGTCGAATTCATCCCTGAGTACTCTCGCTTCAAATGCCGGAAAGCGGACCGCACGATGGTGTCCGGATCCGGCCGACCCAAGTAAAGGAACAGACAGTTGTTAGTCATCGGTGGGTATATTACGGTTCTGCTGTGCGTGTTTGGCGGCTATGCGCTGGCGGGGGGCTATCTGGCGGCCTTGTGGCATCCGATCGAGCTCCTCATTATCGGCGGTGGCGCGATCGGCGCCTTTCTGGTGGCCAACAACAGCAAGGCCATCAAGGCCACGTTGAAGGCCTTGCCCACCTTGTTCAAGGGATCCAAATACAACCGCGCGCTCTACATGGACGTGCTCGCGCTGCTGTACGAGCTGCTGACCAAAATCCGCAAGGAAGGCCTGATGTCGATCGAGGCCGATGTTGATGCGCCGGAGAGCAGCCCGCTGTTCGCCAAGTACCCGGCCATCCTGGCCGACCACCACATCATCGAATTTCTCACCGACTATCTGCGCCTGATGGTCAGCGGCAGCATGAACGCCTTCGAGATCGAGAACCTGATGGACAACGAGATCGAAACCCACCACCAGGAAGGCGAGATTCCCGTGCACAGCGTGAGCAAGCTGGGCGACGGCCTGCCGGCGTTCGGCATCGTGGCGGCAGTGATGGGCGTGGTCAAAACCATGGGCTCGGTCGGCCTACCGCCCGCTGAGCTGGGCATCCTGATCGGTGCGGCCTTGACCGGCACCTTCATCGGCATCCTGCTGGCCTATGGTTTCGTCAGCCCGCTCGCCAACCTGCTGGAGCAGAAGCTGAACGAATCGACCAAGATGTTCCAGTGCGTCAAGGTCACGCTCCTGGCCAGCATCAACGGCTACGCGCCGGCCATCGCGGTCGAATTCGGCCGCAAGGTGCTGTTCTCGACTGAGCGGCCCTCCTTCAGCGAACTGGAAACGCATGTGAAGGGCGCGAAATCGCGCTGACCGCGGCGCTGACGTCCGCGTACCCGCATAAGCCTTCATGAGCGAGCAAAAACCCCCGATCATCGTCAAGCGCATCAAGAAAGTGACGGGCGGCCACCACGGTGGCGCCTGGAAGATCGCCTATGCCGACTTCGTCACCGCGATGATGGCCTTCTTCCTGCTGATGTGGCTGCTCGGCTCGACCGCCAAGGGCGACCTCGAAGGCATTTCCGAGTATTTCAAGACCCCGCTCAAGGTGGCCATGCAAGGCGGCTCGGGCAGCGGCGACAGCTCCAGCGTGATCAAGGGCGGCGGCACCGACATCACGCGCCAGTCCGGTCAGGTCAAGAAAGGCGAAACCGAACCCGAGAAAAGAACCTTCAACCTGAGAGCGGCCAAAGCCGAGCTCGAACGGGTCGAGAAGGAGAACCTCAAGCAACTGAAAAAAAGCCTGGAGAAGGCGATCGATGCCAACCCCACACTGCGTCAGTTCAAGCGCCAGTTGCTGATCGACATCACCAGCGAGGGCCTGCGCATTCAGATCGTCGACGAGCAGAACCGGCCGATGTTCAACCTCGCCAGCGCCGAATTGCAGCCCTACACCAAGATCATTCTGCGTGAGATCGGCCCGCTGCTGAACGACGTGCAAAACCGCGTCAGCCTGTCAGGGCACACCGACGCAATGCCCTATGCCAACCGCGAACGCGGCTACAGTAACTGGGAACTGTCGGCCGACCGCGCCAACGCCTCGCGCCGTGAACTGGTCGCGGGCGGCATGGACGACGCAAAAATGCTGCGCGTGGTCGGACTCGCCTCATCGGTGCCCTTCGGCAGTGCCCAGCCGCTGGACCCGGTCAATCGCCGCATCAGCATCATCGTGATGAACAAGCGTACCGAGGAGGCCATCACTAAAGAGGCCTCCGGTGTCAGCGACCCCGCCGAGATCGAAGCCGAGACCGGCGAAACGCCGGACGCTGACACAGCAGCGCGTTGATCCACGCGCCGCTGGCGCGAAATAGCAGGCCAAATCCACCCTTATTCCCCTGATCGCCAGCGTTTCGCCTGGCCAATAATTCAGCTTAAGAAAACCCGTCTCGCGCACCTGCGCGGGGCAGGGTTCCCTCCAACAGGTGAGAACCGGGATGGCTGAAGAGCAAAACGATCAGGAAAAGACAGAATCAGCGTCGCCACAAAAGCTGGAAAAGGCGCGCGAGGAAGGTCAGGTCATCCAGTCGCGCGAACTGAGCACGTTTGTCGTGCTGATGGCGAGCGGGTCCGCCCTGTGGATCATGGCCAACGGACTGGGGCAGACCCTGTCGCACATCATGCGCGACGGCCTGAGTTTCGAGCCCGGCTTTGCGCGCGACACGTCGCATGTCATGGCGCAGCTATCGAGTCTTTTCTTTGAAGCGGCGTTTGCACTGGCCCCGTTTTTCCTGCTGGTGGTATTTGCCACCGTGATTACGCCGCTGCTGCTGACGGGCTGGTTGTTCAGCACCAAGGCGCTGATGCCGAAATTCAATCGTCTCAACCCGGCATCGGGCATCAAGCGCATGTTCTCGAGCCAGGGCCTGGTCGAACTGGTCAAGGCGCTGGCCAAGGTGGGGCTGCTCGGCGGCGTCGCCGTGTGGCTCATCTGGATCAACGTCGAATCCGTTTTCTCGCTCAGCATGGAGTCGCCCGTACAGGCCATCCAGCACATGGGCGATATGATTGGCAAGATCTTTCTGCTGGTCTCGGCCACGATGGTGTTCATCGTCATGATCGACCTGCCGTTCCAGATCTGGAACCACTTCAAGAAGCTCAGGATGAGCATGGAAGAACTGCGGCGCGAGGCCAAGGAATCCGAGGGCGACCCGCATCTGAAGGCGCGTATCCGTGCCCAGCAGCGCGAGATGGCACGCCGCCGCATGATGTCCGAGATCCCCACCGCCGACGTGGTAGTGACCAACCCGACCCATTACGCGGTTGCGCTCAAGTACACCGAAGGCAAGATGGGCGCGCCGCGCGTGGTGGCCAAGGGTGCCGACGTCGTCGCCGCGCGCATCCGCGAGCTCGCAGCCGAGCACAAAATCCCGATGCTGGAGGCGCCACCGCTGGCGCGCGCGCTGTTCCGCCACACCGAAATCGGCAATGAAATCCCGGCCACCCTCTACGCAGCGGTGGCCGAAGTGCTGGCCTATGTGTTCCAGCTGCGCCATTACCAGCAGACGGGCGGCGCTTATCCCGCAGCGCCGACCGTGCTGCCGGTGCCGCCCGAACTTGATCCGCTGCAGACCACCACCGCATGAACGGTACCCTGAGCCTCTCCAGTCTGTTCAATGGCGCCAACGTTCGTGCGCTGGCGGCGCCGATTTTCATCGTCCTGATTCTGGCGATGCTGGTGCTGCCGCTGCCGCCGATCGCGCTGGATTTGCTGTTCACGTTCAACATCGCGCTGTCCATCATGGTGTTGCTGGTCAGCCTGTCGACCAAGAAGGCGCTCGATTTCGCCGCCTTCCCGACGGTGTTGCTGCTGTCCACCCTGATGCGGCTGTCGCTCAACGTGGCATCGACTCGGGTGGTGCTGCTGGAAGGCCATACCGGCCCGGACGCCGCCGGCAAGGTGATCGAGGCCTTCGGCCATTTTCTGGTCGGCGGCGATTACACGGTCGGCATTATCGTGTTCGTCATTCTGGTGGTGATCAACTTCATCGTCATCACCAAGGGCGCCGGCCGCATCGCCGAAGTCAGCGCGCGTTTTACCCTCGATGCGATGCCGGGCAAGCAGATGGCGATCGACGCCGACCTGAATGCCGGCCTCATCGACGAAAACGAGGCGCGTCGCCGCCGCACAGAAATTTCGCAGGAAGCTGATTTTTACGGTTCGATGGACGGTGCCTCGAAATTCGTCCGCGGCGATGCGATCGCCGGCATCCTGATTCTGATCATCAACATCGTCGGCGGCCTGCTCATCGGCCTGATGCAGCACGACATGTCTCTGGCCGACGCCGCCCGCAACTACACGCTGCTGGCGATTGGCGACGGCCTGGTGGCACAAATCCCGGCCCTGGTCATCTCGATTGCTGCCGGCATCATCGTCAGCCGCGTCAGTACTGAAGAGGATATCGCCGGTCAGATGATGTCCAACGTCTTCAATAAGACCCAGGCGCTCTATCTCACTGCTGCGATCCTCGGCCTGATGGGCATGATTCCCGGCATGCCGAACTTCGTCTTCCTGCTGCTGGCGGGCGGCATCGTCTGGCTCGCCTGGCGAGGCAGCCACCAAAAACCCGAGGTGGAACCGGAGGTGCAGGAGGCCCCGCTTGCCTCCGTCGAAAGCCAAGAAGCCAGCTGGGAAGATGTGGCACCGGTCGACACCCTGGGGCTGGAAGTCGGCTATCGCCTGATCCCGCTGGTGGACAACGCGGCCGACGGCGAACTGGTGCGCCGCATCAAGGGCATCCGCAAGAAATTCGCGCGCGAGATTGGCTTCCTGCCGCCCGCCGTGCACATTCGCGACAATCTCGAGATCAATCCGAACAGCTATCGCATCACCCTGAAAGGCGTGGAAATCGGCAGCGGCGAAGTGCGCACCGGCCTGTTCCTCGCCATCGACCCGGGCAACATCAGCGCCACCTTGCCGGGTGTCGCCACAACCGATCCCGCGTTCGGCCTGCCGGCGGTGTGGGTCGAGTCTGGCCTGCGCGAACAGGCACAGTCGATGGGTTACACCGTGGTCGACCCCGGTACCGTGATCGCCACCCATCTGAACCATCTGGTCACCCTGCATGCCGCCGAACTGCTCGGCCGCCAGGAAGCGCAGGCACTGCTCGACCACCTGGGCAAGAGTGCGCCCAAGCTGGTGGAAGACCTGGTGCCGAAAATGCTGACGCTCTCCGCAGTGCAGAAAGTGCTGCAGAACTTGCTGATCGAAGGCGTGGCAATCCGCGACATGCGGACCATCATCGACACCTTGCTCGAGCATGCCACGCGGGTGCAGGACCCGCACGAACTCACCGCGCTGGTGCGGGTGGCGCTGGGCCGTTCCATCGTGCAGCAGATCTACGGCTCGACCAATGAACTGCCGGTGATCGCACTCGACCAGGGCCTGGAGCGCCTGCTGATGCAGACCCTGCAAACCGGCCACGATGCCGCCGGCATGGAGCCGGGGCTGGCCGACACCTTGCTGGAACGGACCCAGACGTCCACCCAGCGTCAGGAGGCCCTGGGTCATCCCGCGGTGCTGCTGACGCCGGCCGTGCTGCGTCCGCTGCTTGCACGTTTCCTGCGGCGCACCGTGCCGCAACTCAAAGTGCTTTCGCACGCTGAAGTACCCGAAGGCAAACAGATCAAAGTGACTTCCCTTGTAGGAGGAGCAGCATGAACGTGAAACGAATCGTCGCCAAAACATCCCGGGAGGCCATGCGTCAGTTGCGTGAGCTACTCGGACCCGATGCGGTCATCCTCTCCAATCGCGCTGTGGATGGCGGAGTCGAGGTGTTGGCGCTGGCCGCCGACGACATCGCCAGCATGGCGCCGCCCGCGGTGGAAAAACCGGTATCGGCGCCCGCTGCAGTGCCCGTTTTTCGCCATGCGGGTCTGGGCCGGACGCCCGAACCGACGCCCGAGGTCACGATCAAGCGTCGCCTGATCGAGCGCGTCGCGGTGCCGAGCCAGGAGAGCGCGCAACTGGCGAAAAGCGTCATCAGCGAAATCAAGACGCTGCAGACGCGGCTGGAAAGCCAGCTCGCCGACCTGGCCTGGCGCGACCTGCCGGGACGCGACCCGTCCGGCGCCACGCTGATGCGCGAAATGCTGACGGCCGGATTCAGTGCCACGCTGGCGCGCGAGATGCTGGAAGCCCTGCCCAAAGGCGACGCCGACCAGGCACAGGTCTGGATGCGCAACACACTGATGAAGCGCCTGCAGGTGATGCAGAACGAAACCGACATGCTCGACGCCGGCGGTGTGTTCGCCCTGATGGGCCCGACCGGCGCCGGCAAGACCACCACCACCGCCAAGCTGGCTGCACGCTTCGTGGTGCGTCACGGCGCCGAAAAGCTGGCGCTGCTGACCACCGACAGCTACCGGATCGGCGGCCACGAACAGCTGCGCATCTACGGCAAGATTCTCGGCGTGACCGTGCATGCGGTGCGCGACGCCGCCGACCTGCGCTTGGCGTTGGCCGAATTGCGCAATAAGCACACCGTGCTGATCGACACCATCGGCATGAGCCAGCGCGACCAGGCCGTTGCCGAACAGGTGGAAATGCTGTGCCAGGCCGGCCAGCCGATCAAGCGCCTGCTGATGCTCAATGCCACCAGCCACGGCGACACCCTCAACGAGGTGGTGCAGGCCTACCAGACACGCGGTCTGGACGGCTGCATCCTGACCAAGGTCGACGAGGCCGCGAGCCTGGGCCCGGCACTCGACTGCGCGATCCGCCACGAACTCAACGTGCACTACCTGGCCACCGGCCAGCGGGTGCCCGAGGACCTGCACCTGGCCAACCGCCAGTACCTGGTTCACCGCGCCTTCAAGACCCGCACGCTGTCCTCGCCCTGGAAACTGGACGACAGCGAACTGGCGTTCGCGCTTTCCGGCATGCACACCCCGCATCGTGAAAGCGCGGTGGCCCTTGGATAAGTTCGTCAGTGATCAGGCCGCCGGACTGCGCCGCTTGCTGGGGCAGACCGGGTTTCAGGTCATTACCGTGATGTCGGGGCAGCAGGGCGCGGGCAAGACGTCCGCCACCGCCAACCTGGCCGTCGCGCTGGCGCGCTCCGGGCGCGACGTGCTCATCATCGACCAGGACCAGCATGGCCGCGGTGCCTGCGCGGCGCTGGGCCTGACGCCGCGCTACGACGTGGCGGACGTGCTCGCCGGTCAGTGCACGCTGGACGCCTTGCTGCTGACCGGCCCCGACAACGTTCAGGTGCTGCCGCTGGGAGGCGGCTTCACCCGGCTTGGCCGCCTGTCGATGCGCGACCAGGAATGGCTGGCGCAATGCTTCAACCGCCTGCAATGCGGTGTCGACGTAGTGCTGGTCGACATGGAAGAGGCCACCGACCCCGACGCGCTGCCACTCGGCCTTGCCGCGACCGAGATCATGGTCGTGCTGCCGCCCGGTAGCACCGCGATCACCCAGGGCTACACGCTGGTCAAGCGGCTGTCGCAGAACTTCGGCAAGCGCCGCTTCCGTCTGCTGCTCAATCGCATGGAATCGCAGGAACAGGCGCAGGCCGTTGCGCAGAATTTCTCCCAGACTGCCGAGCGCTATCTGGGGGTCGCGGTCGATTACCTGGGGTATATTCCGCTCGACGAGCGCATGACCCGCGCCAGCCATTTGCACACCTCGGTGGTGGACGCCTTCCCGGTTGCACAATCCACCTCGCAGTTCCGTAAACTGGCGGAGGGTTTGCTCTGCTGGCCGCAGCCCCCCAGCCTGGGAAGCGTCGGGGCGTTCATGCAGCGCGTGATCCAGGGCGGCTGCCTGGTGGAAGCCTATAGGAGAGGGTAAGGGTGTATACCGCAAGCGGAAAAAGCGAAAAAAGCGACCTGCTGACGCAGTACATGCCCATGGTCAAACGACTGGCCCATCACATGATGGGCCGTTTGCCGCCGAGCGTCGAAGAAGACGACCTGGTGCAGGCGGGCATGATCGGCCTGTTGGACGCGATCAGCCGTTATGACGAAGCGCAGAGCGCACAGTTCGAGGCCTACGCGATCCAGCGCATCCGCGGCTCGATGATCGACGAGCTGCGCCAGATCGACTGGATGCCGCGCAGCGCGCGGCAGTCGATGCGCAAGATCGAGCAGGCCATCAGCGCGCTGCAGCACAAGCTCGGGCGCCAGCCCAGCGAAACCGAAATCGCCGAAGCCATGAAGATTCCGCTCGCCGACTACCAGTCGATGCTGGGTGACGCGCGCGGGCACCAGCTGCTGTACTTCGAGGATTTCGGCGACACGGACGAGGACGATTCCTTCCTCGACAAGCAGTCCGCCGCCGAATCCAGCATGCCGTTGCCGCAGTTGCTCGACGCCAACCTGCGTGCCTGCATCATCGCCGGCATCGAGAACCTGCCCGAACGCGAACAGCTGCTGATGTCGCTGTACTACGAACAGGAACTCAACCTGCGCGAGATCAGCGAAGTGTTCGGCGTCACCGAATCACGCATCTGCCAGTTGCATGGCCAGGCGATCGCGCGGCTTCGCGCCAAGCTCAAGGAAGACTCATGGATCGCGGAAGCCTGATCGGTCTCACGCTGGCGGCGGTCGCCATCCTCGGCGGCCAGGCGATGGAGGGCGGCCATGTCAGCACCTTCCTGCAGCCGGCCGCCTTTGTCATTGTCGTGATCGGCACGCTCGGCGCGGTGATGCTGCACTATCCGCTGCCGGTCTTCATCAAGGGCGTGCGCATGGCCAAATGGGCGTTCCGTCCGCCCGAAGATGAAAGCATCGTGCTGATCCGCCGCGTGGTGCAGTGGGCGCAGTTGGTGCGTGTCGAGGGCCTGCTGGCGCTGGAAAAGCACCTCGACCTGACGCGCGACCCATTCCAGAAGGGCGGTCTGCAACTGCTGATCGACGGCGCCGACGCGGCCAAGCTGCGCGACACGCTCGACGTTCAGATCGTCGGCTTCGAGACCGAGCAGCGGCAGGCCGCGCGGGTGTGGGAAGTCGCCGGCGGTTATGCGCCGACACTCGGCATTCTGGGCGCGGTGATCGGCCTGATCCACGTGATGGAAAACCTGGCCGACCCCAGCAAGCTGGGCGCCGGCATCGCAGTCGCCTTCGTAGCCACCATCTACGGCGTGGGGCTGGCCAACCTGGTGTTCCTGCCCATCGCCAACAAGATCAAGTTCACCATCGCGCGCCAGGTGAGCGACCGCGAGATCCTCAGCGACGGCCTTGTCGGCATCGCCCAGGGCGACAATCCGCGCATCATCGAAGCCCGGCTCAGAGGCTATCTATGATCCTAGAAACCGTGGTTGACCGCTTATAAGCTCATGGCGTACCGCTTGAATACGTCTTTCTGCGCCTTGGGTCGCGCTCGCGTAAAGGGTGACTCCGCTACGTACCCGCTGGCACGCCTGGTCACGCGCCTGCCTTTGTCACTCGTCGTTGCAGGCAATGGCCTGCTGCCTCCTCATTTCGCGGCAGCCACCTGCCCAGACGCACCATCGGGTGCGTCCAACCAGGGTTCCTAGGATCATGCGTCGCCGCCGCCGCATTGCATCCGACCATGACAACCACGACCGCTGGCTGATTTCCTACGCCGATTTCATCACGCTGCTGTTTGCGTTTTTCGTCGTGATGTACGCCATCTCGGCGGTCAGCGAATCCAAATACCGCGTGCTGGCCGGCGCGCTCGGTGGCGCGTTCGGCAAGACGGTAGCGACCGACATGCCGGTGCCGCAGTTGACGCCGACGCCGCTGCCACCCGAAGTCAGCCAGCGCAGCCTCAAGCAGCAGCAGGCCATCGAGGAAGAAGAGCACATGGCCGAGGTGGCCAACAACCTGCTCGATGTGATGGGCCCGCTGGTGAAGGAGGGCAAGGTGCGGATGACGCAGAGCCGGCGTGGCGTCAGCATCGAAATCAACGCCAATGTGCTGTTCGAGCCCGGCCGCGCGGAGTTGGAGCCACAATCGCTGGAAGTGCTGAGCGCAGTGGCGAACACCCTCAAAAACGAACCCTTCAAGCTCGAAATCACCGGCCATACCGACCCCGTGCCGATCACCAGCCCGCTGTTCGCATCGAACTGGGAGCTGTCGGCGGTGCGTGCCACCAGCGTGGTTCGTCTGCTCGCCGACAACGGCATTTCGCCCGATCGGCTCTACGCCATCGGGCGCGAGGCCAGCCAGCCGATTGCGTCAAACGACACGCCCGAAGGCCGGGCACGCAACCGCCGGGTCGAGCTGATGATTCTGTCCGGCCTGCCGGATGTGGTCGAGGAAATTCCGGTACGCCCGGCTGCCGATCCCGCCGCACCTTGAAAACGGGCAGATCGGCCCGATCTTCTGTCACTGTTGTTTCGGACTAAGATGATCAGACCATGCCCAATGATCCCGCACTCGAAGGCGAAATCGTCCCTGACGACCGCCAGTTGCCCAGCTCGCCGGTGCTGCCGACCGAGCTCCACCTGCTGCCGCTGACCGAAAAGCCGTTCTTCCCGGCGCAAACCCTGCCGCTGCTGATGAACGAGGCGCCGTGGCTGTCGACCGTGGAAGCCATCGGCGACACCGCGCACCACATGGTGGGCCTGGTCGTGGTCAAACCCGACAACACCGACGACATCAAGCGCGCCGATTTCCGCAGCATCGGCACCGTGGTGCGCATCCATCATCCGGTCCGCACCGACGGCAAGATGCAGTTCATCGCCGAGGGCACGCGCCGCTTCCGCATTGTCGAGTGGCTGTCGGAAACCGCGCCCTACAAGGTCCGCGTCGAGTACCCCAACGAGACCGGCAAGGCGGATTCCGAGGAAATCCGCGCCTATTCGATTGCCATCATCAACACCATCAAGGAGTTGCTGCCGCTCAATCCGCTGTATTCGGAGGAGCTCAAGTTCTTTCTCAACCGCTTCGGGCCGAACGAGCCCTCGCGGCTGACCGACTTTGCCGCCAGCCTCACCACTGCCTCCAAGCTGGAATTGCAGGAGGTGCTGGAAGCATTCGGCCTGAAGAAGCGGATGGAGAAGGTGCTGGTGCTGCTGAAGAAGGAACTCGACGTCGCCCGCCTGCAATCGGACATCCGTGGCAAGGTCGACGAGAAAATGACCGAGCAGCAGCGCGAATTCTTCCTGCGCCAGCAGTTGAAGGCGATCCAGAAGGAGCTCGGCCTTGCCAAGGACGACAAGACTGCCGAGCTCGACACGTTCCGGGAACGCATTGCCAAGCTGACGCTGCCGGCGCCGGCCCAAAAGCGCATCGACGAGGAAATGCACAAGCTCTCCCTGCTGGAGACCGGTTCGTCGGAGTACACCGTCACCCGCAACTACCTCGACTGGCTGACCGTGCTGCCGTGGGGCGTGCATACCCAGGACAAGATCGACCTCGAGCGCGCGCGCAAGATCCTCGACCGCGACCACGATGGACTGGAGGACGTGAAGGACCGCATCATCGAATTCCTCGCCGTCGGTGCGATGCGCGGCGAAATGGCCGGCTCGATCCTGCTGCTGATCGGCCCGCCCGGCGTCGGCAAGACCTCGATCGGCAAGTCGATTGCGGAAGCGCTGGGGCGCAAGTTCTACCGCTTCTCGGTCGGCGGCATGCGCGACGAGGCCGAAATCAAGGGCCACCGCCGCACCTACATCGGCGCCATGCCGGGCAAGTTCGTGCAGGCGTTGAAAGAGGTGGAATCGGCCAACCCGGTCATCATGCTCGACGAGATCGACAAGATCGGCGCCAGCTTCCAGGGCGACCCGGCCTCGGCCTTGCTGGAAGTGCTCGACCCCGAGCAGAACGCCGACTTTCTCGACCATTACCTCGATGTGCGTTTCGATCTGTCCAAGGCGCTGTTCATTTGTACCGCGAACGATTTCTCCATCCCCTCGGCGCTGCTCGACCGCATGGAAGTCATCCGCCTCTCCGGCTATATCACCGAGGAAAAGATCGCGATTGCCAAACATCACCTGTGGCCGCGCGTGCTGGAGCGGGCCGGCCTGAAAAAGAACCAGCTCGCGATCAGCGAAGGCGCATTGCGCCACGTGATCGAGGGCTATGCGCGCGAAGCCGGCGTGCGCAACCTGGAAAAACAGCTGGGCCGGGTGGCGCGCAAGGCTGTGGTCAAGATCCTCGGCGGCAGCGCCACGCCAATCCGGATCGGCGTCAAGGAAATCGAGGCCTATCTCGACAAGCCGGTGTTCAGCCGCGAAAAACCGATGAGCGGGGTAGGGATCGTCACCGGTCTCGCGTGGACCGCGATGGGCGGCGCCACGCTGCCGGTCGAGGCGTCGCGGGTCCATACGCTTAACCGCGGTTTCAAGCTCACCGGCAAGCTGGGCGAGGTGATGAAGGAATCGGCCGAAATCGCCTACAGCTATGTCGCCTCGCACCTGAAAACCTACGGCGCGGACATCACCTTCTTCGACAAGGGCTTCGTTCACCTGCACGTGCCGGAAGGGGCGACGCCCAAGGATGGACCCAGCGCCGGCGTGACCATGGCGACCGCGCTGCTGTCACTGGCCAAAAACCAAAAAATCCCGCGCCCGCTGGCGATGACCGGCGAACTGACCCTGACCGGCAAGGTGTTGCCGGTCGGCGGCATCCGCGAAAAAGTCATCGCTGCGCGGCGAGTCGGCATCCATGAACTGATCCTTCCGGACGCCAACCGGCGCGACTTCGACAAGCTGCCCGAGCATATCCGCGCCGGATTCACCGTGCATTACGCCAAGCGCTATCAGGATGTCGCGGCGGTGGTGTTCGGCGCGGATTGATTCCGGGACAGGACAACGACAATCCCAGCCGGTTGTCCTGTCTCGTTCGGTGCGACTTCAAATGAACAGGCAAACATCGGACTTCTGCGCGGTTGGCAGAAAGCTGGCGGCGCCGATCCAGCCCTCGATTTCGGGGATGAATTCATCCTGCGAGTAGCCGAACAGGTCCACCGTCATCTGGCAGGCAAACAGCTTGGCGTCCGCCTCGATGCACGCGCTGCGCAATTCGTCGATGGTGGCCACGCCTTTGTTTTTCACTGTTTGCGCCATCAGCCCGGTTGCCATTTTTTCGAATCCGGGTACACCAGCCATGACGACGTTCGGCACCTTCCAGTTAATGTCTTTCAGCCACTGCGGTCCAAACGGCATCTTCATCGGCATGCTGGGGTTGCCGAGCGGACTGATCTCGAGGTGGAGATCCTTCTTGAGCAGTTCCAGCCCATAGAAGGTGAAGAAAACGGACACATCCCAGCCCAGCGCGCCGGCGGTCGACGCCAGGATGAACGGCGGGTACGCCCAATCCAGGGTGCCTTTGGTGGCGATAATGGACAGGGATGGGACATGCGCGGCTTCGCGTTCGGCCATCCTGGCCTCGAAGCGCTGGTCGAACCACTGATCGAATTGGGACTGATCCAGTGTTGGCGGGGTGATCTTGTCTGCTACGCCCATGGTCTTCTCCTTATGCCTTGCGGATGAGAAATTCGAACTCGCCCTGATTCGAACTGGACGAGATCAGGTCATGCCCGGTTTGCTTGCAGAAGGCTTGCATATCCTTCAGGGAACCGGGGTCGGTAGAGATGACGGCGAGTGTGTCCCCGGTACCCAGTTCAGACAGGGCTTTTTTGGTGCGCAAAATAGGCAACGGGCAGTTCAAGCCGCGTGCATCCAGGCTATGTGTGGCAGGTGCATTCATCGTAATCACTCCTCATGGTAGATGACCGTTCGGTCAAGAGAATCGGCAAAAAAATTGCCGGGCGAAAACGGCTTAATGTTCTCCAAGGGGGAAAAAACGTGACCTGATCGCATCAGATCAGTCACCGCTTAATTCGATGCGCAGCGTCTTGATCGCAGGGCCCAGTCGATAGAGCAGTTCGGGATCATTTTGCGCCTTGGCCAGCAAGATCACCCCCTCGAGATAGGCCAGCATGGCTTCAGCGGTCAGGCCCGCATCCAGGGGCGGGATGGTGCCAGCGGCCACGGCCTGTTCCAGCGTTTCCTTGAAGCGGGACTTTGCGCGCGTAAAAATCGCGAGCAGCTTGGCGCGCAGAATATCGTCCTGGGTGCTGACTTCCAGCGTCAGGTTGCCAAAGATGCAACCCAGCATGCGCCCATGCACTTGCTTGATCGACTTCTGCCAGAAGTAGGCTGCATCGATCAAATAATCGATCCGCTCCATCGGCGGCAAGGCCGGATCGAAGGCTTCGGCAACAAAGCCGTTGGCCCATTCGTCCGCAAACGCGTCGATTACCGCCATCACGAGATCGCGCTTGGACGGGAAGAAGTGATAGAAACTTCCTTTTTGCACCCCGGCGCTCTCGCAGATTTCCTGGATGCCTACATTCGCGTAGCTGCGCGAGTGAAAACGCGGCTTGGCGGCTGCGATGATGCGGGAACGGGTGTCGGTTGCGATATTCATGCGCTGCATCGTAGTAGACCGACCAGTCAAATGCAAGTGGGTTTTGTTAGACGCCCAGATAGGGATCAGCGACGCCGAATCCTTTGGGGCGGGGCCTGTCGAGTCGGGTAAAATGCCGGGATGACCGAAGCTGCGCTCCTCGACCTGCCGCCCGACGCCACCCCCGCCGCACCTGTGATCAGGGTGCGCGGCGAGCTGCTGACCGAATTGCCGCAGGACCTCTACATCCCGCCCGACGCGCTCGAGGTCTTTCTCGAGGCCTTCGAGGGCCCACTCGACCTGCTCTTGTATCTGATCCGGCGCCAGAACCTCGATGTGCTCGACATCCCGATGGCGGCGCTGACCAAGCAATACATGGCCTACGTCGAAGCGGCGCGCGCCACCCGACTGGAGCTGGCAGCGGAATATCTGCTGATGGCGGCAATGCTGATCGACATCAAGTCACGCATGCTGTTGCCTCGCCGTGAGCAGGCCGAGGACGCCAGCGAAGGCGACGACCCGCGCGCCGAGCTGGTGCGCCGCCTGCTCGAGTACGAGCAGATGAAGCTCGCCGGCCAGCACCTCGACGCCATGCCGCAGGCTGGGCGCGATTTCGACACCGTCAGCGTGTTTCTGCCGGCTGCCGCCCGGCGCCTGCCGAGCCTGCATCCGGAGGAGCTGGCCGCGGCCTGGCTTGCGATCCTGTCGCGCGCGAAGAACCGCACCCACCACCGCATCGGCCGCCAGGACCTGTCGATCCGCGAAATCATGAGCCGTATCCTGAAGCAGATGACGCCAGGCGAGTTCATGGAATTCAAGGACTTGTTCCCGGAAGCGGCGACAGTGCATGAACTCGTGGTCACCTTCCTCGCGGTGCTGGAACTGACCAAGGAAACCCTGCTCGACGTGACGCAGGCCGAGCCGTTTGACCCCATCTACGTAAAGCTCCATGAATCTGCAGCCGAATGACCATCCCGACGATTTGAAGCTGGTGCTGGAGGCGGCGCTGCTGGCCGCGGTCGAGCCGCTCACGCTGGCCGACCTCAAGCGCATGTTCGAGCAGGAGTCGCAGCCCGGCCTGTCCGGCGAAGTGCTGCGCCGCGCGCTCGACGAACTGCGCGGCGCGTGGCACGGCCGCGGCGTTGAGCTGGTACAGGTGGCCGACGGCTGGCGCTTTCAGACACGCGCCGAAATGCAGCCCTGGCTGTCGCGGCTGAAGAACGAAAAACCGCCGCGCTATTCGCGCGCGGTGCTGGAAACGCTGGCCATCATCGCCTACCGCCAGCCGGTCACGCGCGGCGACATCGAGGATATCCGCGGCGTGTCGGTCAATCCCAACATCATCAAGACGCTGGAAGAACGCGGCTGGATCGAGGCCATCGGCCATCGCGACGTGCCGGGCCGCCCCGCGCTGTTCGGCACAACCGGCCACTTTCTAAGCGACCTTGGCCTCGTCACGCTGTCCGAATTGCCGCCGCTGGAAGAGCTTGGCAATCTGGTCACGCCCGATGAAACGGCATTAATTCCTGAATTGCGCGGGGAATTGCTGGACAATGACGTCCCCCAGACGTTTGGCGCGGTGATCGAGATCGTCCGCGTCGCGCCCGCACCCGAGATCACCTGACATGGCACGCCCTGCATCCCCCATCCGCCGCCCGCCCTCCGCCCCCATGGGGCGTGCGGCGAGCCGCCTGCAACAGGCGCTCGCTCCCGAAGCCGCGAGTGAACGTCTGCAGAAGGCGCTGGCCTCGGCCGGCCTCGGCTCGCGCCGCGAAATGGAGGAATGGATTGCCGAGGGCCGCGTGCAGGTCAACGGCGAAACCGCCCTCATTGGCAGCAAGGTCGGCCCGCGCGACATCGTCAAGGTCAGCGGCCGCCGCGTCTATCTGCGCTTTGACGAAAAGCGCACCCGCATCCTGATCTATCACAAGTCGGAAGGCGAGATCGTCACCCGCGACGACCCCAAGGGCCGCGCCACCGTGTTCGATGCGCTGCCGAAGATCCGCGGCGCCAAGTGGATTTCGATCGGCCGGCTCGACTACAACACCGACGGCCTGATGGTCTTCACCACCGACGGCGAGCTGGCCAATCAGCTGATGCACCCGCGCTTTGAAGTCGAGCGCGAGTACGCAGTGCGGGTGCTGGGCGAACTGACCGAGGACATGATTGCGCAGCTGCTGGCCGGGGTGGAGCTCGACGACGGCCCGGCGCAGTTGCAAAGCTGCTTCGCCGCCGGCGGCGAGGGCGCCAACAAATGGTACCGCGTGGTGATCAAGGAAGGCCGCAAGCGTGAGGTGCGGCGGCTGTTCGAGCACTTCAATCTGACGGTATCGCGGCTGACGCGGATTCGTTTCGGCCCGATCGTGCTGCCGCCGCAACTGCGCCGCGGGCAGAAAATGGAACTCGACGACGACCTGGTCGCGCGCGTGATGGAGTGGGCCGGCATGGCGCCGACGCCGCGCCGCCAGACCCGCGGCGTACCGGACAAGCACACCCGCAAGCCGCGCATGCGGTAACGCTGCAAGCTCTGACACGCTCGGGCGCTGAGGAGGTTCATGAAGCTCGTTCTGGCTGACGACCACACGCTGTTTCGAAACGGCCTCGCCTTGCTGCTCAACGCGCATTGCGCGGGCAGTGAAATATGGGAGGGCGACAGCCTCGACGCTGCGCTGGTCGAAGCCGCGGCCCATCCCGATGCCGAAATTGCGGTGCTTGATCTCAATATGCCGGGGATGAACGGGGTGGAGGGCATCCGCCGCTTCATCGGGTTGCATCCCTGGCTGCCGCTTGTCATCCTGACCGGCGACGAAGAACCAGAAAAAATACAGCATGTGCTTGCAGCCGGCGCCTCTGGCTTCATTCCCAAAAGCTCGACGCCTGCCGTGATGCTGTGCGCAATCCAGTTGGTCCTCGCGGGTGGCACCTATCTTCCCCCGCAAATGCTGTCCAGCGCTGCAGGCGTTGCGCCGCGCTCGGCCATGCCAACTGTCAGGGAACGGGCCCATACGCAGTTGACCGAGCGCCAGCTGCAGGTCTTGCGCCTAATGGCTGCTGGCAAGCCCAACAAGGCCATCTGCTGTGAGCTCGATATCGAGGAAGGCACGGTGAAGGCGCATATCGCCACAGTTTTCCGGGTGCTGGACGTAGCCAACCGCACCGAAGCCGCGTCAGTCGCACGGGCGATCGGGCTGCTGGACTAGTTGTCTGGGTAGCCGGGTGGCCTGCTTAGAAGCATCCGGGCGATTCCGTCTCGGCATGATTGAATGAAAATTCGCACGCGTGCCTTCATGCTGGGATTGCTGCCTACCCTGCTGGTGGCTGCAGTGCTGACGGCTTTTCACGTCTATTCCCGGCTGAATGACCTGGAAACCACGACGCAGCAGCAGGGCATGGCCATGGCGCGCCATCTGGCCTCCGTATCCGAATACGGCGTGTTCAGCGGGAATACGGCAGCGTTGGAAAAGATGCTTGACCAGGCACTGGAGGAGCCCGGCGTGAAAAGTGCGATGGTGGTGTGGCCGGACCAGACCAGGCTGGCACGCGGCGAGCCTGTCGACCACCCGCCTCCTATGCGCAAGACCGGTCAATGGCAGGATGGCAAGCTTGTCTGGTTCACTTACCCGGTGCGGTTAAGCCAGCTGGATGAAAGCGACCCCTTTATAGAAGACAGTGCTGCGCCCCTAGCCCCGCTTGCCTGGGTTGCGGTCAGTATCGATTTGCAGCAGAAGCAGGCGCTGACGCAGCAGTTGTTGCTGGCCAGTCTGGGCATCACGCTACTCGGACTCATCCCGGCCATCCTGTTGATCAACAAGCTAGCACAGTCCGGTGTAAAACCCCTGCTGGACATCGTCGCCATGATGAAGCGCATCAGCTCGGGTGCTTTCGGATCCCATATGGACGTCACCGCACGCTCCCATGAATTGCGCGAGCTTCAGGCCATGGTCAATCAGATGAGCGAATCCCTGCGTTCCTATCAGCAGGACATGGAAGCCAGGGTGGGCTCGGTCACCGCCGAACTCGAGCACAAGAAAAAGGAAGCCGAGCAGGCCAGCCTGGCCAAATCCCGTTTTCTGGCCGCCGCCAGCCATGACCTGCGCCAACCGATGCACGCCATCAGCCTCTATGTGGAAAGCCTCAAGACCCAGATGCATGGACGCGCCGCGCAGGACGTCCTGAACAAGATCGAACGCTCCATTCTGAGCACGGTCGAATTGTTCAACGCCATTCTGGACGTGACCAAGCTCGACGCCGGCGTGGTCCAGCCACAGATCGCGCCGGTTCACATCCGCCAGCTTTTCCTGCACCTGGCGGACGAGTTTGCCCCCGAAGCCGAGCGCAAGCGCTTGTCCCTGCGCGTGCATGCACCGGGCGTCTGGATCGAAAGCGATGGCATCCTGCTGGAGCGCATCTGCCGCAACCTCTTGTCCAATGCGCTTTTTCACACCACGCACGGCGGTGTTCTGCTGTCGGCGCGACCTTATGGTGAGCGGTTGCGCTTGCAGATCTGGGACACTGGGTGCGGCATCGCGCCTGAACACCAGGCGCGGGTTTTTGACGAGTTCTACCAGGCGGGGCCCAAGGATGAGCAGACCCGGCATGGACTGGGCCTCGGCCTCGCCATCGTCCGTCGCCTGGCACGCCTGCTCGATCATCCGCTGCAAATGCATTCCAGGCCAGGACAGGGCACGGTGTTTTCGCTGGACGTGCCGCGGCTGACGAATGAAGCCCCTGCGGGCGAAGAAGCCGAGACCGCACATGTCGACCTGAACGGGGAGGTTGTGATCGTGGACGACGACCCCGATGTGCGCGATGCACTGGGCAAGCTGCTGACGCAATGGGGCCTGAAGGTCCAGCTGTTCAGCGATCTCCAGCAGGTCAGACACCACCAGTACGTCGCCCCCGACGTCGTCCTCGCCGATTACCAGCTGCTCAATGGCGAGACCGGCCTCGACGCCATCGCAATGATCCGCGCACGCTGGGGCACCCACATTCCAGCCATCCTCATCACGGGCGATACCCGGTCCGACACCGTGCAGCTGCTGACCTCGCTGGGTCACGCCGTTCTCTACAAGCCGATCCGACCCGCGCAGTTGCGGGCGCTGCTGCGCAAGTTCCTCTCCGGCAAATCCACTGGCGAACGGTCTAGTCCGTCCTGAATAAGCCGTCCGGCCGATGCGCGGCGCGGAGCGTTCTTCCATAATCGGCTTAAGCTATTCAGCAGCCGATTTCCGGCGAAGTCGAAGGCAAAGCCGAAACACCTGAGGAGTCGACGATGCTTACAGCCATGCCAAGCCCCATCCATCACCCTGCACCGGCAAGCACGCAGGATCCGCATCCGCTAACGATCCTGCTCATGAGCGGCATGGAGGACGGCGGCAAACGGGCCACTCTGGCCTTCGTGGCTGCGCTCAGCGCTGCCGCGATGGAGCGCCCGGTCCGGATTTTCCTGGCGGGTGACGGTTCAACATGGGGTGATCCTGATCAGGCTCAACGCGTGGAGATGCCCGGTTTTCCGCCCCTGACCGAACTGATTCAGGAATATTTCGATCTGGGCGGCGAACTGCTGGTCTGCTCGACCTGTGAGCGCTTCTGCAGCACTCGCGCGCCGGGAACGGCCGGTAGCCGCTGGCCCTCGCTGCAGGTGCGCGGCATGGCTGCCTTGCTGGAGTTGCAGCGGGGCGGCTCCAGCCTGAGCTTTTAGGGGTCAGCCCAGGCCGTCGATTGGTGTCTTACTTCTCGGTCATTTTCTTGATCACGCCGGCGGCCCACTCGCGTCCGCCCAGGCCGAAGGCCAGCGCGAAGGCCAGGCCCACCGCGCCAAAGCCGATCTGGAACGCGGCGGTCAGCAGGTTGGTGCCGATTGCCAGCTGTTCCAGCGCCACAAACACCACGAAGATGATGGTCGCGTATTCCGCCAGCGTGCTGATGGTCAGCGCGCCCTGCACGCCGATGTTGTTGAGGTAGGCAAAGACCATGCGGTTGATGAAGCGCGCCACCAGCACGCCGAACACCAGCACCAGGATGGCGACGATGATGTTGGGAATGTAGAACACCACCTTGTTGAACAGCTCGGCGACCATGTGCAGGCCCAGGCTGTTGGCCACGGTGACGACGACGATGAAGATGATGACCCAGTAGGCCAGCTTGGCGAGCAGCCTGGACAGCGAAACGTCCAGATGACCCTGCTTGAGGAAGGCCTCGATGCCGGTCTTTTCCGCCAGGCTGTCGAAGCGCAGCACGTCGAGCAGCTTCATCACCCCGGTGCGCACCACGTTGGCCAGCAACCAGCCGATGAACAGCAGCAGCAGCGCTGCCAGCAATTGCGGCACAAACCCCGCAAGCTGGGTCCAGAACGTCGTCAGGGAATGAATAAAGACATCGAGTTGCTGCTGCATGGCATGCTCCTTCATCTCTGCAGAAAGCGCCATTATAGCGAACCGGCCTGCAGGGATTCCTACATCTGGATGACGCACCATGCGGGGATCCGAGGGGCCTGTTCGCTGGGGAGCTTTGTGCCTACACTGTCAGGCATGCCTCCCCATTCCGTCCCGTCCGGATTCCTGCCTCACGACCAGTTGCCCATGCTGGTGGGCCAGCTTATGCAGCAGGGCTATCAATGCTTCGGCCCGGGTGTGGAGAATGGCGCCATCGTGCTGCACGAGCTCGCCACGCCCGATGCCATCCCGCGCGGCCTGCAGGCTGTGCAGTCGCCGGGGCGATACCAGTTGACGCAGGATCCCGAACAACGCTACTTCGCCTGGGCCAATGGGCCGCAGGCGATCAAGCCGCTGGCGTTCGCACCCACCGAGTCGCTGTGGCGCGTGGCGCGCGACGCTTCAGGCACGCTGCAATTTTCGGCGGTATTGCCGGCGGCGCCAAAGCGGGCCCTGATCGGCGTGCGCGCCTGTGACCTTGCAGCGCTGGCGCTGCAGGATGCCCATTTCCTGCGCGCGGGCGCGCGTGATGCGCATTACGCCCAGCGGCGCGACGCACTGTTACTGGTTGCAGTGCAGTGCGCCGCGCCGGCAGCAACCTGCTTTTGCGCATCGACTGGCGACGGTCCGACGCCGACCGCCGGCTACGACATTGCGCTGGCCGAACTGGCGGACGGCTTTGTGGTCGAGGCGGGCAGTGCGCGCGGCCAGCATGTCGTCGACGCATTGCGCCTGTCGCCCGCCCTTGCGCAGCACATCGACGACGCCCGTAAGCAGGGCGAGTCCGCGGCTGCCGCGCAGACAAGGCGGCTGCCCGGGCGCAACCTGCGCGACGCGCTGATGAGCCAGCTGGAACATCCGCGCTGGGACGCGGTAGCGGCGCGCTGCCTCGCCTGCGGCAACTGCACGGCCGTGTGCCCGACCTGCTTCTGCCACGCCGAGGTCGATCAACCTGCGCTGAGCGGCGAGTCGAGTGCGCATGTGCGCGAGTGGGATTCCTGCTTCGGCGAGTCGCACGGCCACCTGCACGGCTTCAATGTGCGGCCCGACATCCGAAGCCGCTACCGCCAGTGGCTGACCCACAAGCTGGCCGGCTGGCACGACCAGTTCGGCCGCAGCGGCTGCACCGGGTGCGGCCGTTGCATCGCCTGGTGTCCGGTGGGCATCGACCTGACCGAAGAAGTGGCCGCGTTGACGGCACGCGAGGCCACGCCATGAACGATGCACCGCACGCGCTCGATGCCGGACCGCCGCACGCCGCCACCGTGGTGGCGCGCACGCAGGAGTCGCCCACCATCTTCACGCTCAGGCTGCGGCTCGACGACCCGGCAGCGCAGGCCGCCTACCGCTTCGCGCCGGGCCAGTTCAACATGCTATATCTCTATGGCGTCGGTGAGGTGCCGATTTCCATCATGTCCGACCCGGAAGAGCGCGATGGCATCGGCCACACCATCCGCGCGATTGGCCGCGTCACCCAGGGTCTGGCTGCCCTGCAGCCGGGCGACCAAATCGGCCTGCGCGGACCGTTCGGCAACGGCTGGCCGCTGCAGGAAATGGGCGGCTGCGATGTCGTGCTGGTGACCGGCGGCCTCGGCTGCGCCCCGGTAGTGTCGGTCATCCATTACGTGCTGCGGCGGCGCGAACGCTTCGGCAAGCTGGTCATCATCCAGGGCGTGAAGCACGCCGAGGATTTGATCTGGCGCGAGCAGTACGACCGCTGGGCCAAACTGCCCAATACCCAGGTGCTGGTGGCGGCGAGCGAGGGCGGCGCCCTGTGGCCATGGCATGTCGGACGCGTGACCGACCTGTTCAGCCTTGCCCGCTTCAACCCCGAGCGCGCAGTGGCGATGATGTGCGGGCCGGAAGGCATGATGCGCGCCGCTGCAGACAGCCTGCTGGCACACCGTCTGCCCGAGTCAAACCTGTATCTGAGCATGGAGCGCAACATGCAGTGCGCCGTCGGCCGCTGCGGCCATTGCCAGTTCGGCAGCGCCTTCATCTGCCGCAACGGTCCAGTGTTCAACTGGGGCAAGGTCAAGACCCTGCTCGGTCACCGGGGCTTCTGATGACGGGCGCTCAAAAACCGCGCGTCGCGGTGCACAAGTTCAGTTCCTGCGACGGCTGCCAGCTGGCCTTTCTGAATCTGGGCGAGAATCTGCTGACGTTGGCCGGGCGCGTCGAGCTGGTGCATTTTGCCGAAGCCGGGCCACTCGACCCCGAGTCCGAAGTCGACATCGCGTTTGTCGAAGGCAGCGTGTCGACATCGGAAGATCTCGAACGCATCCAGCATATCCGCGCCCACAGCCGCCTGCTGATCGCCATCGGCGCCTGTGCAACTTCCGGCGGCATTCAGGCCTTGCGCAACGGCGTGTTTGACGCGGGTTGGGTCACGCAGATCTACAGCCACCCCGAGGCGATCGCCAGCCTGGAACGCTCGACGCCGATTGCCAGCCATGTGAAAGTGGATTTCGAACTGTGGGGCTGTCCGGTCAGCGGGCCGCAGATTGTGGCGGTGGTCAATGCACTGCTGCTGGGCGTGGCGCCGCGCGACAACGTCGACAAGGTCTGCACCGAATGCAAGCGCCAGGGCCACCCCTGCGTGATGGTCACGCGCGGCATCGCCTGCATGGGCCCGGTGACGCGTGCCGGCTGCGGCGCCCTGTGTCCCGGTCTCGGCCGCGACTGCTACGGCTGCTACGGCCCGGCGGAAAACGCCAACACCGACGCGCTGGCGGCGCAGTTCAAAAGCCTGGGGCTGACGCCGCGGGCGGTGGTACACCGCTTCCAGTCGATCAACAGCCAGGCGCCGGCGTTCCTCGCCGCCGCCGACACGATCCGGAGGCGCGGCGATGACTGAGCAGAAGCGTAGCGTGGCGATCCACGTGCCGGTGCTGGCACGGGTGGAAGGCGAGGGCGCGCTCGACCTGCGCATCGACGACGGCGACATCACCCAGCTGCGACTGCGCATATTCGAGCCGCCGCGCTACTTCGAGAAATTCCTCGAGGGCCGTCACTACAGCGACATCCCCGACTTCGTGGCGCGCATCTGCGGCATCTGCCCGGTGGCCTACCAGGTCACCGCGGCGCAGGCGCTGGAAAAACTGTACGGCGTCGAGCTCAGCCCGTGGGCGCGCGCAATGCGCCGGGTGTTCTACTGTGGCGAATGGATCCAGAGCCACAGTCTGCACATTCATCTACTGGCGGCGCCGGACTTCTTCGGCTGCAACAGCGCCATCGAGCTGGCGAAAATCGCGCCGCAGGAAGTGCGCCGCGGCCTGCGCATCCAGGCGCTGGGCAACGAACTGATGGATCTGTTCGGCGCGCGCTCGGTGCATCCGGTGGGCGTGCGCATCGGTGGCTTCCACGGCGCGCCAGCGCCGGCCCGGGTTCAGGCGATCCGCGAACAACTCGCCGCCGCGCTGCCCGAAGCCGAGGCGCTGGTCCGCTGGGCGGCTGGCATCGCGGTGCCGCAGGACGACCAGGCTTTCACCTCGGTCGCGCTGCGCCACCCCGACGAATACGCCATCGAGCACGGCGCCATCGGCGCCAGCGACGGCCTGCTGATCGACGCCGAGGCTTTCGACGCACATTTTGCCGAACACCATGAAGCGCATTCCACCGCACTGTTCAGCCATTACCACGGCCAGCCGTATCTGGTCGGCCCGCTGGCGCGGCTGAACCTCAACCACGGCAGCCTGCCCGAAAAGGTCCAGACCCTGCTGGCCGAAAGCGGTATTGCGCTGCCCAGCCGCAACCTGTTCCACAGCCTGGTCGCGCGCGCGATCGAAATCCTGCTCGCGCTGCACGAGGCGCTGCGCCTGCTCGACGATTACCGCGTGCCCGCTTCGCCGTGGGTGCCGGTTACCCCGCGCGCCGGCGTCGCCATCGGCTGCACCGAGGCGCCGCGCGGCCTGCTGTGGCACCGCTATGAGATGGACGCCGAGGGCCGCGTGCTCAACGCGCGCATCGTGCCGCCGACCAGCCAGAACCAGGCGCGCATCGAGGAAGACCTGCGGCTGTCACTGCGCAGCTTCGGGCTCGACCAGTCGGACGACGCGCTGCGGCTGCATTGCGAACAGGTTATCCGCAACTACGACCCCTGCATTTCCTGCGCCACCCATTTTCTGCGCATGCACGTCAAACGCGGATGAGCCGGGTGCGCATCCTCGGCATCGGCTCGCCAGCGGGAGACGACCAGGCGGGCTGGCTAACGGTTGACGCCTTGCACGCCGCCGGTCTGGAGGCGGTTGAGATCGACAAGCTGGACCGTCCCGGCGCCAGCCTGATTCCGTTACTTGCGGGCGTGTCCCGGCTCATCCTGATCGATGCGATGCGGGGTGGCGGTCAGGCGGGCGATATCCGCCGCTTCGACCAACAAGACTGGCCGGCCTATGACCAGGGCCTGTCGAGTCATGGCATCGGCGTGCTCGATGCGTTGTTGCTGGCGCGCGAACTCGACGCGCTGCCGCCCCGGATCGACCTGTATGGCATTGAAATCGGCACGGCCTGCTTGAGTGAAACCGCGACAGCGCCGGTCAGGCAAGCGGCCGGGCAGCTTGCCGGGGAGATCGCCGCCAGCCTGGCGCTGACCTTGCCATCACACTAGGCAGGGGCCATCGTACGCCTGCGCGCGTATGGCCACGCCTCTGAAAGGGTTGCTGCACGGCGTCTGGCGGAAGTTTGCCTATACTGCCGTCAGCTTCAGACGCTACACGCGGATGCCGTAATACCCGATAGGACTTTCTTCTTCAAGGACACAAAACCGCATGGCGTTCCGGATTCTGCTACAGGCATGTTTGATCGGGCTGCTGTCGGCCGCGCCGGCCCATGCCGCGCCGGAACGTGTGCCGGTGCGCGTGGGCGTGTTCGAGAATGCGCCGATCGTCACCATCGCGCCCGACACCCCGCCGACAGGCATTGCGATCGACATGATCCGCTGGGTGGCCGAGCGCGAAAACTGGCAGGTCAGCTACGTGCCGGACAGTTTCGACCGCCTGGTCGAACGGCTGGATCGCGGCGAGATCGACCTGATGGTCGGCATTGCCTACAGTGACGAACGCGCGGCGCGTTTCCAGTTCACCCGCCAGAGCCTGATCGGCAACTGGGGCATGGTGTACCGCCATGCCGACAGCGATATCAACGCGCTGCCCGACCTCAAGGGCAAGCGTGTGGCGCTCATGCGCAGCGGTACGCACAGTCAGGCGCTGCTCGAACTTGCAACACGATTCGACGTCACCTTCACCCCGGTCTACGTCGACAGTTATCCCGAGGTGCTGCAGGCCATCGCCGACCAGCGCGCCGATGCCGGCGCGGTCAACCGGGTGTTTGCCGCACTGCATGCGAACGAACTGAATCTGGTCGTCACCGGCATCGTCTTCAATCCGGTGTTTGTCCACTACGCGGCGCCGAAACAGGCGGACCCGGCCCTGCTACATACGCTCGACCGGCATCTGGCGTCGCTCAAGGCCGACCCGCAATCGGCCTATTACCGGTCGCTGCAGCACTGGCTCGAAGCCGTTCCTGCGCAAAATCCCCACTGGCTGCCGTGGGTGGCCGCCGGCACCGCCGGCCTGTTGCTGCTGGTGCTGGCGGTCGCGGGCATCCTGCGTCACCAGGTGCGTCGACAAACCGGCGAACTGCGACAGCACGCCGATCAGTTGCAGTCTGAAATCGAGCAGCGCCAGCGGGCCGAAGCGCACCTGAACCAGCTGGCCTATTTCGACGTACTGACCCGGCTGCCGAACCGCGAGGGCTTCCGCATTGCGCTGGAAGAAGCGATGACAGGCATGCAGGGCACCGACAAGCGCATGGCCCTGATGTTCATCGACGTCGACCGCCTGAAAAACATCAACGACGGACTGGGCCATGGTGCCGGCGACCTGCTGCTGCAGCAGATTGCCGCCCGCCTGCAGTCGGTGCTGCGGGTGAACGATCACCTGAGCCGTTTCGGCGGCGACGAATTCGTGGTCATCGTGTCCGACATCGGCGCGCTGGCCGATGCGGAAGCGGTCGCCACGCGCCTGCTCGAAAGCCTGATCACCCCGATCGACATTGGCGCCACCCAGATCTACACCAGCTGCAGCATCGGCATCGCGCTGTATCCGGACGATGCCGGTTCGGTCGAGATTCTGCTCAAGCATGCCGACACCGCCATGTATCAGGCCAAGGAGCAGGGCGGCAACCGCTTCCTGTTCTATCACGCCAAGCAGACCGAACGCGTGGTCGAGCGGCTGACGCTCGACACGCGCCTGCGCCAGGCCCTGGAACGCGACGAGCTGCTGCTGCATTACCAACCAGTCATCGAACTGACCAGCCAGCGCATCGTCGGCGTCGAGGCGCTGCTGCGCTGGGATGACCCGGAGCGCGGGCTGATCATGCCGGGCGCGTTCATTTCTGCCGCCGAGGACACCGGACTGATCGTGCCGCTCGGGGAATGGGTGCTGGAGGCGGGCTGTGCCGAGTTACGCGCCTGGCAGCAGCGGGGCCTGGCAGAAAACCTGACCCTCGCGGTCAACGTCTCGACCCGCCAATTCCAGGACAAGCGGCTGGTGAAGTCAGTCGAGCAGGCCTTGCTGCGCACCGGTCTTGCGCCCGAATGCCTTGAGCTCGAAATCACCGAGAACGTGATGCTGATCATGAACGACGACGTGCGCGCCACGCTCGACACCCTGCGCGCGATGGGAGTGCGGCTGTCGCTCGACGATTTCGGCACCGGCTATTCCAGCCTCAGCTACCTCAAGCAGCTGCCGTTTCACACGCTGAAGATCGACCAGTCATTTGTCAGCAAGATTCCGGGGCAGCCGGACGATACCCAGATCATCACGGCCATCCTCGGGCTGGCGAAGGGGCTCGGCCTGCAGGTCGTTGCCGAGGGGATCGAGACGCGCGCGCAATTCCAGTTTCTGCGCGAGCACGGCTGCGAATTCGGTCAGGGCTATCTGATGAGCCGGCCGGTGCCGGCCGATGAGATGATTGCGATGCTGGTGGAGCCGGCCCGCGTCAGCCACGGCTGACAGGCCGTACCCTGCTGCAGGGCAAGGCAGATCAGGGCAGACAAGTCAGGGCAGATCTTCGCGCCGCAGCATGAAGACGAACTGCTCGCCGCCTTCGGTATCGAGCCAGGTAAAGGGCAGGGCGGGGTAGGCGGCTTCGAGCACATCGCGGTTGTGGCCAATTTCCACCACCAGCAGGCCGCCGGGATTGAGGTGGCTTTTAGCGGCGGCAAGAATCTGCCGTGTCGCATCCAGGCCGTCTTTGCCCGAACCCAGCGCCAGCGCCGGTTCCGCCTGGTATTCCGGCGGCAGCGCGGCCACCGACTCGGCATTCACATAGGGCGGGTTGCTGAGAATCACATCGTAGCTGCGGCCCTTCAGCGCGGTGAACAGATCCGATTCAATCAATTCGATGCGGTCTGTCAGGCCGTACTCGGCGACGTTCTTCGCGGCGACTTCCAGCGCGTCTTTCGACAGGTCCACCGCATCGACGTCGGCATTCGGGAAGGCCAGCGCGGCCAGGATCGCGAGGCAGCCCGATCCGGTGCAAAGATCGAGTGCGCGCGTGACCGCGTCCGGTTCCTCCACCCACGGTGCCAGCTGTTCAGGCAACAGCTCGGCAATGAAGGAGCGCGGCACGATCACCCGCTCGTCGACATAGAAGCGGTGCGCGCCCAGCCAGGCTTCGTGGGTCAGATAGGCGGCGGGAATGCGCTCGCGCACCCGCCGCTCGATCATCGCCTGCACTTCCTCCGATTCGCCATGCGTCAGGCTGGCGTCGAGAAAGGGCTCCAGCCGGTCGAGCGGCAGGTGCAGGGTGTGCAGGATCAGGTAGGCCGCCTCGTCGAACGCGTTGTCCGAGCCGTGGCCGAAAAACAGCTTCGCTTCGTTGAAGCGCGACACCGCGAAACGCAGCCAGTCGCGCACGGTGATCAGGGATTCGGTGTCGTCGAAATGTTTCATTGCCTGAAGTCCATTTTCCGCGAAAGTCACAACGCAATATAAACGCTTCGCGCTGTCGGGTCGTTTGGCCGGTTCAGGCCAGCAACTTTTCCAGCGTATTCTGGTACACCGCCGCCAGCTGTTCGATATCTTCCAGCACCACATGCTCGTTCAGCTTGTGGATGCTGCTGTTCAGCGGGCCGAACTCGACCACCTCGCGGCAGATGTCGGCAATGAAGCGGCCGTCCGAGGTGCCGCCGGAGGTGGACAGCTCGGGCGTCAGGCCGGTCACTTCGTGGATCGCCGCGGAGAGCATGTCGCACAGCGGGCCGCGCGGCGTCAAAAACGGGCGGCCCGACAGATTCCAGTCGATCTCGTAGTCGAGGCCGTGGCTGTCGAGAATTTCGTTCATCGCGTCCATCAGGCCTTCGGCGGTGCTAGCGGTGGAGTAGCGGAAATTGAACTGGATCTCGAGCACGCCAGGGATGACGTTGCTGGCGCCGGTGCCGCCGTGGATATTGGAAATCTGCCAGGTCGTCGGCGGGAACCAGGCGTTGCCTTCGTCCCACATGGTGTCGGCGAGCTCAGCGATTGCCGGCGCGGCCTGGTGGATTGGGTTCTTGGCCAGGTGCGGGTAGGCGATATGGCCCTGCACACCCTTGACGCGCAGCGTGCCCGAGAGCGAGCCGCGCCGGCCGTTCTTGATGGTGTCGCCGAATTCGGCCGCGCTGGTGGGTTCGCCGACGATGCAGTAGTCGAGCAGCTCATTGCGCGCGCGCAAGGCCTCGACCACTTTCACCGTGCCGTCGGTGGCCGGGCCTTCCTCGTCCGAGGTCAGCAGGAAGGCGATCGAGCCGGTGTGGTCGGGATGCGCGGCAACAAAGCGTTCGGTCGCGGTGACGAAGGCCGCGTCCGAGGTCTTCATGTCGGCGGCGCCGCGCGCGTAGAGCTTGCCCTCGCGCAGCGTCGGCACGAAGGGATCGGACAGCCACTGGTCGAGCGGGCCGGTCGGCACCACGTCGGTGTGTCCGGCAAAACAGACGACGGGTGATGCGGTGCCCCTGCGCGCCCACAGGTTGTCGACGCCGTTGTGGCAGTGCCGCTCGATGTGGAAACCGAGTTTTTCCAGGCGCGCGGCGATGAGGTCGTGGCAGCCGGCATGATCGGGCGTCAGGGATTTGCGCTTGAGCAGTTCGACTGCAAGCGCCACGGTTTCATGAGCGCGGGCGAGGTCCTCGAGGGTGTCATTGGCCATGCAGGATCAGGCTCCGAACAGGGTTTGGTAGTCGGTTTCGGAAAAACCGAGATGATAGGCGCCGTCGCGTTCCAGCACCGGGCGCTTGATCACGCTGGGCTGGGCGATCATCAGGGTGATCGCGCCGGCTTCGTTGCCGGCCGCATCCTTTTCAGCGTCGGAGAGCTTGCGCCAGGTGGTACCGCGCGTATTGAGCAGCGCCTGCCAGCCAGTCTGCTTCACGACCTGCTTCAACCAGGCCGCGTCGACACCCTGTTTCTTGAAGTCGTGGAAGGGCACGTCATGGCCGTGCTCGGCGAGCCAGGCGCGCGCTTTCTTGACGGTGGTGCAGTTGGGGATGCCGTAGAGCGTCATAAAATAAGCCGTCCACCTCGGCATCGGCCGTGCGCGGACGTAAAATCGGGAAAAGCAAAGACGAGATTCTACCCGACCTGATGGCCGCCCCAAGCTAATGCATCCTGACGTCCATTCCCATACCGCACCGCCGCCACCCGGCGAGCACAGCCTGCGTTCGCTCGGCCGCCTGTTTCCCTATCTGTGGGAATTCCGCGCCCGCGTACTGTTGGCGCTGGCGCTTCTGGTCGGCGCCAAGCTGGCTTCGGTGGCGGTGCCGCTGATATTGAAGGAAATCATCGACGCGCTCGACCAGCCGCGTGCCGAGCTGGTGGTGCCGCTCGCGCTGATTATCGGCTACGGCGTGCTGCGTTTTGCCAGCACCACCTTTTCCGACCTGCGCGACGTAATCTTCGCCAAGGTCACGCAGCGCGCGATGCGACGCATCAGCATGGCGGTGTTCAAGCACCTGCATGCGCTGTCGCTGCGCTTCCATCTCGAACGCCAGACCGGCGGCATCACCCGCGACATCGAGCGCGGTTCCAAGGCGCTCTCCAGCCTGGTCGGCTATCTCTTGTTCCGCATCACGCCGACGGTGCTGGAAATCCTGATGGTCGCCGGCATCCTGTTCGTCAAGCTCGACTGGGTGTTCGGCGTGCTGACGCTGATCACGCTCGCCGCCTACATCGGCTTCACGATCACGATCACCGAATGGCGCACCCAGTTCGTGCGCCGTGCCAACACGCTTGATTCCGAAGCCTATGGCCGCGCGATCGACAGCCTGCTGAACTACGAGACGGTGAAGTATTTCGGCAACGAGAAATACGAGGCCGAGCGCTACGACAAGAGCCTGATCGAATGGGAGGCCATGTCCCTGAAGTCGCAGCGCTCGCTCGGTTATCTCAACGCCGCGCAGGCCGGGGTGATCGCGATCGGCGTCACGCTGATGGTGCTGCGCGCCGCCGCCGGCGTGGTCGAGGGCACGCTGACGCTGGGCGACCTGGTGATGGTCAACGCCTTCCTGCTGCAGATGTTCCAGCCGCTGAGTTTTCTCGGCGTCATGTACCGCCAGATCAAGGAATCGATCACCGACGTCGAGCGCATGTTCGCGCTGATGCAGCGGCCGCGCGAGGTCGAGGATGCGCAGGACGCACGCGAGCTGGACGTCGTCGCCGGCGAAGTGAAGTTCGATCGCGTCAGCTTTGCCTACAACGCCGACCGCCCCATCCTGCACGACGTCAGCTTCAGCGTGCCGGCCGGCAAGACGGTGGCGGCGGTCGGCGCCAGCGGCGCCGGCAAGTCGACGCTCGCCCGCCTGCTGTTCCGCTTCTACGACGTCGGTGCCGGCAGCATCACCATTGACGGCCAGGACATTCGCCACGTCACGCAGGACAGCTTGCGCGCCGCGATCGGCGTGGTGCCGCAGGACACCGTGCTGTTCAACGACAGCATCTATTACAACATCGCCTACGGCCGCCCGGACGCAACCCGCGACCAAGTGATCGAGGCCGCACGCGCGGCGCACATCCTCGCCTTCATCGAAAGCCTGCCGCAGGGTTGGGACACCGTGGTCGGCGAACGCGGGCTCAAGCTCTCGGGCGGCGAGAAGCAGCGCGTGGCGATTGCGCGCACGCTGCTGAAGAACCCGGCCATTCTGATATTGGACGAGGCCACGTCCGCGCTCGACACCAAGACCGAAAAGGCCATCCAGGGCGAGCTGCTGGAAATCGCGCGCGGCCGTACCAGTCTGATCATTGCGCACCGCCTGTCCACCGTGGTCGAGGCCGACGAAATCCTGGTGCTCGACGGCGGCCGCATCGTCGAACGCGGCCGTCACCCCGGCCTCTTGGCACAGAACGGCGTGTACGCCCACATGTGGGCGCTGCAGCAGCAGGCCGAAGCCGAGGACGGCGCCGCCTGATGGCAAACCTGCTGCAGCCCGGGGTCGCCAAACGCGAAGTCTGGGCCTGGGCCATGTACGACTTCGCCAACTCGGGCTACACCACGGTCGTCATCACCGCGGTGTTCGGCGCGTATTTCGTCGCGGTGGTTGCCGACAATGCGGCCTGGGCGACCTTCGCGTGGACGCTCGCGCTGTCGGTGTCGTACGCACTGGTGATGCTGACCGCACCGCTCATCGGCGCCTGGGCCGACGCCCACGCCAGCAAGAAAAAATGGCTGTGGCTCACCACGCTGGGCTGCGTCAGCTTTACCGCGGCGCTGTACTTCGCCTCGCCGGGTGCGCTGGTGCTGGCAATCGCAGCCCTGATTCTGTCCAATTATTTTTTCGGCACCGGCGAAAATCTGATTGCCGCCTTCCTGCCCGAACTGGCCCGTCCGCGTGCGCTGGGACGCATCTCGGGCTGGGGCTGGGCGCTCGGCTACGTCGGTGGGCTGGTCTCGCTCGGCGCCAGCCTCGCGTACATCAGTGGGGCGCAGGCGGCAGGGCAGGGCGCGGCCGAGTTCGTGCCGGTGGCCATGCTGATCACCGCCGCGATCTTCCTCGTGGCGAGCCTGCCGACGCTGCTGATGCTGCGCGAGCGCGCCACCCCGACAGGCCCCCACACGCAGCGCAATGCCTGGGGGCAGGTGCGCTATACCCTCGGCCATCTGCGCCAGCTGCCCGATCTCAGGCGTTTCCTGCTCTGCACCGTGCTGTACCAGGCCGGCATCCAGGCGGTCATCACGCTGGCGGCGATCTACGCCACGCTGGTGTTCCGCTTCGACACCCAGCAAACCATCGTGCTGGTGCTGGTGGTCAACGTCACGGCCGCGCTGGGCGCGTTTGCGTTTGGTCACGTGCAGGACCGCATCGGTCACGTGCGGGCGATCGCGCTCACGCTGGTCGGCTGGATTGCGATGGTGCTGCTGGCCTGGGCGGCGCCGGACGAGCGCATGTTCTGGGTCGCCGCCAATCTGGCCGGGCTCTGCATGGGCGCGTCGCAGTCGGCGGGGCGTGCCATGGTTGGGTTGCTGGCACCGCCGGCGCATCAGGCCGAGTTTTTCGGCCTGTGGGGGCTGGCGGTCAAGCTGGCATCGATCATCGGCCCGCTGACCTATGGCGCGACCAGCTGGCTGACTGCGGGCGATCACCGGCAGGCGCTGCTGATCACCGGCCTCTATTTCGTCGCCGGTCTCGTGGTGCTGCGCGACATCCGCGCCGGACGCGGGCGCCGCGCCGCGCATCGTTTCACCCTGCTATCAGGCCATGCCTGAATTCACGATCCACCTCACCGACTGGGCGCACGAGCAGGCCCGGCTGTCGCAACTCCGGCGCACCGTGTTCATCGACGAGCAGGGCGTGCCCGAAGCGCTGGAATGGGATGCCGACGACGCCGGGGCGACGCATCTGCTTGCGCTCACCGAGGCAGGGCAGGCCATCGGCTGTGCCCGCCTGCTGCCCGACGGCCATATTGGCCGCATGGCGGTACTACCAACCTGGCGCGGACGCGGCGTCGGCCGGGCCCTGCTGGCCGCAGCCGTGGAGGCGGCGCGGCTACACGGACACACGATGCTGCGTCTCAGTGCGCAGACGCACGCAGCCGATTTTTACGCAGGTGCGGGCTTCGTCGCCATCGGTGCGGAATACGAAGAAGC
Source organism: Thiobacillus sp. (assembly GCF_030696885.1). Taxonomy (GTDB): domain Bacteria; phylum Pseudomonadota; class Gammaproteobacteria; order Burkholderiales; family Thiobacillaceae; genus Thiobacillus. The sequence goes on from NZ_JAUYRI010000005.1 coordinate 267,473, forward strand.
CGGCATCCCCCATGTGGCGATGCGGATGCCCCTGCGGTGAGCGAACGCCATCAGGCGGAGCAGGGTCTTTGCGGCGGCATTTAAGAATTTGCTGATAGAGTTCGGTCTGAAATCCGGCGGATGCGCCCCGAAGAATGGCGCGCCGCCACAGGCACAAGAGAGGGTAGACCGGTATGAAAAAATTCAAGGCAGGCATTGTCGGGGCGGGCATCGCCGGCGCCCACTGCGCTGGCACGCTCGCCGCGGCCGGCTGGGAGGTGGACGTGTTCGACAAAGCGCGTGGCGCCGGCGGACGGATGTCGACCCGACGTATCGACGGGGGCTGGGGCGCGCTCGGTTCGCCTTTCCTCTCGGCCAAGCGCGATCCCTTCCGCAGCCAGCTGCGCGAATGGGTGCGTCAGGGCTGGGTGGCACCGGTGCGCGGGGATGTCTGGCGCGGCCGTGCCACGATTTCATGGGAACAGGCGCAGCTGCAGAACCACTACGTGCCGACGATCGAACCTTCAAAACTGGTGCGCCATGTAATGGGCACGGCACGCCTGCACACCCGCTCCCGGGTGGTCACGCTGCAGCCGCGTACCCTGATACTGGAAAATGGCGAGGTGCGCGACGATTTCGACTGCGTGATCTGCAGCGTGCCCACGCCGCAGGCCATTCCGATGCTCGATGCGCTGCCGCGGCTGCTAGAGCGCCTGCACGCGGTGAACTATCGTCCGGTCTGGTCGTTCCTGATGCGCTGGGAAGGCGGTCCGGCGGCCGATGTCATCAAGTTCGACGACCACCTGCTGGATCTGGCGGTGCGCCAGACCGGCGGCGGCCCCGGCCTGTGGGCGGTGCACAGCACCCATGAATTCGCCGAAACCTACCTCGAAGCTGCCGAGATCGAAGCCAGCAACCGCGCCGCCTCCGCGCTGATGGGCCTGCTGGGGCTGCCGTGGCCGGTCGAGATCGAGGCCTCGCACCTGTGGCGTTATGCGCTACCGGACAATCCGGTGGGCGGCTTCTGGCTGGGTGACCGCGAGAATCGCGTCGCCCTGATCGGCGACGGCATCGCCGGCGCCGGCATTGAACGCGCCTGGGAAAGCGGTCAGCGTCTGGCGCAGTCGATCCTGCAATCGAAGGAAGAACTGGCGCTCTGAAGCGGACTCTTCAGGGCGCGTCGGCGATGACGTAGCGGTTGCGCCCGTCTTGCTTGCCTTGGTATAGGGCCAGGTCGGCACGTCGGATCGCGCTCGACAAATCCTCCATCTCGCCGACCTGCGCCAGTCCCAGCGTGATGGTCAGGCGCAGGGTTTCGCCGTCGTCGATCGGTACCGGGGTGGTGCCAACCGCAGCCAGGATACGGCGTGCGGATTTGCGGGCCTCTTCGGGCGACTTGCATTTCAGCAGCCAGAGAAATTCCTCTCCGCCAAAACGATACAGCGGCTCGCCGCCGCGCACGCCCTGCTTCAGGGTATGGGCGACATGGCGCAACACCTGGTCGCCCGCCTGGTGCCCATAGGTGTCGTTGATCGGCTTGAAGTGGTCGACGTCGATCATCACCACATACAGCAGGCTGCGGTTGCGCCGGGCTTCCTTCTGGCAGAGGACGAAATCATTCTCGACGTTGTAGCGCAGCGGCAGGCCGGTCAGCGGATCGTCGCGCACCGCGCTCGACAGGATCCGGGTCTTGTAGTCGGCCAGGAGCTTGAGCAGTTCGGCCTGCGACGTCTCGAATGCATCGAGATCGCCATCCCGCCCCGGCTGGCCGCTGATCACTTGAGTGCACAGCGCGCGAATCGCGTCGTGCATGGCCTGGTGCACCGCTTCCAGACGCTGTGCCGACGCGGCATCCAGCGCCTCGAAGGTTCCACGGTTCGCGCAGAACCAGGCGCCAAAGCGGCACAGGGTGTGCGCCATCGGATCGAGCACATCCTCGCCCGGCGTCGAGTGCAGCACGGCGCAGCGCAGGATTCGCCGGCTCCAGTCCATGTGCGCCTCGACCGCGGCATCCAGCTCCGCGACAAAGGCATCGGTTTCGACCAAGACCCTGGACACCGCGCCTACAGTTCGCGCAGCACGCGAAAGCCCAGATTGGTATCCAGTTCGTTTTCCAGCCTGCGGCGGCGCGCCGCTGCACGGCAGTCCTCGGGACCATCGAACCACGAACCGCCCTTGGTCACCGCTGCCTGCGATCTGCCTGGCAGCGGCCGCTCGGGCAGGCTGGCATGATCGCGGGTCCAGGAACTGGCGGTGAATTCCCACACATTGCCCGTCATGTCATGCAGGCCCCAGCGGTTGGCGGGCAGGCTGCCGACCGTCTTCGCGCCGCAGCGGATGAAACAGCGCGACAACAGCCGCGGGCGTTTCGGCCGCACCGCGTCGTAGCTGTGGCGGGCGTTGTAGCGCGCGTCGGCCGGCGAAATGCGGTCACCCTGCGGGTAGGCCGTCGCCGCCCCGGCGCGGCAGGCGTATTCCCATTCCTGTTCGGTCGGCAGGCGGTAACGCTGGCCGGTTTCGCGCGACAGCCAGGCGCAGTAGTCGCGCGCATCGGTCTGCCGCACATTGATCGCCGGCATGCGGCCCGCCAGCCAGGCCAGTTCCACGCGCGGCTGCCAGCCGGTGGCGCGCGCGTAGCGCTCGAATTCCTCCGTGGTCACTGCATACACGCCGAGCGCGAAGCTGCGCTCGATCAGCGCAACCCGGCGCGGACGATCCTGCGCCGGCGCGGTTTCCTGCGGTGCGGCGCCGTACTCGAAACTGCCGGCGGGAATCACGACCAGCGCGGGCGCGGCGCTGCCGTCGGCCAGGCGATCGTGGAAATGAACGTCAGGCAAACCCGCGGCCGCAGCAGCGTGAACCTGCAGCGCACGCAGCTCGCCTTCGTGCAGCACGAAGGTATCGGGCGGAATGGAATGGATGCGATCGGGTGTCATCATGGCCGGCCAGGGAATATGAGACCGATTATGCCACCGGCCGGCCAGGCTTGAAGGTGCGGACAGTGCAGCGCAAGCCTCGCTTGTCCTGCCCCGCGTGCAGACCGGGCGGCTCAGGAGACGGGCTTAGCCGCCGCCTGCCGCGCCAGCGCGCGCATCAGCCACTTCAGCACCGGCAAACGACCGTAGAGTTCCTCGGCGGCGTCCCAGTAATCGCGGTGATGCGTCACCTTGCCGGCGGCGTCGAACACCAGATGGGTGGCGCCGACGATGGTGGTGGACGCGCGCGTCACCGGCATGACGAAATCCATTTCCCACAGGATGACCGCATGCCGGTCGGCGCCAGGAAAACGCCGGGTCACGCGGAAGCGCGCGCCGGGCAGCGTGTCGAACGTGTGGCGCAGGATGGCGCGGATGGCCTCCACTCCCGTCACCTGATGGAAGGGGTCCTTGAAGCCGGCGTCTGCCGCGTAATAAGTATCGAGCGCGTCCAGGCTGGACGCGGACAGCGTATCAAAGTAGTCGCACAGGGCGTCGAGCGCGTTCATAGGCCGGTGATGCGATGGACGAGGGGAAAGTAGACGCGATACGGCAGCAGGCTCAACAGCTTCAGCAGACGGGTGAAGCGTCGGGGGAAGTGTATTTCGAAACGGCCGGCTTCGATGCCCGCGACAATTTCGCGCGCAGCTTCGTCCGGCCCGATCAGCGCCGGCATCGTGAAATCATTGAGGTCGGTGAGCGGGGTTTTGACGAAGCCGGGATTGATCAGGTGCACCGCCACGCCTTTAGGCGCCAGGTCGAGGTAGAGCGTCTCGGCAAAGTTGATCAGCGCCGCCTTGGTGGCGCCGTACACCAGCCCGGTCGGCAGGCCACCATAGCCTGCCACGCTGGCGGTGAGCGCAATGCGGCCGCTGCCGCTGTGTGCGAAATACGGCGCCAGCAGCGCGGTGGCATTGATGGCGCCGAGCAGATTGACCTGCACCAGCTTCTCCGCGGCCACCGCGTCGAGTTCCCACGCGCGCACCGGCTGATGCGTGCCTGCGTTGACGATCGCCACATCGATGCCGCCGAAGGCTGTGCAGATGTCGTCGAACGCCGCCTGCAGGCTGGCGCGATCGGTGACGTCGGCCACCGCGACGTGCGCGTGGGCGTTGGCCAGGGCCACGAGCACGTCGCGGTGGCGGCCGCTGAGCGCCACCCGGGCGCCGCGCTGCATCAACAGGCGGGCGGTTGCTTCGCCGATGCCGGAACTGGCGCCAATCAGCCATACGCGCTGACCGTTCCAGTCGGCCAGTTTCGGGTTCAGGCTCACGAACCCTTCCTGAACGCGATCACGACTTCGCCCAGCTTGAAACCGAACTTGCGCATCTCCGACTTGTTCAGCATTACGCCGTCTTCCATCAGGTACATCCAGTCGTCGAACTGCACCTCGTAGGTCTTGCCGTCGACCGGAAGCAGCAGGGTGTATTTCCATTGCAGCGCGTTGCCGTAGGCGACGCCGTCCGCCGTGCCCTTGACGTCGTCGGCGCGCCCGACGTAGCGGTGCGCATCGATCCGGGTGATGCGCCAGATGCGCTGCGATTTCGTGCCGTCCGACCAGGCGAAATCCTCGGTCAGCGTGCCTTCGTTGCCCTGCCATTCGCCGGTCATTCTCACGGTGAAGCGACGCTTCACCTCGCCCGACCGGTCGGCGAAATAGCCCCAGGCGGTGAGCGGGCCGTTGAAGTAGGTCGCGAGATCAAGCCGCGGCGTCTGGTCGCGATAGACTTCGGGCGAAACCGCGGCGCAGCCGGACAGGCCGAGTACGGTACAGAGGATGGCAAGCGGTTTTTTCAGCATGGGACGGCTCCGGTGTGCAGACGGGGATGCCAGGCCCAGAACCAGCCGAAGGCGGCAAGCTTGAGCAGGCAGGGAAGCAGGGCATAGGTGGCCGACAGCGCAAACACATTGCCGCCGCCGGGCGCGTAGCCCCAGGCGGCGAGCAGCGGCAGCGCCAGGCCGGCCGCCAGCGCCAGCGTGAGCTTGGCGAAAAACCCCAGCAGGCCGTAATACGCGCCGGGCACCGGATCGTCGTCGGCGTCGATGTAGTCTGCCACCAGCGCCGGCGGCAAGGCCAGGTCGGCGCCGAGCGCCAGCCCCGACGCGACACAGACCAGCGCAAAGCCAACCAGGTCGCCGCTACCCAGCCAGAACGCGCCCGCAAAGGTCACCACCGACAGCAGCATCGAGGCAAGCCAGGCGTCGAGCTTGCCGATGTGTTTTGCCAACGCCACCCACAGCGGCAGGCCGAGTGCGCCGCTGACGAAATAGAGGCCGAGAAAGAGCCCGCCCCAGGCCTTCAGCTGCAGCACGTCGTCGATAAAGAAAATCACCAGTGTGGCCGGCAGCGAAGCCGCCACGCCGTTGAGCAGATAGCCCGGCACGAAACGTGCGAACGCGCGATTGGCGAAAGGGCGGAGAAAGCGCCGCAGCGGCACACCGCGCGTGACCGTGTGCATCGCCGGCGCGGCCAGCAGCGTCCACCCCGCGCAGGCCACCAGCAACGCGATAAAAATCCAGCTCATCGCGGCAAGCCCGCTCGCCAGATCCGCGCTCAACAGCAGCGGCAGGGTGGCAGCCAGCACGACGCCGACGAGGCCGAAGCTTTCGCGCACGGCAAACAGGCGGGTGCGCTCATGCGGCGCGGGGTGGATGCGCGCGCCCCAGGTGTTGTGCACCACGCTGGCAAGGCTGTAGCCCACCGTGGTGAGCGTGAGCATGACGATCAGCCAGGGCAGCACGCCCTCAGCCGGCGGATTAAAAAGCCCGACCCAACCCAGCCCCAGTATGGGAAGGGAGACCAGAATGAGACTGTGCGGGTGGGGAAAACGGTCGAACAGCGCGCCGAGCAGCGGGTCGATCAGCGCGTCGAAAAAGCGCAGCCCGAGCAGGACCAGCCCCAGCAGCGTGAGGCTGAGGTGAGTGCTGTAGAACGGCGCCAGGTGCACGTAGAGCGGCAGCGCGGCAAAGGCCAGCGGCAGGCCGAGGCTGCCGTAGGCAAACAGATGGGCGCGCGGCAACGGCGTCATGACGCGCCCAGCAGGCGGTTGCGCAGCTCAGGTGCGCTGCTGGCCGGGTCGAGCCAGATGCCAAAGAAGGCCTCAGCAAACGCCTCATCATCGATCTGGCCGAGCTTCTGGGTGCCGCTGTAGAACGCCGCACCGGCGCCGGGAATACGTACGCCGGTGAGCCGGTCGCCGGCCTCGACATCGGGAAACAGTGCGCGCATCTGCGTTTCCCAGCGCGCCAGCGTGGCGGCGGGATGCGCGCGCTGCGCACGCATTTCCTCGATCGAGCGACGCGCGATCGCGGCGCCTTCGAAGCGGCGCGCATAGCGCAGTTCCAGCGCGTAGGGCTTGCCGGCGGACCAGGCGCCGCCGGGCGACCACAGCGTGGCGTCGTAGATGCGCAGGCCGAAATAACGCAGCGTGCCGCTGCCGACCGTGGCGAAACCGGACAGCTGCGGCAACGGGCCGGCGTGCGCCGGCAGCGCCACCGCGAGGCAGACGGCGACGATGCCCGCACGCCAGTGGCGCAGCAACGGGCGCAGACTACGCGGCGTGTTCAAGGCGGAACTGCGCCACATCGATCGACCCGGCATGGAAACCGGCCTCGCAATACGCCAGATAGAAATGCCAGATGCGCATGAAGCGTTCGTCGAAACCAAGCCGGCGCACCGCGTCAGCCTCGGCGTGGAAGGCGAGACGCCAGCGCTTCAGGGTCTCGGCGTAGTCGCGGCCGAAGTGTTCGGCGGCGGTGACCGCGAGGCCGGCGCGTGCCGCCGCTTCGGTGAAGCGGCGCGCGGACGGCAGCATGCCGCCGGGAAAGACATACTGCTGGATGAAATCGGATCCTGTGCGGTAGCGGTCGAACAGTGCATCGTCGATCAGGATGGTTTGCACCACCGCACGACCGCCGGCCTTGAGACTGCGCTTCACGGTGTCGAAATACGCCGGCCAGTAGGCCTCGCCCACCGCCTCAAACATTTCGATCGACACGATGCCGTCATACTGTCGCGCTTCCTCGCGGTAGTCCTGCAGGTCGAAACGGCAGTGATCCTGCAGCCCCGCCTGGCGGATGCGCGCACGTGCATAGTCGAGCTGCTCGCGCGACAACGTGATGCCGCGCACCTGGTGCTGTTCGGTACGCGCGGCATGCTCGGCAAAACCACCCCAGCCGCAGCCGATTTCCAGCAACGACTGGCGACCAGGCAGCTCGAGCAGATCGAGCATGCGCTGGTACTTGCGGGTTTGCGCCGCTTCCAGGCTCAGCGTCAGATCGCCGTCGAAGCGCGCGCTCGAATAGGTCATCGAGGGGTCGAGCCAGCGCGCGTAGAAATCGTTGCCGAGGTCGTAGTGACTGGCGATGTTGCGGCGCGCGCCTTGCGGCGTGTTGGCGTTCATCAGGTGACGCAGGCGGCTGTACAGGCGCCCCCACCAGCGGCCGTAGATGGCCTGGTCGAGCGCGGCGCGGTTGTTGGCCAGCAGCGTCAGCACGCCGGTCAGGTCGGCGGTGTGCCAGGCGCCGGAGATGTAGCCCTCGGCAAAGCCGATGTCGCCCTTGCCCAGCACGTCGCGAAACGCGCGCCACTGGTTGAATTTCAACCAGGCGTCGGGGGTGCCGTGGCCGACCGTGAGTTCCATGCCGTTGGGCAGTTCCAGATGCAGGCAGCCGTGTTCGATTTCCTGCAGCAGGTGGATCACCTGGCGGGCATACCAGGGTGTGTTGTTGCGTGCGAGCGCGGTGCTCAGGCTGGCGGCGTTCATTCGGTGACCTCGTTGAGTGGCGTCGGGGGTTTGCGGAAGAAGGGCACGCGCTTGATGAACAGGCGCAACGCCTGGAGATGGATGCGCGCGATCACGCCCCAGGTCATCAGGGGATAGGCAAAGAACGCGCGCAGGCAGGCGCGCGCGGTCAGCGGTTCGAGCCGGCCCCACCACGCGGTGCGCAGTGCGTCGCCACTGCCGTCGTCGTAATCGATGCGGGCGCGGAAAAAATCGGGGCGGGACGCAAAGCCGAAGGTGTAGCGCCCGCGCACCGGGAAAAACGGTGAGACATGGAATGCCTTGTCCGCGTGCAGGGTGGCATCCGGGTCGTCGGTGCGCAGCAGGTAGACGTGATGCTCGCCAAAGGTATTGTTGACTTCGGCCAGCACCGCCACCAGCCTGCCGTCGGCGCGATGGCAATGCCAGAAACTGACCGGCTTGAAGGCATAGCCGAGCACGCGCGGAAACGTGGTGAGCCAGATCTCGCCGTTGGCGACGAGGCCGTATTCATTCAGCAGGTCGTGCACCCAGTTGAGGCAGTTGCCGCCGTCGCCGTGATCGGCTTCGTGGAAACTCAGCAGATTGAAGCGGTTGAGCGACAGCCAGCGCGTTTCGGCGGACGCCAGATCGTGGATCGGCAGGCGCAGGAAATACACCGGGTAGTCGAATCGGTGCAGCGCCGGATGCAGCCGCGCATGCATCACGCGGCCGAAGCCGATCTGCGCGGCGGCGGATTCAGGCAGCATCGGCCATGTCCTTCCAGGGCGCGCACACGTTCAGCCTGCGCGCCACCCGCAGCGCGGACGCGAGGCCGTCTTCGTGGAAGCCGTAGCCGAGCCAGGCGCCTGCCAGCCACACGCCGTTGCGGCCATTGGTCGCTTCGAGGTGGCGCTGGACGAACGTGGCATGGCGGGTGAACACCGGATGGCTGTAATGGAATTCGCCATGCACTTTCGACGGATCCGGCGCCTGCAGCGGATTGAGCGAGACGATCACCGGCGTGTCGGTCGGCAAGGGCTGCAGGCGGTTGATCAGGTAATGCACCGCCACCGGGCGGTCGCTGAGTTCACCCTGGCCCGACTGGTAATTCCACGCCGACCACAGGCTGCGGCGACGCGGCAGCACGCTGGCGTCGCTGTGCAGCACCGCATGGTTCGGCTGGTAGGGCATCCGTTGCAGCAGCCGCGCCTGCGACGGGAAATGCGCGGCGAGCAGGTCGCGCGACTGGTCGCTGTGGCAGGCCAGGACCACCTGGTCGTAGAGGCCCGACAGGCTGCCGCTGGCGAGTTCGATCCGGCTGCCGCGTGGGCGCAGCGATTCGACACGCTGGCCGGTATGGATCTCGCCGATGCCGGCGGCCAGCTTCTTCACGTATTCGCGGCCGCCACCCTTGACCGTGCGCCACTGCGGCCGGTTCATCACCTGCAGCAGGCCGTGGTTGCGGCAGAAGGTGACGAAGGACGCCAGCGGGAACTCCAGCATCTGCGACGCCGGGCACGACCAGATCGCGGCCGCCATCGGCAGCAGGTACCACTCGATGAAGGGTTTGCCGTAGCCCTTCGCCTTCAGGTAGTCGCCCAGCGCCATGCTGCCAGTGAGCATGGATTCGCGCACCACCTCGCGGTTGAAGCGCAGCAGGTCGGCGAGCATCGACCAGAAGGCCGGCCGCGCCAGATTCCGGCGCTGGCCGAACACGGTGTTGAGGTCGCTACCGGCCCATTCCAGCTCGGGCTGATCGAGCCGCACGCTGAACGTCATTTCGCTGGCGACGGTTTCCACGCCCAGCGTGTCGAACAGCCGGGTGAGTTCGGGATAGGTGCGGTGGTTGAACACCAGAAAACCGGTGTCGACCGGAAAGGTCTGGCCATCGAGCGCCACGTCCACCGTGTGCGTGTGACCGCCCAGCCGCGTATCGGCCTCGAACAGCGTCACGTCGTGCCATCGGCTCAGCAGCCAGGCGGACGACAGCCCTGCAATTCCCGATCCGACGACCGCGATGCGCATGCTATCGGCCCCCCTGCGAAATCGGCGACGGCGCTTTCAGCATCGATTCGATGGCCGCGACCACGTCTTTCGATTGCGGCTCGACCCGGCTGGCGAAGGACAGCACGCGCGTGCCGCTGCGGTCGATCAGGTACTTGTGGAAATTCCAGGCCGGCCGCTCGCCGGTCGCCTTTGCCAGCCCTGCGTGCAACGGATTGGCGTTGGCGGTGGTGACGCCGACCTTGGAGAACAGCGGAAAGTCGACCGCGTAATTGCTCTCGCAGAAATCCTTGATCGTGGTGTTGCTACCCGGCTCCTGGCCGCCAAAATCATTGGCCGGCAACCCCAGCACCACAAAGCCGCGCGCGCGATAGGTTTCATACAGCGCCTGCAGGCCCTTGTATTGCCCGGTGTAGCCGCACTGGCTGGCGGTGTTGACCACCATCACCACCTTACCGGCGTAGGCACACAGATTCTGGGGCGTGCCGTCGATGTCCCTGAGCGTGTGATCAAGCAGGGGCGGGCACGCCGGCGCGGCATGGGCGCTAGCGGTCAGCAGCAGCGCCGCTGCAAGGATGGCGGGCTTCATGTGCGGATCACCTTGCCGGCCGCGCAGGCGGTGCGCACGTGCGGCGCGGCCGACACCGGCGGCGCCAATGTCGGCGTGGGCGCCACCAGCGCGTGGTACAGCCAGTATTCGGCCGGCACCGCGGCGGCGGCCACGGGTGGGCACATGGCCCTGGGCTGCGCGTGGACAACGGCGTCGGATGAATGGCCCGCGCCGGGCAGGCCAGTGGCCAGTACGGCAAGCAGCAACAGGGGGCTGGACAGGATATTCATATGTCTTGGACAAAAGTGGCTGGTGTGCTTAAATTAGGCCAACAATTTGTTTATGTCAACTATTTGTCCAGGACAATATGACTACAGAAGCAACACACAACGCCCCGGGCTTGCCGATCGCCTCGGTCGAACGCGAAACCGGCCTGAGCAAGGACACGCTGCGCGTATGGGAACGCCGCTACGGGTTTCCGACACCCGACCGCGACGCCAACGGCGAACGCCTGTATACCCAGCTACAGGTGCGCCAACTCGCGCAAATCAAGCGCCTGATGGACCGCGGCCACCGCCCGGGCAGGCTGCTGGCGCTCGACGCCTCGGCGCTGGCGGCGCTCGACACCCCCGACGAAGCGAACCCGGGCGCACCCGATCCGCAACTCGATGACTGGCTGGAACGGGTCAAGTCACACGACAGCGACGCGCTGGAACGGCAATTCCACCGCGAACTGGCACGACGCGGATTGGCGCGCTTTGTCGTAGACATCTGTGCGCCGTTGATTACACGCGTCGGCGAGGCCTGGTCGCGCAACGAACTCGGCATCTTCGAGGAGCACCTGTTTTCGCAGCACCTGGAAAAACTCTTCCGCACCACGCTCGCCAACATGGCGCCGCAAAGCGGCAGCCCGCGCGTACTGCTCACCACGCTGTCGGGTGAGGAACACACACTGGGACTGCTGATGGTGGAATCGCTGCTGGTGGTGGAGGGGGCCTACCCGGTGCTGCTCGGTCCGCAGACGCCGATCAACGAAATCGTGCGCGCAGCGCAGGTCAAGGCGGTCGATGCGGTGTGTCTGTCGTTCAGCACCGCCTACGCGCCGACCCAGGCAGCGCAGGGCCTGCGCGACCTGCGGCAGATGCTGCCCGCGCGCACCGAATTGTGGGCCGGGGGGTACGGCGTCAAGGGCATCCGCAAGCCGATCGAGGGCGTATGCCTGGTACCCGAATTCCAGGACCTGTTCGATTGCCTGGTGCGCTGGCGCATCGAAACAGGCGGAAAATCGGCGAATTGACACTAGAATGTCATTCGTTTTGACAACAATGGCACCGGGGAACGAACCTCGCCCCCCACGCCCTAATTGACATGCTTTATATCGACCTCTTCAAATCCCTCGAACGCGCCCGCTGGAGCATGGAAACTGACATTCCATGGGACCAGTTCGACGCCAGCAAGCTCACCGACGAGGCGGCGCTCACCATCAAGATGAACGCCATCACCGAGTGGGCCGCGTTGCCGGCGACCGAAATGTTCCTGCGCGACTTCGTGCATGACAGCGATTTTTCCGCCTTCATGTCGATCTGGTTCTACGAAGAGCAGAAACACGCGCTGGTGCTGATGGAGTATCTGCGCCGCTTCAAGCCCGAATTGGCGCCCACCGAGGAAGAACTGCACGCGATCCGCTTTCCGTTCGATCCGGCACCGCCGATGGAAACCCTGATGCTGCATTTCTGCGGCGAAGTGCGCCTCACCCAGTGGTACAAGCGCGCCTCCGAATGGCACACCGAACCGGTGATCAAAAAGATTTACGAAACCATTTCCAGAGATGAGGGCCGTCACGGCGGCGCTTATCTGCAGTACATGAAGCGCGCGCTGAAGCAGGGTGGTCCGAGCGTTGCAGCGGCATTCGCCAAGATCGGTTTCCTGATGGCGTCGAGCCAGCGCTCCGACAAGGCGTTGCATCCGACCAACCTGCACGTCAACGAGTCGCTCTATCCACAGGACACCATCCAGTCGCGCCTGCCCAACCCCGAATGGCTGGAGCACTGGCTCGACGAACAGATCCAGTTCGACAGCGTCTGGGAAAACAAGGTCGTCGGCGGCATCCTGCGCAACCTGTCGAACCTGTTGGGTCAGACTTTCGAGAACGTGCGCGACCTCAATAAGTACCGCAAGCAGATGCTCGCAGCGGCTTGACGGCGGCGCGCGCAATGCAAAAAAGCCGGCGAATGCCGGCTTTTTTAATGGTCGCAGGCCAGGCTTGTTTTTTACGCCTTGTGTTTTACGCTTTTTTTTTACAAACCGGCCAGCGTCTTGATGTGCGCAGCGACGCTGCGCCCCAGCGCGCTGAGGTCGTAGCCGCCTTCCAGCATCGAGACGATGCGGCCCTCGGCGTGGCGCGCCGCAACCTCCATGACGCGTTCGGTAATCCAGACATAGTCCGCCTCCACCAGGCCGAACTGCGCCATGTCGTCTTCGCGGTGGCCGTCGAAACCGGCGGAGCACAGCACAAACTGCGGGCGAAAAGCCTCCAGGCGCGGCAGGATCTGCGCACTGAACGCCGCGCGGTAGGCACTGCCGACGGTTCCTGCCGGCAGCGGCACGTTGACGATATGCGCGTTCACGGTGTCGGCGCCGCTGTGCGGGTAGTAGGGGTGCTGGAAGGTCGAGCACAGCATCACGCGCGGATCGTCGCGGAAGATGTCCTCGGTGCCGTTGCCGTGGTGCACGTCGAAGTCGACGATGGCGACGCGCTCGAGCCCGTGCACTGCCAGTGCATGTGCCGCCGCTACCGCAACGTTGTTGAAGAAGCAGAAGCCCATCGCCTGATTGCGGGTGGCGTGATGGCCGGGCGGGCGGCAGGCGACGAAGGCATTCGCCACCTCGCCGCGCATCACCCGGTCGACCGCGTCCGCCGCGCCGCCGGCCGCGTGACGGGCCGCGGTCAGGGTGTGCGGATTCATGCTGGCGTCGACGTCGATCACGCGCACCCCCACCGACGGAGACGCCGCCTCGAGGGCGTCGACATAAGCCGCGTCGTGCACCCGTAGCAACTGCGCGCGGGTGACTTCGGGGGCGTCGTGATGCGCCAGAAAATCGAACAGGTGGGCAGCGTGCAGGCGGTCGTCGATGGCGCGCAGGCGGGCCGGACTCTCGGGATGCCAGCCGCCCATCTCATGCAGAAGAAAGCTGGAATGGGTGTAGTAGGCGGTTTGCATGGCGGGAGCAACAGATATTTTTCGCTCACTATACGCCCGCGCGCTTGGCGCGGTAACCCGAGTGCGCCTACGATAGGACTCCACTCCGTTTGCCGCAGGTCCGACGACATCCCATGCCCCAACATTATCTGCATCCCCTGTTCAATGCCCGATCAGTGGCCGTCTTCGGCGCCAGCGAGCGCGAGGATTCGGTCGCCGGCACGCTGTTCCGTAATCTGCACCACGCGGGTTACGCGGGCGAGGTCTACCCGGTCAACCCCAAGCATGACGAGGTATTCGGCGTGCGCTGCTATGCGCACGCCAGCGACCTGCCGACGGTGCCGGATCTCGCGCTGATCGCCACACCCGCGCCGACCGTGGCGCAGATCATGGAACAGTGCGGCGAACGCGGCATCCGCCACGCCGTCGTGCTGTCGGCCGGTTTCAGCGAGGCCGGCGAGCCGGGCAGGGCGCTGGAAACGGCCGTCAAGCGCGCAGCAGCACGCTACGGCATCCGCTTCATCGGCCCCAACTGCCTCGGCATCCAGCGGCCGTCGATCGGGCTCAACGCCACCTTCAGCCAGGGCGCCACGCTGGTCGGCGAGCTGGCGCTGGTATCGCAATCCGGCGCGCTGTGTACCGCCATGCTGGACTGGGCGGAATCCAACGGCATCGGTTTTTCCAGCGTGATCTCCACCGGTGCATCGGCTGATCTCGATTTCGGCGAAATCCTCGACTACCTCGCCTACGACACGCAGACCCGCGGCATCCTGCTCTACATTGAAGGCATCCGCGACGCGCGACGCTTCATGAGCGCGCTGCGTGCCACCACCCGCTTCAAGCCCGTGATCATGGTGAAAGTGGGGCGCCACGAAGCGGGATCGAAAGCCGCGCAGTCGCACACCGGTGCGCTGGTCGGATCGGATGCCGTGTTCGATGCGCTGGTACGGCGCGCCGGCGTGGTGCGGGTCAACACCATCCTGCAGCTGTTCGCTTCGGCGCGGGCGCTGTCCAGCCACATCCGGCCCAGCGGCAACCGCCTGGCCATCGTCACCAACGGCGGCGGCCCCGGCGTGATGGCGACCGACCTCGCGGTTGACCTCGGCGTGCGCATGGCCGAACTGTCGCCGGCGACGCTCGCCGCGCTCGACACCCAGCTGCCGGCCACCTGGTCGCACGGCAATCCGCTCGACATCATTGGTGACGCCAACGCCGAGCGCTACCGCATCGCGGTGGATGCCTGCCTGGCCGACGATCACGTCGACGGTGTGCTGGTGATGCTGACCCCGCAGGCGATGACGCAGCCCACCGCGGTCGCGCAGGCAGTGGTGGAATCGGCCAAGGTCTCGAGCAAGCCGGTATTGACCTGCTGGATGGGCGAAGCGCAGGTGCACGAGGGCCGGCGCCTGTTCAAGCAGGCCGGGATTCCCTACTTCACCACGCCGGAGCCGGCGGTCGAGGTGTTCTCCTTTCTGTCCGCCTTTTACGAAAACCAGCGCCTGCTGATGCAAACGCCGGGGCCGCTGTCGCAGCAGGCCGAGCCCGATGTGGAGGGCGCGCGCCTGATCATCGAGAGCGCGCTGGCGCACGGCCGTCACCTGCTGAACGAGGTCGAGTCGAAAGCGCTGCTGGCCGCATTCCACATCCCGATCGCGCAGACCCTGATCGCCCGCGATCCGATGGAAGCGATGTTGATGGCGCAGCAGCTGGGCTTTCCGGTCGCGATGAAAATCAACTCGCCTGACATCACCCACAAGTCCGACGTCAACGGCGTGCGCCTGGGCGTATCGAGCGGCCAGGCGGTGCGTTCCACCTTCGGCGAGATGCTGGCCGACATCAAGCGCCTGCGCCCCGACGCCACCCTCGACGGCATCGTGGTCGAGCCCATGGCGGCGCGGCCGCATGCACGCGAAGTGCTGCTCGGCATGACCTCGGATCCGGTGCTGGGTCCGGTGATCGTGTTCGGCGCCGGCGGCGTCGACGTCGAGGCCTACCAGGACCGGGCCGTGGCGCTGCCGCCGCTGAACCGCTATTTGGCGCGCGACCTCATCGGCCGCACCCGCACCGCCAAGCTGCTGGGCGCGTTCCGCAACCGTCCGCCGGTCGACATGGACGCGCTGGAGAACGTGCTGCTGCGGCTGTCGGAAATGGTCTGCGAACTGCCCTGGCTCGCCGAACTCGACATCAACCCGCTGCTGATCGATGAACACGGCGCGCTCGCACTCGACGCGCGCATCGTCCTCGCACCGCGGGTGCCGAGCGCCGACCGCTACGGCCACATGGCGATCCATCCCTATCCGGCGCACCTGGTGTCGCACTGGCAACTGCCGAGCGGGCACGACGTCGTCATCCGCCCGATCCGTCCGGAAGACGCCGACCTGACCCAGGGCTTCGTGCGCGGCCTGTCGGCGGAAAGCCGCTACTTCCGCTTCATGGATGCGGTGAGCGAGCTGTCGACCGTTGCGCTGGCGCGCCTGACCCAGATCGACTACACCCGCGAAATGGCGCTGCTGGCGCTGACCACGGACGAGGACCGTGAGGTCGAACTCGGTGTTGCGCGCTATGCCATCAACCCCGACGGCGACACTTGCGAGTTCGCCCTGGTGGTCAGCGACCAGTGGCAGAAGCAGGGCATCGGTCACAAGCTGATGGATGTGCTGATGGACGTGGCACGCGGCAGGGGGCTGAAGCGGATGGAGGGCGAAGTGCTGAAGACCAACCGCCCGATGCTGAAGCTGGTGGAAGCGCTGGGCTTCCGCATCGAGCCGCATCCCGAGGACGACGCAGTACGGCTGGTATCGCGCGCGCTGTAACGCGCCTGCCGGCGGCTACCCGCACACGCGCTAATCAGACTTTTCCTACATCAATCGGACGGCCCGCCTTGCATGATCGCCCGGATATAGAGCGAAATGGGTATGCCTATGAATCGAGCCGGGCCGGACAAAGCACGCCGCCAGGCGCTGGTGTCTGACGCTTCGCCCCTCGGCGGCGCATCCGCCGCAGCGACCGTCCACGTAAATGTGGAGAACAGCGGGCACGCTGCCAAGCCCAAGTCGAGCCCAACCCTGACGTCGACCGGAAAGCGGGCCAGCCAGCTTCTGGATCGCCAGGCCACCGCATGGGTCGTCCTGCTGCTGACGGTGCTGCTCACGATCGGATTGTGGCGACACGCGGAAACGCAATTCATCGAGCGCGACTGGGACAACTTCCTCCGCGTGTCAGAAAAACAGAAAAACATCCTGATCACCCGCATGGATGATTACGAGCAGGTTCTGCGCGGGGGCGCAGCACTGTTTGCGGCGACGGGCATGCCGAGCCGCGAACAATGGCGGGCGTATGTCGAGCGGCTCGAACTGGATCAGACGCTTCCCGGCATCCTCGGAACCGGCGTCGCCCTGATGGTGCCGCGCGAGAGCAGGGATGCGCATGAGCGGTCGATCCGCGCGGAAGGCTTTGCAAATTACGCCATCACGCCACCGGGCAATCGAGACATGCTCAGCAGCATTGTGTATATCGAGCCTTTCACCGGGCGCAATCTGCGCGCGTTCGGCTACGACATGTTTTCCGATCCCATCCGGCGCGAAGCGATGGAGCGTGCCCGTGATACCGGCCAGCCGGCGTTGTCCAAAAAAGTTACCCTCGTCCAGGAAACCGTCTCCGGGGTACAGCCCGGCTTTCTGGTCTATGCCCCTGTCTATAACACCGCACAACCGCCCACCTCGATCGCGGCGCGGCGCGCCGCGCTGATCGGCTTTGTCTACAGCCCGTTTCGCTCGTTCGATCTGATGGAGAGCACGTTCAACGTGCCCGGCCAGATTGTGGAAGTCGAGTTGTTCGACGGCGTCCCGGCGCCGGAGAACCTGCTGTATGCCAGCCAGGGAGCAGGTCGCACCGCCCGGCATGTGACCGACATGACGCTCGATCTCGGCGGTCACGCCTGGGTTGCCCGCTTCCGCAGCAGTGCCCGGCTGGAAGCCAGCCGCCAGGGCACCCAGCCCAAGCTGATCCTGTTTGGCGGGTTGGCGCTCGACCTGCTGCTGTTTTCCGCGCTCTACATGAATGCGCGGCACCGTCGAAAGATGCGCGAATCCACGGCGCAGCTCGAACAGATTCTCAACAGCTACAAGTCCCTGGTCGAGAACATTCCGGGCGCCGTGTTTCGTTCCCCGCCCGGGGCCGACTTGCCGGTGCTGCAGTTGAGCAACGGAATCACGCCGCTTACCGGCGAGCCGCCCGAACGTTTCCTGTCGGGAGAACGCGCCTACCGCCAGCTGATCCATCCGGATGACAAGTCCCAGGTCAGCGCGGCCATCGCCGAAGCGATCGCCAAGCAGAGTGCCTACAGCATCGAATATCGCATCCAGGCCCGTGACGGCTTCACCCGCTGGGTCAATGAACGTGGCCGCGTCACTGCGGACCCGAGCGGCCAGGCCCGGTGGCTCGATGGCCTCATTTTCGACGTCAGCGAACGCAAGGCCGCCGAAATCATGATCCGCGACCTGGCGTTCAACGACACCCTGACCGGGCTGCCCAACCGCCGCCTGTTGCTGGATCGGCTCGACCACGAGCTCGCCCTCAGCGAGCGCACCGGCCGGCATGGTGCGCTGCTGTTCATCGACCTCGACAATTTCAAGACGATCAACGATACGCTGGGCCACGCGGCAGGCGATCAGGTTCTGGTGGAAGTCTCGCGCCGTCTCGTTGCCAGCGTGCGGGAAAGCGATACCGTGGCCCGGCTGGGCGGCGACGAATTCGTGGTCATCCTGGAAAACCTCGGCAACACCGCCGACGAAGCGGCGGCCGAGGCGACGGAGCTGGGCAGCAAAATCCTGGTCGTGCTCTCCCAACCCTACCGGCTGAGCGAGGCGTTGCACAACTGCACGCCCAGCATCGGCATCACCACCTTCTGCGGCCATCAGGCCAGCGCGGGCCGGCTGCTCAGGCAGGCCGACCAGGCGATGTACCAGGCCAAGTCGGCCGGACGCCGGCAGTTGCGGTTCCATACCGGAGACCCGGCCGCGCCGGCAGGATGAGTTTTCCGGCCTGAGAGCCGGCGTCACCACACCTGGGCCTGCCTCGCCTGGCACCGCTCGGCGAAGCGTCTCCGGCTTCCATCGCTTGCATTGATCCGCCTGTATCATCTGCGTCATCCCCCGGGCGTGGCCCACTCACTCAAGCGAAACCGGAATTGGCCCACCCGTCTCCCTCACCCAGCACATCCCGCCTGCCGCCGGTCAGCCTGGCCTGGTTCACCTGGGGTCTGCTCGCCAGTCTCTATTTCGTCGGCTTTTTCCAGCGCGTCGCGCCGGCGGTGATGGTCGACGAGCTGATGCGCGACTTCAGCATTGCCGCCACCATGCTCGGCAATCTGTCCGCCATCTACTTCTATACCTACGCCGCCATGCAGATTCCCAGCGGTCTGCTCGCGGATGCGGTCGGGCCGCGCCGTGTCGCCACTGCGGCCGCCGTGGCCGCGGTGGCCGGCACCGTGCTGTTTTCCCAAGCGGATACGCTGTGGATGGCCAGCCTCGGCCGCGGCCTGATCGGCGCTTCGGTCGCCGTCGCCTTCGTCGCCTGCATGAAGCTCGCCGGCCACTGGTTTCCCGCCAACCGCTTCGCCACCGTCACTGGCGTCTCGCTGCTGATCGGCAATCTCGGCGGCGTGCTCGCCGGCGTGCCGCTGTCCGAAGCGGTCGCCAGCGTTGGCTGGCGCAGCGCCATGCTGGCCAGCGCGGGCGTCACGCTGCTGCTCGCCGTCGCCGTCTGGCTGTGGGTGCGCGACGACCCGAGCGATCGCGGCTACGCCAGCCACGCCCACCCCGAAGCACTCAACACCAGCGCCATGTCGCCGCGGCGCAGCCTGAAAATGGTGGTGTCCGAGCGTGAAACCTGGCTGCTATTTTTTGCCGGTGGGCTGATCGCCGCGCCGGTGCTCACCTTCGCCGGTCTCTGGGGGGTGCCATATCTGGTGCAGGTCCACGGCCTGGAACGCAGCCATGCCGCGGTTTTCACCACCACCATGCTGCTCGGTTTCGCCGTCGGTGGTCCGCTGCTGGGCGCGCTGTCAGACCGGATGGGCCGGCGCAAGTGGCCGTATCTGGGGGCGGCGCTCGTCCACGCCGTGTGCTGGGGGGTATTCCTGTTTGTTGATGCGCTGCCGGCCACCGCGCTCTATCTGCTGTTCGCCGGCATCGGTTTTTCGGCGGGCGGCATCATCATCGGATTTGCCTTCGCGCGCGAGGCCAACCATCCGGGCGCCGCAGGCACCGTCGGTGGCGTCGTCAACATGGCCGTGCTCGGTTTCGCCGCGATCCAGCAAAGCGCGATGGGCTGGATCCTTGACCGCAACTGGCAGGGCGCGATGCTCGATGGGGCACGCATTTACGATGCCGCCGCCTACCACGCCGCGTTTGTGTGGCTGCTGGTCAGCGCAGTCGGCGCCGTGCTGGCGCTGGCGCTGACGCGCGAAACCTATTGCAGGCTGCGCTTCGATTCAGCTGCGTAACGCAACGTCCGCTTACAGGAAAAAAATCAGCAGCACGACGCCTAGCAGCAGGCGGTAGATCACATAGGGCAGCATGCCGGTGCGTTCCAGCAGGCGGATGAAAAAGTGGATGCACAGGTAGGCGCTGACGGCGGCCAATGCGGACCCCAGCAGCAGCACATTCCAGTCGACCGGATCGGCGCTTTCCAGCAGGTCGCGCGTGACGAGCACGCCCGACGCCAGCAGCGTGGGAATCGACAGCAGGAAGGAAAATCGCGCCGCCGCTTCGCGCTTGAGCCCCAGCAGCAGCGCCGCGGTGATCGTGATGCCGGCGCGCGAGGTGCCCGGAATCAGGGCAATGGCCTGCGCCAGCCCCACCAGCACCGCATCGCGCCAGGTCACCGAATATTCGTCGCGGCTTTTGCTGCCGCGAACGTCGGCCCACCACAGCAGCAGGCCGAATGTGATCGTCGTGGTGGCGATGACCAGCGGCCCGCGCAGCGGGCCTTCGACGACATCCTTGAACATCAGGCCGGCCACCACCACCGGCAGCGTCGCCAGCACCACCGCCCAGGCCAGCTTCGCATCCGGCGTCCAGCGCCCCGCCAGCGACCCCACGCCGGCCACCGCCATGTGCGCCAGCTGCACGCGAAAATACAGGATCACGGCCAGTAGCGTGCCCGCGTGCACCGCCACGTCGAACGCCAGCCCCTGATCCTCCCAGCCGAACAGCACCGGCACCAGGATCAGGTGGGCGGAGCTGGAAATCGGCAGAAATTCGGTGATGCCCTGTACCAGGGCGAGAATCAGGGTCTGAAAAAAATCCATGGCGCGCGTCAGCTAGAGAAGTGGCCCGGATTATAAGCCGGGCCCGGCCGGGGCCGACGCGGCTAGGATTTAGTCTTGCATTCGTTTAGCTTGCCGAGGCTTTTGCACCACTCGCAGGCGTGGAAAATCGCCATCACCACCGCGGACAAGGCGAACACGGACAAGGCCGCGGCGAGCACCACATCGGCGCGATAGTTGCCCAACTGCCACATCATCACAAACAGCAGCAGCAACAATCCCGACACCACCAGCGGTACATCGATCCACATCAGCCGTGCAACGTCACGGATGTAATCGCACTTCTCAGTAGTGGATTCCTTGGCGCGATCGAGCAGGCGCGCGCGCACCGAACCGATATACGCCGACAGCGCCATGATCAGGGCCAGCAGGGTCAGACATTCGCTCAGGTTCATTGCACGCTCCTTGTGGTGGGGAATCGAACAACACCGGCTTCATCAGCGCGGCCATTTCTGTAGGCGACAGCAGACCCGGTCGGAAATCACGGCTTCACCCGGATCACCGTGCCCTCGCGACGCGGGTCGGCAGCACCGTGATGCAGGCCGGTTGCGGGATCGATGACGACCGCCTGCACCGAACCGATCGTGTCCATGCAGCCGTCCGTTCCCGCTTCGCCCAGCCCTGCATGGCCCAGGGCACGCAAGGCATCCTGCGCGGCGACGCTGATGCGCGGCCGCATGAATGCCTCACCGCCTTCGCAGCTGATCCGGCCGGCCGCGTGAGTGACCGACAGGCGCGGCGCGATGATGGCCTGCTGCATCGTCATGCCGTGGTCGATCAGGTTGAGCGTCACATTGAACACCGAGTTGATGATGGTGGCGCCGCCAGGCGACCCCCAGGCGGCAACCGGCTTGCCGTTCCTGAACAACATCGTCGGTGCCATGCTGGAACGCGGACGCTTGCCGGGCGAGACATCGTTGGCGCCGGGGTTGCCGGCGGCGGCGTCAAAGCCGGGGACGAAGTTGAAATCGGTCAGCTCGTTGTTGAGCAGAAAGCCATGGCCCGGCACGGTAATGCCCGATCCCCAGGTGAATTCAATCGTGCTGGTATAGCTCACCACATTGCCCCAGCGGTCGACGACGGCGAAGTGGGTGGTCTGCAGGCTTTCTGCCGGCGCGCGCGATGGCGCTGGCCGCACGGCCGTCGGGTCCCAGGGCTTAGGGTCGCCCGCCTGCGGCGTGTCCATCCGCCCATCCATCCGGATCAGCGCCGACCGGGTCGCCAGATAGCCGGGATGCAGCAGGCCCGCCCGCGGCACCGGCACGGCATCGTCGTCGCCGATCCACACCGCACGGTCGGCAAACGCCAGCCGCATCGCCTCGGTCATCGCGTGCAGCGTATTCGGGCTGCCGAAGCCATAGCCCTGGCTGGCGTCGCCGAGCGGCACGCGCTCCAGCAAGCCCAGCATCTGCAGCATCGTGAGGCCGCCCGAGGAGGGCGGCGGCATGGTGGCCAGCGTCCAGCCGCGGTACTGGCCGATCAGCGGTTTGCGGATCGCCACCCGGTATTGCGCCAGATCGGCCAGCCCCATGCGGCCTTGCCCGGCTGTGCCGAGTTCGTCGCGCGTGCGCTGCTGGGCCTTGATGATCGCGCGCGCGATGGCGCCGCGATAGAACGCGTCCGGTCCTTCGGCCGCAATGCGCTTCAGGGTGTTGGCAAGGTCGCGTTGCACCAGCCAGTCGCCTTCTGCGAGCGGCACACCGTTGGGGCGAAAGATCGCTGCGGTTTCGGGATAAAGCTGCGTGCGGCCGGAATCGTTGACGATGTCCTGGGCCAGAAAGCGGTTGACCCGAAAACCGCGCTCGGCCAGTTCGATCGCGGGCACCAGCGTGTCGGCCAGTTTTTTGGTGCCCCAGCGGCGCAGCGCCGTGTCGACGCCGCGCAGCGTGCCCGGCACGCCGACCGCCAGACCACTGGTCGACGCCAGCGGAAACGGCATCGCCAGCCCGTCCGGTGCAAACATGTCGGCACTGGCCTTTGCCGGCGCGCGCTCGCGCGAATCCACAACAAAGGTTTCGCCGGTCTTGGCGAGATACACCATCATGAAACCGCCGCCGCCAATGCCCGATGATTGTGGCTCGACCACGTTCAGCGCGAACTGCACCGCCGCCGCGGCATCGATCGCGTTGCCGCCCGCCGCCAGCATGCGCGCGCCGGCCGCGGCCGCGGCTGGATGCGACACCGACACCACGCCATCGGGCGAGACGGCCAGCACCGAAGAAGAGAAGAGGCAAAGCGCGAACCAGCGCAGGCAGGGCAAACGGAGCGGCATGGGCGTCATCAGAAAACAGCTGAAACCCAAGCCTGCCCCGGGTGAGCGCGGGCGTCAATGTCGGGGTGACGCTTTAACCCGGTGAGCGGCCTGACTTAATGTTTGCAGCCCATTGGAGCAGTGGGTTCTGGCTTGCGCGATCGGAGCACCCTTCGCACAGGCGCCGAACGTGTAGCGGACGCGTCAGGGCGCCAGCAGCGCCATGACGAACAGGCCCAGCACGAGCAGCGGGACGAACACCGCGAGGAAGACAGCGAGGCGCATCCCCAGCACATCCGGCAGCATGATGAGGCCGCGATTGCCGATTTTCTGGATCGTCGAACCAAGGTAGCCCGATGTTTCGGCATAGAGATAACTGCCCGCCATCAGGCCGAATATGCCGGCGATCGCGTCGTAGTTGCCCTGACCCAGCGCGGCAACGCCGGTCCCCGGGCAGTAGCCGAGCAGGCCGAGCCCGACACCGAAGAGCAGGCCGCCTGCAATGTTGGCGGCGTAGCGGGTCGGCTTCACATGCAACTCGACCAGGCCCAGCGCGCGCAGCGAAAAAATGCCGAGCATGCCGACGGTGACCGCCGTGAGCATGACTTTGATGACAGTGAAATCCGTCAGGAAGAACTGGCCCATCAGCACCTCGTAATGGGCCACACCGCCTTTCTGCAGCAGGAAGCCGAACACGACGCCGAACACAAGACCGAGCACGAGTTGGCGCGCCGAATCCGGTTTGCCGGGCTCGTACGCCCCATTGGGTTCGTCCGTCTGCGCCGGGATGACGAGCACCGGCGGGGCAGTCTCGGGCAGGGGATTCGCGGGGGTGCTCATCGCGTGGCTCACAGGCGATATAGCAGATGGGCGGTTGCGACGGCGGCGACGAAGAAGCACGCGAGCGCGATCCATGAACTCACCGACAGCTGAAGTGCGCCGCTGATGCCGTGGCCGCTGGTGCAGCCGCCCGCGAGTCGGGCACCGTAGGCCAGGATCGCACCGCCCACAAACGCCATTCCCAGGCGCAGCGCAATATCAGGACCGAAACGCTGCTCCCACAGCACGGGCACCCAGGTGGGCGTGATCTCGCCGCCGCTGACCGCGGCGATGAAGGCGCCGAGGAGCATGCCGAACACCAGCATCACCCCCCATTCGATCTTCGGCTTGGTGTCCTGGTAAAACTTCAGGTTCTCGGTATGGCCGCGTGCGAACAGGTTTCCGATCATGCCTGCGAGCCGGGCGTAGGCGGTCGACACGCTCAGCGGCTTGTTGGAAAAATAGAAGGTCGCCATCGAGAGCAGGCCGATCAGCGTGCCGACGAGGTAGGGCGACCATGCACCCGATTCGTTTTCCATGATCAGTCTGCCTTCTTGGATTCGTCGGGTTTTTCGAGCGGGAGCCCAAGCTTTTCCCACGCGGTGATCCCGCCGAGCATGTTGTGGATGCGCGTAAAGCCGTTGCGCTTGAGGATGCTCGCAGCCACGCCCGAGCGGTGCCCCACGTTGCAATGCACGACGATGTCACTGTCCTTGGGCAGCAGCGGGAGCTTGTCCTCCAGATGCCCGACATAGCGGTGCACGGCGCCCGGGATGTGTTTCTCGTCCCATTCGTATTCGTCCCGCACGTCGAGGAGGTGGACGCGACCCTGCTGCATCCAGTTTGCCGTTTCGGGGGCGGTTGTCGTCGTGATGGATTCCATCGGCAGCCCCTCGTCGCGCCAGCTTTCCATGCCGTTGGCGAGGATGCCTTCCACCGTGTCGATGCCGATGCGCGCGAGCGACATCACCGCGAGTTCCATCGCTTCGGGCCCGTCCGCGACCAGAAAGATCCGGGTGTTCTCGTTGGCGACCCAGCCGCCGAATGCCGGCACGCCACCGAGCCAGATGTTGTAGGCGCCGGGAATGTGGGCCGCGGCAAAGGCTTCCGGCGAGCGGGTGTCGATCACCAGGCCCTCTTTCATCCGATGCTGGAATTCCCTGGGCTGCAGGACCTGAACGGTGGACGGCCACTTGAGCGGTCTTCCGGGGAGCAGATTCACTTCTTCCATGTGCAGGAAATAGGGCGGCCGCGCCATTTTCACCGCCAGCTTGTGGGCCACGAAATCGCGGCGGTTTTTCTTGAAAACCGGATTCGTCCCTTTTTCGATCCCCAGCGTGGAATCGTCGCGCTCCGAGATGTTGCCGCCGCACGCAGAGCCGGCGCCGTGCGCCGGAAAGAGCAGCGTGTGGTCGCCAAGCGGCGCGATCTTGGCGTGGATGGAGTCGTACAGGATGCCGGCGTTCTCGCCAGCTTTCTCGGGATCGGACAGGTCGGTGCGCCCTGTCTCGCCGACAAACAGCGTATCGCCGGTGAACACGCCCCAGCATTTGTCACCGGCGTCCTTGACGTACACCGCGTAGGACATGCTCTCAGGCGTGTGGCCCGGCGTCTCGAGCGCGACGAACCGGGTGGTGCCCACCTTGAGTTCTTCATCGTCTTCGAGTTTCACATCCGTCTCGCCGAACTGCGCGCCGCTGCCGCTAACAATCTTGGCACCGGTCATCTGCGCCAGCGTACGCGAACCGAACTCAAAATCCTCCTGCCGATGCGTCTCCAGCACGTAGACGATGGAGAGGTCGTTTTCCCGGGCCAGACGCAGGTAGTCGTCCACATCGCGGCGCGGGTCGATCACGACGGCGAGCCCGTCTCCGCACTCGATGATGTATGAGTTCTGTCCCAAGCCGGGGGTCTTCAAACGCTGAAAAAACATGTTGCCCTCCAGAACGGTTAATTGTCGCGATCAGCGCTGCGCTGGTGGCCTGCGCACGCGTCGCCGGATTCGCCATTCGTCGCTACAGGAAGCGCGAAAGGGCAGACCGCATATTTCGAATGCTAAAAATCTGGGCGTGGCACGTCTGTACGTCGCCGTACATTGCTACGACTTTTTGCACGGCGCTCATGGATCGAGCGGCAATGGGCAAAGCCATTTCACACAGACTTCTGTCAGCCCCTTCATCCTAAGCTTTTGCGGCCAGAACAAAACCGGGTTTCGGCATTTTCAGACATGTCTTACACGGAAGTCGGACGACCCCCCGCTGCCAATCACACCCGTCATGGGCATCATTCATCTGTCGTTGGCGATTGGACATATTGCCGCGTAACCGGCCATAGATTGATGGGGTCGAGCTGACATCAGCCCCCTGCCTAACAGGACAAGCACATGAACACGAACCTAAACCCGACTGCCGTGGAGGAACTGAATTTTCTTTTTGATCTGGATGGTTTCTTTATCAACCCAGAGCAATGGGATATCGCGCTGGCGCAGCGCATCGCACATTCCGAGGACATGGGAGAAATGGATGCGTTACAGACGGAGTTGTTACTGACCTTGCGCGATGAGTTCCAGAAATTCGGCGCGGTCACGGCTCTGAGCCATATCTGTCACCTCAACGGTCTGGACGCGGATTGCCTGCATCAGCTGTTCCGTTCCCCGCGCCAGGCATGGCGCATCGCGGGCCTGCCCAATCCGGGTGAAGAAGCCAAAGCGTATCTGGCCTGAACTCAATGTTTAAACCCGTGCTCGGCAGGCTACCTGCCGGTGCCGAACACGAACCACCCTGAACCCAGGATGATTTTTTCAACCCTTTTAATGAGGTTAATCGCATGAAAAAACACATGATTCTCGCTGCCAGCCTGATCTTGACGCCCTATATGGCAATTGCAGCAAACGAGCCCGCAGCAGGCGAAAAGCCCGTGGTGCATGACGGAGACGCCAGCAATACCGGCATCAACAAACGTGACCGGGATGACAAAACCTTGACCCCGATGGATCAGATGAATAACCCGGCTGATTTGAAGATCACCCAGGAGATTCGCCAGGCCCTGATGAAAGGCGATTTTTCCATGGATGCAAAAAACATCAAGGTCATTACCCGCAATGGCACGGTGACCTTACGCGGTCCGGTCAAGACGGCTGCGGAACTGGAACAAATCAGCGTTCTGGTTAAAGCCATGCCGGGCGTCAAGAGCGTCGACAACCAACTGCAAGTGAAATAATTTTTTAAAAGGAAACCATCATGTCTAAAACCGTTATCTGTCTCGCCAATACCGAGGCTCAAGCTGAAACCATCGTTCAACGTTTGAATGAAACCGGTATTCCCACCAGCGACGTGTCCGTGCTGTTTCCGGACAAATCCGGCAGCCGTGATTTTGCGCACGAGCACAACACCAAGGCGCCGGAAGGCACCGCCATCGGTGTTAGCGCAGGAGGTGTAACCGGTGGTGCGCTGGGCCTGCTGGCCGGCATTGGCGCGCTGGCCATTCCGGGCGTGGGTCCGTTCATTGCGGCCGGCCCGATCATGGCAGCACTCAGTGGCGCGGCCGTTGGCGCAGCCATCGGTGGCATCGCCGGCGCCCTGATCGGCATGGGTATTCCTGAAATTGAAGCCAAGCAATACGAAGCCAAAATCAAGGAAGGCAATATCCTCATCTCGGTGCATGCCGAGGATGGTGATGTTGTCGACCGGGTCGAAGCCATCATGAAAGACGCTGGGGCGGCAGACATCACCAGCACCGGTGAAGCCAGTGTGAGCGACGACGAGCGCATGCCCCGCAGCGCGCAGCGTTAAAGCCCTATAACCAGTCGCTTGAGCTCTACTGCTTAAGCGACTGATTTCATTTTATTAACCTGGAGAATCTCATGGGTAAATACCTGATTGCCTGGCTATTAGGCGTACCTGGCGTGATATTGCTTATTTTTTTCTTGTTCTTCTAATCAGTTAATTCATCGCTCTTCAAAGGCGCTTAACGTCATGGCGACAAAGGAGAGCTGCCGTGTTGGCCCAGGCTGCGGTTCATGCTGTTGAGAAATTGCGCCAGCGGCAGCCATTGCATGACTGGCGCGGACGCGGAAGCTGCCGCCACACCGACTCGGCTATTGACCCGGATTCGAGGGAAAGACCATGAGCGTGGCAGGCATGGGAATTGATTCTGATCGTCAACACTCTGGTGTGGGTGTTGTGGCTGTCATGAAGGCCCGTTTTCTCATCACCCTCAATCCAGTACGACTGCGCTTGTCGCCATGGATATTTGGCGTGATGGTCCTGGCACTCACTGCCTGCAGTGAAGTGGCCACGGTGCCGATCTCGGCCGGCACCGGGCCACAGCCTACGTTGCCGCCACCCCAGCAGAGGCTGATTCCGACTGTTCACATCGCGCCCGCCCAGGGCTGGCCGGCCGGTACAACCCCGCTGGCGGCACCGGGTACGCAAGTCGTGGCGTTTGCGGGCGGTCTGGATCATCCGCGCTGGTTGCTTGTGCTGCCCAACGGTGACGTGCTGGTGGCGGAGACTAATGCACCACCCAAGCCCGACGGCGCGAAGGGTATCAAGGGGTGGGTGATGGGCCTGGTCATGAAGCGGGCGGGTGCAGGCGTGCCGAGTGCAAACCGCATCACGCTGTTGCGCGACACCGATGGGGATGGAGTAGCGGACCTGCGTTCGGTCTTGCTGGCAGGATTGAACTCACCGTTTGGCATGGCCCTGGTCGGCAACAACCTCTACGTGGCCAACTCCGACGCCGTACTGCGCTTTCCTTACGTTGCGGGTGACACTCGCATCACCGCGCCTGGGATCAAGGTGGTCGATCTGCCGGCGGGTCCGATCAATCACCACTGGACCAAGAATCTCATTGCCAGCCCGGACGGAAGCAAGCTCTATGTGACGGTAGGCTCGAACAGCAACGTGGCCGAACGCGGCATGGCGGTGGAGGCGGAACGCGCAGCCATTTGGGAGGTGGATATTCAGCGCGCTACGCATCGCATCTTTGCCTCCGGCCTGCGCAACCCGAATGGGCTGGCCTGGGAACCTGCAAGCGGCGCATTGTGGACCGTGGTGAACGAGCGCGATGAGCTCGGCAGCGACCTGGTACCCGACTACCTGACCTCGGTGCGCGACGGCGCCTTCTATGGCTGGCCCTACAGCTATTACGGCCAGCATGTCGACACACGGGTGAAGCCGCAGCGGCCAGAATGGGTGGCCCAGGCGATTGCACCGGACTACGCCCTAGGGTCGCACGTCGCCCCGTTGGGCCTGGCGTCTTCCACCGGCACCACGCTGCCGGCCGTCTTCGCCAATGGCATGTTCATCGGCCAGCACGGCTCGTGGAACCGCCGGCCGCATAGCGGCTACAAGGTGATTTTCGTGCCTTTTGAAAATGGCAAACCTGCGGGTCCGCCCACCGATGTGCTGGCCGGCTTTCTCAGTGAGGACGGCAATGCCTACGGCCGCCCGGTCGGCGTGGCGCTCGACATGCAGGGCGCGCTGCTGGTCGCAGACGATGTGGGCAATGTGGTCTGGCGCGTGAGCGCGGGGCCGCGCTGATACGCGTCTGCCTCTAGTCCGGCACCCGTGGCCCCATTCGTCATTGCACTGAGCAGCTCGTGCAATGGCAGAGGGATCAATGTACCGAATAGAGGATAGAGCGAGGATAAGAAAATGCCGGTTACCCCTCAGCTTGATCGACACCACGAACCGCGGAATTTATCTGACCGGATTGCCTATGCTCTCGTTGTATTGCTGCGGTTCTTCGCCGACACTTTTTTTGCCCGTCGGTATGGCCATCGCGCGGTTGTGCTGGAAACGGTTGCTGCCGTGCCGGGCATGGTTGGCGGTGCGCTGCAACATTTGCAGTCTCTGCGTCGAATCGAAGCCGATTACGGCAGGATTCGCTTACTCCTGGACGAAGCGGAGAATGAACGCATGCACTTGATGACATTCATCCACATTGCCGAGCCCACCACGCTTGAGCACCTGCTGATCCGGATCGCACAGGGGGTCTTCTTCAACCTTTATTTTTTGCTTTACCTGATTTCGCCCACGATCGCGCACCGTTTCGTGGGCTATCTGGAGGAAGAAGCGGTCCACAGCTACACCGAGTATCTGGAGAGGGTGAACAACGGCTTCCACGCCAATGTTCCGGCGCCCCGGATTGCGATTGATTACTGGAAACTCGCGCCCGACGCACGGCTGGCCGATGTCATCGTCGCGGTCCGTGCAGATGAGATACGCCACCGCGAAGTCAATCACGCACTTGCTGATACCTTGGTTGGCTCCTGATCAGTGACTGCCAGCATCCCCACAAGTGATGCATAGTCACTGGCAGCTCCCGGACAGATCCTTGAGCCCACTCAGACATTAAAGGACTGCGCAGGCCGGGGTTCAATGCCCATGGCGGTGATGGAGGTCCGGAAAGTGGGGATGTTTATGGGTCAGGACCGCATGCCTGTGCGGATGGCTGTGCGGCTCGCTGCCATCCCAGTCGAAATCGTGCGCGTGCTGGTGATGCGCGTCGTGAACGTGGGGATGGGTGTGCTCCAGCGGTTCATGCGTGTGCGCATGCTCGTGACGCTCGGTCAGATGCAGCCAAACCCCTATCCCCATCAGGCAGGCGGCGACCCAGAACGGCGCAGGCGTCGCTTCGCCCAGCAGCAGAATGGCGATGGCGGCACCGATGAAGGGTGCGGTGGAGAAATAGGCGCCGGTGCGGGCGGTGCCGAGACCGCGCAGCGCCAGCACGAAGAGCACCAGGCTCAGGCCGTAGCCGGCGAGGCCGACCGCCATGGCTGCGCCCGCGGCGGGCCAGGCGGGCAGGGATGCGCCCAGTAACAAGGCGAGGCTGGTGTTGACGGCGCCGGCCGTCCAGCCTTTGGCCCCGGCGATGAACAGCGCGTCCGAGCCGGACACGTGGCGCGTCAGGTTGTTGTCGATTGCCCAGCACAGACAGGCGGCGGCGATGGCCAAGAGGCCGATCCAATCCTGTGGCGGACTGGTCGCGGTGGGCCACGCGAGCGCCACCCCACCGGCAACGATCAGCAGCATGCCCAGCACGATGCGGCGATCGACGTTTTCCCTGAACACCACCCAGGCCAGCACCGCCGTGAAGACGGATTCGAGATTGAGCAGCAGCGAAGCCGGACCGGCATCGGTGCGGGTGAGACCGAACACCAGCAGCACCGGCCCCAGCAAGCCGCCAAAGATGATGGCGCCGGCCAGCCAGCGCCATTCGCCGGGCGCGAGCCCGCTCGGCTTCCAGCCGCGATCCCGCACCAGGCGGATTGCGGCCAGCCCGAGGCCGCTGCCCAGATACAGCAGGCCAGCGAGCAGCAGCGGCGACAGCTCGCCGACCAGCAGCTTGACCAGCGGCGTGCTGGCGCCGAACAGCGCGGCGGCGGCCAGCGCCGGCCAGATGGCCGAGCGTGGAGTGCTCACGGCTAAGGGCCTCGACGCCGCGGGCTTACTTCAGGTTGAATGTGGCCTTGGCCGGCGGCTTGCCGGGCAGGGTGGTGGTGAGCACCACGCGCACGCCGACGCCGACCTTGAATGTGCCCTTGGCGACCAGGCGGTTGTCGCCGGCCGGTTCCAGCTTGACCGCGGTCTTCTCGTTGCCGGCGTAGATCACGGCTTCCGCCGTCGCGCCCTGGGTCGGGACCGGCTTGTCGTGGTCGCTGACATACAGGATCAGCGAATCCGGCTTGGCCACCAGTTCGTAGGCGATGTTCTTGACCTCGCGCACCACGCCGCCGTACTTCGGCCCATGGTCATGGCCGGCACCGGCGAAGGCGGGGGCCACATTGAGGGTCGCAGCAAGCGACGCTGCTGCGAACAGGGTGAGGATGGACGACTTCATGGGTGATTCCTTTTTCAGTTGGTAAATCAGGTTTGCGAAACTCAAACGGGATTGATGCCTTCGACGGCACGGCGGTGCGGTGTGTCGCCATTTTCCAGCAGTTTGTTGATTGCGCCGAAGCGCAGGTAAAGCGCCGGCACGACGATCATGTTCAACAGCGTCGAGCTCAACAGGCCGCACAGGATGACCACCGCCATCGGCGCCTGGATTTCGCTGCCCGGTTGGCCAGCCGCGAGCACCAGCGGCACCAGCGCCAGGCCGGTGGCGAGCGCGGTCATCAGGATCGGCACCAGCCGCTCCTCGGCGCCGCGCTTCACGGCTTCGGCCGCGTCGCGTACGCCTTCGTGCTCCACCAGGTGGTGGATGTGCGAGATCATCATCACCCCGTTTCGCGTGGCGATGCCGAACAGCGTGATGAAGCCGATGATCGACGCCACCGACAGCACGCCACCGGCGGCGAATACGCCGATCACCCCGCCGATCATCGCCAGCGGCAGATTGAGCATGACCAGCAGTGCATCGCGCGCGGTGCCGAAGGCGATGAACAGCAGCAGGAAGATGCCCACCGTCACCGCCACGCCCAGCACCAGCAGCGTGCGCGAAGCCGCTTCTGCGCTCTCGAACTGTCCGCCGTATTCGATGTGATAGCCGGCAGGCAGTTCCACGTTCGCTGCCACCTGCGTGCGAATGTCGGCCACCACGCTGGCGAGATCGCGCCCGGCGACGTTGGCCATCACCACCATCTTGCGCTGCACGTTCTCGCGGCTGATGGAATAGGGCGCGCGGTCGTTGCGGATGTCAGCCAGTGCCGACAAGGGCAGACGCGCGCCGTCGGCGGTGGTGATGAGGGTGGCCCGCACCGCATCGATGTTTGCCCGCGTCGACGGATCGAAGCGCAGCACCAGATCGAAGCTCGCCTGCCCCTGCTGCACGCGGTTCACCGGCAGGCCGGAGAAGGCCGTCTCGATCGCTTCCGACACCTCGCGAATGCTGAGCCCATGCTGCGCCAGCGCATCGCGGCGGAAGCGGATGGTGAGGAAGGGGATGTCGGTCTGCTGTTCGTCGGTGACATCGACCGCGCCCGGCACGTCCTGGGCGATGCCCTTGACCTGCTGGGTCAGCCGGCGCAGTTCGTCGAGGTCCGGCCCGAAGATCTTCACCGCGATGTTCGAGCGGCTGCCCGACAGCATGTGGTCGATACGGTGCGAGATCGGCTGGCCGACGACAATCTGGGTGCCGGGCACGCTGGCGAAATCCTCGCGCAGCGCGGCGAGAAAGTCTTCCTTGCTGCGTTCGCCCATCTTCAGCGTCACCTCCATTTCCGAGGCCGACACGTCCATGGCATGCGGGTCGCCCTCGGCGCGGCCGGTGCGGCGGGCAGTGGCCACCACCTCGGGATGCGACAGCAGGATGTTCTCCACCATCCGGCCGAGGCGGTCGGATTCCTCCAGCGCCGTGCCGGGCAGTGTGGCCATGCCCACCGTGAGCGTGCCTTCGTTGAAGTCAGGCAGGAAAGCGCGGCCGGAAAAGCCCAGCGCGACCAGCGCGACCATCAGTGTTGCGACACTGATGCCGGCGACAGCCTTCCAGCGCACGATGGTCGCGTCCAGCATGCGCCGGTAGCCCGCCTTGAGGCGGTGGAGGATGCGCGGCTCGATGCTTTCGCGCACCGTCTTCGAGTTCGGCAGCAGCAGCGCCGCCAGCACCGGGGTCACCGTGATCGCCACCACCAGTGAGGCGGCCAGCGACACCACATAGGCCAGACCCAGCGGCGCCATCAGCCGCCCCTCGACGCCGGAGAGGAAGAACAGCGGCAGGAACACCAGGATGATGATCAGCGTGGCGAACACGATCGAGCCCTGGATCTCGCGCGTCGCCTCGTATACCAGATGCAGCGTGTTGGTCCGCTGCGCCGGTTCCCTGGCGCCATTTTCGCGCACGCGGCGCACGATGTTCTCGACCACGATGATGGCGTCGTCCACCAATGCGCCCAGCGCGATGGCCATGCCGCCCAGTGTCATGGTGTTGATGGTGGCGCCGAGCGCCTTCATCGTCAGGATCGCCGCCACCAGCGACAGCGGAATCGCCACCAGACTGATCGCCGTGGCCCGCGCCGAAAGCAGGAAGGCGAAGACGATGATCACCACCAGGATCGCGCCTTCGATCAAGGCCTTGTTCAGGTTGTTGATGGAGACGCGGATGAAGTCGGCCTGGCGGAAGATGTGGCGCTCGATCTTCATGCCCTTGGGCAACCCGGACTGGATTTCCTCCAGCGTGGCGTCGAGGCGGTCGGTCAGGTCGAGCGTGTTGGCGCCAGGCTGCTTCTGGATGCCCAGCACGACCGCCGGCTTGCCGTTGTGCGAACCGGTGCCGCGCGTGGGCGCGGTGCCGATGTCCACCTCCGCCACGTGCCGCACCAGGACCGCCTGGCCGTTGCGCCTGGCCACGACAGTTTCGGCGATGTCGTTCAGCACTTCGATGCGCCCCAGTCCCTGGATCAGATATTCCTGGCCGCCTTCGACCATGAAGCCGGCCGAGGTGTTCTGATTGGCGTCGCGCAGGGCGCGGGCCACCTCGTCCACGGTCAGGCCGTACGCCGCCATCCGCTCCGGATTGAGCGTCACCTGGAACTGCTGGGTGTCGCCGCCGATGGGCAGCACCTCGGCCACGCCGGGCACCGCCAGCACGCGGCGCTTGATGACCTGCTCGGCGGTGTTCCTGAGTTCCATGCCGCTATGGCGGTCGGACGCCAGGGCGATGAACAGGATCTCGCCCATGATCGACGCCGCCGGCGCCATGGCGGGCGCCGGGATGTCCGCCGGCAGCGACGCACGGGCGAGCTGCAGGCGTTCGGCCACCACCTGGCGGGCGAGATACAGGTCGGTGCCCCACTCGAATTCCACCGTCACCACCGACAAGCCGATCTTGGTGGATGAGCGCACCCGGCGCACGTCTGGCGCGCCGTTCAGTGCCGTCTCGATGGGGAAGGTGACGAGGGCTTCCACGTCGGTCGGCGCCATGCCGTGGGCCTCGGTGACCACCGTCACGCTCGGCGCGGTGAGGTCGGGGAAGACGTCCACCGGCGTTTGAGCGGCCTGCCATCCGCCCCAGGCCAGCAGCAGCACGCCTGCGATGACGACGAAAAGTTTATTGCGTAGCGACCACGCGATGATGTGTCCGATCATGATGTCAGTCCCCGATCAATGCGCATGGCCGTGGCCGATTTGCGCAGTGCCGGTGGACGCCAGCTTGACCAGATAGGCCCCGCGCGAGACCACGCGCTGACCTGGTGTGAGGCCATCCAGCACTTCCACCCAGTCGCCCTCGCGCGCGCCCAGTCGAACCTGCCGCCGCTCGAAGGATTCGCCGCCGGTCTGCACGTACACCACGGCCATGCCGCCTTCGTCAAGCACGCTCGATGCCGGGATCGCCAGCGCATCGCGCGCGCCACCGGCAAACACCTGCGCCTGCACCGCCATGCCGATGGGCAGGGGACGGTCGGCTGCGGTGAACTCGAACACCACCGGCACGGTGCGGGTGACGGCATCCACCACGCCGCCGACGGCAATCAGTCGCCCGTTCTTGCCGGGGATGATTTCGATGCTACGTTCATCGCCGGCCACGCGGAAGGCGGCGCCGGTCGGGCTGGCCAGACGCGCCGCGTCGGATTCCGCAACGCGCAGTTCCAGCCATAGTTTGTTACGGTCGGCGATGTGGAACAGCAGCGCGCCTTCCTGGGCGAACGCCCCGGGCGACACGCGCACGTCCGCGATCGTCCCGGCCACCGGCGCGCGGATCGGGATGCCGCCGCCGGCGCCACCGTATTGACCCAGTCGCTGCTGCGCGGCGCTCAGTTCGGCCCGTGCCGAGGCGGCAGCGGCGCGCGCAGCGAGCAGCCGTTTCTCCGGCACCGCTTCGTCGCGATAGAGGCTTTCCATGCGCGCCGATTCCTGGCTTGCCAGATCGTGTTCAAGCCGTGCCTTGCTTGCCGCCGCGCGCAGGGTCGCGAGATCGGTGTCGCCGCCCATGCGCGGCACCAGATAGGCGAGCAGCTGGCCTTTTTTCACCTGCTGGCCCAGACGCGGGAAGGCACCTGCGGCTTGCACCTGTCCCGCGGCCGCGGCGGTGAGTTGGGCCTCGCCGTCCGGGCGGGCGCGCAGGACACCGGTTGCATTGACTGCCGTACGGATCGGACGCGTGACGACTTCACTTGTGGCGAAATCCACCTTCCACTGCTGTTCCTTGGTGAAGCCGATACCTTCGTCATCGTGCGGCGCCGGCTCGGCCTCGGCGGCCTTGCGGTCGGGATACACCGTGAACGGGCCGAGTTCATGCGTCGCGCTGAATTCAGGGGTGACGACCTCGATCGTCAGATCGCGATCCCCCGCATGTTTCGGCATGGCTTCGGGGCGGAAGATGCCGGGCTGGCTGGGACCGTCCACACTGAAAACCTCGTCGGGCTGGTCGCCTCCCGACAACCGGACCGTGACCTTGCCGGCGGTCAGCGCCCTGAAGTCGGACAGCGTGGTCAGGTGCGCAGCAAAGGCGGATTTCTCGCCGGCCACCAGTTGCGGAAACTCGACGAACAGCTCGGTGCGGTCAGTGAAATGGGTGAGCTTTTCGCCGCCGGCGCCGTGGTCGTGGGCGTCCTCGGCAGCCGCCTCGGTGGAAGCATGGCTGTCGGTTGCCTTGTCGCCGCAGGCGGCAAGCGTCAGTGCGGTTGCAAGCAAAAGTGCAAAGTTCAGGGGATTCATTCGGTGCTCCCGGTCAACAGGTCGTATTCAATGCGGGCATCGCGTGCCCGCTTTTCAAGTTCAAGTGCGGTGGTTTCCGTTTCCAGCGTGCCGCGGTAGGCGTCGAGCAATTCCAGCAGGCTGGATTCGCCGCCTTGATAGGCGGCTTCCGCGATGCGCAGCAATTCCGGCGAAGCCGCAATCGCATGGCCGCGATAGTCGATTGCGGTTGTGCGCAGGCCTTCGGCCTGTCGGTAGAGGCCACGCAGCTCGCCCTCGGCGCGTTGCTTCGCCAGGCGGTATTCAGCGCGCGCCTGCAGGGCTTCTGCTGCCGCGCGCTGCTGACCGGCCTGCTGGCGGTCGAACACCGGCATTGGAACGGAAAGTGAAAGCGCCATGCCCTTGTCCTGGGTGCTGCCGTTATCCACATATTTGGGTCCGATGCCCACGGTCACCGCCGGAATGCCCCCGCGCTTGGCGGCACGTCCCTCCAGATCGGCCGCCTCGGCGCGACGCAAAAGCGCCTGCATGTCGGGACGCTGATCGAGGCTGGCCAATACTGTTTCGAGCGGAGCTGGGGCCGAAGGCAATAATTCGCCTTTCAGGAGGGTGACATCGGGTGCGCCGGTGAGCGCCACCAGGCGCGCCTGGGATCGATCCAGTTCGGCGCGTTCGGCCGCCAACCGGGCTTCCGCCGTCTGGCGTTCGCGTGCAAGACGGCGCCGGTCATAACCGGAAGCCTCGCCCGCGCGGGCCAGCTTGCCAACCATGCCTTCGACCCTGGCGAAGCGCTGCGTCCAGGTTTCGGCCGCACGGATGGTCTCCTGCCGAAACAGGACTTCATGGAAACTGCGGCGGATTTGGGCAGCTATTTCGAGTTGCCGTGCAGCGTTGCCGGCGGTGACGGACGCCACCCGGCGGCTGGCTGCTTCGCGATGCAGTCCACGGCGCCCGGATACGTCGAAGGCTTGCTCGAGCATCCAGCTTTGTTCGACCGAGTCCGGCGAGCCCTTGATACTGTCCCGGCTGTAGCTCAGGGTGGGATTGGGGAACAGGCCGGCGGCAAGGACATCGGCCTCGGCAGCTTGCACCGCACCGCGCTCAAGATCGGCGAGATCGGTGCGGGCCAGACCCAGGCGCACCGCCTCGGTCTCGGTCAGCGGGGTTTGTGCCCACACGGCCAACGGCAGCGCGAGCAGACATACGGATAGCGTGAATCGCATGCTTATTCCTCGTGATGAATCAATGGAACGAAGAACACCGGCGTGCGATTGCAGGAGGCGGCACGAAGCCGCAATGAAACAAGCGCTCGCCGGTCAGGCGCGCGCTGTCCTAATTGAGCGCACGCCGGTCAGGCGCGCGTTGCTCTCATGGTGCGCACGCCTTCAGGTGCGCGCGAGCGGGGGACGGTCGAGAAGCGGGGGGATGCGGGAGAAAAAGACTTCGGGCGGATGCGGGAGCGGTCCGCCCGAAAGGCACAGCCCGAGCGACAGGCCGGATTCCATGATGATGGAGGAAAAGACCGGGTGGCAGTGGTTGCCATGCTGCCCGTCCTCGCTGGAGTGCTTGCCCGTGTCGCCGGCGGCGTCGTGATCCGACGGCCCATGCCCGTGATGGTCGTGGTCGTGGGCATGAACGCCAAGCGCCGCCACGTTCTCGCCCATGTGCCCATGCAGGCTGGCCGCCGCTGCCCAGGCGAACTGGAGCGGGATGACGAGCATGATGATCAGGGCAATGAAGCGGCGCATGGCCCGGATTCTACACAGTTGGGCGCAACCGCCAAGGGGTGGTTCATACCTTGGCGCCACGTCTGTACTGAACCAGCGTTGCATCCGCGCAGCCCTGGCTACGGAATGCCTGGATGACGTGGCGCGTCACGCCGTGCGCCGACAGGTTCTGCGCCAGGCGCGCGACGTCGGCGTCGTCCAGCAGGGCCGGATGCACGGTGGTGCGGATTTCATGGGCGACGCCCGAGGCCAGCACGGCTTCGAGGCTGGCCAACGCAGGGGCGCCGCTGCCGGCGACGCCGGTGATGCGCGCGTAATCGGCGAACGGCGCTTTGGCGTCCAGCCCCACCCAGTCCACCAGCGGCAGCACCTCGGCGAGCCGATGCGGATAGGCGCCGCCGGTATGCAGACCGATCTTGAACCCGAGTGCACGCACTTCGCGCATCGCGTCGGCCAGGTCGGGCTGCAGCGTCGGCTCGCCGCCAGAAAACACCACGCTGTCGAGCAGGCCCTGGCGCCGGCGCAGAAAGGCCATCACGTCGTCCCAGTGGATTTCGCTGTCGCCGCGCGGGGGTATCAGGTGCGGATTGTGGCAATAGCCGCAGCGCCACGGGCAACCCTGGCAGAACACCACCGCGGCCAGCATGCCTGGCCAGTCGGTGGTGGAGAGCGGGGTCAGGCCGCCGACGCGGAGCATGGTTTTTTACCGTGCGCGAACAACACATCGTCGTCATGCCGGCGAATACCCCGAAGGGCACAAACGCCGGCATCCAGTCTAATCACTGGATTCCGGGTCGCAGCCCGGAATGACGCATTGATGTGCATCACAGGGTCAATTCGAGCAACGCCCTTCGACGAAAAAGCGCCGCTCGCGGTGCTCGCTCTTCTTGCCCTTGTTGAAGCTCGTCACCGGGCGGTGGTAGCCCATCACACGGGTCCACACTTCGCAGCGGGTGCGCTCCTCGTCTTTCAGCGTCAGCGGGGCCTGGGTCGGTACGGCCATGTCGTTCATGTCGATCTCCTTAGGTTATGCGGCAACAGCGCGCTTGCGGGACAGGGCTTCCTCGTCGCACGCGGGGCAGAACTCGTGCTCGCCGGCGAGGTAGCCGTGTTTTGGACAGATGGAAAAGGTGGGCGTAATGGTGATGTAGGGCAGGCGGAAGCGCGTCAGCGCGCGGCGCACCAGATTCTTGCAGGCCTCAGCCGACGAGATGTGTTCCGACATATAGAGGTGCAGCACCGTGCCGCCAGTGTACTTCCGCTGCAGATCGTCCTGCCGTTCCAGCGCCTCGAACGCGTCGTCGGTGAAGCCCACCGGCAGCTGCGACGAGTTGGTGTAGTAGGGCGCATCTTCGGTGCCCGCCTGCAGGATGCCGGGATAGCGCTTGGCGTCCTCCTTGGCGAAGCGGTAGGTGGTGCCCTCGGCCGGCGTGGCTTCCAGGTTGTACATATGGCCGGTCTCTTCCTGGTACGCGGCAATGCGGCCGCGGATGTGGTCGAGCAGGCGCACCGCAAACGCGTGGCCCCATTCGGTGGTGATGTCGTGCTGGTCGCCCGTGAAGTTGCGGATCATCTCGTTGACGCCGTTGACGCCGATGGTCGAGAAGTGGTTGCGCAGCGTGCCGAGATAGCGCTTGGTGTAGGGAAACAGGCCGTTGT
Organism: Thiobacillus sp.; assembly: GCF_030696885.1. Classification (GTDB taxonomy): domain Bacteria; phylum Pseudomonadota; class Gammaproteobacteria; order Burkholderiales; family Thiobacillaceae; genus Thiobacillus. Next base: position 307,293 of record NZ_JAUYRI010000005.1, read on the forward strand.
CCATCAGGCGCTGGATTTCCTTGCGCTTGATCTCCAGGCCGTTGCGTCCCATGTCGAGCAGCGCGTCCAGCCGCCGCAATAGTGCAGCTTCGTCGCCTCGGTATTCATGGCCGAGGCGCGCGCAGTTGACCGTCATCACGCCGACCGAGCCGGTCTGCTCGGCCGAGCCGAACAGGCCGTTGCCGCGTTTGAGCAATTCACGCAGGTCAAGCTGCAGGCGGCAGCACATCGAGCGGATGTGGTTCGGCTTCATTTCCGAATTGATGAAGTTCTGGAAGTAGGGCAGGCCATAGCGCGCGGTCATCGCGAACAGGCGCTCGGCGTTTTCAGATTCCCACGGGAAGTCCGGCGTCATGTTGTAGGTGGGGATAGGGAAAGTGAACACGCGACCCTTGGCGTCGCCGGTGGTCATCACCTCGATGTAGGCGCGGTTGATCATGTCCATCTCGACCTGCAGTTCGCCGTAGGTGAATGGCATTTCCACGCCACCGACCACCGGCACCTGCTCGCGCAGATCCTCCGGGCAGGTCCAGTCGAAGGTGAGGTTGGTGAACGGCGTCTGGGTGCCCCAGCGCGAGGGCACGTTGAGGTTGTAGATCAGTTCCTGGATGCACTGCTTGACCGCGTCGTAGCTCATCGCGTCGTTACGGATGAACGGTGCCATGTAAGTGTCGAACGACGAGAACGCCTGCGCGCCGGCCCATTCGTTTTGCAGCGTGCCGAGGAAGTTGACGATCTGGCCGACCGCACTCGACATGTGCTTGGGTGGCCCCGCCTCGACCTTGCCCGGCACACCATTGAGGCCTTCGTGCAAGAGCGTGCGCAGCGACCAGCCGGCGCAGTAGCCCGCCAGCATGTCGAGGTCGTGGACGTGCAGCGAGCCGTCGCGATGCGCCTCGCCGAGTTCGGGCGGGTAGACGTGGTTGAGCCAGTAGTTGGCCACCACCTTGCCCGACACGTTGAGGATCAGACCGCCCAGACTGTAGCCCTGGTTGGCATTGGCGTTGACGCGCCAGTCCTGCTGCGAAAGGTATTCGTTGACCGAGGCTTCCACGTCGACCAGCGTCTTGCGGTCCTCGCGCAGTGTCTTGTGGTGTTCGCGGTAGGCGATGTAGGCGCGCGCAGTGGCCAGATGGTTGGCGGCAATCAGGCTCTGCTCGACGATGTCCTGGATGCGCTCGATGTCGGGCGGCGCGCCGCGCAAGCTGTGGATCAGCACCTTCGTCACCTGGGCGGTCAGCAAATCCGCTTCCGCCTCGCCAAATTCGCCGGTGGCCTGTCCCGCGCGCCGCAGCGCCGAGCGGATCTTGCCGGCGTCGAAAGCCATCCTGCTGCCGTCGCGCTTGATCACCTCGCGCGGCAGCATCGTCAGCACCGTCTCCATCCCTGCATCCGCCATCACCGCCTCCAGAATCAACATATTGTGTTTGTTACAGACTCACAATACGACATGTTGATAAAAGGTCAAGGTAATTTTCAGATGTTATTGTCCTGTTACACCGTCAATTTTGGCCTCGACCAATGCATCAAATCTTGGGAAGAAGCGGTGGGATTGGGAACATCATCCACGGGCGGTGCATTCCGAGCCGTAATCAACCGGAAACGATTGGCTCCTGTGGGTGTGAAGCGGAAATTCTGGTGGTTTATGGAGAACGTCTTATGCTCGGCCAAAGACGACAACGGCCTTTCGATTGACTGCGTCCGCTGTACTCTCAAGACCGGTCGTTGGGTCGACCCTCGATCCTGTACGTCCGCTTTACTCAGTTGGGACAGCAGAAAACGACCCGAAACGGTCAAACGATCACTCTTAATTGGGCCTATCTTGCATAACCTGCAATGCAGTCGCCGCACATCCATTCTCCGTCATCATAGATACCCCCAGACATGTCCTTTCTCTGGTGGCACCATCCACATTCGGAAAGAATTCGGCTGTCGTGATCGTGAGATTCCGTGGGTTCTCGATAGCCTGCCTGTTTGGATGGCAGTTGGCTTGGGTCAGCAGGTTTAGCGAAACAACCGCAGTTAGTACACCAACGGCCGCCGTGGTGTTCTATTGTGCTTGCCTTTCCACATCGAGCACAGACGACTTCTTCTGTTGTAGGAGCTTGGGCTAGTGGTTGGTGAACCAATTCATCAAGACTAGCGATGCGCCTGCATTTCAGCCCACTCTTGTTTAGGTGGGATAGTAAAGGGTCAAAGCCCTTGTCTCCTGAGAGAACAAAGCACTCTGTTTGTGATGCTGACTCTATGGTTCGACCAAGCTGAAACGCAATATGGAAATCCAAGGCATTCTTGCCTGTTCCCTCAATTTTGTGAAAATCTACACGGCTGAAGCGGTGGGCTGTGGCTTTGATTCTTTGATGCTCTTGGAGGGTTCTGTAGGGCCCCAACAAAAATGATGGCACGGTATGAGTCATCCAAAATAGATAGGTCAATTTTTTGGATGTTCTCATAGTCTACGAGGACCAATTTCTGGTTCATGCAGTGTTAGCCATTGGTGATAAAGGTAAACATTATGCCGTACAGCACGAACGATCCAGAACGTCCGTTTTTGGCTGGGAGGGTGAATTCGCAGGCAGTCCAGTAAGCCGCCGTTCACCGCAACAACATTTTTGGTAACGGCCGCTTAGGCGCGCGAGGCTGCCAGGGTGCTCCCGGCCAGTTTCAGACATACGAAAATATGCCCAATAGCAGGCATTTGCACAGAACTCAGAGCGATTGTCGGAATTCTTTACGTTTCCCGCACACAAAAATTAAATATGAAATTATTCCTTTTTACATTCATGGCGTTATATATTTAGGCATGATCGTTGCTCTAATCTCAGCAAGACTATCCAAACAAACTGAAATGCAAAAAATGCCGCCAACAACTATGTTGTTAACAAAATTTAAATCCCACATTATTTTTTCGTCCATTTCTCTAGCTTCACTATTTTCTGGCTACGCATATAGCACACCAATTTTGGATCAATCTTTTTCGCCTTCAAGAAGTTATCAAATTTCATTTGGCGGAATGGGAGCAGTGCTCTGGCAAAGTTTCACTCCGGGTATCACAGGCATATTAGATGGTGCGGACGTACTCCTTCTAAAGAGACCACCATCCGCAGGAAGCCACAATTTGATTGTTTCAATCCGGGATTCTACTTTTAACAATGTGTTGGGAATCGCTCAACTGACCCCCCAACAAGTTTATGGCGCAACAGGAGATACAGTCGATTCTGGTTCTCCTCCCGGTTGGCTAGGGACATTCATTCATATGGACTTTGCGCTTGACCATATCCAAATGGTGGCAGGCCAATCTTATTTTCTGACCGTGAATGACGGATTTAACTGGATGGGAAGCTGGTCAGGTGGTTATGTTGGTGGGCGAGCGCATTCAGATGCAAATGCAGATTTTGGATTCAGAACTTATGTAACTACGGTCCCCGAGCCCGGGACAGAGTGGCTGCTCGGAATTGGCCTGCTGGGCTTGATGGGGCTGGCGCGGCATAAAACAGCTTAATTGATTTTGCTCACGATAACGGCGACCGATCGGTCGCCGTTATCGTTGCTAGGTTTATTCTCTGAAAGTCTGCTTCCGTCTGGCATGAAGGGCCGGTCAGGGTCGGCTGCCGTCCTTCGCTGCTGACGAAAGCGGCTATTCAGGCAGCGTACTCCCTAAACGTCGGCAACCTGCGCGACACCGGTCATTCAGCTGAGGCGACGCCACCGGCCGCAAAGGCCGAACAAGAGACTGTCGCACTCCCAAAGTTGCACTTCCGCTTGTGGGCATATCAGGCCATTCAATTTAACCCGGTTTGCCGTCGACCCGCGGACGCAGCAGGATGGGCGTGTAGATCGCGGCGAACAGACCAAACGCGACGATCCACAGCACGCCGGCGATGACCATGCCGGACACATACAGGCCGGGGAAAAGCAAGGGCTGCGCGACGCGGATCAGCGCGGCGAGGTTGACCGCGACGAAGGCCCAGGTCATCAGCGGCGGCGACTCCAGCATGCGGCCGCTGTGACCGAGCGAAACGCGCGCCATCATGCCCAGGGTTAGCACGCCGATGCCGCCGGCGGTGAAGGCATGCAGCGCGCTGCCGGCCGCGGCCCCCATGCCGGCGGCCGACAGGGCGAGCAGCGCGAAGCCGACGGCAATCCAGGCGTAGCCCAGGTGCAGGATCCATAACAGCGGCACTGACCAGTATTTGTTCGTGTACCAGCCCGCCAGGCGGACCGTATGCACGACCGCTGCCAGCGCCGCGAGCAACGCGGTGACGAGCGAAACCGGTGCGACCAGGACGGCGATCAGCGCGGCGATCGTGGATGCCGGCACCAGGATCTCGATCGCTTTCCAGCGCCGTGCGCGGGTGCGCAGCTTGTTGTCGGTGAAGCTGGGAATCACCCGGCCGCCCATCACGGTCATCATCGCGACGATGACGTAGGTCGCCAGATGCAGGCCCAGGCTGCCACCGGCGGCGATCCACCCCAGCGATCCCGCATGTACCAGCCCATTGGCCGCGGCCAGCACCAGCAGCATGATTGGGAAGGGGTAGTTGTGCAGTTGCCTGGCCCGGAGGACGGGCAGCGCGAGCGCGATGGCCAGCACCGGCAGGAAGGCGAAGTCGATGACCGCGATCATGAGCGGCGGCAGCAGCGGAAACAGAAAGACCAGCCGCCCCGCCAGCCACAGCAGGAACAGCGCAGCCAGCGGCGGGCCGGACGGGGTGGGGATGCCGGTCCAGTTCTGCGCCGCGGTGAGCAGGAAGCCGGCGATCACCGCGACGGCAAAGCCGAACAGCATTTCGTGCCCGTGCCAGACAAAGATCGACATTCCGCCCACGGACAGGCTGCCGCGCAGCACCAGCAGCCACAGCACCATCATCAGCACGGCATAGAGGCCGGCGGACAGGAAGAAGGGGCGAAAGCCGAGCGCAAAAGGCGCCCAGCCGGTGAGTGGCGGGCGTTGCTTCAGGTCTTCGATGGGGAGCAGGGCCATGTGGGGCTCCGTTCAGTGGGCGAGGGTCAACCCGTGCTCCAGGCACGTGGGCGACGCATGCCGGCGATCTTGCAGGCCTGTTTCACGTAGCCATAGGGGTAGAGCTCGAACAGCTTCTTCTGCGCGTCGCGGCCGTAGCGTTCGCCCAGGTGCTTGATAACGAAGCGGGCATCGGCGATGACCTGGTGCTCATCGAAGTAGTCACGCATGAAGCGGATCGTGAACCAGTGGTCGTCGCTGAGCTCGATGTTCTCTTCCCGGGCCAGAGCCTGGGCAATGTCATCGTTCCAGTTTTCGGGCTCGGTCAGATAGCCTTCCGCGTCGCGTTCGGGCATGTCAGTCGCCATGGTTTCGTTCTCCTTGCCGTGCCTGTCTTAAAGATTCATTCTTGTTGAATCTTTGCATGTTACGCCGCTGCGATCAAGTCTCGTGCCTGATCGCACCGCCCATCAGGTGCCGCCGCCGTGAAACTCGACCCCGGGCTGGCGTTCAGGCAGCGCTTCCACCAGCAGTTCGCGCCGCGAAATGGCCAGGGCCTCGACGCTGGCCTCGTTCAGGTAGGACTTGGCGTCGGTTACCGCGGCGGCCAGCAGTTCGGCTGCCAGCGCATCAGTCTCGCGGCCGAGCGACTTGGCCAGGGCGCGCAGTTCGATGCAGGGTTCCGGCGGCAGCCGGATTTCAAGCGGCTTGCCGGCACCCGCCGGCGCCGGCTCGATCGGAGTGGTGGGCTCGTTCAGCACCCGGCTCATCACGCTGGCGATGCCGGACGCGGCCGACGGCGACGCCCCGGTAGGCTGCAGTCGGATTTTGTTGACGAAATACTTTTCGAAATCGACCTTGGCCTGGTGCACCCAGCGGCCCTGGCGCATCCAGTTGATGTCGCGCAGCGGCACCTGCGGTTCCGACAGATAGGTGGCGCCGGTGCTGCCCATGTCCGACAGCCACTTGGCGCGCTGTTTCACATGGCTGGTCAGCGGCGCATCGCCGAGGTGGGCGAGGATGTTCTGCACCGCGATTTCGCCGGCTTTCGAAATGGAATAGACCGAGTCGGGCGCGCCTACCGGCACCGGCGTCTTCACCACAGTCGGCTGCGCCACGCAGGCGCCCAGCGCAAACACGTTGGGGTAGCCGGGGTTGCGCAGGTATTCGTCCACCACCACCAGGCCGCGGTCGTTGACGAGGCCGGTTGCGGTACGCACCCCCGGCACGCCGCCAAAGGCCGGCCAATACATCGCATAGGCATACGGCAGCCTGTGGGTCTGGTTGACGTTGCCGGCAGGATTGAGCTCGACCACCTCGATGCTGCCCTTGTCGACGCGGGTGGTCAGGGCGTTGCAGATCACGCTGATCTTGGTGTCGACCAGCGCGGCCGTCACAGCGCCACGGCTGGCGCCTTCGCTGCCGAGGCCGAGATGACCGGGCCAGGGTTCGGGCGTCACCAGCGTGATCGTCACGCGCTCACGGATATTGCGCCGCTTAAGATCGGCATCGATCAGGAAGGCGTATTCGTACAGCGGTCCCAGCACGCTGGCGCCGGGTGCCGCGCCCACCACGATGGGGCCGGGCTTTCGTACGAATTCGCGGTAGGCCGCCAGCGCTTTTTCGGCCTGGTCGACATGGACCACCGAATGGGTGTGCTCGGCCATGCCGGGCACGTCGTCGTTCATGCCGGTGGCGCCGGTGGCGATCAGCAGCACGTCATAGAACAGCACGTCGCCGTTTTCCAGATCGACCTGGATGACATCGGGCTGAATACGCTTGACCGCGCTGTGGATGAACTTGATGCCGCGCGATTCGAGATACGGCCCGATCGGGAAGGCAATGTCGGACCGCTCACGCCAGCCCATGGCCACCCACGGATTGGATGGCACGAAGTGGAAATAGGGCTTGTCCGACACCACCGTCACTTCGTCGCGCGGGCCCAGCTTGGATTTCAGGGCATAGGCCGCGGTCACGCCCGCGATGCCGGCCCCAAGGATGACAACATGCGTCATTTCAATCTCCTTATTCGGTTTGGGCTTAGCCTTCGCCCCCTCGCCCCTCGAGGGAGAGGGTTGGGGAGAGGGGGGAAGCCAATTCACGTGCGAAACGTATTCACCCCCGCGGACGCACCAGTTGCCAGGCGCGCGTCACGTAGGTCGTTGCAGCAAAGCCGCTCCACACATGCACCAGCCGCGAGAACGGGAACAGCACGAACAGCGTCATGCCAAACAGCAGGTGGATCCTGTAGATGGCATCCACCCCGACGATGAATTCCGCCGCGCCGCCGCGAAAGGTCACGATATGCTGCGCCCAGGCGCCGAGCGCCAGCATCACGCCGCCTTCCTTGTGCTGCAGCGAGTAGAAAATGGAAATCAGGCCGAGCAGCAGAGTCACCAGAATCCACAGCAGGATGAAGATGTCCATCGGCTTGCTGGTGGCGCGGATGCGCGCATCACACAGCCGGCGACACAGCAGGATTAGGATGCCCGCCAGGCAGATCAGTCCCGCGAGGCCGCCTGAGATGATCGCCAGCATCTGCTTGTTGGGCGTGGACAGGCCGAACGCCTCATAGACCTGGTGTGGCGTCAGCAGTCCCGCGGCATGGCCGAAGAACAGGAACAGGATGCCGATGTGAAACAGATTGCTACCCAGGCGCAGCTGCCGAAGCCGCAGCATCTGAGATGAATCGCTCTTCCAGCTGTACTGCTCGCGGTCGAAGCGGATCAGGCTGCCCAGAAAGAAGATCGCCAGCGCGATGTAGGGGTAGATGCCAAACAGGAAATTGTGCAGATGGGACATGTCAGATCCTCCTGGAATAAAAGGCGGTCAGGCGGCGGCCTGGCGGCGTGAAACCGGCATCTGCACCACCTGCGGGCCGGGCTTGAGCAGAGGCTCGATGCCGTCGGCCGTGGGGCCGAACATTTCCATCGCCTCGTCCATGTCGCGCACCGGCGGCTCGGCCAGTTCCTGCGCTGCAACCGGCGACAGTGCTTCCAGCACCTGGAAGGCGGTGGCGTAGGGACTGCCGTTGCCGTCGAGCTTGCGGCCGATGGTGGCCAGTACGTGCACGGCATCGCCCAGCAGGGCGAGCGCCTCCTCGGCCGGCAGCAGCGACAGGAATTCGAGGAACAGCGGCACGTAGTCCGGCAGCTCGCTGGACGATGCATCGAAGTCGTACTTCCAGTACTCGTTCAGCAGGTCGATCATCGCCGAGCCGCGGTCGCGCGATTCGCCGTGGATGTGCTCGAACAGGTGCAGCGAATGCGAGGGGTTGCGGTCGAAGGTGGCAACGTAGTTTTCCTGCAGCGCGATCAGGCGGGTGTCGCGCAGCTGCGCGAACAGCGGCGCCATGCGGGTGTGCGCATCGCCGTTGAAATCCGCCTCGGACGCCAGCGCGTCCTCCATTTCGGGCAACGCCGCCAGCCAGTCGGATTCCGGATACATCAGCAGCAGGGACAGGACTTTGAAGGTTTTCATCATGAGGCTCCTTAACCGGTTTTCTTCTTGGCGTGCAATTGCGACAGATCGACCGGCACCGCATTTTTCCGGTTGCCGAACAGCGTGGTCTTGGAAACGCCGTCCGAGCAGCCGTTGCCGAAGGTGAAGCCGCAGCTCGATTTTTCCTCGAAGGTGTTGAGCGCCTCTTCGCGGTGTCCGGACGGTATGACGAAGCGGTCCTCGTAGTTGGCGATCGCGAGGTAGCGGTACATCTCGTCGGCCTGCGCGGAGGAGAGGCCCACCTGGTCGAGCGCGGCGGTGTTGGGAATGCCTTCCACCGACTTGCCGCGCATGTAGGCGCGCATCGCCAGCAGGCGGTCGAGCGCGGTGACGATCGGCTTTTCCTTGCCGCCGGTGAGCAGGTTGGCGAGGTAGGTGATCGGGATGCGCAGCGACTTGGTGTCGGGAATGATGCCGTTCATGCCCATCTGGCCGGACTCGGCGGCCGACTGGATCGGCGACAGCGGCGGCACGTACCACACCATCGGCAGCGTGCGGTATTCCGGGTGCAGCGGGAAGGCGATCTTCCAGTCGATCGCCATCTTGTAAACCGGCGACGCCACCGCCGCCTCGAGCCAGGCTTCCGGGATGCCTTCGGCGCGCGCAGCAGCGATGACCTCGGGGTCCTTGGGGTCGAGGAAAATCTTCAACTGCGCCTCGTAGAGCTCCTTTTCGTCGCTGACGCTGGCGGCTTCCTCGATGCGGTCGGCGTCGTACAGGATCACGCCAAGGTAGCGGATGCGGCCGACGCAGGACTCCGAGCAGACGGTGGGCTGGCCGGCCTCGATGCGCGGGTAGCAGAAGATGCACTTCTCGGCCTTGCCGGATTTCCAGTTGAAATAGATCTTCTTGTAGGGACAGCCGGAGACGCACATGCGCCAGCCGCGGCACTTGTCCTGATCGACCAGCACGATGCCGTCTTCCTCGCGCTTGTAGATCGAGCCGGACGGGCAGGAGGCGACGCAGGTCGGGTTGAGGCAATGCTCGCACAGCCTGGGCAGGTACATCAGGAAGGTGTTCTCGAAGGTCGAGTGCATTTCCTTCTGCACGTTGTCGAAGTTCTTGTCGCGGCTGCGCGAGGCGAACTCGCCACCGAGGTCGTCTTCCCAGTTGGGGCCCCAGTGGATCTTGTCCATTTTCTCGCCGGTGATCGCGGAGATCGGGCGCGCGGTCGGTGGCGTCTCGGACAGCGGCGCCTTCTGCAGGTGCTGGTAGTCGTAGGTGAACGGCTCGTAGTAGTCGTCAATCTCGGGCAGGTTGGGGTTGCCGAAGATGTTGGCAAGGATTTTCAGGCGGCTGCCCTGGCGCGGTTCGAGCTTGCCGTCGCCCTTGAGCTTCCAGCCGCCGTTCCACACGTCCTGGTTCTCCCACTGCTTGGGATAGCCGATGCCGGGCTTCGACTCGACGTTGTTGAACCAGGCGTATTCCATGCCTTCGCGCGAGGTCCACACGTTCTTGCAGGTGACCGAGCAGGTATGACAGCCGATGCACTTGTCGAGGTTCAGCACCATCGCAATTTGCGCACGCACTTTCATGTTGTAACTCCTTGCCTGACAGGGGCGGCGTGCCCCTGTGCGTTATAAAAACCCCGCACCGGAGAGAGGTGGCGCGGGTAAGAGGGGCGGGAGACACCCTTCTTGAAACGTTTCATTTCAGCGCTCGACCAACGGACCTTCCATCCAGTCCACCTTTTTCATCTTGCGCACGATCACGTATTCATCGCGGTTGGAACCCACCGTGCCGTAGTAGTTGAAGCCGTAGGCAAGCTGCGCATAGCCGCCGATCATGTGGGTGGGCTTGGTGATGGTGCGCGTCACCGAGTTGTGAATGCCGCCGCGGAATCCGCTCACCTCCGCGCCGGGCACGTTGATGATCTTTTCCTGCGCGTGGTACATCAGGCACATGCCCTTGGGCACCCGCTGGCTGACCACGACGCGCGCGGTCAGCGTGCCGTTGATGTTGAACACCTCGACCCAGTCGTTATCCACCAGCCCGGCTTCCTTCGCCTCGATCTCGGAGACCCAGACGTGGGGGCCGCCGCGCGACAGCGTCAGCATCCTGAGGTTGTCGGTGTAGGTGCTGTGGATGCCCCATTTCTGGTGCGGGGTGATCCAGTTCAACACCAGTTCGTGGTTGCCGTTTGGCTTCTTGCCCAGCAGCGGCGCGATGGTCTTGGTATCGACCGGCGGCTTGTAGACGCACAGGCCTTCGCCAAAATCCAGCATCCACTGGTGGTCCTGGTAGAACTGCTGGCGGCCGGTCAGGGTGCGCCATGGGATCAGCTCATGAACGTTGGTGTAGCCGGCGTTGTACGACACGTGCTCGGATTCCAGCCCGGACCAGGTCGGCGAGGAAATGATCTTCCTCGGCTGCGCGACGACATCGCGGAAACGGATCTTGTCGTCCTCGCGCGGGATCGCCAGGTGGGTGTGGTCGCGTCCGGTGATCTTGGACAGCGCTTCCCAGGCCTTGACAGCGACTTGGCCATTGGTTTCCGGCGCCAGCATCAGGATGACCTCGCAGGCGTCGATCGCCGAGTTGATCCGCGGCAGGCCCTTGGCGACGCCGTCCTCGGTCACGGTGTAGTTGAGTTCGGCCAGCTGCCTCACCTCGTCCTCGGTGTTCCAGGAAATCCCCTTGCCGCCGTTGCCGATCTTGGTCATCAAGGGGCCCAGCGCGGTGAACTTCTTGTAGGTGTCGCCGTAGTCGCGCGTCACCACCGTCATTGCCGGCATGGTCTTGCCCGGAATCGCGTCGACCTCGCCTTTCTTCCAGTCGCGCACGCCAAGGCTCTGGCCCAACTCGGACGGCGTGTCGTGCATCAGCGGCGTCAGCACCAGATCTTTCTGTGTGCCCAGATGCACGGCGGCAATCTCGGAGAATTTCTTCGCGATGGTCTTGTAGATGTCCCAGTCGGACTTCGACTCCCACAGCGGCTGCACCGCTTCGCTCAAGGGGTGGATGAAGGGATGCATGTCCGAGGTGTTGAGGTCGTCCTTTTCGTACCAGGTGGACGAGGGCAGCACGATGTCGGAATACAGACACGTGGTCGACATGCGGAAGTCAAGCGTGACCAGCAGGTCGAGCTTGCCTTCGGCGCCCTTGTCATGCCACACCACTTCCTTCGGCTTGGCTTCGCCGAGTTCGCCGAGGTCGGGTCCCAGCACCGCGTTCTGGGTGCCGAGCAGGTATTTGAGGAAATACTCGTGGCCCTTGCCTGATGAGCCCAGCAGATTGGAACGCCAGACGAACAGATTGCGCGGGAAGTTCTTCGGATTGTCCGGATCCTCGCAGGAGAACTTCAGTGCGCCGCTCTTGATCTGCTCGACCGCATATTTGACGGGGTCGATGCCGGCCGCATCGGCCGCTTTGGTGATCTCGAGCGGATTGGTTTCCAGCTGCGGTGCCGACGGCAGCCAGCCCATGCGCTCGGAACGCACGTTGAAGTCGATCAGGCGGTAGTCGCCCAGGTTCTTGTTCGCGGTGGGCGACAGGATCTCCGCCGCGGTCAGCTTCTCGTGGCGCCACTGGCTGGTGTGGGCATAGAAGAACGAGGTGGAGTTCATCTGCCGCGACGGGCGGTGCCAGTCGAGGCCGAACGCCAGCGGCGCCCAGCCGGTCTGCGGCCGCAGCTTCTCCTGACCGACGTAGTGCGCCCAGCCCCCGCCCGACTGGCCGATGCAGCCGCACATCATCAGGAGGTTCATGATGCCGCGGTAGATCATGTCGTTGTGGTACCAGTGGTTCAGCGCCGCGCCGAGGATGACCATGGACTTGCCGTGGGTCTTGTCGGCGTTGTCGGCGAACTCGCGCGCCACCGTGATGATGTCGGCACGCGGCACGCCACAGTGCTTCTCGGCCCAGGCCGGGGTGTAGGGCACGTTGTCGTCGTAGCTGGTGGGAATGTTCTGCCCGCCGAGGCCGCGGTCGACGCCATAGTTGGCGAGCGTCAGGTCGTAGACGGTGGCGATGCGCACATCCTTGCCGTCGACACTGATCACCTTGACCGGCAGGTTGCGGACCAGCAGTTCGTTGTGGTCGTCGCCGCCGAAGTAGGGGAAGGCCACCTCGGCCACCTCGTCGTGGCTGCCCAAGAGCGTGATCTGCGGGTTCACGTCCTTGCCCGAGTAACCATCGCGCATTTCCAGGTTCCACGCACCGGACTGGCCCCAGCGAAAGCCGATCGAGCCGTTGGGCGCGACCAGGTAGCCGGTGTTCTCGTCGTAGATCACCGTCTTCCACTCGGGGTTGTTGTCCTGCCCCATGTTGCCGACCAGGTCGGACGCGCGCAGGTAGCGGTCGGCGATCAGCGTGCCTTCATGCTCCTTCAGCATCACCAGCATCGGCATGTCGTTGTACTGGCGGCAATACTGGTCGAAGTATTGGCTGCGGTTCTTGACGTGGAATTCGGACAGGATGACGTGGCCCATCGCCAGTGCCAGCGCGGCGTCGGTGCCCTGCTTGGGGGCGAGCCAGATGTCGCCGAACTTGACCATCTCGCCGAAGTCGCTCGACACCGCCACGGTCTTGGTGCCCTTGTAGCGCACTTCGGTATAGAAGTGGGCGTCCGGGGTGCGGGTCTGCGGCACGTTCGAACCCCACACCATTAAATACGTCGAGTTGTACCAGTCGGCCGATTCCGGCACGTCGGTCTGCTCGCCCCAGACCTGCGGCGAGGAGGGCGGCAGGTCGCAGTACCAGTCGTAGAAGGAGCCGCAGACGCCGCCGATCAGCGACATGTAGCGGCTGCCTGCGGCGTAGCTGACCATCGACATCGCCGGAATCGGCGAGAAGCCGTAGATGCGGTCGGGGCCGAAGTCCTTGATGGTGGTGACGTTGGCGGCGGCGATGATCTCGGTCACCTCGTCCCACTTGGCGCGCACGAAACCGCCGAGGCCGCGCACCGACTTGTAGCGCTTGGCCTTTTCGCTGTCCTGAGTGATCGAGCGCCAGGCTTCGACCGGCTCCATCGTCTCCCGCGCCTCGCGCCACATTTCCATCAGGCGGCCGCGGATCAGCGGGTATTTCACGCGCTGCGCCGAATACACGTACCACGAGTAGCTGGCGCCGCGCGGGCAGCCGCGCGGCTCGTGGTTGGGCAGGTCGGGGCGGGTGCGCGGATAGTCGGTTTGCTGAATCTCCCAGGTGATCAGGCCGTTCTTGACGTAGATTTTCCAGCTGCACGAACCGGTGCAGTTCACGCCGTGGGTGGAACGCACCACCTTGTCATGCTGCCAGCGGCTGCGGTAGGCGTTCTCCCAGCTGCGGTCTTCGTCGCTGACGATGCCGTGACCGTTGGAATAGTCGGATACGGTCTTCTTGAAGAAGGTCAGGCGGTCGAGGAAGTGACTCATTGTTTTGCTCCTTTCAGTCGCTAGGGGTTAGGAGTTAGGGGCTAGGCGTTAGGGGTGGGTTGTGCGGCGTAGCCGCGCTTTTCCCTAGCCCCTAGATCCCAGCTCCTAGATCCTCAAGGATTCCGAATCTCCGAACCCTTGCGCAGATAAAACCACCAGTTCAGCACCAGACACACGGCGTAGAAGATGGCGAAGCCATACATGGCGTATTGGGGCGTGCCGGCATTGATCTGGCCCTTGATCACTTCGGGCGCGATGAAGGAACCGTAGGCGGCAACCGCCGAGGTCCAGCCCAGCACCGGACCGGCCTGGACACGGTCGAAGATCACGCCGACGGTTCGGAAGGTGGAGCCGTTGCCGATGCCGGTGGCGGCAAACAGCACCACGAACACCACCAGGAACTGGGTGAAGAAGACTTCGGGCGTGGCCGACTGGTAGGCCTGCATCATGATCCAGCCGGCGTAGGCCGAGGCGGCGACCATCACCGCCGAAATGACCTGGGTGACGATGGAACCGCCCACCTTGTCGGAAATCCAGCCACCCACCGGACGGATCAGCGCGCCGACGAAGGGACCGATCCAGGCGTAGGTCAGCGCCGAGGGCGCGTTGGGATTCTTGACGTGGGTCCAGGTCTGGGTGACCGCATCGAATACGTGCTGCTCGCCGAAGATGACGGTGATCGACAGCGGCAGCGCCATCGAGAAGCCGATGAAGGATCCGAAGGTGACGATGTAGAGAATCGTCATCGACCAGGTGTGTTTGTTGCGGAAGATCTCGAACTGCTTGGCCAGGTTGCCTTTCATCTCGCCGAAGGCGGCCATCTTCATCACGCCCAGGCAGCCCACGATGATGAGCGGCAGCGCCACCCACATGTTCAGCAGGCCCAGGCCCGTGGGCGCCGGAAGGTAGAGGTACAGGCCCAGGGCGCCGACCGCGAAGGCCAGGCCGTACAGGTAGATGATCTTGCCGAAGGCGGCCAGGGTGCCGCCGTGTTTGGGCGTGACCGTGAGCAGGTTGTTCATGCCGAACCAGGCCGCGATCACCAGCGGCACCAGGATGGCAGCCCAGACGAAGCCCGCGTTCTGAATCCAGGTCGGCGTGCCGGCCAGGATCTTGCCGAAGATCCAGCCCGAATCCTTGACCAGCACCATCGAGCCGCCACCGACAGCCCCGAACAGGCCAACCGTCATCACCAGCGGAATCAGGATCTGCATCGTGGTGACGCCGAAGTTGCCGAGCCCCGCGTTCAGGCCCAGCGCCAGACCCTGCTGCTTCTTTGGAAAGAAGGTGTTGATGTTGCTCATCGAGGCAGAGAAGTTGCCGCCACCGATGCCCGAGAGAAAGGCGCAGGCCTGGAAGACCCACAGCGGCGTGCTCTTGTCCTGCAGCGCGATGCCGGTCCAGATGGCCGGGATGATGAGCATCGCGCTGGTCAGGAAGACCGTGTTGCGACCACCTGAAAGGCGGATGAAGAACGACGCCGGGATCCGCAGCGTGGCGCCCATCAGGCCGGCGATGGCCGTGAGCGTGAAGAGCTCTGCGGGCTTGAAGGGGAAGCCCAGGTTGAGCATCTGCACGGTGATGATTCCCCACATCAACCACACCGCAAACGCGCACAGCAGGTTGGGGATGGAGATCCACAGATTGCGGTAGGCAATCCTCTTGCCGGTGGTCTCCCAGAAAGTTGCGTCCTCGGGACGCCAGTCCTCGATGTCGCCGCCGCGGGGCGCCGACGACCCGACAGCGCTGGCTTGAAGCTTGTTGTTCATGGCAGTCCTTGAAGTGTCGAAAT
>NZ_JAUYRI010000028.1 GCF_030696885.1 Thiobacillus sp.
CGGAAGGTGCCGATGTGCGGGTGCGCTTCCCACAGGATATCGTCGGGCGCGCCAGCGCGGACGAACTCCTCCAGCACCTTGCGGCCAAGGAAGCGTGGGTCTTTCACCCGGCAGTAGAGCTTGCCGTCCGAGAAGGTGCCGGCGCCGCCTTCGCCGAATTGCACGTTCGATTCGGGATTGAGCACGTTCTTGCGCCACAGGCCCCAGGTGTCCTGCGTGCGCTCTCGTACTGCCTTGCCGCGCTCCAGCACGATGGGTTTGAAGCCCATCTGCGCCAGCACCAGTGCGGCGAAGATGCCGCAGGGGCCGAAACCGACCACCAGCGGACGCTCGCTCGTGTTCTCCGGCGCGCGACCGACGAATTGATATGTCATGTCGGGCGTCGGAACGAGCTGGCGATCGTTGCGGAATGTCTTCAGCAGCGCCGCCTCGTTCTTCACCTCGACGTCGACCGCGTACACCAGCAGCAGCGCATGCTTTTTGCGCGCGTCGTAGCTGCGCTTGAAAATGCTGAAGCTGATCAGATCATCATCCGCCAGTTGCAGACGCTTGAGGATCGCCATGCGCAGCGACTCGGGCGGATGGTCGAGCGGAAGTTTGAGTTCAGTCAGTCGCAGCATGGTGAGGTTTCAAAAAGTTCAAGGCGCCCTGCCCCGCGGCGCGTCCGCTGGCGAAGCAGGCGGTCAGCAGATAGCCGCCCGTGGGTGCTTCCCAGTCGAGCATCTCGCCCGCGCAGAACACGCCGGGCAGCTGGCGCAGCATCAGGTGTTCGTCGAGCGCCTCGAAGCGCACGCCGCCGGCGCTGCTGATCGCCTCGTCGAGCGGGCGCGGGGACGCAAGCGTCATCGGCAGCGATTTTATCGCGCGGGCGAGTTGCGCCGGGTCTTTCAATTGGTCGGCCGACAAAAGCTCGCGCAGCAGCGCCATTTTCGCGCCCTTGATGCCGGCGCGGCTTTGCAGATGGCTGGACAGCGACCGCGCGCCGCGCGGATGGGCGACTTCGGCCAGGACCCGGTCGAGAGTCTTGTCGGGTGCCAGGTCGAGCTGCACGGTCACCGATCCCCGCACCGCAATCGTGTCCCGCAGCGGCGCCGACAGCGCATACACCAGGCTGCCCTCGATGCCGCTGTCGGACAGCATCAGTTCGCCCTTGCGTTCATGTGCAACCCCGGCCACATCGGTGAAGCGCATCGCCACGGTTTTTAGCGGCTGCCCGGCGAAGCCGCTCTTCAGATGCTCGCTCCAGCCTCCAGCCACATCGAAGCCGCAGTTCGACGGTAGCAAGGGCGCGACCTCAACCCCGCGCTGAACCAGCAACGGCACCCACGCGCCGTCCGACCCCAGCTTCGCCCAGCTGCCGCCGCCGAGCGCCAGCACTATCGCATCGGCCTGCACGCTCATTTCACCCTGCGGACCGGCCAGGCGCAGCGCACCGTCCGCGTCCCAACCCAGCCAGAGATGTCGCACATGGAAGCGCACGCCCGCTTCGCGCAAGCGGTGCAGCCAGGCGCGCAGGAGCGGCGCCGCCTTCATGTCCTTGGGGAAAACCCTCCCCGACGAACCGACGAAGGTCTCGACCCCAAGGCCTTTAATCCATTCGCACAAGGCGTCGGGGGGAAAGGCTTCGAGCAGCGGCTTGATCGTTTCGGCACGCGCACCGTAGCGCGACAGGAAAGCGGCGAAGGGTTCGGAGTGGGTGATGTTCATGCCGCCGACGCCTGCCAGCAGGAACTTGCGGCCGACCGACGGCATGGTGTCGTAGAGATCGACCTGGATGCCGCCTTGAGACAGGACTTCGGCCGCCATCAGGCCGGCGGGGCCGGCGCCGATGATGGCGACGGTGTTCATTTTGCTAGGGGCTCAAAGGGGCCCGCTCTGTGAGTGTGTCGCATGATGACGGTTTGCGCGTCGCGGGCAGCCTTCCTCGGCGGGTCGATCCCCGCGGTGCGGGGCCCCTCGCCCAACGCCTCGAAAGGCTTACTCCCACTCAATAGTCGCAGGCGGTTTCCCGCTGATGTCATAAACGACACGATTCAGCCCGCGCACTTCGTTGATGATGCGGTTGGAGACCTTAGAGGTATGGCAATAGTCATTGCCCATCAAAAGGTTAAACGTCATTCATTTCTCTCCGTGCCCTGCTTGGCCAAGCTCTGTCCAAGGAGCATATCACCATGGCAAACATCCGGGAGCGTAACGGACGTTGGCAAGCACGCGTCACACTTGATGGCCAGACCATCTCGAAGACGTTCACAAGCAAGGCAATTGCCCAGCGCTGGGCGAGGCAACAGCAGGTGGACTTTGAGCGTGGGCTAATCACACCCACCCGCCCCACTATCACGTTGGGGGATGTTATCGACCGATATCTGATTGAGGTCACCCCCCAACACCGGGGAGCTCAACAAGAAAAATACATCCTGAAGGTTTGGCGCCTTCATCTATTGGCGAAATTACCCATTAACGAAATCAAGCCGAGCGATGTAGCTGCGGCCCGGGATGCGCGGCTAAAGGTAGTGTCCAGCGGGTCGGTGCGTCGGGAGATTGATGCCTTGTCAGCGGTCTTCAGCCACGCGTGCAGGGAGTGGCAGCTATGTGACGCGAACCCGATAAGCAGCATAAGAAAGCCTGCTCCCGGCCGCGCCCGGGACAGACGGCTATTGCCTGGTGAGTTGGGGCGCGTCGTCGCCGCAGGACACAAGTCACCGGACCTCGATGCCATCATCTACCTTGCCTTGGAAACAGGAATGCGGCGGTCTGAACTACTCTGTCTCTATTGGCGCAACATCAACTTGAAGGACCGTGCCGCTCACCTGCCGATAACAAAGAACGGCGATCCGAGGAACGTCCCGCTGAGTCGCGAAGCAGTCGCGGTGCTTGAGCGCCTGCCCCGCAATATCAACGGGCGAGTCTTTTCCAAGAACGGCACGAGTCTGTCGGATGCTTTCACGCGAGCGGTGCAGCGGGCACGTAGGGAATACGAGGCCGAATGCCTAGAGGGCGGTTTGGAGCCCGATCCGAAGTTCCTCATTAACCTACGCCTGCACGACTTGCGTCACGAGTTCACGAGTCGGCTTATTGAGGGCGGCTTCAACCTGATCGAGGCCGCCGCAGTCACCGGGCACAGGACTTTGGCGATGTTGAAGCGTTACAGTCACGTACGCCACGCACATTTGCTGACAAAGCTCGATAGCATTTCGCCGCCCGTACTGGAACAAAACCAGCCAAACTCGCAAGGCTGCGAACATAATTCCTAGCTGAGTCGTTGGGGCTAGAGGGAGGGGCTCGGGAGGCATACGCCCCAGCCACATGAAGAAAAATTACTGTAGAGATTGAAAAATGAAAACCAAAACCACCGTTGTCATCGCATCACTCGCGGCCATTGTGGGTGCCCTGACTGTCAAGTATCTACCGGACGATACGTTCAGGATTGCCTCCGCCCACGAGAAGTACCGTAGCATAGTCCGTGGCGAACTTCTTGATCCCAATAGCGCGGAGTTCAGGAACGAGCGCATAAGCAAGGACTTGAAGTTCAACGAGGACTATTACTGCGGAGAGATAAATGCCAAGAATCGGATGGGAGGATATATAGGATTCAAGCGTGTCCTCGTAAAAGCGAGGGATGGATCTAGCGTGATGGAAGACCACGGCACTTGGGGTGACACCAACTCGATGTCTGCTGGACTACTCCTGAAGCAGCTGAAGATACGACGTACAGAGGGGCGCACATGGGGGAACCTGACAGAGGACGAGAAGACCGAACTAGCCGAAAGCCTAGCCTTTGACGAAGTCTGGAGGGAATTGTGCGGGGGGACAGAGTGACATGCGGAATAACAGATGTAGCAAATAATGCCGCATTGTCTTTTTGTGCAGAAATGTCAAATATGTCTTTAAATTCATAAACATACTGTTGACACACTCGATCAGTATCAACTAAAATTTAATTAGCGTAGGTTATCGACTTAATAAATTACGTTTATTGACGGAAGACTTGGAAGAGGACGGCGATGACAACATCGATTTGATCGCCGTGCGCTTCCGCACGCGTGGGGTGCACGGTTTCACAACCGGCAAAAGGAGACCCCATGCCACGACTCAGTACCAAGCAAATCTCAGTCCGGCTTCACTGCCCGGAGCAAACCCTGCGGCTCGACCGCTGCCGCATCCAGCCTCGCATCCCCTTCATCAAGACCCCTACTGGCCGCGTGTTCTACGACAGTGACGTCGTAAAGGCCTGGCTCCGCGCTCAGCTGACGGGCGGGGTTACCAAATGATCTACCACAGCACCTGCCCCATCAAAACCAGAGGCTGGAAACGCTGGCAGGCCACACTGGATGCCCTGAACGACGCCGTTGCTACCGCAGAAAACCTCAAACCATGTATTGCCGAAGTTGTGGCCGACTGTCCGTGCGATGTCTCGGACACCCTGCTCACGGAGGCCAACAGCCTGCGCCGTGTTGTCGATTTCCTGGAACAACAATCACAACAAATGAAGGAGAAAGCCAATGCTGACTTTTGAAGACGGCTTCAGGGGGCGCGCCCACGCCCCCCATGCCCAAACGACTCTGCGCAATGAAATTATCACTGCCACATCCCCCCCACACAATGATTATCCGGACGATGTTCCGGAATCTACCAAGGCGCGCCACTGGGTAATTCTTCTGGCTGCACTTCGACGAGGACCGGTAACGACACTGATGGCGAGAGAGGAGTTGGGTGTCCAAGGGGTAGCCCAGCGAATCATGGACCTGCGGGGGATGGGCTATCAAATCATCACGCGGCGCCTGTGGGAGGAGGATTCTGCCGGGCGGCGCCATCGCATCGGCCAGTATGTCCTGATCGGGGGTGCGGCATGATTTCGTATAGCCGATACAGGTCACACGGCGCAGCCCTGACGAAGCAATATTTTCTCGATGACGACGGCCAACTTGGTAAAACGACCAAGGCCCAAATGGTTTCAGGAATTGTCGAAACCAGGACTGCCGCGAATCTGGCAGAGTTCGTCGCCGGCCTCGATAGCCTGAGCGGCCAGCAGGCTGTGGGTTATGGGATATGCGGGCGAGACCGAGCACGGCTTGTGCGGCAACGCGATCTCTCCATTAATTCCGATGCCATTGCGCGCGCCAAGGAATATTTCCGCTGGCCTGATGGTCCCGCCATTTTGATGCTGGATTACGATCCCCGTACCGGTGCGGCGCCGCTTTCGCCGGAACAGCTGCGCAGCGCTCTGCTGGTGGCCGTTCACGAATTGACCGGCGCCCCCATGGCGTGGCGCCCGAGCAGCAGCAGCTACATCTACGACGCCGAGACGGGAAACGAGCGCCGGGGCCTCCGTGGGCAACGACTCTACATAGCCGTTGCCAAGGGCAGCGACATTCCCCGCGCGGGCCGCCTCATCTTCGAACGCCTGTGGTTAAGCGGATATGGCTACTTTGCCGTCTCCAAAGCCGGATCGTTGCTGGAACGCTGTCTATTCGACGCTGCTGTTTGGAGCCCTGAACGCCTGGATTTCGCAGCTGGTGCACACTGCCAAGGCAGTCTGGTGCAGCGATGGCCCGCCCCCCTTCTGTTCAATCTCGACGCGCCACCGTTCGACGTGGCGAGCCTGCCCGACCTGACGGCCGTCGAAGGAGAAAAGCTGTGGGAATTGAAGTCTGAAGCACGCAACGATGCCAAGCCGGAGCAGCAGCGCGTGCGTGACGCATACATCGCAACTCGCTCTGCCGAGCTTGTCACCGAACGTGGCATGTCCTTGGATGCCGCGCAGGCCGCAGTACGCCGTGCGGTTGAGTCCTCCCTGTTATTTCCAGACTTCGATCTCGTTTCCGAGTCAGGAAAGACCGTCACCGTGGGCGAAGTGCTGACCAATCCTGTCAAATGGCACGGGGCACGATTTGCCGATCCCGTCGAGCCGGATTATCGCAATGACAGGCGCGTCGCCTGGGTGAATTTGCTGTCAGGCGGCCGGCCGTATTTGTACAGCCATGCTCACGGTGGGCGCAGATTCGAGCTGATCAGCCAGCCGTCAGCGTTGACCGTACAACCGGGAGCACTTTCGGCGCTGGCGGATAGCGTGCTCGACGTGCTGCGGCTGCGCGGCGGCCTGTACGAACAGGGGAGGCTTGTCCGTGTTGCGGAGGATGGCCGCATCTACGTTGTAAGCCCGCAATGGCTTGAGGACTGGATTGGCCGCTGCATCCGGTTCGAAGTCTATGATCGGGACAAGGAACGCCCCAAGCCTGTTGGCGTACCGCACAAGCTCGCGAACATCATCACCGAACGCCATGGCGAACGGCGATTCCCGAGGCTTCACGGGGTCGTAACCGCCCCCACGTTGCGCCATGACGGAAGTGTGCTGGATCGCCCCGGATATGACGAAGGCACGGGCCTGCTCTATATCTGCAATCAACCCGAACACATCCGCATCCCGACCAAACCAACCCCTCCAGAATTGGCGCGGGCGCTCGCAAACCTGTGGCACCCGTTCGCCGCCTTTCCTCTGGACGGCGCAGTCTCGCGTGGCGTTCTGCTGGCGGGGCTTCTGACGGCGGTAGTCCGCCGCACCCTGCCGACCGCCCCGGGTTTCGCCTTCGACGCACCAACTGCGGGAAGTGGCAAAACGAAGCTGGCGGTCTGCTTGAGCCTCCTTGCCGGAGGCGACGGGACAGTGCACGCGCCAGCCAACAGCGACGAAGAGGCCCGCAAAGCGCTGTTCTCCTGTCTGCGCGGCGGCGAGCCCGTCATCATCTGGGATAACGTCACGGGCCACCTCGACGGCGCAGCGTTGAACGCTTTTCTCACCAGCCCCGTGTTCAGCGATCGCGTGCTTGGCATTTCATCCATCGAAGCACTGCCGAACACGGCACTATTCGCGGTATCGGGCAACAATCTCACCATTGCGGGTGATGCGGCGCGGCGTGTGCTCGTCTGCCGCATCGATTCACAGACGGAAAATCCGCACCTCCGCAGCTTCGGTTTCGACCCCGTAGAGTCGACCCGGGCCAATCGTCAGGAAATGGTGGCTGCTGCCCTCACCCTCCTTCGAGGCTATCTGGCGGCGGGTGCGCCGGCCTTGGCCGAGGGCTCGGTCGGGTCGTTTGAGGCATGGGGCAGCCTGGTCCGCAACGCCGTCCTTTGGATTGGCTCACAGGACTGGGGGCTGGAAGTTGGAGACCCCGTGCGCAGCATCGAGCGCAACAGGCGCGCCGATCCCGTCAAGGAAACGCTGAGCGAGATGTTGCATGCATGGGAGGCCACCTTCGGCTCAAGCGTGGTGCTGGCATCCGATGCGATCAAGGCCGGCGCGGCCATGGGCTCCCCGCTGTGCGAAGCCTTCGATGGCCTCAAATCAGACTGGGGCGGGCGCGAACCTTTTACGGCAAGGCGCCTTGGCAAATATCTCTCCAGGCACACTGGCCACATTGTCGACGGGCTCTATTTCCATAGTGAACCCGGACGGTCGAGGCAAACATTCTGGCGTGTGCTCTCCACCAGCAACCCAGACCCTCGCGGTCTGTAACCGTGGCGGGCGCGGGATTGCTTTTCGGCGCGGTTCCGCGTGCTGGTGAATATCGGTGAATGTTGGTGTATTCCAGCACCCTACTTGAACAGTGTCCAGATGAATCTATTAACAGCAAAAAAATACACACCAAAACTCACCCATACCACCATACCCTGATCTCCATAGCCCGAGGCGAACCAAATGCAAGCGCCCCTCCCCGCGCAACAATCCGAACAAACTATCAACATCGACGAGCTGGCCGCCCGCGTGGCCCTGCGCCTATTGAATCCCCAGTTGGACCCGACCGGCGGCGTCATCAAAGCCCTCGCCGCAACCAATAGAGAGCTGGCCACATCCGGCAACGCGGACGCCATCCGTGCAGCCCTCGCCCGCCAAGCCGGCCTGCTCGAACTGGCTGCTATCGGTTTTCTCAACAAGGCGGCGGCTGCACCGGAGGCATCAAGTGCCGAAGCGCTCGGGCGCCTCGCCACCCGCGCGGCCGACGCTCACCTCAGAACCCTCTCGGCCCTCCACGTAATGAACCACGATGTATGACCGTCGTAAGAAGGTGCTGATCTGGAAGCCGTGGGAACATTCAACTGGCCCCGTGACCCAAGAAGGCAAGGCGCGTTGCCGAAATAACGCCCTGCGCCACGGGGTCCGTAGTCGGCATGGCGAGGCTCTTTCAGCGTGGCTGAGCTCAGTAGGAAATCTACTGAAAACGCTGGACACGCTTTCTCGTCAACAGTGAGCCATAGTAGCCCCCTGACACTTACATGGATGCCAGTTCCACTCGCTACTCCTGCCTTGGCTCCCAGTCGTGACCACAACTGAGGCATGTCACAAGGGGGGCCTGGCTCCTCAGAAAGCCGGCAACGGCCCGACTGGGCCCACCATGACATGATAAGGAAAGCCCGCTATACGCTTATCGTAAATTCTTCAAGACTCAGATGTTTCCCGCTCTTGGGCATTTGCAGCAGATATTTCCCAGCCTCGGGCTCCAGAATTTTAATATGCCAGTACATCTTTCCATCGGGCTTGTTCGTCGTCTGCAACTCATCAAGGTGTTGCCGCATGACATCAACAGGGATTACGAATGCAACATCAAGGTCCATGCATCCCAACACGAAGAACCCCTTTCCCCCTTCGGCAATAAACGCATCCCAAGGAGGATGGTACGCGTACCAGTAGGGCGTGTTTGAGTCCAGGTAGCGCTTGGAAACAGCACAGGCCACTCGAAAAGTGTGGGTGTCATCCCAATACAGGACACGGCTCTTGCGAATCAATTTGTTCCCATTAGCCTTGGAGACTGAGGCAACAATCCGCTCACGCTTGAGATCCAAAACCTTTGCATCAGTGAAATCGTAACTATTCTTCGATTTGCTTTCGCCATTGTTAGCTGACGGGGCTTCATCCACGGTTTCGACCACGTCCTTTGCAGTAGTGAACATCACGTCAATCAGGGTGTCGAGGCGGGTGTACTCCAGTGGCACAAGCAAACTACGAATCTTGTCGGCAGTGTCCACGTTTTCCGTCTGCTCCATCAGGTCTGCAAGCCGTAGAAGCGCATCCACACTTATCAAGCGCATATCCCAAGCGTGCCGAGAGCCGCGCACCTGCGCTTCCAATTCCCCAGTGTCATCGCGGCCAACTACGATCAACATCGAATTAGACTTGCTGATCCCGCCAACCTTTAGCTGCTCATCGCGGTAAGCAGCGATCTTGTCGAGAGAGATACGGTAGGCATCCGAGGTTTTGACCTCGACCAGAAGATCATGACCGTTCGGGCTGCGCCACAGCCCATCATTGCCTATGGAATTTGTCGTACCTTGGTACCGTCCGTTGGTGACCTCGTAACCAAGGCGGCGTCCTAGCTCGTTGACGATGTCCTGCAACACAAAGCCGCTTTTTGGATAGGAATCTGTCAGGCAATGATTGGCATATTCCGCCAGCTTCGTGGATGGCACCTGCCCCAGAAAACTCCGAAGTTCCTTAGAACATACGGACTCGTCCTTCAGCTGACCATTCCCAGCTGATGCAACGATCTGCTCGATGGTCATCGAAAGAACTGCGTCTTGGTTCGATTGCCAGATTGAAATTAACGGCACGGCGCGAAATCCCCTTTTTGTATTCGTTGCCCCCCCCTCAGCAGTCTCAGTGCGAACGCTCGTCCTGTCAAATCTGCTGATCACGGCTCACGACACGACCCAAACGGAAACGCTCAAACGAGACAGGCCCAAGATACCTACGCCGCTATGCAAGGGGGCAACATTCCAGGGGCGTGTAACCGCCGCAAGCAGACCGTAGTAAGATCTCCAAATTCTTTTCAAAAAACACACAACATGAGTATTCAAGTTTCTGCAGCCCTGAGAAAGAAACTTCCGGAAGGCGAACGCACGAACATTGAGCAGTCACTCTTGAACAAATCCGGGGGAGAGTGCTTTTTATGCGGACAGAAGCTAATTGAGGCAACTCAGAAGCTCGTGGCCGACCATGATATACCGGAGGCAGAGGGGGGAAAGACAGAGTTATCGAATCTGAACTTGGTACATGAGCACTGCAACTCTTTCAAGCGGAGTCACCCGACGGTCAATGTTCGGCCGTACCTGAAGCTCACTGAGAAGATCCGTGCAAAAGGAGGCTTTCTCAAATACGACGAGGCTGTCGCCCTGTTAGACATATCGCCAACTCCGGTTGATATTGTGATCAAGGGCAGTACAGCCGAAATCACGACACCCGACAACGTCACCCATAAGTGTCCGGTTTTCACCGAAACCAATAAGGAAGGCCCGTACAAGTTCTGCTTCTGCGAATTGCCGGCTAACGCAATTTTTAACGACGACGAATGCCAACCGAGGACCGTCAAGGTCCAGCATCTGTGGCAGATATACAGTGACATCAGCCGCAACCCTTTGCATGAGGCCCCAGCGTGTCGTCTCAAGAAGATCGGCCAGAACCAACAGAGCTACCAGTTGGCGCTGTTTGACGGCCAACATAAGGCACTTTCATTCTGGGTTGCAGGCCGGAAGTCGGTCGTAGTGAAGGTCTATCTGGACTTGACCAAAGAACAGGCGGTCCGGCTAGTAAACTCAGTACAGTCCAAGATTAAGAAACTGCCCCTCTCTCCTTTCGAGCTGGCCGCCAAGATGGCGGACGAATGGCAGGAAAGAGTCACCAAATATGAAGAGGCCGTCGGAACCAATTCGGCCAGCGAGGCGGGTTTTCTCAAGTGGGTGGAGACCGACGAGCGAACCAGGGCGAAATCGGCCCTTGAGGAAGCGATACTGGAAACCATTGTTCAGGATGACCGCCTGGAACTGAAAAAAATGGTAGCGAGACCAGGGGAGCCAAAAGAGTCAGGCAAGCTGACGGAAGCTGCCTTCAGGAACAAGGTATTGAAACCCCTCGTCCATATGGCCCCCCTTGGCGAATTCTTCATCGAATCCCAAAAATATCGTGAACGAGAATTGAACAATATCGTTACGGTCCTGAACGTACTGTATGCAAAGGCGTTTGGAATAGCGCAGCCGAGCCCGCAAGAGGAGATTCGGGCGAAACGCTTAATCTATCAATCGGCGATCAATTTTACTGCCGGGATGCTTCGCAAGCTGATCGGTCATCGTCTTGCCTCCGCATCACCCCGCGAGCTTCTGGAAAAGGAGCCCAATGCTGCACTGTGGACCGCTATTGAGGCAGATGTTGCTCGATATCTTGACCATCCGGTATGGACTACACCGTTCGATTCGAGTCAAAAAATGAAGGCGGTACAGGATGCCTTGTCCAAGAATCAAGATGCCGGCCAAGCCTTTGGCGCCGTCGGCCTTAAGCTTGGATATATTGTTGGTGTAGATCAATTAGATCCGAACTGGAACGCATAGGAACAAGCCGCATTATCAGGCGGGCTGTTAGTTCTGCCACAGCCCAGCCAAGACTCTGCATCCGAGATTGACTATGCGGGGGTCATCTGGAGATGACGTGATCTCCAGGCCAACAAATTCCCAGTTCCGCGACTATAACCAGGGGCGGCCCATGTATGACATCTACTCCAACGCTCGCGACGATGCTTGGCGCTTTACGTTGGGACAATCAGGCCAACGCAAATTGCTCACCATCGGTCTCAACCCGAGCACGGCGACAAGAGAGAAATCCGACCCGACGGTTGCTCGGGTTAAAAAGGTCGCCCAGAACAACGGTTTCGATGGCTTTGTCATGCTCAACCTCTACCCAGTGCGCGCAACGGATTATCGAACCTTGCCATCGCAGGTAGACAAGGATGCATTTACAGAGAATCTCCGTCGCATCGAGGCCGTAGTCGCCGCCGAGGAGCGCCCAAAGGTGTGGGCAGCATGGGGGGAGAGCGTCCTGCATCACGACTTCTTCGTGCACGCCTGTATAGAGCTGGTCTCCCGCTTGGAGGAGTACGAGGTAAGCTGGCTGCGCTTCGGCGACATGACCGCATCAGGTCATCCCCGCCATCCGTCCCGTCTCAGTTACTCTTGGCAATTTTCGCCACTTGAGGTTGCACGCTATGCGAGCACGTTGCCCTAACCCCGCCATCCGTGAGGGCAGACCAGGACACAAATGAACGCAAATATTGCTCGGCTTCAGCAGGCTTCCAGAGACTTTGACCTAATAAGGAGACAGTGCGACATCCTTAAGAAAGGTCTGATGGCGGAACTTGATGACCTCCATGCAAGGATGGATGAGGAGCTCGCCGAGCTCAACGCCTATGAGCAAGATGCTTATCACGCAAGCATTAATGACCTCTGGATTGAAACGGCGCAAGGCCTTCCCAAGGAAATGAACCGTATGAGGAAATATTGTTTGGTCATGAATTTCTACTCTCGGTACTAGAGGCCTTTGAGGAATTTACTCGCGAGCTTGCAAATGCGCTGACCGGACGTTGACGAATGGTCTGGGCGCCTCTCTATTCAGATAGCTGCCGAACCCAATAGTGTCTTGTTATCTTCTCCTCCAGACTTGCTGAGCGTATAGGAAAATTGACTGATAAACGATGTACTAGGCCAAACTGCGATCGTCCGTTATATCGGTCGGGGCTCTGTTCAGGACATTATGAGCGGAAAATTGGGCGCAGCAAGAAGCCAATGGACGCCCCCCTTGGAAAGATGGTTTCCAAGTGTTCGCACCCACCTTGCACCGAAGAGGCAAAAGTTAAGGGCTACTGCGAGTTTCATTACCGAAGATGGCTGGCTGGAAGAGACCTTAACGCTGACAAAATCGATCCAATTTTGGAGCGCTTTAAGCCCGGGGGAAAATTTAGCCGCCTGACCATCATTGAATACCTCGGGCCTGACAGTCGCCACCGGAAGTGGTTTTTATGCCGCTGTGATTGCGGCAACGAAGTGAAAGCTCACAGTGGAAGTCTTCTTCGCAAGAATACCCAAAGTTGCGGTTGCCTTGCTCGCGAAGCACGGACAGCCACACGACTTCCAGATGATTGGGGCGTAGTGCACCAAGTGATACTTCAATACAAGCGCCACGCAAAGGCTCGCGGTCTTTCGTTCGAACTTTCAAAGGAAGAGTTTCGCTCACTTATCGAGGCCCCGTGTCACTACTGCGGCATGGCTGGCTCAAATTTAAAAATCACAAGGCACCACCCGGGATATCCTCACAACGGAATTGATAGAAAAAACAGCGATCTAGGGTACGCTATTGACAACTGTGTGCCCTGTTGCAGAACGTGCAACTTCGCAAAAAGGGACATGCCATATGAGGATTTCAAGGCGTGGTTACATCGAGTTGCGAAGTTTCACGAGCGAACGTACCCGGTCGCTACAGGCTCGGCGCCTAGTCACCCTATCTGACCGTATATTCAACAAGAGAAATGATGCGGTAAGCCAAGGGTGGCAGAAGGTCCGATAAACTTCGAAGTTATAGAAGGCCGGCCCCCAGCTGGTCACTCGTACCTCGTGTCATTGCTGATCCCGGGCAGGCATCCGGCAACGACACGTTGGCTTTGGGGGGGCCGCCGCGTTTGCCTTTGCCGTCGTCGTATTTGTAATTGAATGATTCCATCCCCGCCCGGCTCGTTCCACCCGCTCTTATCCAACGGTGAGAAGCCGAACGTTCATCAGCCCATCTTCACCCTGCAGCGGCCTGCAGCCCTTCGCTCAAATTCTAGAAAATTGAATTTTTTCTCGAAGAGGGCGGCTCAAATTGCCCTGCCCAGAGAGAGCGAAAACTTACCCCGTCATAACCATATTCAACTGGACAAGCGGGCCGCTGCAGTGGAAGCTACTAAGTGGATAGAGCGCGCTCTGTCCATTTTGTGTCCAACCCGCTTGGTCAGCAAGAGGGGGAGGGAATGAATCAACGAAATGGCCGAGCCATTGCCGAGGACGGAGTGGAACCGCTAACCCATTGATCGGGTAAGGAATCATTCCCACTCAATAGTCGCAGGCGGTTTCCCGCTGATGTCATAAACGACACGATTCAGCCCGCGCACTTCGTTGATGATGCGGTTGGAGACCTTGCCGAGCAGGGTGTAGGGCAGTTCGGCCCAGTGGGCGGTCATGAAGTCGCTGGTGACAACAGCGCGCAGGGCCACCACATAATCGTAGGTCCGGCCGTCGCCCATGACGCCGACGGACTTGACTGGCAGGAAGACGGCGAAGGCCTGGCTGGTTTTCTCGTACCAGCCGCTCGCCCGCAATTCCTCGATGAAGATGGCGTCCGCGCGGCGCAGGAGTTCGGCGTATTCGCGCTTCACTTCGCCGAGGATGCGCACGCCGAGGCCCGGACCGGGGAAGGGATGGCGGTAGACCATGTCGTGCGGCAGACCCAGGGCGACGCCCAACTCGCGGACTTCGTCCTTGAACAGTTCGCGCAGCGGTTCGAGCAACTTGAGATGCAGCGTATCCGGCAAGCCGCCGACGTTGTGGTGGCTCTTGATGGTGTGCGCCTTCTTGGTCTTGGCGCTGGCCGATTCGATGACGTCAGGATAGATGGTGCCCTGCGCCAGCCATTTGGCCTTGGGCAGTTTTTCGGCTTCTTCCTGGAACACGTGGACGAATTCACGGCCGATGATCTTGCGCTTCTGCTCGGGGTCGGTGACGCCGGCGAGCGCGTCCATGAAGCGGTCGCGCGCGTCGACATGGATGACCTTGACGCCGAGGTTGTCGGCAAAGGTCTGCATCACCTGCTCAGCCTCGTTCAGGCGCAACAGCCCGTTGTCGACGAACACGCAGGTGAGCTGCGTGCCGATGGCCTTGTGTAGCAGCGCCGCAACCACCGAGGAATCGACCCCGCCGGACAGGCCGAGGATGACCTCGTCGCTGCCGACTTCAGAGCGAACCTTGCCGATCGCCTCGTCAACATAGTCGGGCATGTTCCAGTCGCCGGCGCAGCCGCACAGATCACGCACGAATCGGTTGAGAATATGCTTGCCCTGCAACGTGTGGGTGACTTCCGGGTGGAACTGCACGCCGTAGAAACGGCGCTCCTCGTCGGCCATCGCCGCGATCGGGGTGGCGGCGTTGCTCGCCATCACCTTGAAGCCTTCCGGCAGCGCGGTGACCTTGTCGCCGTGGCTCATCCACACGTCGAGCAGGCCATGGCCTTCGTCGTTGGCGCGATCCTGGATGTCGCGCAGCAGTGCGGTGTGGCCGCGCGCGCGGATTTCGGCATAACCGAATTCGCGCTTGGCCGCAGACTCGACCTGACCACCGAGCTGCGCCGCCATCGTCTGCATGCCGTAGCAGATGCCCAGCACCGGCACACCCAGCGTGAACACGACATCCGGCGCACGCGGCGTTTCATCCTCGTACACCGAGCTCGGGCCACCGGACAGGATGACCCCTGCCGGCGCGAAGTCGCGCACGAATTGCTCGGTGACATCATTGGAATGCAGTTCGCAATAGACCCCCGCCTCGCGCACGCGGCGCGCGATCAGCTGGGTGTACTGGGAACCGAAGTCGAGAATAAGGATTTTCTGGTGCATGGCTGGCCGGGCGGGCCCGGTGAAGATTAATCGATGAGGCTGTATTCGATCGATGACACCACGCGCACTTTCTTGATATGCGGCGTACTGGCGTCACGATCCTCGATGGAAAACTGGCCCTGATTGGCGCGCCGGATCTTGCCCAGACGGCTGTCCGAATCCTTGGCGAATTTTTCCGCCGACACGCGCGCGTTCTTGGTCGCTTCCTCGATCATCCCGGGCTTCAGCGTATTGAGGCCGGTAAACAGGAACTGAGTGCGGTTTTCGTATTGCTCGGCAGACAGCGCGATGCCCTGCTTGCCGAGTTCGCCCAGGCGCGCCATCGCCTCACGGACGCGGTCGACCTGCCGGGTATAGACAGTCAGTGTCGACTTGCCGCTGTAACGCAGGCGCTCCGCGAGTTGCGCATTGCCGTAGTCCTGCGCCTGACGGTCAGTGATCGACGGCGCGGACACCGAGATTTCCTCTGGCGTAAAACCGCTGGACTGCAGGAAGGCCGCGATTTTCGCGTTCTTTTCCTGCAGCGTCTGATACAGCCGCGGCAAAGCGTTGTCTGCCTCGCTGAAGGAAACCGGCCAGATCGCCGTGTCGGCGGGGACTTCGCGCTCGGCCAGCCCCTTGACCTCGACGCTGCGGTCGGCCTGCTTGAATTGCAGCAGGGACTGCCCCAGCACCCAGGCACCCGCCACCATGCCTAGGGCCAGCAGCAGGGCTTCGATGATCCGCCGTATGCTCATCTCACTCGACGCGATAGTTCGGCGCTTCCTTGGTGATCTGCACGTCGTGCACGTGCGACTCGCGGATGCCGGCACCGGTGATTTCGACGAATTCCGCCTTGGCATGCATGTCGGTGATATTGGCAACGCCCAGATACCCCATGCTCGAACGCAGGCCGCCCATCAGTTGGTGGATCACCGCCAGCACGCTGCCCTTGTAGGGCACGCGGCCTTCGACGCCTTCGGGAACCAGCTTCTCGGCGCTTTTTTCGGTGTCCTGGAAATAACGATCAGAGGAGCCCTGCTGCATCGCGCCCAGCGAGCCCATGCCGCGATACGACTTGTAGGAACGGCCCTGGAATAGTTCGATCTCGCCCGGCGCTTCCTCAGTGCCGGCGAGCAGACCGCCGAGCATGACGCAGTTGGCGCCGGCCGCCAGCGCCTTGGAAATGTCGCCGGAATAGCGGATGCCGCCGTCGGCGATCACGCCGACGCCGCTGCCCGCCAGCGCATCCGACACATTCGACACGGCGGTGATCTGCGGCACGCCCACGCCGGCGACCATTCGCGTGGTGCAGATGGAACCGGGGCCGATGCCGACCTTGACCGCGTCGGCGCCGTGCTCGACCAGCGCGGCGGCGGCGGCGGCGGTGGCGATGTTGCCGCCGATCACTTGAACGTTGGGAAAGTTCTGCTTCACCCACTTGACGCGATCCAGCACGCCCTTGGAATGTCCGTGTGCGGTATCGACGGTAATCACATCGACGCCGGCGGCGACCAACGCGGCCACGCGCTCTTCGGTGCCCTCGCCGGTGCCGACTGCCGCGCCAACGCGCAGGCGACCCATTGCGTCCTTGCAGGCCAGCGGGTGCTCGCTCGATTTCTGGATGTCCTTGACGGTGATCAGGCCGCACAGCTCAAACGCGTCATTCACCACCAGAACCCGTTCCAGCCGGTGCTTGTGCAGCAGCGCCATCGCTTCGTCGCGGTTGGCGCCCTCTTTCACCGTCACCAGCCGCTCTTTCGGCGTCATGATGTTGGCAATGGGCTGGTCGAGCTGGGTTTCGAAGCGCAGATCGCGGTTGGTGACGATGCCGACCACCTTGCCGCCATCGATCACCGGCAGGCCGGAAATACGCTTGGCGCGGGTGATTTCCATCACTTGGCGTACGGTCATCTGCGGCGCGACGGTGATCGGGTCCTTGACCACGCCCGATTCGAAGCGCTTGACCGCCGCCACCTGCGCGGCCTGCATTTCGGCGCTCATGTTCTTGTGGACGATGCCGATGCCGCCTTCCTGCGCCAGCGCAATCGCCAGGCGCGCCTCGGTCACCGTGTCCATGGCGGCCGATAACAGCGGCAGATTCAGGGTAATCGTGCGGGTCAACTG
Organism: Thiobacillus sp.; assembly: GCF_030696885.1. GTDB lineage: Bacteria > Pseudomonadota > Gammaproteobacteria > Burkholderiales > Thiobacillaceae > Thiobacillus. The sequence goes on from NZ_JAUYRI010000028.1 coordinate 17,562, forward strand.
CGTGGACAGGCTGACTTCGCGGGGGAGAATGGAAGAATGGGCGGGAACGAGCAGAACGTCGTCGAACGTCAGCGCTTTTTGCAGAACACGCATGGGCTTTCCTTAAAGCAAAGCGGAATTATACGCGTGGGCCCCACCCCCGCACAAACCCGCTAAAGCCCTCCCGGGTTTGTGCGGGTTTGGTTGTAATCTACCAAACCGATTCCGGGGCAAGCGGTTGACTCTACTGCCCGATGAGGCTAACTTTGCATCAGCATCAACCTGCTAGGGCACGCTGTGCAAAAGCCCGAACCCTGAATGCCACACAACCCGAGGAGATAAAACAATGTCCAAAGTTTTGCTTGCCCTGACTTCCGCCGCCCTGATCGCGCTGTCCGGCTGCGCCACGCAGCAGGCCGCCACCCCCGCCAAGCCCGCCCTCAGCGCCGAAGCCAAAGCAGCCCTGACCGCCGCCGAAGCCGCCGCCAAGGATGCCAACGCCAAGTTCGCACTCTGGACCACTGCCGAAGCCGCACTGAAGGCCGCAAAAGCCGCTGCCGAAAAGGGTGATAGCGACACGGTCATCAAGCAGTCGAAGATCGTACAGGACCACACCAAGAAGGGCATTGCCCAGCTCGATTACCCGCTGATGAAGGTCGGCGACTGATCAGTCCCTGACCCGATGACGGCAAAGGCCTCCCGGATATCCGGGAGGCCTTTTGTTTTGTGGGGATCGTCGCCTCAGGGCGCCGCGTCGCCGCCGCCTTTGCGGGTGACTTTGCCCTCCTCAGCACGCTTGCGGCGCACTTCCTTGGGGTCGGCAATCAGCGGACGGTAGATTTCCACCCGGTCGCGGTCGCGCACGGTTTCGTCCAGCTTGACCAGTTTGCTGAAAATCCCGACCTTGTTCTTGGCCAGGTCGATGTCAGGAAAGGCCTCCAGCACGCCCGACGCGCGAATGGCGTCTTCCACTGTCGCGCCTTCAGCCAGCTGCACATGCAACAGCGGCTGCTGCGCCGGCAGTGCATACACGACCTCGACCGTGATGGGACCCGAACTCATACGGCATATACCGCGTCTGCGCGGCGTACGAAGGCGTCGACGAAACTGTTGGTGATGTGACTGAAAACGGGCGCCAGCAGCGTTTCCAGCACCCGGCTGGAAAACACGTAGTGCAGGCGAAATTCGATCTTGCAGGCATCGTCCCCCAGCGGAATGAACGACCAGTCGCCCTCCAGCTCGGAAAACGGGCCATCCTGCAGGGTGATGCGCATCTCGCGCGGATGCGATTTGTGGTTTTCCGTAGTGAAATGCTGGCGTATACCCATGTAGGCAATATGGATCGTTGCTACAGTGCGATGTTCGTCGCGTGTTTTCAGTTCGGTACCGCCACACCAGGGCAGAAAATCCGGATAGTCCTCGACCCGGTCGACCAGTTCGAACATGCGTTCGGGGGGGTGTGCTACCAGCACACTTTTTTCCACACGCGCCATGAATACTAAAGCCTTGTAAAATCAAGAATTGTACGCAAGCCCGTCCATCATGAGCATCGCCGACAACAAAAAAGCCTTCCACGACTACTTCATCGAAGAAAAATTCGAGGCTGGCCTCGTGCTCGAAGGCTGGGAAGTCAAGGCCATTCGCGCCGGCCGCGTGCAGTTGAAGGAGGCCTATGTGGTGGTCAAGAACGGCGCCGTCTATCTGATTGGCTGCCACATCAGCCCGCTGCTGACCGCGTCCACCCATATTCACCCCGACCCCACGCGTTCCCGCAAGCTGCTGCTGCACGCGGCTGAAATCAACAAGCTGATCGGCAAGACCGAGCGCGCCGGATTCACCCTGGTGCCGCTCGACATGCACTTCGTCAAGGGCCGCATCAAGCTGGAAATCGGTCTCGCCAAGGGCAAGAAACAGCACGACAAGCGCGCCGCGGAGAAAGACCGCGAATGGCTGCGTGAAAAACAACGCATGGTACGCACCGCAACGAGTTGACCTGTTGTATAGCGCCGACTAACGGATGAAATAGTCCGCTTATCGGTCGGTTTTGTGCTTGTACTTCCGTCGAATTGTCGACTACAATTGTCAATATCTCGACAGCGAGGACGCAAGTCATGTCAGCCCTGCCCGTGTACGAAGTTGAGTTCATTCCGCTGGAGCGCCGCTTGGGCGACCGCCGCATCGCCCCGCGCGATGCCGCGCTGCCGCCGCACATCATGGCGGACCGCCGCAAGGTGGTCAGCCGGCGCGCGGATGAACGCAGACCTGTCCCGCTGAAGGTCATCTAGCCGCCGGGTGAACCCGGCAACCGGCCCTGAGTTCCCGGGCCGCCTTCCCCGTGCATCGGGGCTTCCGCTCATATTCCCTCACACACCCACGAGACTGCAGACCGGGTGTCCTGTGACACAATAACGGCACGCGCATTCCGTCCCGTTTCTGTTCCGAAAGTCGAGTCCAGCTTGCCTGCCACCGTCGCAGACCTCTCCGCATTTGATGCGATCATCGATGTCCGTTCCCCCGGCGAGTTTGCCGAAGACCATATTCCCGGCGCCATCAGTCTGCCCGTTCTGGACGATGCCGAGCGGGCACGCGTCGGCACCCTGTACAAGCAGGTGTCGTCGTTCGAGGCGAAAAAAGTCGGCGCCGCGCTGGTATCGCGCAATATCGCGCAGCATCTGGACGCCTGGTTTGCCGACAAGCCAAAAACATTCAAACCGCTGGTGTATTGCTGGCGCGGCGGCAGCCGCAGCGGATCGCTGACCCATATCCTGCAGAAAATCGGCTTTGCGGCAATGCAGCTCGACGGCGGCTACAAGGCCTATCGGCGGCATGTGGTGGCCGAGCTTGACCGGTTGCCGACGCTGTTCCGCTATCGGGTAGTGAGCGGTCCCACCGGAAGCGGCAAGAGTCGCCTGCTGCAGGCGCTGGCCGACGCTGGCTCCCAGGTGCTCGACCTCGAGGTGCTGGCCGCGCACCGGGGTTCGCTGCTGGGTGCGCTGCCGGATCAGGCACAGCCTACGCAAAAAAGCTTCGAGAGCGCGATCTGGGCCGCATTGAACCGTTTTGACCCCGGGCAACCCGTGTTCGTCGAATCGGAAAGCAAGAAAATCGGTGCCCTGCGGGTGCCAGACGCGCTGATCACGGCCATGCGCGCCAGCCCCTGCATCCGGCTGGAAGTGCCGCTGGCTGCGCGGGTGCAACTGCTGACCGAGGATTACGTCCACTTCCTGCACGACCCGGACACGATCAACCGACAGCTTGGCTACCTGACCACGCTGCGCGGCAGCGAAACCATCGACGCCTGGCAGGCGCTGGCCACCCAACGCGCCTGGCCGGAACTGGTGGCGACGCTGCTGGAAGCGCATTACGATCCGGCTTACTTCAAGTCGCTGGCACGCAATTACGCGCCCTCGCCGGCCGATCTGAGTTTCCACATCGACGACGTCTCGGCCCACGGGCTGCAGAAGCTGACGCGCGAGATCCTGGCCGCGGTTTAACCTAAAAACCGCAGTTGGACGCATCCGAGTGTGCGGTTTTCGGGTTGTCTGGCAAGGCGCGATGAGGCGCATGGCCGCTCCCTGCAACGAAGAGCAACGCGGCCAGGCGACCCGAAAATCGTGCAATCGGGTGCGTAGCGTTCTCACCCGCCAGGTGAAGGCG
>NZ_JAUYRI010000019.1 GCF_030696885.1 Thiobacillus sp.
TGAGCGAGATCGCGGCGGCGAGCCAGGAACAGAGTTCCGGTATCGAGCAGGTCAACCAGGCGGTGGTGCAGATGGACGACGCCACCCAGCAGAACGCTGCGTTGGTGGAAGAGGCTGCGGCCGCGGCCGAGAGCCTGCAGAGCCAGGCGGCCAAGCTGGCCGAGGCGGTGAGCGTGTTCAGGTTGTCGGAAGGGGGTTTCCAGTCGCAGGTTGCCGAATTGCCGGCACCGCGGCGCGAGCCTGTTGCCTTGCCGAAGGCGGGCGCCCGCCCGGCGCCTGCGTCGAAAAAACTGGCCGCCGCGGGTGCGGGCAACGGCGACGAGTGGGAAGAATTCTGAACGAAAGTGATCCGTGCGCCCAGGCGCGCGGGTTGTGCAAGGCCCCCGGCAAACGTGTCGGGCGGATTGATTTTAAACAAGGTGGTATCTGATGAAACTGAAATCCAAAATTCTCCTGAGTCTGGGGGGCGTGTTCCTGCTTTTCGGTGTGGCGGTAGCCGTAGCGCTGGTCGGCATGCAGAGCACGAAGAATCGCTTTGAACGCTTTCTCGAGCACGACCTCGCGCTGGCGCAGGCTGCCACCAACATGTATGCCCACGGGCTGCAGATGGGTCAGGCCCTGCGCAACGTCGTGATGGACCCGGCCAACCAGGCGGCCTACACCAACCTTGAGAATTCCGCGAAAGAGTTCAAGGCCGTCGGTGACGCCGCGCTGATCCTGGCCGCTGACGTGCCGGACGACCGCAAGCTGCTGGAGGACGTGATGGCGCTGCGCGCGCAGCAGATTCCGCTACAGGCCAGTATCGTCTCGATGGCGAGCTCAGACCAGGCAGGCGCCATTGCCTCGATCGCGCAGGACGAGACCCCGGTCTGGCGCAACATTCGGGCGCGACTGCTGGATTACATCAAGATCAAGAACGATGCGGTGGAAACCACCAAGGCCGAGATGACGGCATTCAGCGAGCGCATGCTGACGATCACGCTGATGCTGGTGCTGGTGGGGCTGATCGTGTCGGGCGGCATCGTGTTCTGGCTGGTCCGCCACATCATGCGGCAGCTGGGTGGCGAACCGGCTTATGCGGTGGCGGTGGCGCATGCGATCTCCGAAGGCGACTTCTCCAAATCCGTGACGGTGGCGCCGGGTGACACCTCCAGCCTGCTGTATTCCATCAATTCGATGCGCGAACGGCTGACCGGCATCGTCGGCGACATCCGGCAATCGACCGAGACCATTGCGGTGGCCTCGCGCCAGATTGCCTCGGGCAACGCCGACCTGTCGGCGCGCACCGAGTCGCAGGCCTCGAGCCTGGAAGAAACCGCCAGCTCGATGGAAGAGCTGACCAGCACCGTCAAGCAGAACGCCGAGAAC
>NZ_JAUYRI010000024.1 GCF_030696885.1 Thiobacillus sp.
TGGCCGGGGGTAGCCCGGCGGCTAGTCACTTTCTTTTGCTTCGCCAAAAGAAAGTGACCAAAGAAAAGGCGACCCCGCTCATCCCCGAAACCCCGGAAATCGAGCCTGCCGGGCGGGCGGCAAAGAACTCGCCCCGCTTAAGTTGATTTTCGAAGGTGTGCGGGGCTCAGACACCTTTGCCGCTGATCCGCCCGGCAGGCTCAATTTCCGGCGGGACTGAGAGGGGCGGCAAGTCAAAACCAGGTCGGTGATGACGGGGCGGCTTGTGTGCTTGTGGACCCCCACTGCGAAGCCTTCGATCTGGTTCGCGACGGTGCTCGTCGCCAAACTGATTTTGACTTTCTTCCCCTTACAGACCCGCCGAAGATCAAGTGCGTCGGGTGGATCAGCGGCAAAGGTGTTTGAGCCCCGCCCTCAAGAAAAAAATCAACACAACAAGGCGGGGCGAGTTCTTTGCCGCCCACCCGACGCGCTTGATCTTCGGGAATTCGGGACTGTCGGGGTCGCCTTTTCTTTGGTTACTTTCTTTTGGCGAGACAAAAGAAAGTGACTAGCTGCCGGGCTACCCCCGGCCAACGGACAGTAGTCCGGCGAAAGCACTAACTACACAGCCGTGCTCCGCGCCAATCCAAAGACTGGATTGCTTCGTCGCTACGCGCCGCGCAATGATGGCGAACCCCTTACGCATACCCCCCATACCGGTGCATCGGCGTCAACACAATATCCTCGTGATAGTGATGATGCAGCGCATCCAGCAGCCGGGCGTGAATCCCGCCGAACCCCCCGTTGCTCATCATCAACACGTGATCCCCAGGGCGGGCATCCGCCACCAGCTGGCTCACCAGCTGATCGAGATCGTCGAACACGCGTGCCTTGGTACCCAACGGCGCCAGCGCTTCGGCTGCATCCCAGCCGAGATTGGCGCCGTAGCAGTACACCTGATCGGCAGCGGCGAGGCTCGTGGGCAGCGCGGCTTTCATGACACCGAGCTTCATGGTGTTGGAACGCGGTTCCAGCACGGCGAGGATGCGCGCGCGGCCCACCTTCGCCCGCAGGCCTTCGACGGTGGTGGTGATCGCAGTGGGGTGATGGGCGAAGTCGTCGTAGACGGTGATGCCATGCACGGCGCCGCGGACTTCCATGCGGCGCTTGACGTTTTCGAAACGGCTCAAGGCGTCGATCGCGGTGGCGGCGGGGACGCCGGCGTGGCGTGCGGCAGCGATCGAGGCGAGTGCGTTGAGGCGATTGTGCTCGCCGATCAGCCCCCATTTCACGCGGCCTTGCAGGGCGCCGTCAAAGAAGACGTCAAAGTGGCCGTGGGCATCGACTTCGCCGGCACTCCAGCCAGCCGTGCTGTCAGTACCGAAGCGTTCCACTGGCGTCCACAGGCCGCGCTCGAACACGCGCTCGAGGTTGACGTCGCCGCCGTTGGAGACGATGAGGCCGTTGCCGGGGACGGTGCGCACCAGGTGGTGGAACTGGGTCTCGATCGCGGCGAGGTCGGCAAAGATGTCGGCGTGGTCGTATTCGAGGTTGTTGAGGATGACGGTGCGCGGGTGGTAGTGGACAAACTTGGAGCGCTTGTCGAAGAACGCGGTGTCGTATTCGTCGGCCTCAATCACGAAGAATGGGCTGTCGGTGAGGCGTGCCGACATGCCGAAGTTTTGCGGAATGCCGCCGATCAGGAAGCCCGGGCGCATGCGCGCGTCGTCGAGGATCCAGGCCAGCATCGCCGAGGTGGTGGTCTTGCCGTGGGTGCCGGCCACTGCGAGCACCCATTTGTCGTGCAGCACGTTGTCGGCCAGCCACTGGGGACCGGAGGTGTAGGCGAGCCCGCGCTCAAGGATGGCCTCGACCAGCGGGTTGCCGCGGGTGACGACGTTGCCGACGACGAAGACGTCGGGCTTGAGATTGATCTGGCTGGCGTCCCAGCCTTCGGTCAGCTCGATGCCGAGCGCACGCAGCTGGTCGGACATCGGCGGATAGACATTGGCGTCGCAGCCGGTGACGGTGTGGCCCGCGTTGCGGGCGATGGCGGCAAGCCCGCCCATGAAGGTGCCGCAGATACCGAGGATGTGGAGGTGCATGATTTTTAGGGGCTAGGGGCTAGGGGCTAGGGGCTAGGGGCTAGGGGCTAGGGGCTAGGGGTCAGGGGTCATGCCCCACCCGGCAATTATCCCACGGCGGACGCACGGGCCTGCTGGATCAGGTGGGTGAGGAGCGCGCGCAGCTTGGCCGGGCGCAGCGGCTTGTGCAGCAGCGGAAAGCCGGCCTGGCTGATGCGCAGGATGGTGTCGGGCGCGGTGTCGCCGGTGACCACGATGGCGGGGATGTCGCGGCCGAATTGCCGGCGCAGCTGGAGGATCACTTCGATGCCGTCGATGTCGTCCGGCAGGCGGTAGTCGGACACGATGACGTCGGGCAGGCGACCGACGCTGGCGATCCACTGTTCGGCTTCGGCCGCGCTGTGCGCGGTGACGAGGTCGATGTTCCAGTTGTCGAACAGCTCGGCCATGCCGCGCAGGATCGCGCTTTCATCGTCGACCAGCAGCACCAGCGCGTCGCCGGGGATTTGCCCGGGCGGGGTTGCGGGTGCCGGCGGCTGGATCAGCGTGGCGTCGCCGCATGGCACGTCGATGCTGAACATGGAGCCGTGGCCGGGGCGCGAACGCAGATCGACACGGTGCCCGAGCAGACGGCCGAGGCGCGACACGATGGCGAGCCCGAGGCCGAGCCCCTTGCTGCGGTCACGCGCCGGGTTGTGGAGCTGGACGAATTCATGGAACACGCTTTCCTGCTGGTCGGGCGGGATGCCGCGTCCGGTGTCGACCACGCTCAGCCGCACCATGCGGCCGCGGCGGCGGCAGGCCACCAGCACGCCGCCGTCGTCGGTGTAGCGGATGGCGTTGGCGATCAGGTTGGCGAGGATGCGCTCGATCAGCAGCGGGTCGCTGTAGAGGGTGACCCGGCACGGGCGAAAGCGCAGCCGCAATAGTTTTTCAGCGGCCAGCGGGCTGAACTGGTGGTCGAGGTCGTCGAGGATTTTCTGCAGCGGGAAATGCACCGGGTGCGCCTCGATTGCGCCGGCGTCGAGCCGCGAAATGTCGAGCAGGGCGTTGAACAGCAACTCCATCGCCGCGGTCGAGGCCTCGATGTTGTCGATCAGGGTTTGCGTTTCGGGCTGCTGGTTGCGGGCCTTCAGCGCGGCCACGAACAGCGACAGTGCGTGTAGCGGCTGCCGCAGGTCGTGGCTGGCGGCGGCAAAGAAACGCGACTTGGCCTGGTTGGCACGCTCGGCCATGGTTTTTTTCGCCGCCAGGTCGGCAGTGGCCTCGCGGATGCGTTTTTCCAGTTCGCCGCGATGCGTCTGCAGCACTTCGGCGAGGCCGTTGACGCCGGTGGCGAGCGCACCGACCTCGCCCTGCGGCGGCAACTGCGTACGTGCCGTCAGGTCGTCGCACGCCAGCCGTCCCACCACCTGACCGACATGGCGCAGTTGGCCGGCCAGCCGATTCGACAAGCGCCAGGCCAGCGCACCGGTGAGCGCCAGCGCCACCAGCATCAGCAGCACGGCATGCAGCAGGGTGTCGCGCTTGAAGGCGCGCACCTGATCGAGCGAAACGCCGACATCTGCGTGGCCCAGCAATACGCCGACGGCGGCGCCGGGGTCGCCGGGCGGCGTGCCATCGGGGAGGACGGCGGGCAGGCGGATTTCGGCGCGCTGTTCAAAGTGGGTCTGCGGCAGGCTGGCGTGCAGGGTGTCGCCGGTGCTGGCGATCAGCTGTCCGCGCGGATCGACGATGCGGGTATAGGACAACTGGCTGGTTTCCATTTCGGTGCCGAGCAGTTCATACAGGCGCACGGTGTCGCCGCTCACCAGCGCATACGGCAGCGCATCAGCCAGATGGTGGGCTGCGTTGCGTGCGCGCGTCTGCAGCGCCGCTTCGGCGGCGGCGAGGCTTTGCGTGGTGAAATAGGCCACCATGCCGAATTCGGTCAGCAGGGCAGGCAGCAGCGCGATCACCAGGATGCGGCTGCGGATGCTGGAAAGCGACAGCCGGCTGGCCAGGGCACGCAGGGCGTTCACAGGCTCAGTTTTTTTGCATCAGCCGCTGGATTTGCAGCACGGCTTCGGTGCGGTTGGTGACGCCGAGCGCGCGGAAAATCGCAGCGATGTGGACCTTCACCGTGTTTTCCGACATCGACAGCATGCCGCCGATGGCCTTGTTGGCGCAGCCCTGCGCCAACAGTCGGGCCACATCGAGCTGGCGCGCGGTCAGCCCGCTGTCTTGCAGGGCCTCGAAACTGGCGGGCGCGGCAGAAAACAGGCCGGACGCTGGGTCTCCGAGGCAGGCCGGCACATAGATGTCGCCTGCCAGCACCTGGCGCAGCGCGGCCAGCATCATGGCTGTGGTGGCGGCCTTGGGAATGTAGCCGAGCGCGCCGGCTTCGAGCGCGCCGCGAATGTCCTGCGTTGCTTCGGACGCGGACAGCACCACCAGGGGGATGTCGGGAAAACGGTTGCGGTACTGCGCGATGCCCTGCGTGCCGACGAAGCCGGGCATGTTGAGGTCGACCACGGCCAGATCCAGATCGGGATGCAGGGCGGTCTGCGCGAACAGGCTGGGATAGTCATGGGCGTCGATGATTTCTACCGGCGGGTCCAGCTGCGACAACACCTGTCTCACCCCCTCGCGCATCAGCGGATGGTCGTCGGCGAGTAAGGTCTTCATGGGTGCGCTCCCTGCATGGCAGGGATTCTAGCGCTGCTTGTGGCTTGCGGGGGAGGGTTACTCGCCGCGCACCTTGCGCTGACCCTCGTCGATGGCGGACATCAGATAGCCGAAGTAGTAATCCGGGATCAGCAGGCCGACGACGGGTTCGCTCGCCGCGTTGCCCTGGGTGTCGAACACCATCACGGTGGGCACCATGAACACCTTGTGGGCGGCGGCAAACGCGCCCTCGGTGGTGAGCGTGCCGTCGAAGCCGGTCAGCGGCGCAGTCGAATTGATGGTGACTTCGCGGATGATCACGCGCGTACGGTAGGCCGGGTCTTTTTGCATCGGCACCAGGTACTCGCGCTTGACCTGTTCGCAATACGGGCAGCTCGGGGTGGTGAACAGCACCATGACGGGCACCTTGCGTTTGGCGGCATTGCGCGCGTCGGCCTGAAAATTCTTCGCGTGCACCAGCCCGCCTGCGGCGGCGGCCGGGCCGGCGAGCAGCATCCCGCATGCTAAAATCAGCGCCCGGGCTGCGAGCTGCCGCGCGAGGGGAAACCTTGCCGCAGGTGAAAGTGAATACGTCATGATGCTCAGTGTCGCGCCATCCATCGCCAAATCCAACAGTCCATTTTTACCTTTGCCATGCACACCCTGACCATCGCATCCCGTGAAAGTGCCCTTGCCATGTGGCAGGCAGAGCATATACGCGACCGTCTCGCCGCGCTGCATCCCAGCTGCACGGTCCGTATTCTGGGCATGACGACGCGCGGCGACCAGATCCTCGACGTGACGCTGTCCAAGATCGGCGGCAAGGGACTGTTCGTCAAGGAACTCGAAGTCGCGCTCGAGGCGGGCGAGGCCGACCTGGCGGTGCATTCGATGAAGGACGTGCCGATGGAATTGCCGCCCGGATTCGAGCTGGCGGTGATCGGCGAGCGCGAGGACCCGCGCGACGCCTTCGTGTCGAATCGCTACGCCCATCTGTCCGACCTGCCGCCCGGCGCAGTGGTCGGCACTTCCAGCCTGCGCCGTGAAGCGCAGTTGCGTGCACGTTACCCGCATCTGGCAGTGAAGCCCTTGCGCGGCAACGTCGGCACCCGGCTGAAAAAACTCGACGAGGGCCAGTTCGACGCCATTCTGCTCGCCGCCGCCGGGCTCAAGCGTCTCGGCCTCGGTGAGCGCATCAAAAGTTTGCTGAGTGTGGAAGACAGCATTCCCGCCGCCGGTCAGGGCGCGCTCGGCATCGAGATCATGAGCGGCAGCCGTGACGTGGCCGCCATGCTCAGCGCGCTCAACCACCCCGAAACCGCCGCCTGCGTGCGCGCCGAGCGACAGGTCAGTCGTGTGCTCGGCGGCAGCTGCCAGGTGCCGCTCGGCGCGCACGCGGTGCTGGAGAACGGTCGCCTGGTGCTGACCGGTTTCGTGGCGAATCCGGACGGCAGCGCCTACCTACACGATCGCGCCGAGGGCGACGCGGCCGACCCCGAGGCGGTCGGCCAGACGCTGGCCGACAAGCTGCTGGCGCAAGGCGCGCGCGCCATTCTCGACGCCCTGCCTGCATGACAGACGCGCTGGCCGGACGCACCGTGCTGGTGACGCGGCCGGCGCACCAGTCGGCCGCGCTGGTGCAGGCAATCGAGGCAGCGGGCGGCCACGCTTACACGTTTCCGGCGCTGGCCATCGAAGCGGTGCCGGTGACCGACCTGAGTGTCTCGCTGGCGCAGCTGCGCGAAGCCGATCGGGTGATTTTCATCAGTCCCAATGCCGCGCAGTTCGGCATGGCGGCGATCCGCGCGGCCGGCGGGCTGCCGCCTGTGGCCGAGGTGTATGCGGTGGGGCCGGGCACCGCACGCGCGCTGCACGAACAGGGCGTCAACGAGGTCGTGGTCCCGCCCGGCCAGGACACTGAAGCACTGCTGGCCTTGCCGCACTTGCAACAGGTCGCGGGCCGGCGGGTGGTGATCGTGCGCGGCGTCGGCGGCCGCGCCCTGCTGGCCGAGACGCTGGCCGCGCGTGGCGCGCAGGTGCACTTCCTGGAATGCTACCGGCGCCTGCGGCCGCAGGCGAATGCCGCACCGCTGCTGGCATGCTGGCAGGCGGGCGGCATCGACGCGGTGACCGTCGCCAGCGCGGAAACCCTGCAAAATCTGGCCGCCCTGCTGGGCGAAGCGGGCGTGCCGCTGCTGAGGCATACTCCGCTATTCGCGCCGCATGAGAAAATTGCCGACGCCGCGCGCCAGTTCGGTGTCGCCCATGCCGTTGCCACGGCGGGCGGCGATGCCGGTCTGGTGGCTGGCCTGCTCAACTGGTTCAGGAACAACCGATGACCGATACGCCCGACACGCCCGTTTCGCAACCCGTCGTCCCGCCCGCCGCCGCACCGGCGCAGACCGCTGGGCATTCTGCGTCCTCGCCGCTGGCGCTCGTCGCGCTGCTGATCGCCGCGCTGGCGATGGTGGCCGCAGTCTGGTCATGGGTCGACAGCCACGAACGCATCCGTGACCTGAAAACCGAACTCGGGCGCAAGCTTGCCGAAACCGGCCAGGACTCGAGCGAAACCCGTTTGCTGGCACGCAATGCCGACGATGCGATGCGGCAGGCCACCGAGAAACTTGCCCATCTCGAGTCGCAGATCGCCAGTTCGCAGCAGCAGCAGCTTTCGATCGAGGCGCTCTACAAGGAATTGTCGCAGGGCCGTGACCAGTGGGCGCTGGCCGAAATCGAACAGGTGCTGCTGACAGCAGCCCAACAACTGCAGCTGGCCGGCAACGTGAAGGCCGCGATCATCGCGCTGGAAGGCGCCGATACCCGTCTGCAGCGGCTGGACAAGCCGCAGTTCACCAGCCTGCGCCGCGCGATCGCGGCCGATCTCGCCAAGCTGCGCGCAGTGCCCTCGCTCGACGAAGTGGGTGTGACCGCACGCATCGAAGCGCTGGCGGAACGCGCTGCGGGCTGGCCGCTGGCGAGCGCGCAGGGCTCCGAAGCGCCGTTGGCGCCGCACACCGGCAACCGCGCCAGCGGCATCGGCCAGGAGTTGTGGGCCGAGCTGAAACGTTTGGTCCAGATCCGTCGCATCGAAGGCAACGAGGCGGTGCTGCTGCCACCCGACCAGGCCTACTTCCTGCGCGAGAACCTGCGCCTGCGCCTGCTGTCCGCGCGGCTGACGCTGCTGGCGCAGGATCAGGCGGCATTCCGGGCTGATCTGCGCGCGGTGTCGGAGATGCTGACCCGCTACTTCAATACGCGCGATGCCGGCGTGGCCGCCGCGCTCAAGGAAATCGACCGCCTGAGCGGCCTGCAGGTCGCGCGCGAGCTGCCCGGCATCGAAACCAGCCTGGCGGCACTCGAAGCGTCGAGAGGGGATCGCTGATGCGCTGGCTGGTTTCCCTGCTGATCGTTGCGGTGCTGGCCATTGCGCTGGCGATGGCCGGCCGCTATGACCCCGGCTACGTGGTGCTGGTGTACCCGCCGTGGCGCATGGAAATCTCCTTTATCAGTTTCATGCTGTTGCTGGTCGGCCTGGTGGTGGGCGGCATCGTACTGCTGCGGCTGGCGTTGCTGACACTCAACCTGCCCAGCATCGTGCGCGCGCAGCGCGAGCGCCGCGCCGCCCGCAAGCGCGACGAGAATTTTGTCGGTGGCCTGCTGGCCTATACCGAATACCGCTATCAGGATGCCGAACAGTCGCTCGGCCAGTGGCAGGGCGACGATTCCCGCCTGGCGGTGGCGCGCGTGCTGGCCGCGCGTGCTGCGCAGGAAATGCGCGCCACGCCGCAGCGCGAGCGTCATCTCAAGGAGGCGACCGAACACGGCGCCGAACTGGCCGCGCAGCTGTTCGAGGCGGAGACGCGGCTCGACGCCAAGGAGGCGAGCGCCGCGCTGGTGGCGATCAGCCGCGCCAAGGAAATTGCGCCGCAGCACACGACTTTGCTGCGCCTCGAACTCAAGGCGCGCCAGATGACCGGGCAGTGGGACGAGGTCGATCGCCTGCTCGATGCGCTGATGCGCGCCAACGCGCTCGAGCCCGGCATCGCCTTGCAATACCGCCGTATGGCCTATGCTGAAAACCTGAAGCGGCGTGCCGATGACGATCGCGGCCTGCTGGAATACTGGAAAAAAGTGCCGACCAACTACAAGGTCGACCCTTGGGTGGCGCGTGCTGCGGCCCGTGCCTTCATCCAGCGCGGCGGCCATGACACCGCGCTCGATGTGCTGGAGGCCGCGCTCAACCATGAGTGGCACGAGAACCTGGTGCTGTTGTATGGCGAGGTGGGCGGCAGCGGGCCGACCCGTCAGATCGAGCAGGCCGAGAAATGGCTGCGGGCGCGTCCGCGCGATGCCCATCTGCTGCTGGCGCTGGCGCAGCTGTGCAGCGTGCAGCAGCTGTGGGGCAAGGCGCAAAGCTATCTGGAAGCCAGCCTCGCCATTGCGCCGAGTGCCGAGGGCCATATCCGCATGGCCGAGCTGAAGACGCAGAACAATCAGCCGGGCGAAGCCAGCCTGCATTACCAGAAAGCCTTGGCCCTGTGCCGCGCCGGCTAGGGTCGGTGGGTTGCAGGTGGCGTCGAAGCCACCGCGCGTGGTGTCAAATCAATCCGGATTCGTGGAGGTGTCGTGATGCATGACCGTTTTCTTGCCACAGTCGGTTTGGTGCTGGCTACGCTGTTGCTGCCCGTTCCCGCCGCTTCGGCCGCCACGGCTGCACCCAAGGCGCAGACCACGGCGCAGACCACGGCGCAGTCCAGCGTCTACAAGATGAAGCTCAAGCCGGGCGTCAGCCTGAGCGAGGCCGCCGATTCGATGCGCCTGCGCGCCAATGCGCTGAACCTGCAGCTGGTGGCCGAATTGCCGATGTCGCAGCAGGTGGAAGCCGTGACCGGCAAGCCGCAGCGCACCATCATCATTTTCCAGTTTTGTGATGCGGTCCTGGCCCGGGACCTGATCGAGGTGAACATGGATTTCTCGATTTACATGCCGTGCCGCATTGCGCTGATCGAGGACGCGAGCGGCCAGGGCTGGCTGGTGATGATGGACGTGAGCATCGATGCGGTGGCGCAGGAAAAGCGCCTGCCGCCCGCACTGAAGGAACGCATCACGGCCGTGCGCAATGCGCTGATCAACATCATGCAGGCGGGTGCCCGCGGCGACCTGTAGAACCGCCCTCAGGCGGCCGGGGTGATCTCCGCATCCGCCGCGTAGACGAAGGCATCGGCAAAGAATTCGTCCTCCGGCAGGCTGCGGGTCTTCACGAAGCTGTCGCGCGCGCTTTCGATCATCGCCGGCGCGCCGCAGGCATACACCTGATAACCGGACAGGTCGGCGAAATCGGCGAGTACCGCCTCGTGCACGAAGCCGGTGCGGCCCTGACAGGCGTCACCCGGCTCGGGATTTGACAACACCGGAATGAAGCTGAAGTTGGGCTGCTCGGCCAGCCACTGCTGCGGCAGTTCGGCCATGTACAGATCCTTCAGCGAACGCACCCCCCAGTACAGCACCAGTTCGCGGTCGGTGTGCTCGGCAAAGGCGTGCTCCAGCATGCCCTTGATTGGCGCAAAGCCGGTGCCGCCGGCGATGAAGAGCATCGGCTTGTCAGAGTCCTCGCGGATGAAGAAGCTGCCCAGCGGCCCTTTCAGGCGCAGGATGTCGCGTTCCTTCATGCTGGAAAACACCTGATCGGTGAAGAGACCGCCCGGCACGTGGCGGATGTGCAGCTCCAGCAGCGCGTCGTCATGCGGCGGGTTGGCGAGCGAATAGCTGCGTGACTTGCCGTCTTTCAGCTGGAAATCGATGTATTGCCCGGCGAGGTATTGCAGCCGCTCGTTGGCCGGCAACTTGACCTTCATCACCATCACGTCGTCGGCCCGCTTTTCCAGCTTTTCCACCCGGCATGGCAGCGTCTTCACCACGATGTCACGGGCGGCGCCGATTTCCTTGGCTTCGATGACCATGTCGCTCAAGGGCCGGGCGCGGCAGAACAGCGCGCGGCCCTGCGCCTTCTCCTCGTCCTTCAGCGCGTTGGGCGAATGCGTGCCATAGTCGAGCTGGCCGGACACCACGCGGCCCTTGCAGGCACCGCAGGCGCCGTTGCGGCAGCCATAGGGCAAGGCAAAGCCTTCGCGCAGCGCGGCCTCGAGGATGGTTTCATCGTCGTCGACGTTGAACTGGTGCCCGCTGGGCTGAATGGTGACCTGATACGGCATGATGTGGGCTTAAAATGCGACAAAACGGTGGATTATCGCCCGAGCGGGCGGGGTTTTCACCTTGGCAAGGACAAGGTTACAGGCGGACGCATGAAAACGATCTTGATCGTGGGGTTTGGTGATGTCGCACAACGGCTGGTGAAGCACTACGCCGGCCAGGCCGCATTCATCGGTCTGACGCGGCGGCCCGAGCGCGCCGCCGAGCTGCGCGCGCTCGGGGTGACGCCTTATGTCGGCGATCTCGATGTGCCGGCGACGCTCAAGCGCCTGCCGCGCGTCGACGGCGTCTTCCACTTTGCGCCGCCGCCGAACGCCGGCACGACCGATCCGCGCACCGCGCACCTGCTGCATGCGCTGGGACGGCGCAAACCCGGTGCGCTGGTCTACATCAGCACCAGCGGCGTCTATGGCGACTGCGGCGGCCACTGGGTTGCCGAGACGCGCCCGGTGGCGCCGGTAAACGGGCGCGCGGTGCGGCGCGTGGATGCCGAGCGCCAGTTGCGTGCGTGGGGCGAAGCGCAGGGCGTGCAGGTCAGCATCCTGCGTGCGCCGGGCATTTACGCCGGCGACCGGCTGCCGCTCGAGCGCATCAGGCGCGGCACCCCGGCGCTGGTGGCCAAGGACGACAGCTACACCAATCACATTCATGCCGACGATCTGGCGCGGCTGGCCTGGGCCGCGCTGTTCCGCGGCCGTTCGCAGCGCATCTACCATGCGGTCGACGCACATCCGCTGAAAATGGGCGACTGGTTCGACAGCTGCGCCGATGCCTTCGACCTGCCGCGTCCGCCGCGGGTCAAGCGCGCCGAAGCGGAAAAAGTCCTGTCGGAAGCCCTGCTGTCGTTTCTGCGCGAGTCGCGCCAGCTGTCGAACGCGCGCACCACGCGCGAACTGCGGCTGAAATACCGCTATCCGACCTCCGACGACCTGCTGCGCGAAATCCGTCAGGCACGCGGGCAGATGGCGCTGTTTTGAGAGGATGGGCCGTCGCGCTAACGCAGCCGGTCGTCGTGTTCGCGCTTGAATTCGCCATTAATCGTAGTGGGCGTCACGTTTGCCCCCTCTCTCCTCGAGGGAGAGGGTTGGGGAGAGGGGGGAGTGTCGTCGTTGGCCGGCCGTAGCGGGTCGACCTTGCGCCGGCCCCAGGTACCCGGCACCAGCAGCAGCCCGAGCGCAATCGCATCGCTGATGAAGCCGGGAAAAATCAGCAGTCCGCCGGCGATCAGCATGCGTCCGCTGGCAAAGACCGACGCCAGCGGATGGGCGCCCGACTGAATCGAAAACAGCAGCCGCGCGCCCCAGGCGACGCGCTCGACACGGATCAGCATGACCCCGGCCACGGCGGCGAGCAGCAGCCACAGCAGCACCCAGCCGCCGATGGCGTCGGCCATCCAGAAAATGCCGACCGCTTCCAGAACGGGAAACGACAGCAGCAGTAGCACAATCCAACCAAAGCGCATGACATGGAACCTTTGTTAGTCTTGACGAATTTACCCGATCTCGCGCGCGCCGAGAAACTGGCGCACGCACTGATCGAGAGCCGGGCGGCGGCGTGCGTGAACGTTTTGGCGCCCTGCCGCTCCATTTATCGCTGGCAAGGTGCGGTGGAGACAGCGACGGAGATCCCGCTGCTGATCAAAACCACCCGCGCCGCCTACCCGCAGGTTGAAGAAATCGTTCGCGTGCAGCATCCTTACGCCGTACCTGAATTGATCGCAATACCGATAACACATGGATTACCCGCCTATCTCGACTGGCTGGCCACGGAGACTCAAAAGCATGACTAAAACCAGATGGGTACGTTTGTTCGGCGCATTGTCCGCACTTTGGGGCGCGCTGATCCTCTTTCCAGGGGCCCACGCCGAAGAATTTCTCGACCCCGACATCGCCTTCAAGTTCTCGGCGCGCGCACTTGATGCGAATACGCTGGAAGCGCGCTGGCAGATTGCCGACGGCTACTACATGTACCGCGACAAGTTCAAGTTTTCGGTCGAGGGCGCGTCCTTGGGTGCGCCGCGGATGCCGGCCAGCAAGACGAAAGAGGACGAATTCTTCGGCAAGGTCGAGACCTACAGCAAGGATGTGCGCATCGCGCTGCCGATCCAGCGTGACGCGAACACCGCCAGCGTCACGCTGAAGACGGTTTCGCAGGGTTGCGCTGACGCCGGCCTGTGCTACACCCCGCAGGAAACCAGCGTGTCGATCAAGCTGCCCGCGCTGCTGGCCGCGGTCACCGCGACGACGCCCGCAACCGCTGCGCCGGCCCCTGCTACGCCGGTCAGCGCGCTGGACAGTCTGCGCAGCCTGGGCGGCGATCTCGACATGCCCAAGCTGCTGCCGCCGGATGAGGCCTTTCTGGTCGATGCGGCGATGCCGGATGCACAGACGGTGCGCGTCAATTTCACGCTGACGCCTGATACCTATCTGTATCGCGACAAGCTCGCCTTCGTCGTCAAGTCGCCAGCCGATGTGAAGGTGACCGGCGTCGATCTGCCAGCCGGCGACGTCAAGGACGACCCGACTTTCGGCCGCACCGAGGTCTATCACCAGAACGTTTCGGCCCGCGTGAGCCTGTCGCGCGCGCTGGCCGCGGGCGAACAGCTGGTGCTCGATACGGCCTGGCAGGGT
The DNA here is from genome assembly GCF_030696885.1 of Thiobacillus sp. Taxonomy (GTDB): domain Bacteria; phylum Pseudomonadota; class Gammaproteobacteria; order Burkholderiales; family Thiobacillaceae; genus Thiobacillus. Next base: position 13,553 of record NZ_JAUYRI010000024.1, read on the forward strand.
TGCAACGAAGTGGTCGGCGTCTGCTACCCGCCGAACGCACGGGCTTTCGCGCTCAATCCGGACGGCAGCGCGGCCACCGTGGCCACGGCCGCTGCGGCGGAGGCGCCTACCGAACCCGTCGTCAACGAATCAGACACCTCGCGCATCGAGCGCGTGCTCGCGGGCGGCAGCTACTGGCCGGTGATCCTGACCTTCTTCGGCCTCGGCCTCTTGCTGGCGCTGACGCCCTGCGTGTTCCCGATGATCCCGATCCTGTCGGGCATCATCGCCGGCCAGAAGAAGGACCTGACCAAGATGAGCGGCTTCCTGCTGTCGCTTGCCTACGTGCTCGGCATGGCGATCACCTATGCGATCGCCGGCGTGGCGGCAGCGCTGTCCGGCACTTTGCTGTCGAACGCGCTGCAGAATCCGGTCGCACTCGGTATCGGCGCCGGCATTTTCGTGCTGCTGGCGATGTCGATGTTCGGCTTCTTCGAAATCCAGTTGCCCAGCTTCATCCAGAGCAAGTTCTCCGATGCCTCGAACAAGATGAAGGGCGGCAATTTCATCGGCGTGTTCTTCATGGGCGCGCTGTCCGCCGTGATCCTCGGCCCGTGCGTGGCGCCGCCCTTGGCCGCCGCGCTCGCCTTCATCGCGCAGACCGGCAATACCGTACTGGGTGGCCTGGCGCTGTTCGTGCTCGCGCTCGGCATGGGTGTGCCGCTGCTGCTAGTAGGGCTGTCGGCGGGTGCGCTGCTGCCCAAGGCGGGCGGCTGGATGAACGCGGTGAAGTACTTCTTCGGCGTGATGATGCTGGCGATCGCGATCTACCTGATCTCGCCGGTTATCCCGGGCTGGGTCAGCATGTTGCTGTGGGCGATGCTGCTGATCGGATCCGCCATCTACCTGCATGCGCTCGATCCGCTGCCGCCGCACGCGACTGGCTGGTCGCGGCTGTGGAAGGGGCTCGGCGTGGTGCTGCTGATCGGCGGCCTGGCGATCCTGCTCGGCATGCTGGCGGGCAGCCGCAACCTGCTGCAGCCGCTCGACGTCTTCAAGGGCGGCACCGGCGGCATGGCAATGGCGGCTGAGCAGAAGGGCCTCGCGTTCGAGAAGGTCAAGGACGTGACCGAGCTCGACGCGCGCCTGGCCCAGGCCAAGACCGACGGCAAGGCCGTCATGCTCGACTTCTATGCCGACTGGTGCGTGGCGTGCAAGGAGCTGGAAGCCTTCACGTTCACTGACGCGCGGGTGCAGGCGCGGCTCGCCGACGTGGTGCTGCTGAAGGCCGACGTCACCGCCAATAGCGAGGCCGACAAGGCGCTGTTGAAGCGCTTCAGCCTGTTTGGCCCGCCCGGACTGATCTTCTGGACCGCCGCTGGCGAGCAGTCGGGCTACAAGGTGATCGGGTTCGAGAAGGCCGACAAGTTTCTGGCGAGCATCGATTCGGCGCTCGGCAAGTAAGCCATCGTAGTCGACGAAGCCCCTGCACGCACAAGCGCGCAGGGGCTTCGTCGTTTCTGAACTTAAGTCTGCGGTTGGCGGCGCAGTACCGTAATCGCGTCCATCAGCGGCGTGACGATGGGCTCGATCTTGCGCCGCATCAGCGAGCCAATCGCGGTGGTCTTGAGGAAGATCGGGCGCACCGTCTCGGCGTCCACCGCGGCCAGCGTATCGAGCGCGTCGCAGTCCTGCTTGAACTGCGGCGCGTCGTCGAGCAGCGACTGACGCGCCGCGCTGCGAGCGTCGTCGTCCACCTGCCGCAACAGCGCGCACCAGTTGGCCAGCGCATTGAGCGTGTGGTTGACCACTTCCTGGTTTTCGGGCCGATCGAGGATGGTCGCCGTGGTGGCGATGAAGGTCTGCCCCTGCCCCGACAGCACTTTCTCCAGCATCGCGCTGTAGGGATTGTCGGCCAGCGGCGGCACGCTGGCGTGGTCGCTGCGCGGTGTCCGCGGATTGGGCAGGCTATCCGGCTGCAATTCGAGAAAGGCGACGTAATACGAGTTTCGGCTATTGCCGCGTTTCCAGATCGCCAGCCGCTCGGCGTCGGTTAGCACGCCCGAGTACAGCATCACCGCGACAGTATCGAGAATGCCGACGTCGTCCTCGTGCAGAAAGGCGAGGTGATCGACCAGGAACTCGGCCAGCGTGCGGCCCATGCTGCCCTGGCACACGACGTCGCGCATCAGCATCAGTCGCGCGTTTTCGATCGTCGGCATGCACCACCAGGCGTAGCGCGCCAGTTCGTCGGTGAGCGCGGGCGAGTGCACCACCGCGACCACCGCTTCCTCTTCGGCGATCAACAGCAGCTGCGCCAGATGCTGGGTCGACAGCCCGGCCTGCGATTGTCGCGTCCAGCGTGTCAGGTGCACCGGATAGCCACCAGGCGAACCGAGCGCGTGGCCGGACAGCATTTCGCGCACCCGCTTCAGGTAGCGATCGGCGCGCTCAGTGGGCTTTAACGGCACGCTCGCCTCGCCCTGCGGCGTCAGTGCCCACAGCGTCATGTTCGATTCGTCGATGCGGACGGCCTTGAGCTCGGTGTTGAAGAGGACGTTGAGGCGCAGTTCGTCCTCAGGGGACAACTCGTCGTTCATAAGGCCTTGAACACCTCGCGGGCGGCGGCGACCGTGGCGTCGATGTCGGCGTCGGAGTGCGCGGCCGAGACGAAGCCGGCTTCGAACGCCGATGGCGCGAGGTAAATGCCGTGGTCGAGCATGGCGTGGAAGAAGCGGTTGAATTTCTCCTTGTCGCCCTGCATCACTTCGGCAAAGCTCGTCGGCGGCTTGGCTGCGAAATAGAGGCCGAACATACCGCCGACCGAGTCGGCGCAGAAAGTGACGCCGGCCTCCTGTGCGGCAGCATTCAGGCCATTGACCAGCCGCTCGGTGCGGGCGGTGAGCGCCGCATGGAATCCGGGCTCGGAAATCGCGGCGAGCGTGGCGAGCCCCGCGGCCACTGCGACCGGATTGCCCGACAGCGTGCCGGCCTGGTACACCGGGCCGTTCGGCGCCAGCGCGTCCATCACGTCGGCGCGGCCGCCGAAGGCGCCGACCGGCATGCCGCCGCCGATCACCTTGCCGAGCGTGGTCAGGTCGGGCTTGATGCCGAGCAGCTTTTGCGCGCAGCCGAGGTCGACGCGGAAGCCGGTCATCACTTCGTCGAAGATCAGCAGTGCGCCGTGCGCATCGCACAGGCGGCGCATCGCGGCCATGAACTCGGCGGTTGGCTTGACCAGGTTCATGTTGCCGGCGAAGGGCTCGACGATGATGCAGGCGATCTCGCTGCCGATTTCGGCGAAGGTGCGCTCCAACCCGGCGACATCGTTGTAGTCGAGCACGATCGTTTGCGCCGCGACTTCGGGCGGCACGCCGGCCGAAGTCGGGTTGCCGAAAGTGAGCGCGCCGGAGCCGGCCTTCACCAGCAGGAAGTCGGCGTGGCCGTGGTAGCAGCCCTCGAACTTGATGAACTTGCTGCGTCCCGTAAAGCCTCGGGCGAGGCGGATCGCGCTCATCGTCGCCTCGGTGCCGGATGAGACGAGCCGGACTTTCTCGATGCTCGGCACCAGTTCGATGATGCGCCGCGCGATGGTCAGTTCGGCTTCGCTGGGCGCACCGAACGACAGGCCGTTGGCGGCGGCGTCCTGCACCGCCTTCACCGTGCCGGGGTGGGCGTGACCGAGGATGGCGGGGCCCCATGAGCCGACGTAGTCGATGTACTCACGGCTGTCAGCGTCCCACACGCGCGAGCCCTTGGCGCGGCTGAAAAACACCGGGGTGCCGCCGACGCTCTTGAAGGCGCGCACCGGCGAATTCACGCCGCCGGGGATGACGTGCTGCGATTGTTCGAAGAGGTGTTCGTTGCGGGTCATTGTTCGGATTCCGTCTCAAATAGTTGATTCAGGGCGCGCGCGGCGGCGCGGATATCGGATGCATCGAACAGCGCCGACAGCACGGCCAGGCTGTCGGCGCCGGCATCGAGCAGCGGCGGTGCATTGGCGGGCGTGATGCCGCCGATGGCGACGATCGGCAGCCGCAACGCACGGGCCGCTTCGTGTAGCAGGGTGACTTCGGCACGCGCCGCGGCCGGCTTGGTCGGCGACGGGAAAAAACTGCCGAAGGCGACATAATCGGCGCCTGCGGCCTGCGCGGCCTGTGCCAGCGCCAGTTCCTGGTAGCACGAGGCGCCGATGATTTTTCCTTTGCCGAGAATGATGCGCGCCTCGCGCACGCTACCGTCGTCGCGGCCCAGGTGCACGCCGTCGGCGTCACACAGGTCGGCCAGCCGCAGGTCGTCGTTGACGATCAGCGGCACGCCGAATTGGCGGCACAGCATGACAAGTTCGCTCGCCTGTTCGTGGCGACGTGCGACATCGCCCGACTTGTTGCGGTACTGCACCGCGGCAACGCCGCCCGTCAATGCCACTTCGACCTGCGTCAGCAGATGTTCGGTATCGGTCGTTTCGGGGGTGATGGCGTAGAGGCCACCCGGGAAATCAGGCATGGTGGAAATCCGGTAGGGCGGAAATTCAAATAAAGGGAAATTCAGGGCCCGCGTTTACGCGTTTCCCTCGGTCTGGGTGCCCTGTGCCCAGAAAAAACGTTCCGGGATGTACTGCCCCATGCCGGGCCGGAATGCGGCCTTGAGCGTTTCGTAGGTGAAGTTCTGCGCTTCCCGCACCGCAGCCGGCATGTCCTGGCCATAGGCCAGTGCGGCGGCAATCGACGAGGCCAGGGTGCAGCCCGAGCCGTGGTAGCTGCCGGGCAGGCGGTCCCAGGCATCGGTCTGCACATGGCCATTGGCGTCGTACAGGCTGTTCAGCACACGCGGGGTGTTTTCATGGGTACCGGTGATCAGCACGTATTCGCAACCGAGGTCGGTCAGATGCCGGGCACAGGCGGCCAGGTCCATGTCGTCCTCGTCCGACTCGAACAGCGCCAGCCGCCGCGCTTCGTGGCTGTTGGGCGTGAGAATGCTGGTCTGCGGGATCAGCAGGTCGCGCATGGCGGAGATCATGTCCTCGGTGGCGAGTTCGTCACCGCGGCCGGAGGCCAGCACCGGATCGAGGATGACCGGGATATCGGGGTAGTCGGCGAGGATTTCGGCAATGACCGCGATCGACTCCGGACTGCCCAGCATGCCCAGCTTGAACGCGGCGACCGGCACGTCTTCCAGCAGCATGCGCGCCTGGTCGCCCACCCATTCGGCGTCGATCACCAGGATTTCCTCGACGCCGGCGGTGTCCTGCACGGTGATCGCGGTGATCACCGACAGCGGATGACACCCCATGCTGGCGAGCGTCAGCAGGTCGGCCTGTATGCCGGCGCCACCGGTCGGGTCAGACGCGGCGAAGCTGAGCACCAGCGGCGGCGTGGGTTGGGGGGTGAAGATAGGCGGCATGGCGTCACTGCTTTAGAATCGAGCCCTGATTTTAGCCGATTACCCCCAAGAGCCTATTCCAATAGAAATCATGCCCGACGCCCCCGAATACAAAAGCTGGATGTGCCTGATCTGCGGCTATATCTATCACGAGGAAACCGGCGCGCCGGACGATGGCATTCCGCCCGGCACCCGCTGGGAAGACGTGCCGATCAACTGGACCTGTCCGGATTGCGGCGCACGCAAGGACGATTTTGAGATGGTGGTGCTATAAACGGGCTTGCTCAGTAGGCCGTTAACCCATAAAATCCTACGCGCCCTAGGGGCCGCCCTGTCAATGGTATTGTCAGACTGATCTGATGGGGTCATTTTAATCAGGAGACGACAATGATTTTGCGGAGCATAACGACGTGGGTGCTGCTCGTTTTTTCGACGAGCGTGTGGGCGGTTTCCCCCTATATCCAGGGTGATGCGGTGCCGGCAGGGACGGTACAGGCGGTCGCGAATTCGGTCGAGACCAAGCTCAAAAATGCCGGCTTCAAGGTGGTGGGCAAGTATTTCCCCAAGGATCTGGCCGGCCATGGCGTGGTGGTGGCCACCGATGACGCCATGCTCCGCGAAGTCGGCGCGAGCGGCGGCTACGCAGTGCTGGGCGCGGCGATTCGCGTCGGTGTGAAGGCCAACGGCAGCGTGGCCTACACCAACCCGGATTACTGGCAGCGTGCCTATCTCCGCCGGGATTTCGAGAAGCGCGAGCCGGCCGTCAAGGCGGTGCAGGAGCGTCTGAAGGGCGCGCTGGGTGCAGGCAAGCCGCAGGGCGGCGACGAATTGCCCGCCAACCTCGCCAGCTACCGCTACATGATCGGCATGGAGCGCGTCGATTCGCCGAAAAACAAGCTGGCCGAGTACGACAGCTTCAACGAGGCGGTGAAGGTCGTCCGCGACAACCTGGCCAAGGGCGTCGGCAAGACCAGCAAGGTGTATGAAATCGTCCTGCCGGATCGCAAGCTGGCCGTGTTTGGCGTGGCCATGAACGACGGCGCCAACAGCGACGGTGAGTGGCTGAAGAAAATCGAGATGCAGGAGAACGTCGCTGGCCTGCCGTACGAGATTTACGTGGTGGGCAACGAAGTGGGCGCGCCGCACGGCCGTTTCCGCATCGCGTTGGCCTTCCCCGACGTGGGCATGGGCCAGTTCATGCGCATTTCGTCGCTGCCCAACGTCATTATCGAGACCATGAGCGCAGTTGCGGGCACGGACAAGAAATCCACCACCGACGCCTGGCAGTAATCCCGCTGTTCGGGAGCGAATCAGGGCGCGGCTTCGGCCGCGCCCTTTTTATTGCCTGATTCTATTGCCGGAGCTCCGCAGCCCCCGCCACTAAAGAAGCTCCGGCTGCTGCCGTAATGATATCCACGCAGGGGGTGCGGCACGTGCCGTACGCCCCGGGAACTGGTGGAGAAGACGTGTGGACAACGAAGCATTGAAAGGCGTGAAGGTGATGGTCATCGACGACAGCAATACCATTCGTCGCAGCGCGGAAATCTTCCTGAATCAGGCGGGCTGCGAGGTCATCCTGGCGCAGGATGGCTTTGATGCGCTGTCGAAAATCACCGACCACGATCCGGATGTGGTGTTCGTCGACATCATGATGCCGCGTCTCGACGGCTACCAGACCTGTTCGCTGATCAAGCGCAATGCCAAATATCGCACCACGCCGGTGATCATGCTGTCGTCCAAGGATGGCCTGTTCGACCGTGCACGCGGCCGCATGGTGGGGTCGGATGAATATCTGACCAAGCCGTTTACCAAAGATACGCTGCTGACGGCGGTGCGCGAGCACGCCTGTTCCAGAGCCTGACTGTTTTTCAAGGAGTGTAGATTATGGCGATCAGCCGAATTCTGGTTGTGGATGATTCCCCCACCGAGCGTTTTTTCCTGTCCGAACTGCTGGTCAAGAACGGCTATCTGGTCAGCATGGCCGAGAGCGGCGAGGAGGCTGTGGCGCAGGCCAAACAGACCCTACCCGACCTGATCGTGATGGACGTCGTGATGCCGGGCATGAACGGCTATCAGGCGACCCGCATGATCACCAAGGAAGAGGCGACCAAGCACATCCCGGTCATCATGTGCACCACCAAGGGCCAGGAGACCGACAAGGTCTGGGGCATGCGCCAAGGTGCCAAGGCCTATCTGGTCAAGCCAATCAAGCCGGAAGACCTGCTGTCGCAAATCAAGGCGCTGGGCTGAGCGGACCGAAATGGCCAAGAAATTCAACCTGCGCGAATTCCAGACCACGCTTTCGCAGCAACTGCAGGCTGCGGCCAGCCGCGACAACAGCGGGTCCCGCCTGGGGTTTCAGGTCGGGAACGAGAACTGGCTGGTGAGCCTGTCGGACACCGAGGAAGTGATTCCGGTGCCGACCCTCGTCAGGGTGCCCGGCGCATGCCGCTGGTTTCGCGGCGTCACCAACATTCGCGGCAATCTGTACGCGGTGAGCGATTTTTCCGATTTCATGGGCCAGGGCGTGACGCCCGAGCACTCGGATTGCCGACTGCTGATCCCGCACCATGATTTCGGCATGAACGCGGCATTGCTGGTGCGCTGCACGCTGGGGCTGAAGAACATCAGCCGCTACCAGCCGCGCAGCGATCGCGTGGCGCAGCATCCGTGGGCGGCCCGCCATTACTCGGACGAAGCCGGCGCCGACTGGTGCGACATGGATTTCTCGAAACTGCTCGGCGATGCCGAGTTTCTCAAGGTCGAAGCACAGTTCGGCACCGAAGGATATTGAAAACCGGCGCACGCGTGCGTCGACGAGCGGAGGATTGAAGGAGCATGAACATGGCGATAACGATGGGTGGTCTCAAGGGACTGGCTGGCCGCATGACCGAAAAGGTCACGGGCAAGAAGGGCGGCGAACATACCGCCATGATCATGGAGAGCGTGCGCAAGCTGGCCGACACGGAGCCCGGCAAGGCCCCACTGATCGGACATCTGCCGGTTGACAAGCAATACCTGTACGCCGGTGGCGCCCTAATCATCTCGCTGCTGCTGGCGGCTGGCTTCACCGTCCACAGCCTGATTCAGCTCGACAACCGGACCGACTACGAAGGCCGCGCCGGCGACCTGAAAGTGCTGTCGCAGCGGCTGCCGCTGACCGCGCAACAGTCCGTGCTGGGTAACGCCGCCGCCTTCAAGCGTCTGGCCGAGGGCAAGACGGCGTTCGAAACGACGCTGGCGGGCCTGATCGAGGGCGACGACGACGTGCCCGCATCCAGCGGCGCCGCGCGCGAAACGCTCGACAAGATCAGCACCCAGTGGAAAAACTTCTCGCCGCAGGTGGTGCAGATTCTGTCGCAGCAGAAAAACCTGGTCGAATTGAACGAAAACGTGCGACGGATTAACGCGCTGAGTATCGATCTGCAGGAAGTGGCTGAACAGCTCGCCAGCCAGCTGGTCGACGCGGGCGCAAACGTGCGCGAAGTGTCGCGTGCGAACCATCTGGTCATGCTGAGCCAGCGCATGCCGAAAAACGCCAACCTGCTGCTGTCGTCCGACCTGATCGACCCCGAGGTGGTGCTGCAGTTGGAAAAGGACACGACCTCCTTCCGTGACACGGTGCAATCGCTGATGGAAGGCGCGGCCAGCCGCAACGAGGACAGCCTGCTGACCCTGGAAGACCTGGGCGCCAACATGGGCGACATGGTGGAAGCGGTGGGCGAGGTGCTGGCCAACACGCAACCGCTGTTGCAGTCGAAGGTCGCGGCGAACAACCTGTTCGTCGGCAGCGATGCGCTGCTCGACGATACCAACCAGCTGTCGCTGAACTATCAGGCTGTCGGTGGTACCGGCTACCTGCTGGCTGCGCTGTTTGGCGTACTGGCACTGATTTCACTGGTGCTGCTGGGACTGGTCAATATCAACGAGACCAAACAGCGTGCACGCAAGAGCGAAGAGGAAAACAGCCGCAACCAGGAAGCGATTCTGCGTCTGATGGACGAACTGGGCGAACTGGCCGAAGGCAACCTCACCATCAACGCCAGCGTGACCGAGGACATCACCGGTGCGGTGGCCGACTCGATCAACTACACGGTGGAAGAGCTGCGTACCCTGGTGCGCGGGATCAACAACGCGACGCAGCAGATGGATGATGCCGCGAACCAGGCGGGCCAGGTATCTGACGCGCTGCAACTGGCCGCACGTCGTCAGACCGCGGAAATCGAGGAAACCTCGTCCGCGGTGGTGAACCTGGCACAGTCGGTGCAAACCGTGTCGAGCAACGCGGCCGAATCCGCCCGCGTGGCCGAACAATCGCTGGCGGCTGCCGAAAAAGGCCAGCAAGCGGTGGCGAACGCCATTTCCAGCATGAACGGTCTGCGCGAGCAGATCCAGGAAACCTCGAAACGAATCAAGCGCCTCGGCGAATCCTCGCAGGAGATCGGCGAAATCGTCGAACTGATTTCCGACATTACCGAACAGACCAACGTGCTGGCGCTCAACGCGGCCATTCAGGCCGCGTCCGCGGGCGAAGCCGGTCGCGGTTTCTCGGTGGTTGCGGAAGAAGTGCAGCGACTGGCGGAACGTTCGGCCGATGCGACCAAGCAGATCGCGGCGATTGTGAAGACCATTCAGTCGGACACCCACGATACGGTGGCGGCGATGGAAGTCTCGACCCAGGGCGTGGTCGAGGGCGCCAAGCTGTCTGATGCCGCAGGTCAGACGCTGGCCGAGATCGGCACCGTGTCGAAAACGCTGGCCGGCCTGATTGCCGACATTTCCTCCGCTACGCAGAGTCAGGCGGAATCGACCGCCAAGGTGGCGGAAACCATGCAGGACATCAAGACGATTTCGTCTCAGACCAGCACGGGTACGCAGCAGACGGCCGACTCGATTGGCGGCATGAAACAGCTGGCGCAGGATCTGAAGAATTCGGTGTCTGGATTCAAGCTCTCCTGACCGACCGCTACCGGATAGGCAGCCGATCACGGCCTCTGCAATCAACTTCGGGAACAAAACAGAATGAGCGCCTTACTCGATTACGACACCGGCCCGCTGAACTGGGTGCGCGGCGACATCGACGCCGCCTTGCAGGCCGCCCTCGGGCGTATTCAGGCCTACAGCGCAGATGCCGAGCTCACCAATGCGCTGCGCCTGGCGCATGACGACGCGCACCAGGCCACCGGCGCGCTGCGCATGGTTGGGCTGGAAGGCGCAGCCACGCTGTCGGCCACGCTGGAATCCGTGCTGGACGACATCAACGAAAATCGCATCGCCGCGGGCGACGACGTCCTGCGCGCGCTGCGCAACGCGATGGAAGGCCTGCAACGCTGGGTCAAGGACCTGGCGGACGGCCGTGGTAGCGGCGAGCTGGCGCTCTTCCCCCTTTACAAGCGCCTGCGTGAACTGCAGGGCGCCGAACGTGTATTCGAAGGCGAACTGTTTTTCCCCGACCTGCGCTCGCGGGTACAAGGCAAGCCCGGCGGCGAAGGCTTGGCGCAGGATGCGCTGGCCGCCGAGGTGAAGGCTGCACGCGGTCAGTTCCAGCGCGGTCTGCTGGCTTTCCTGCGCAACGCCAATGCGGATCAGGGCCTGCAGCGCATGCGCGATGCCCTGGCTGCGATCGAGCGCATCGCGCCGTCGCACGCTTCGCAAACCTTCTGGTGGGCCTGCGTCGGCTTTGTCGACAGTCTGATTGCGCGCGGCGTCGAAGCGGATTTTCATGTCAAGCAGCTGCTCGCGCGGGTCGACCTGCAGATGCGTCGCCTGATCGAGGGTTCGCCGCAGGTTGCCGAACGCCTGCTGCGCGACGCTTTGTTCTTCGTCGCGAAAAGCCAGCCGCAGGACGGCCGCGCGGCGGAAGTGCGCTCGACTTTCGGCCTCGACCGCTACCTGCCAGGACGCGGCATGCTCGATCCCGAGGCACTGGCGCGCATGCGCCCAGTGCTGGATGCATTGCAGACCAGCCTGAAAGGCGCCCACGACAGCTGGCACGGCTATGTCGAAGGCGATGCCGCACAGCTGGAGCAGTTCCAGACCCACCTTGGACGGATGCAGCCGCAGGCCCATGCGCTCGAGGGCAGCGGGCTGGGCAGCCTGCTGGAAGAACTGGGCGGTGCGGCCAGTGCCGCCGCCGGACGGGAAGGCGATGCGCGCGAACAGATGAATCTGGAAATCGCATCCACGCTGCTGTCGATGCAGAATGCGGTCGCCCGCGAGGATGTGCTGCACGCCGATTATGCGGTACGCGCCGAAGCGCAGCAGGCGCGCTTGCGCGCACTGATCGAAGGCCGCGAAATGCCGGCCAGTGCCGAGGAAACGGCCAACCAGCGTGAAGCCGAACGCGACATGCTGCTGCACATGGCGCAGGAAGTTGGACAGAATCTGCGACAGATGGAAGAGGCGCTGGACGCCTTCTTCCGTGACGCCAACGAGCGCGAGGCAATGGCCAATGTGCCGGCGCTGGCGCAGCAGGCGCAAGGCGCGCTGACCATGCTGGAACTGCCCGAGGCAGCGAGCTTGCTGGCGGCGGCGACGGCCATTGCGCAACCCTATGCCAGCGAAGGCTACCCCGACGAGGCCACCCAGCAGCGGCTGGCCGATGCGTTCTCCAGCCTCGGCCTGTATATCGAGGCATTCTGCGCCGGGCGTCGCGATGCCGTCAGCGTGCTGCGCCCCGCGATGATCGAACTCGGCCTGGCTGAGGAAGAGACGGGTTTCGACGACACCATCGAAGCCGGCCTGCCGGCCCGCAAGGCCGCTGTGCAGACCGACTATCTGGCATGGCGCGACGAGCCCGACGAGGCCGCAAAAAAAAAATTCCTTGATGTTCTGAACGAGCTGGGCCGTGACGCCGAACTGATCGCCGATACACGGCTGCAACAGCAGGTGCGTGCTGCGCTCGAAGCGAGCCAGCACGCAAGCGAGGCGCCGTGGACGCTCGATGCGGACATTGCAGCCCTGACAGGCCTGGCGCTGCCGCAGCGCCCCACAATCGACCTGGCACCCATCGCCGTGGTCGAGCCCGAATTGCCGGCTGCCGAGCCGGCCATGGTCGAGTTCGACAGGGCGGATGCGCTGTCGGACGCTGCCGCGATCGCTGCCAGCGAACCCCGGGACATCCCGCCGCCGGCGCCGCTTGAGGTGCCATCGGCCGCAGCCCTCGCGGCCATGCCCGCCGCCGAACGGCTTGACCGCGTACAGGCAGGTGAATTCACCCTGCAGGCCACGGTTCCCGCGGACTCCGAAGCCGAACTGCTGGAAATTTTTCTCGAGGAAGCCAACGAAGTGCTGGCAGCCATGGGCGAAGCCAGCATGGCCTGCCAGAACAATTCGGACGACCGCGATTCCCTGACCATCATCCGCCGCGGCTTTCATACGCTGAAGGGCAGCGGGCGCATGGTCGGCCTGAACGAACTGGGCGAGGCCGCATGGCGCCATGAATTGTTGATGAACGGCTGGCTGGCCGAGCAGAAGTCGGCCAGCGGCGACCTGTTGCGCCTGGTAGGTCAGGCCCGCGCTGTGTTCCAGGACTGGATCGACGCCTTGCGCGACAACCAGGTCCGGACGCTGCCGCTGGCTGCGCTGCTGAACGCTATCGACAGCGTGGTACAGGGCCAGCCGCTGGATGACGCGCCCGCCGTCGAGGCGCAATCGCTGGCGCTGGACGTGCCGGCGGCAGCGCTTGAATTCGTGCCGCCTGTTGAAGCGGTAGCCGACATTGCGGTCGAACCCGTGCAGGAGACGGTGGTGGAGGCCGTTTCTGCTGAAGCCGCCGACGAGATCGAAATCACCTTCGAGGCCGCGCCTGAAGCCGACGCTGAACCCGAGCCCATGATGGAGACGGCGGACGCACAGGACACTGCCCTCGACCTGCCCGTGGTGGGGGCGCTGATCGAATACGCGGTCGCACCGCCTGTCGTCGATGAATATGAAGTCGAGCCCGCTGAAGTCGAACCTTCTGAAGTCGAGGCAGAAGAAATCTGCATCGGCACGGTGTGTCTGTCGCCCGGGCTGTACGACATTTTCATGACCGAGGTGCACCAGCGTCTCGCCGTATTGCAGGAAGAAGTCGAACGCCACGCCGAAGCAGCCCACAGCACGGTCAGCGAACATGCGCGGCGTGCCGTCCACACGCTGGCGGGCATTGCGGGTACGGCCGGCATCGCGACGCTGTCCGAGCTGTCGCATGCGCTGGAGCAATACTGGAACCGCTTCGTGCATGTGGCCTTGCCGCCCGCGCACTTGCCGCTGGTTCAGGATACGGTCGTCCGCCTGCACGACATGGCCACGGCCATGGAAAATGGACACCTGCCCGAGGCGGCCAGCGACCTGATCGCGACGCTGGGCGAACTGGAAGACGAACAGATCGTCCCCGAAGACGAAACGCCGCTTGCATCGCCGCCGGCTGTCGAGAGCACGTTCGCCGAGGTGCCGCCGCAGCCGGTGGCGCCTGCCGCGGCCGACCTGCCGGACATCAGCGCGCTGGTGCCCGACATCAAGCTGGCGGGTCCGGCGCCGGTGTTCGAGCGCCGCGAGGTGGCCGACGAGATCGACCAGCAGCTGCTGCCGATTTTCCTTGAGGAAGCCGACACCCTGGTACCCGATACCAGCGCACAACTGCGCGCCTGGAGCGCCGCCTCCGGCGAGACGGCAGCACGCGACGCGCTGCGCCGCAACCTGCACACCATCAAGGGCAGCGCGCGTATGGTCGGCGCGATGCGCCTGGGCGAACTCACCCATGTGATGGAATCGCGTGTGATCGCGGTGATCGAGGGCCATCTGCTCGCCAACCGCGAAGTGTTCGATACGCTGGAAACGCAACTCGACCGCGTGGCTGAAATCGTCGACCGCTTGAAGCGGGGCGATCTCACGCCGCTGAGCGAGGAAGCACCCGCTGCGCCGCTGGAAGCACCGATCGAACCCGTGCTGAACGCCGGCGAGATCGCCGCGGCTGTTCCCACGCACGCCGCGGTCGTCGATACGCCGGCTCAGAGCGCCACGCGCGATGCCAATGCGCTGACGCTGCGGGTGCGTGCCGACTGGGTCGACCGCATGGTCAACCAGGCCGGCGAAGTGGCGATCGCGCGCTCGCGGATCGAGAGCGAAGTATTTGCCTTCAAGCGTCACGTCAACGAGTTGTCCGAGGCGCTTACACGTCTGCGCGGCCACATTCGCGAGGTCGAGATCCAGGCCGAGTCGCAGATGCAGGCCACTTTCCTCAGCCAGGGCAGCGCCGAAAAATTCGATCCGCTGGAGTTCGACCGCTTCACCCGTTTCCAGGAAGTCACGCGCTTCCTGGCTGAGAGCGTGAACGACATTTCCACTGTGCAGCACATCCTCTTGGCGCGACTCGGCGAAGCCGATGCCGCGCTGATCCAGCAGACGCGCCTGAACCGCGAGCTGCAGCAGGATCTGCTGCGGGTGCGCATGGTGCCGCTGTACTCGGTGGCCGAGCGTCTGTATCGCACCGTGCGCCAGACCGCACGCGACGTCGACAAGCGCGCTCAACTCGACATCCAGGGCGGCGAACTCGAAATCGACCGCTCGGTGCTGGAAAAAGTCACCGCGCCACTCGAGCACCTGTTGCGCAACGCGCTGGCGCACGGGATCGAGTCACCCGAGGTACGCCGCGAGGCCGGCAAGCCGGAGTTCGGCGAAATCGTCCTGTCCGCGCGCCAGTCCGGCAACGAAATGATGCTGACCGTGAAAGACGACGGCGGCGGACTCGACTACGCCCGCATCCGCGAAAAGGCTGAAGCCCAGGGCCTGCTGCTGCCGGGGGTCGAACCGACCGAAACCCTGCTGGCGCAGATGATCTTTGCCGCCGGTTTCTCCACTGCCGAAACCGTCAGCCAGGTGTCCGGCCGTGGCGTCGGCATGGATGTGGTGAAGAGCGAAATTTCCGCGCTGGGCGGCCGCATCGACATTGTCTCGACGCCGGGTGCCGGCACCAGTTTCCACATCTACCTGCCGTTGACGCTGGCGATGACCCAGGCGGTGATGATCCATGCAGCCCGCCACGACTATGCACTGCCGACGCCGCTGGTGCAGCAGGTGCTGGAACTGAAGCCGGAGGCGCTTGCGCAGGCCATGTCCGCCGGCGAGGTGGAATGGCGCGGTTCGCGTTACCCCTTCTCCTACCTGCCGCACCTTTTGGGCGACACCGAGGCGGTTCACGAAGTGCAGCGCTACAACCCGGTGGTGCTGCTGCAAAGTGGCGCCAGCCTGGCGGCCGTGCTGGTCGACGTGATCGAGGGGACGCGCGAAATCGTGGTCAAGAACATCGGCCCGCAAATCGCTCGCATCACCGGTGTTGCAGGTGCCACGGTGCGCGGTGACGGGCGCGTGATCCTGATTCTCAACCCGGTGCCGCTGGCGCTACGCTGGGCCAGCCTGCCGCGTACTGCGGCCGAACGCACGGCCCCCGCCCAGGCTGCCGAACTCAGCGCCGCCCTGCAGCCACCGCTGGTGCTGGTGGTCGACGATTCGCTCACCGTGCGCAAGATCACCACCCGCCTGCTCACCCGCGAAGGCTTCCGTGTCGACAGCGCAAAGGATGGCGTCGATGCGCTGGAACGGATGCACGACCTGATCCCCGACGTGGTGCTGCTCGACGTCGAAATGCCGCGCATGGACGGTTTCGAGCTGGCCCGGGTGATGCGCAGCGACAAGCGCCTGAAATCGGTGCCGATCATCATGATCACCTCGCGTACGGCGGACAAGCATCGCAACCACGCGATGGAAATCGGCGTCAACGTCTATCTGGGCAAGCCGTATCAGGAACAGCAGCTGCTCGATGCCATCGCCGAGCAGTTGGGTAAGGAAGCCACCGTGCCGGCATAAGCGGCAGGCAGACGACAAAACGGGCGCCGCGGCGCCCGTTTTGTCGTCTAGAGTTTCAGGCCCGCAAGGTCGCCGCCGGCCAGCGCGTTGAGCTGCGCGTCACCGTGTGCGGGGTCGCGATGGTAGGTTGTGATCAGCTTCCGCGCCGCATTCAGCCAGTGGGTTTCGGCTGCCGCCACGGTGCGCGCCAGCCCGGCCGTGTCGCGGCTGTCGAGCCAGGCGTCATACGCCTGCGGCAGCGCCGGGAACAGCGCACGGCGCAGGCCGGACAGGTTCGCCAGGTAAAAATGCAGCGAGCCGATGGCCTCGCGTTCGAGCAAGGTCGGCAACGTCACCAGGCAGTCGGCCAGATGGTCGCGCACCGCGCGTGCCAGCAGTTCGGCATGGCGCGAGCCGAGCTGGCCGAGCATCGCATTCCAGTCCTCACCCAGCAGCGATTCGGCGCGCGCCTCGCCGATCTCGTGCAGGATCATCGCCTCGCTCTCGGCTTCCACCATGCGGTCGAGCCCACGATCGATATCGCGTTCGAAATCATAGTGGGCAAACGCGCGCCCCAGCGCAGTGTCCTTTTCCTTCCACTGCCACTCTTCATATTTGTTCCACAGCAGACGGCGCACCGCATCCATGCGCAGGAAAATGGCGCCGCCGCGCATCGCCGCCGGCGGCGCGATCAGGTCGCGCGCGTATTCGCAGCCGGCCACCAGCACCTGCACGCCTTCGCGTACTTCGGCACGCTTGAGTTCGGCCAGAACAAAATGCGGCTTGCGGAAATGCCCCAGCCCGCTGCTGTAGACCAGGCCCTGCGGGATCAGCGCGCGGTTGATGTCGTCGGCCTCGAACGGATCGATGCCGGAATCGGTCAGCGGCAACAGCGCGAAATCCTCTTCTTCCACCGTATCCCACAGGCTTTCGCGCGCGTTCAGCCAGTCGCCGAGCTCATCCTTGGGCAGACGTGCGCCGTAGGGAATTTCCATTTCCCAGCGGTAGTACTCGCGCATTTCGAGCAGGAAGGTGCACATCGTCATGTCGCGTGCGTGACGCGCGTCGGCGATGGTGCAGTTCTTCTGCACGGTGTCGATGAGGGCAGACAGTTCCAGCATGGCGCACTCCGTAAAACCGCTTTATCTGGGAGTGTACAAATAAAAACAGCCCGTGCAACCGGGCTGTTTTAAGGGGTATTCCCAGCGGCTTAATGGCGGCGTACTGAACCATAGAAATTCAGGTCGGCGCGCGAACGGCGCGACAGGTCGAAGCGTGCGGCATCAGTGCCACTGAACTGGCCGGCGAGCTGGCCGTAGACTTCGCTCGCCCAGGCCTTGTCGTTGAGCGCGTCGGCAATGCCTTCGGCCCAGCGCAGCTTGTCGGCCGGCGTGCGGAGGTGTGTGCCGCATTCGGCATACCACTTCTTCAGCGTCTCGGCCGGCAGGGCGAATCCCTTCAGGCGATCGATGAACTGGATGCAGGCATCGCCATTCGGGCAGGCTGCGGCTGCGGCGGCGTAGAGTTCGTCGGCCTTGCCAGGGTTACCCATGGAGGCGTACAGACGGCCGAGGTGGGTCAGCGCAAAATGGTCGCCGGCCTTGGCGCGCGCGGCTTCCAGCAGACGCGCCGCTTCGGCCGCATCCGAGGTGGCGGCGTAGCTTGCTTCCGCGAGTTTGGCCAGGTCATAGACGTTGGCGTCGGCATCCGCCGCCAACGCCGCTTCGCGTGCGGCGAGGTAGGCACGCGCCTTGGATACGCCAAGCTCGCGGTGCTTCATGTGCGCCGCGGTGACCACCAGGTCCTTGAAAGCGATGAAGTCGGTCGCATTCTCCGCCGCGCGATCGAGCAGACGGCCGAGCCAGGCGGTGTCGTCGAGGTTCTTGTCCACCGCCTGCAGGATCGGCTTGTAGCGCGAGAACTGGTAGCCGGTGCCATCGAGCAGGGTTTCCGCCGACTCGATCAGCTTGGCGGCATAGAACGGGTCTTCCAGTTCCAGCCGCACGCGTTCGGCCAGTGCAAGGAACTGCTTGACGCTGACCGCGTCCTTTTCCAGTTGCTGGAACTCCATGTAGCGTGCGTGGTTGGCCTGGCGCTTTTCCAGCTTGGCCTTGACGCGGGCAAGGCGCGCGGCGTCGTCGGCCAGATGCGCTTCCACCGCCGTCACCAGCTTCTGCATTTCGTCGAGACCGGCCACCGCGTCTTCGGCCTTGTCCAGCAGCGCGGTCGCACCCGGCTTGTCGCCCACGCCGGCCAGCCCTTCGGCCAGTTCGATGTATTCGCCGGTGGCGCTGGCAAGATCGCCTGCCTTCTTCAGCGCCGCCTGCGTGAAGGCGGCATCGCCTGCCTGCTTGGCCGATTCGATCAGCGTCTTCGCTGCGGTGAAATCGGTTGCGCCTTCGAGCGCGCGCTGGTACAGCGCCTTGGCTTTGGCCGGATCACCCAACGTCTTGGTGACTTCGGCCGCCAGTGACAGCAGGTCGGGCACGGTGGAGAGCTTTTCTCCCGCCTTGTGGAATATCTGGGCTGCGTAGTCCTTGTCCAGCAGATGCTCGGCCGAGGCGGCAGCGAGTTTGCTGTATTCCACCGCGCGCGAGATCTTCGCTTCGGCCTTTTCCAGCACTTTCTTGGCGAACGCGCCGTCGGCGATCACGCGCATCACGTTCTTCGCCAGGTCGATCAGCGGATCGAGGTTGCTGGTTTCCTTCAACGCCTTTTCGTAGGCACCCACGGCCGCATCCTTGTCGCCCAGCACCTTAAACTTGGCTTCGGCCAGCGCGACCTGTTCCTCGCCGCTCATGCAGTAGTCTTCCGCCGTCTGCAACAGCTCCTCGGCCCGACCCTGTTCGCCCAGCGCCTTGTAGACGATCGCGCACGCGGCGAGGTCCTTGGTGAACTGGCAGTCGTCGGCCACGCGGTCCATCAGCTCCTTCGCGTAGGCGGCGTCGGCCGGCTCCTGCAGGGCTTCGAGCGCGAGCGCCGCGTAATCGGCGCCGCCACTGCATTGGGCTTCTTTGGGGGTGAGGGTGTCGCGGGTGGCCATGGGGTGTCTCCAGGTAAATGTGACTCAACCGGGCGATTTTCCGCCTGCGGAGAAGGACAGCCAAATAAGTAATGTCGATGGCGGCATTAGCCACGGCATAGCGCCGCCCAAAACGCCCCCCTACCCGCTCAATACCGGGCCGGATGCGGCATCAGTCCGGCAGGCTTCGCCCCTGCGTCAGCATCGTCCGCAGGGACCGCAGCTCCTCGCGAACGGCACGCAATTCCTGCTCGATGTGGGACCCCTCGCTGTGCAAGACCTCGGTGATAGCGGCTTCTTCCTGCTTGACCGCCTGCTCGTGCATGCTCTGCATGGCGTCGACGATGATGGCGATGAACAGGTTCAACACCGTGAAGGTGGCGATCAGGATGAAGGGGATGAAGAACAGCCAAGCATAGGGGTAGCCCTCCATCACTGGCCGCACGATGCCCATGGACCAGCTTTCCAGGGTCATGATCTGGAACAGGGTGTACATGGAATGGCCAATGCTGCCGAACCATTCCGGATGGCTGGCGCCGAAGAGGCCGGTAGCCATGACCGCGGCCACGTAATAGACCACCACCATCAGCAGGGCGATGGAACCGATGCCCGGCAGGGAATGCAGCAGCGCCTCCACCACGAAGCGTAACCGCGGCAGCATCGACAGCAGGCGCAGCACCCGCAGGATACGCAGCGCGCGCAGGATCGCCAGCGGTCCGCTGGCGGGCACCAGGGCAATGCCCACCACCAAGAAATCGAAAATGTTCCAGCCGCGGCGGAAAAAGCTCGGTCCCTGGGCAATGAGCTTGAGGCCGATCTCCACGACGAACACACCGAGAATCAACGTGTCGAGGGCGATGAGTTGGGGACCGATGTGCGCCATGATCGTCGGCGAGGTTTCCAGCCCGAGGATGATGGCGTTGATCACGATCAGGCCGATGATGAAATTCTGTACTGACTTTGACTCCACCCAGGCGCCAAGCGTCTGGCGTAAGGAGGGGGTGTTTTGGCCGCGGCCTGCTTGCTGCATGTCGTGCTCCACTGCGGGTAAGGTTTGAATCAGGTAGGGGGGTTGACTGCGTGCGCGCTGGTCGGGGCTCAGAGGACGTAGCGCGCGAGGTCTTCGCGGGCGGCCAGCGCGGCGAGCCGGGTGGTCACGGCGTCGGCATCGATCCGGTGTTGGCCGGTGACGTTCCCGGCGTCGAAGGAAATGTCCTCCAGCAGCTTTTCCATCACCGTGTGCAGCCGGCGCGCGCCGATGTTCTCGGTGCGCTCGTTCACCTCGAAGGCGATTTCCGCAATCCGGCGGATGCCATCCTCGGTGAACGTCAGTACCACGCCTTCGGTCGCCAGCAGCGCTTCGTACTGGCGCGTCAGGCAGGCGTCGGTCGAGGTCAGGATCTGCTCGAAATCGCCTACCGACAGCGCCTGCAGTTCGACGCGGATCGGCAGCCGGCCCTGCAGTTCGGGAATCAGGTCGGACGGCTTCGACAGATGAAAGGCGCCGCTGGCGATGAACAGGATGTGGTCGGTCTTCACCATCCCGTACTTGGTCGACACCGTGGTGCCCTCGATCAGCGGCAACAGGTCGCGCTGCACGCCCTGGCGCGACACGTCGCTGCCGTGGGCTTCGGAGCGGGTGGCGATCTTGTCGATCTCGTCGAGGAAAACGATGCCGTTCTGCTCAACCGCTTCCAGCGCCTGCTGCTTGGTTTCCTCGTCGTTGATCAGCCGCCCGGCCTCTTCCTCGGTCAGCAGCTTCATCGCCTCGCGCACTTTCAGCTTGCGTGTCTGCCGGCGGTTTTGGCCGAGGTTGGCGAACATGCCCTGCAGCTGTTGCGACAGGTCTTCCATCCCTGGCGGGGTGAAGATTTCCATGCTGGGGCTGACCGCCGCCAGCTCGATTTCGATTTCCTTGTCGTCGAGTGCGCCCTCGCGCAGCATCTTGCGGAAGCGTTGACGCGCCGCGCCGTCCTCGCGTGGGGGTTCGGGCTCGTTGAAGCCGACGCTCCGCGGCGGCGGCAGCAGCGCGTCGAGCACGCGGTCCTCGGCGGCTTCCTCGGCACGGAACTGCACCTTGGCGGTGGCCTGCTCGCGCATCTGCTTGACCGCGGTTTCCATCAGGTCGCGAATGATGGTGTCGACATCGCGCCCGACGTAGCCAACCTCGGTGAACTTGGTCGCCTCGATCTTGATGAAGGGCGCGTTGGCGAGCCGCGCCAGACGGCGTGCGATTTCGGTCTTGCCGACGCCGGTCGGGCCGATCATCAGGATGTTCTTCGGCGTGATTTCCTGCCGCAGCGGCTCCTCGACCTGCTGGCGCCGCCAGCGGTTGCGCAGCGCAACCGCCACCGCACGCTTGGCGGCGGCCTGGCCGACGATGTGCTTGTCGAGTTCGTGGACGATTTCTTTGGGGGTCATAAAGGCAGTGAGGGGTCAAGGGTGAAGGGGGAAGGGTGTGCCCCTCCCGGCAGGGAGGGTGGCACGCAGCGCCGGGTGGGCCTCACCCTTCCCCCTTTACCCTTCACAGCGTTTCGATCACATGATTCTGGTTCGAATAAATGCAGATGTCCCCCGCAATGGTGAGGCTCTTTTTGACGATTTCAAGCGGGGACAGGTCGGTGTTCTGCAGCAGCGCCACTGCGGCCGACTGGGCGTAGGCGCCGCCGGAGCCGATGGCGGTGATGCCGAGTTCGGGTTCCAGCACGTCGCCGTTGCCGGTGATGATCAACGAGTGCTCGCGATCGGCCACCGCCAGCATGGCTTCGAGCCGACGCAGCATGCGGTCGGTGCGCCAGTCCTTGGCGAGTTCGACCGCGCTTCGGAGCAGGTGCCCCGAATGCTTGTCGAGCTTGGCCTCGAAGCGTTCGAACAGGGTGAAGGCGTCGGCGGTGCCGCCGGCAAAGCCGGCCAGCACCTTGTCTTCGTGCAGCCGCCGGATCTTGCGCGCAGTGGACTTGATGACGATATTGCCGAGCGTGACCTGGCCGTCGCCGCCGAGGGCGACTTCATTGCCCCGGCGCACGGACAGAATGGTGGTGCCGCGATATTGTTCCATGAGGCGGATTATATAAGGACGCTCAGGCCGGTGCGGGCCGGTGTGGATCGAGGATGGCGGGGTTCAGCTGGGGTGGCGCGGCTGCAGCTGGGTCAGCTGATCGATCCCCATCACGCGGAAAAGTTCGTGGATCAGCGCGTTGTGCCCGCGCAGCGTGATGGCCTTGCCGCTGCCCAGGCACTGCATCAGCACGCTGATGAGCTGGCTGACGCTGCCGTAATCGATGCGGGTGACCTGCGACAGGTCGACCAGTACGTCGTTGTGGGTCGCGGCATAGCTGGTGAACTGTTGTAGGGCGCTGTCGTTGGCGGGGGTGATTTCGCCGGAGAGCCGCAGGGCGTCGTCCTGCAGCTCGGAAGGTTCGGCCTTGACCACTTCGGCAGCCTGCACCGCGCTCCACGAGGGCGGCGACACTTCAAAGTGCACTGCGTAATCGACGGCCAGATCTTCAAAATGGTCCTGCTGGCCGAGCGTCTGGTACAGCTCCAGCAGCAGCAGCCAGTGCGCCGCGCGGCTGTGGGTCGCGCGGTTGAGGTCCTGCAGCAGCGCGGTCAGGGTGTCGACGCCGCTGACCTGCAGCTTGCGTTTGACCTTGCGCGCGGCGGCGAGGATCTCCGCGCATTCTTCCGCGCCCGCCTCGTCGACCATCGCAATGCGCGAGAAATCGATGCGCACCGCCGTGTTCTTGGCGGCGGCGGCAATGCCCTCGCGCAGCGTGGCGGTCGATTTCTTGTCGAGCAGACCGGGCAGTTCGAGGCTTTCGGTTTGTGCCTGCTGCGGCTTGGGCGCGCCGTTGCCGCCCAGCCGTTGCCAGACCGGCGGCGAGGTTTCAAAGCGCATCGCATAGTCCAGCGCCACCTGTTCGAATTCCTTTTCGCGGTTCTGCACGCAATAGAGGTCGAACAGCATGTGCCAGGCGCGGCGGTCGCTTGTCGTCAGGATCCCCTTCAGCATGCTCTCCGCCATTTCGGTCTGTCCGCTGGCGTACAAAATGGCCGCCTCGTCTACCGGAGACTGGGGCGCGCCGCTGCTTTCCTCCACCACGATGCCGCTCGCCCCCATGTCCATGGTCATCAGGGTTTCGGTGTGCGGGGATTCGGAAACGGGGGCGGGCGCCGTCGTCGGCTTTCGCGCGGCGGGGGCGGGCTTGTCCTTGCCTTTTCTGAAAAACGGGAGAGCCACGGAATATGCGTGCTTGAGTCAGGGGTTCAGTAGTGGATACTATCGCTCCCGCTGGCTGGCGGCAACCCGCAGCGCAATGCGGCCTAGCGGCGCACATATGGCGAGCGCGACGACGATCGCCGGTCCGGCCGGCCAGTCGAGTCCGGCGGATGCGGCCAGCCCGACCGTATAGGCCAGCGCGCCCAGCCCCCAGCCCGCCTGCAGCGCGGTGCGCGGCGGCAGGCCGCGCACCGCCAGCGCCGGCAGGATCAGGCTGGCGAACACCAGATACACCCCGACCAGCTGCACCGATGCGGTGATCGCCAGCGCAAACACCAGATAGAAACCGAGACCGCCGAGGCGTTCGCCCCGCCAGAACAGGACGGCCAGCAGTGTGCCGTACAGCGCGGCGATCCGCACTGCCTGCTCCGGCGTCGCCCACAGGATCTGCCCGGTGAGCAGTTCGGCCAGATGCTCGCCGCCGTGCGGATCACCCGCCAGCAGCAGCACCGCGACGCTGGCGGCCACCACGAAGGTGGCGCCGATCAGGGCTTCCTGGATTTGCGGCCAGCGCCGTTCGCATTCGGCCAGAAAGGCGGCGCCGGCCAGCGCGGCCGTGGCCGCCGCCAGCTGGGTGGGCCAGCCGTCGGCGGCCAGCTCGAGCGCGTGCGCCGCGACCACGCCGAGCACCGCCAGCTGCGCCACTGCCAGGTCGAGAAAAATGATGCCGCGCGCCAGCACCCGCCGCCCCAGCGGAACGTGGGTGGACAGCACCAGCAGGCCGACGATGAAGGGCCACAGCAGCAGATCGAGTGGGACGGGCATCACGGCGCCGCTTTCAGCAGCTGGTCCAGCGTGTCGTCGAACAAGCCGAACAGGTCGCCTGCGCGTGCATTGCCGCCCACAGTGTAGGGCAGCGCCAGCGCCGGAATGCCGCTGCGCTGAGACAGCCAGTCGGCCGGGCGCGGGCTGTGGTAGGCCGCGCGCAGCACGGCGCGGGCGGGCGTGGCCTGCAGCTGCGCAGCGATCCGGCCGAGATGGGCGACCGAGGGCTCGACCCCGGGCTTGGGTTCCAGCGTGGCCACCTCGACCATGCCCAGCCAGGCCAGCAGGTAGCTGAACGACTTGTGCTGCACCACCACCGGCAGGTTTTTCAGCGGCGCGGCGCGCGTCTGCCAGCCGGCGATGGCTTCATTCCAGCGCGCGGAAAACGCCTGCCATTGCGCCTGATAGGCGGCCGTGCTGCCCGGGTCGACCTCGGCCAGGCGAGCCGCCAGCGCCGCGCCGACCCGCGCGATATTGCGCGGGTCGGTGTGGATGTGCGGGTTGCCGGCGGCGTGGACGTCGCCCTGCGCGCGGTCGAGTGTTGCCGGCTTTTCCAGCAGCGTCACGAAGCGGGTGGCCTCGAAATAACCCGGGCGGCCCGGCTGCACGCGGGCATTGCCGGCTTCGCGCAACAGCAGCGGCAGCCAGCCGACCTCGAGGTCGGCGCCGCTGCACACCACCAGGTCGGCGCGCCGCATCTGCGCGATCAGGCTGGGGCGCGCCTCGATGCGGTGCGGGTCCTGCAGCGCGGTCGTCGCCGTATAGACCTTGACCGAACTGCCGCCGATTTCGCGCGCCAGCGCGCCCCATTCGGGTTCGCAGGCGAACACGTTGAGGGCGGCGTGGGCGGCGAGCGGCAGCCACAGCAGGCATGCAATCAGAATGCGTTTCATGGCCGCTCCTTAAAAGCGGTGGGCGCCGTGTGCGCCCAGGCTGTGGATGTATTGCACGAACCACTGGTTCTCGGAGACGCTTGCCATCGATTGGTCCTTTGAATATTGCAGGCGCAGGCGCGAGAATTCGGACGGCGAATAGTCGAGCATCAGCGAATGGCGCGTCGGCTTGTGATCGGTCACCGGCAGGAAGGCGCTGTTGGCGCCGAAGTCGACCGTGCCCGGATTCAGGCGGTCGTAGCGATAGCCGGTGCGCCAGCGCGGCATGAATTGGTAGACGCCCTGCGCGTAGTAGCCCGACTGGCGCGAGCGGTAGGCGTCTTCGGTGCCGTCGCAGGCGCCGCCATCGGCGGTGTTGTCCTCGCATTCCAGGCTGCCGCGCTCGGCGCGACGGAAGTATTCGGCGGCGAACTTGAAATTGCGCTCGTGCGCGTTGCCGTCGGGCGCCCATTTCCAGACGACGTCCGCCACCCAGGTTTTGCTGGTGCCCGAGAACAGGGTTTCTGCGTGTTCGTCGTTGAGGTCTTCGATTTCGCCGTCGCGATCGCTCGCCTTGGCATGTAGGTATGACAGCCCGGCACGCCAGCTGTGGGACGTGCCGACGTCGCCGCCGAGATGGCCGAACACTGTGGCGCTACCGGCACCGTTCTTGTTGCGGTCGGTACCGGGGAAGTTGGCGCCGCGCCCGGCCTCGGCGCCGAATTCCATGAACAGCGCGGTCGGCGCCACCCATTTCAACTGTACGCCGTCGTTGCCGTAGGCCTCGCCGAACAGCGCGCGGTACATCAGGCTGTTGTCGGCAAAATCCCAGGCGTGCGGGTGCTGCTCGTTCTGGTATCCAAGGCCGGACAGGAAACGGCCGCCCTTCACTGTCACGCCATGGCCGAGGCTGGTGGTCTGGAACCAGGCTTCCTCGATCTCGACTTCCTCATCGACCAGCGCCAGGTTGAAATAGCCGCGGAAATACGGGTCGACGCTAGCCGACAGCACCAGCTCGGTGTGGTCGAGCGAGAAGCCGCGCGGCGTGCCGTGGGCGTGCCCGGCGGGCAGAAAGCCGCTGATATGGCGCTCGTCGATGTCGTCGAGATGGGCATAGCGGCCCTGCAGGATCAACGAAATGTCCGGGTTGAAGCTGATGCGGGCGGGCGCGCTGGCTTCCGGAACGGGGGCGGCCCGGACCGCCGTGTCGGCGGTCTGGACCTCGGTTTTTTGCAGCCGCGCTTCCAGTGCCTGGATGCGCGCCTCGTAGGCGGTTTTCATCTCCTTCAACTCGGCGCGCAGGGCGTCGAGGTCGGATTGGGCGTATGCGGGAAAGGCAGCCGTCAGCGCGGCCGCGAGCAGGGTGACTCGAAACATGGTGAACTCCGTCAAAAAAATGCATGGCGCCCGCCGACCGTGCGGTCAGCGGGCATTTGGGCTGCTTTTTCAGGCGGAGACGGGTGGCGCGCGCGCGGGCGCGTGGCGGATGAAGAGACGGCCGGGCGGCAGCGCGGCGGCGGCCGGGACGACGAAGACTGCGGCTTCGGCCTGCGGTACGAAGGGTTTGCCGGGCGCCGCGCCGCCGAGTTGGGCCTGCGCCACGCACAGCTCGCACGCGTGGTCGGGTGTCGCGCCATGCGGGTCGAGGTGTTCCAGCGCATGGGCGAACGCCGCCGCCTGCCCCAGGAGCAGGCATAGAGCGAGAAGCCAGGAGAGGACGCGGCGCGGCAGCATGGGCCGCATTCTACCCGCGTTTGTCACGCGGCTCGACTGGCGGAACCGGGTCGTAGCCGTGGTCGCAGCCCGGGCGGCAGCGGCCGATGCGCCTGGCGGCGAGCCAGCTGCCTTTCAGCGCACCGTGTTTTTCGATCGCTTCCTTGCCGTATTCCGAGCAGGTCGGCAGGTAGCGGCATTGCCGCCCGAGCCAGGGCGACAGCACGAGCTGGTAGCCGCGAATCAGGCCGACTAGCAGCTTTTGCGCGAGGTTCATGGC
This sequence comes from Thiobacillus sp., assembly GCF_030696885.1. Classification (GTDB taxonomy): domain Bacteria; phylum Pseudomonadota; class Gammaproteobacteria; order Burkholderiales; family Thiobacillaceae; genus Thiobacillus. Next base: position 40,669 of record NZ_JAUYRI010000024.1, read on the forward strand.
GCTGCCCCGGCAGGGTGTTGCGCGGCGCCGGAAAAATCGGCCAGCAGTTTGGCGACGAATGCGGGGTCGAGATCGCGCACGATGAAGACGAAGCGGCTGCGGTGATCGTCGTCCGGCCAGGCGTCGAGCTTCACTTCCGGATACAGCACGTGCTGCACGCCGTGCAACACCACCGGCTGCGTTTCGCCTGCGAGGTTCACCATGGCCTTGAAGCGCAGCAGGTTTTCGGCGCGAAACGAGGTCAGCATCGACAGTGCCGACTGCAGGCCATAGCGGTCGAGCGGGGTGTCGAGTACCACTGAGAAGGCCTGGATGCGCGCATCGTGCAGGGCCGTCGCGGGCCTGCCGCCGAGCGCGCCGGCATGGGCCGGCTGGTAGCGCTGCGGCTTCAGCCAGCGCGCGACTTCGAGCAATCGGGTGTCGGCGTTCCACAGCCCCAGGGTCTGGATCGCCGCGGGGTCGATCTCGCCCTGCGTCACGGTCACGATGTCGGCGGCCGGGTTCAGCGTGGCCAGTCGCTCACGCAGCGCGGCCACGGTGCCGGCGGGGACCAGATCGGTCTTGGTCAGCAGCAGTTTGTCGGCCACCGCCACCTGTTTCACCGCCTCGAAGTGTTCGTCCAGCTGGCCCATGCCGAACAGCGCATCGACCGTGGTCACCACGCCGTCGAGGCGGAAACGCGCGCGTATCCAGTTGTCGTGCAAGAGGTTGTCGAGCACCGGCGCCGGATCGGCGACGCCGGTGGTTTCGATGATGACGCGCTCGAACGGCGGGATGTCGCCCTTTTGCCGCGCCATCCACAGGTTCTTCAGCGTCGGCGACAGGCTGCCCGAAATCGTGCAGCAGACGCAGCCGCCGGAGAGCAGCGCCAGCGGGCCGTCCATTTTTTGCAGCAATTGGTGGTCGAGCGCGACTTCGCCGAACTCGTTCATCAGGATCGCGGTGCGCGGCAGCGTGCGCACCAGATGATTGAGCACCGTGGTCTTGCCGCTGCCCAAAAAACCGGTCAGCAACGTGATGGGGAGGGGATCAGCGTCCTTCAGGGCGTCGGACATCGGGCGTGCGCCGGCGCGAGCCGGCCGGGTGGAGGCGTCAGGCGCGCAGCTTTTCCATCAATTCGTGGCGTTCCTGCGCCTCGATCGAGTATTCGGCGGTGGGGCGCGCCAGCAGGCGCGGCAGGCCGATGGGGTCGCCGGTTTCCTGGCACCAGCCGTATTCGCCGCTTTCGATGCGGGTCAGCGCGGAATTGATCTTTTTCAGCAGCTTGCGTTCACGGTCGCGCACGCGCTGTTCCAGCATGTGCTCTTCTTCCACCGTCGCGCGGTCGTTAGGGTCCGCGAAGTTCTCGTTTTCTTTAAGCGTGGCGCCGGTATCGGCGGCATTGCTGAGCATTTCCTCGCGCAGGGCTTCGAGCCGCGCACGGAAAAACGCCAGCTGGTCGGCATTCATATAGGCAGACGCCGGCATCTTCAGCAGGGCGGCTTCGGTCAGGGTTTTTGAGGCGGGCATCGAGACGCTCCATGAGTCGAACAATGGAAGGGTTACCGCCATCTTGCGGTGCGAAAGGGGGGCAGTCTGAACGTCCTCGGCCAAAGGTGCAAGTCGGCAGGAAAAACGCGGGCTGGCAGCAGGGTCAATTTCCCGGCGAGTGCATCATAATGAAAACGACGTGTTTTGCGGCACCTGTGTGCCAAACCCACTAGTGTCGCGAATCAGAAATAGCGGGACATAATAAAACGGATGGATTTTTTCGTAGGGCAAGGCGCGAGGAGGCGACATAGTTCGGTCTATGGCAACGACGAGCAACGCCGCCATGCGGAAAAAGACGCCGTTTTATGTTTCGATATTTCTGATTCGCGACACCAGGGCCGGGCAAGGAGACAGGATGAGGATGATCGGCATGCTGGCGGCGCTGCTGCTGGGCGGGTGCGCCAGCCTGGTGTCGCCGGACCCGGCCTCGCCGCATTACGGCTATCCGGCAGGCTGGGCGTTGAGGCTGGAGCGGGCGCTGGAAATCCCGCCCGGCGCGGCGACGGTACGCCTGCAATACGGGCGCATCGTGCCGCGCAACGGCGTGCAGGAGCACGACCCGTTCTGCGTGGTGGAGCTGACCACGGTGCGGCCCGCGCCGCAAATCCTGCAGCCGGGGCGCTTCGAGGTGTGGCGGGTGACGCGCAGCATCGAAACCGTGGCCGCGGCGGCGTCGCCTTTTCTCAAGGCCGGCTTGATGGGATACGATTCCACGCCGTCGTTTCTCTATTACAAGACCCGCTTCCACCTGCGCGACCCGGCCCAGCCCAACCTGCTCAACATGACTTGCCTGTGGGACCAGATGGCGCCCGGCAACCGGCCTTTCATGCGTCACCTCACGCTGGACGAGATCCGTGCCGCGGTGGGTGACTGGATGACCCTGATTCCCCCGAAGGAGACCCTGTGAAACCCAGCGAGACACGTATCCCCCCCGACACCAAAGTCAAACTGTCAAATTGGGACGCCGACGACACTGACATCATCGGCAAGGACAAGAGCGATGCACGCGAACGCCTGGATACTGACCGGGCCCAGCTGGAAACGCTGCAGGAGTTGCTCTACGCCGAGGGCCGCCACAAGCTGCTGATCGTGCTGCAGGCGATGGACACCGCCGGCAAGGATTCCACCATCCGCCATGTGTTTCAGGGCGTCGACCCGCTGGGCGTGCGCGTCGCCAGCTTCAAGGCGCCGACGCAGTACGAGCTGGGCCGCGATTACCTGTGGCGGGTGCATCACCATGTGCCGGGAAAAGGTGAAATCGGCATTTTCAACCGCTCGCACTATGAGGATGTGCTGATCACGCGCGTCAACGGCTGGATCGATGCCGCCGAATGCGAGCGCCGCTATCGGCAGATCAACGACTTCGAACGCATGCTGGCGGAAACCGGCACGACCATCCTGAAGTTCTACCTGCACATTTCGAAGGACGAGCAGAAAGAGCGCCTCGAGGAACGGCGCGACAACCCGCAAAAGCAGTGGAAATTTCACCCCGAGGACCTGGCCGTGCGCGCGCAGTGGGACGACTATCGGGATGCCTACGAAGCGGCGCTGTCCGCCACCAGTACAGAATATGCGCCGTGGCATGTGATCCCCGCCAACAACAAGCTGGCGCGCAACCTGATGATCTCCAGCCTGCTGATCGAGACGCTGGAAGGGCTGAAGATGCGCTATCCGGAACCGGCGGCCAACGTCGCCGGCACCCGCATCGATTAGCTACTCGGCTCGCTATTTGATCCGCGTCAGATGCGGCAGGCGTGTGACGGCCTGCCAGCCCGGGAAGGCTTCCGGGCGATGGATGTGATAGCCCTGCAGGTAATCCACGCCGATATCGCGCAGCAGCGCAGCCATGTCGGCGTCCTCCACCTGTTCGGCAATCGAGCGCATGCCGAAGTCGCTCGCCAGCTGGGCGATCGAGCGCACAATGGCCTGGTCGCGGCGGTCGTCCAGCATGCCGCGCACAAAGGCGCCGTCGATCTTGAGGTAGTCGGCCGGCAGGTGCTTGAGGTAGAAGAAGGACGAGGCGTCGCGCCCGAAGTCGTCCAGCGCGAACTGGCAGCCGCGCTCACGCAGGCCGTGGATCAGGCGCTGGGCGTCTTCCAGGTTGACCACCGCCGCGGTTTCGGTGACCTCGAAGCCCAGCCGCTCGCCGGCCACGTCATAGCGGTCGAGCAGGGCACAGACGATGCCGAGGAAGGACTCGTCGGCGACGGTCTTGCCCGAAAGGTTGATGAAATACACCGCCTGGTCGTCGGGCTGTGACGCCAGATAGGAAATCACCGCTTCCAGCATCCAGCGGTCGAGAATCGGCGCCTGGCCGTAGCGCTCCAGCGCGGGCAGCAGCTTGGCCGGGCCTTCGATCTGGCCGTTGCGCTGCCAGCGGATCAGCACCTCGTAGTGTGGCTGACCGCCGGGCGAGGCGGGCTGGATCAGCTGCCGATACGGCAGGAACTGGTTGGCTTCCAGCGCCTGGGCGAAGTCCGCCGCCCAGCCCATTTCCGCTTCCAGCCGGCGAAACCCGACCTCATCCGCCTCATACAGCATGACCCGCCCGCTGCCTTCCGACTTGGCGCGGTAGCAGGCCATGTCCGCCTGGATCATGATGCCACTGGTCGTCGCGGCAGCCGCGGTGATGGGCGCAATGCCGGCGCAGGCGCCGAGGGTGAAGCGCCGTCCGTTGTGCTCGAAGCGGAAATCGCGGATGCGCTGCACCAGTTGCCGGCAGATTTCGATCGCGTCCTGGGTGCGGGTATCAAACAGGATGAGGCCGAATTCGTCGCCGCCGAGCCGGCCGAGGTAGGCCTGCTCGGGCAAGGCTTCCTTCATGGTCTGCGCGATGTTCTTCAGCAGGCTGTCGCCCACCGAGTGGCCGCAGGTGTCGTTGACCAGCTTGAACTGGTCGAGATCGATGTAGCAGAACGCATGCTGTTGCGCGTCTTCGCGCGCAATGCGCATGGCGCGGTCGAGCCGGCCTTCTACCGCGCGCCGGTTCGGCAACGCAGTCAGCGGGTCGTGGAAGGCCATTTCACGCAGGCTGTCGAGCAGCTGCTTCTTCTCGGTTTCGTCGCGCAGCACATAGACCGCGCCGACTCCGCCATGCGCGCCGAGCGGTGCGCAGCTGTAGCTGATGGCCAGCGCCTGGCCCTGGCGGGTGTGCAGGCGTACTGAGCCGGTTTGTCCGCGCGGCGCCGAGGCGGGCGAGAGGAAGCACGCGGGCCCTTCGTCTTCGCTCTTGATCTGATCGAACTGCATAAGATGCTTCAACGGAATCGACGCCGCTTCCTCCAGCGCAATCCCCAGCAGGTGTTCGGCCGCCGGGTTGATATAGGCCACGCGGCTGTCGGCTTGCGTCACGATGACGGCATCGTTGATCGACTGCAGCGTCACCTGCCAGCGTTCCTTCTCTGCGCTGAGCGCGGCCTCGTCCAGCTTGCGCTGCGTGATGTCGAAGCGGATCGACAGGTATTTGGACGGCAGGCCGTCATCGTCCTTGATCGGAATGATGGTGGTGGCGGTCCAGAACAGCCGGCCGTCACGGGCGCGGCTGCACATTTCGCCGCGCCAGGTGCGCCCGCGGCTGATGGTCGCCCACAGTTCGTTGAAGAAGGCCGCATCGTGATGGCCCGCATTGACGATGCGGTGATTGCGGCCGATGAGTTCTTCGCGGTTGAAACCGCTGATGGCGCAGAACAGGTCGTTGACGTAGGTGATGTTGCCGGCGAGATCGGCCTCGGAAATGCAGGCGGTGTGATCGAGCGCGGCCTGTTGTTCGTTGAGGTCGGCCAGCAGCTGTTCCAGCGCGGCGCTCATGTGATTGAACGCCTGCGTGGTCTCGCGCAGTTCGGGAGGGCTGCCGGCGCGGATCGGGATGCGCGCGCGGTAGTCGCCGGTCTCGATCCGCCGCGCGGCGGCGCGCAACCGCGTCAGGTCCTGCAGGTTGGTCCGCAGCAGGACGCGGGTCAGCCAGCCGAGCAGGGCGAATGCCCCTGCCAGCACGAAGAACAGGCGGGTGGCCAGGTGCCACAGAAAGTCCTCACGCACGTGGGGCGACGGCTGCAAGGCCAGGTGCCCGTAGTCGGTGCCGCCGATGACGATGTCCGCCTGCAGGTGGGGTGGTTCCAGCCGGGCCAGTGCGGCAAACCAGTCCGGCCGCTCGACGCGTTGCATGCCGGCTTCCCGTCTCAGCACGTGCCCATCGGGCGCCGTGTATTGCGCATAACGCAGGATGCCGCGCGCGACCGGGACTTCGAGGTGGGCTTGCAAGGCATAGTGGTCGCGCAGGATGGCCGCATCGGTCACGGCCTGCGACAGACTGGCGAATTGCGTTTCGGCCAGCTCGCGCAGCACCGCGTCAGCATTCTGGCGGGCTGCCTGCAGCGCCTGCTGGCCTGCAAGCACCACCACGATCACCACGACCAGCGCGAGCGCGCTGAGGATGCGCGCGTGGGTATCCAATTGCGTGAGTCGCATGCCTCGTACCAGACGAGCGCGGAAGGAGGCGGGATCGGAGCGCATACGGGATCAATCGGCGGCCGCCCCCGTTTCTGTAGGGTTAGAAGGAGAAATCGTGCGACAGGGCGGCCAGCCGCCCGTTGCAGGCGGAAATCAGCCTTTCTTGCGCGCGCGTGGATGTGCCTGGTCGTAGACCTTGGCGAGGTGCTGCCAGTCGAGGTGGGTGTAGACCTGGGTGGTGCTGATGCTGGCGTGGCCGAGCATTTCCTGCACCGCACGCAGGTCGCCGGACGATTGCAGCACATGGGTGGCAAACGCGTGACGCAGCATATGCGGGTGTACGTGCTGGCCGAGCCCGGCCAGGCGCGCCCAGCGGTCGAGCCGCAGCTGCACGCTGCGCGGGCTGAGGCGGCCGCCATGCTGGCCGATGAACAGTGCGGGGGTGGGGTCGCGCAGCAGCGCCTGGCGCTGCGGCAGCCACGCTGCAAGGGCGTCGAGCGCGGCCTGCCCCACCGGCACAATGCGGGTTTTGCGGCCCTTGCCGGTGACCTCTGCTTCGCCCGACTGCAGGTTGACGCCGTCGAGGTCGAGCCCGGTGAGTTCCGACAGGCGCAGGCCGGATGAATAGAACAGCTCGAACATCGCGCGGTCGCGCGCGACGAGGGCGTCATCCGGCTCGGGCGCGCGGTCGAGCAGCTGGCTGCAGGTATCGGGCGACAGGATGTCCGGCAAGGCCTTGGTCGCCTTGGGCGGGCGCAGGCCGAGGCAGGGGTTGTCGGCAAAGCCGAGCCGGCGGCAGGCAAAGGTGTAGAACCCGCGCCAGCTCGACAGCTGGCGCGCCACGCTGGCGGCCGACAGGCTCTGGCTGCGCAACTTGACGATGGCGCCGCGGATGTCGGTGACAGTGAGTTCGGCCAGCGGTTTTTTTGCGGCCAGCCGGGTCAGGTTGGCCAGGTCGCGCTGGTAGGCCGTGACCGTATGCGGCGACAGGCGCCGCTCGGCGGCGAGGTGCTGCAGGTATTGCGCGACTGCGCTCACCGGCGTGTTACCCCTGCATCCGCACCAGCGTGGTCCCGATCAGCTGGCCCAGCCGTTCGAGATACAGCGTGCCCATGCCGGCGTAGAAGCGCTTGGCTTCTTCCGAGGCCAGTACCAGCAGACCGACCGGCGCGGCAGCAGGCGCGGGCCGCAGCGGAATGCAGGCAAACGCGCGCAGATGCGGCGACACTTCGCCGAACCAGTCGCTGGCGTCGTTGACCGCCAGCACGCCGCACACCGGCTGCGCCATCGCGGCGGTGCTGTCGCGCACGCCTTGCGCGACCGGATCGGCAAGGCCAGTGGCGCCGTCCGGCGCGAGGTTCCATGCCCGCAGCGCATGATGCGGCACCGCAAAGCCTTCGCGCAGATGCAGCGTCAGCGCGGCCAGCAAGTCCTGCGGCGTGCGCACGGCCAGCAGCGCCAGCGTGAGCGCGTGCAGCTTTTCCGAAATGCCGTCGTTCTCTTCGCCGAACTGGATCAGCTCGGCCAGCTTGTTTTCCAGCATGCGTACCTTGTCGCGCATCGCGATCAGCTGGCGCTCGCTCATCGACACCGCATGGGTGCCGTGCGGGTGCGGAATGTTCAGCTCCGCCAGCAGCATCGGAAAGTCGTTGAAGAAATTGGGATGTCGGGTCAGAAAGTCGGCGATGGCCTGCGGGTGCAGGGCGGTGTCCAGTTGGGTGGGTTGCATGTCCATTAGATTTCGATCTCTCCCTCAAAAACGGTTTCGGCGGGACCGGTCATGTAAACCGGCTGGCCGGCGCCTGCCCATTCGATGACGAGGTCGCCGCCCTGTGTGTGCACGCTGACCGGGCTGGTGAGCCAGCCCTGGCGGATGCCAGCGACCGCGGCGGCGCAGGCGCCGGTGCCGCAGGCCAGCGTTTCGCCGGCGCCGCGCTCGAACACCCGCAGGCGGATGTCGTGGGCGGTGAGCACCTGCATGAAGCCGGCGTTGACCCGCTGCGGAAAACGCGGGTGCGATTCGATTGCGGCACCGAGGATGTCGACCGGCGCGCTGTCGAGGTCGTTCACCCGCAGCACCGCGTGCGGATTGCCCATCGACAGCGCGGCGATGTCGAGCACATGCTGGCCGACCTTGAGCGCATAGGTCGGCGCTTCGGCCTCGGCCGCGAACGGAATCTCGGTCGGTGCAAAGCGCGGTGCACCCATGTCCACCCGCACCTGGCCGTTGTCGAGCAGGCGCGGCTCGATCAGGCCGGACGCGGTTTCCACGCGGATCGCGGTCTTGTCGGTGAGGCCGTGGTCGTGGACGAAGCGCACGAAGCAACGCGCACCGTTGCCGCACTGTTCCACTTCGCCGCCGTCGGCGTTGAAGATGCGGTAGCGGAAGTCGGCATCGGCGCGGGTGGCGCGTTCGACCAGCAGGATCTGGTCGCAGCCGATGCCGAAATGGCGGTCGGCAATGCGGCGCGCCTGCTCGGGCGTGAGCGTGAGCGGCTGATTGATGCCGTCGAGCACGACGAAGTCGTTGCCCAGTCCGTGCATTTTGGTGAAGCGCAGTCGTGCGCCGTGTGCGGTGTTCATGCAGTCATCAGCCTGATGTAATCCTTCAAGATGCAGCGGTCCATCACCACCGTCATGCCGCCGGCCTGCGCCTCGCGCGCGGCGGCTTCATGCACGATGCCTTCCTGGATCCACAAAAATGGCCGGTGCGTGAAGTGTAGCGCCAGGCATTGCGCGACGATAGCCGGCACATGCTCGGCGGCGCGAAACACGTCGACCAGATCGACCGCAAACGGAATGTCGGCGAGGCTGGCATACGCCTTCTCGCCCAGCACTTCGTCGACCAGCGGGCGCACCGGCACGATGCGGTAGCCGTAGCGCTGGATCGCCTGTGCGACCCGGTAGCTCGGGCGCGCGGGCTGCGGCGACAGGCCGACCACGGCGATGGTCTTCACGCTTTTCAGCAGGGCGCGCAGGGCGTCGTCGTCGGGATTGGCAAAACTCATAAGGCCCGCTCCATCATGTAGTCGTCCATCACGAAACCGCCGCCGATATCGAACACGCGCGACTCGACGATGCGAAAGCCGTATTTCTCGTAGGCGCGGATCGCCTGCGTATTGCCGCGGTTGACCTGCAGCCACAGCTGGCGCGCCTGGTGCGCGCGCGCCCAGTCCGCACACGCGTTCAGCAGGGCGCCACCGATGCCCTGACGCTGATGATCCGGGTGGACGTAGAGCTTGTCGAGCTTGCAGCGCACGCCTTCCAGCAGCACGTGGGCAAACCCGGCGGGAATGGCGCCCTGCAACGCCACCCACCAGGCCTGGCGCGGGTCGCCCAGTTGCGCGCGGATGCGCTGCGGCGAATAGCGATCCGCCAGCATGGCGTCGATCTGCGCCTGCGAAATCAGCGCCGGGTAGGTGGCCTGCCAGACTGTTCGCGCCAGCGCAGATACCGCGTCGACATCGTCGTCCGACAGCGGGCGCAGGTACAGCGAGGGGTCATGCATACAGGCTCGGCTCGCCCGCCGGACGCGTCTTGAAGCGGCGGTGCAGCCACAGGTATTGCGGCGGCATTTCGCGGATGCGTTCCTCGATGAACGCGTTCATGCGGGCGACGTCGGCGGCGACGTCGCCACTCGGATAGTCGTCCCACGGCGGGTAGAAGCGCAGCGCGTAACCGCGACCCCAGGGCAGCTGGCGGGTGACGACCGGGACGATCTGGGCGCCGGTGAGTTTCGCCAGGCGGGGCAGCGCCGTCACGGTGGCGGCCGGCACGCCGAAGAAGGGCACGAATTCGGCGTTGCGGCGGCCGTAGTCCTGGTCCGGCAGGTAGTAGAAGGGCAGCTGATGCTTGAGCGCTTTCAGCGCGGGCTTGATGCCCTCGCCGCGCGAAATCAGCGCAATCGGAAAAAAGCGGCTGCGGCCGCGCTGCATGAAGCGGTCGGTCACAGGGTCCTTGGCCGGGGCGTAGATCGAGGCAATCTGGCGGTCCATGGTCAGCCGCACGCCGCCCATGTCGAGCCCGACGAAATGCGGCGCCAGCCAGATCACCGGCCGTACACCATCGCCCAAGGCGGCTTCCGGATTGTCGATCCGGATCAGGCGGCGCAGCCGCGCCTCCGAGCCCCACCACAGCACGCCGTGTTCCAGCGCGGCGCGCATCGAGGTCTGAAAGGTCTGGCGCAGCCAGCGCCGGCGCGTGGCAAGCGAGGCCTCGGGAAAACACAGCGCGAGATTGGTGGCGACGATGCGCCGCCGCCGCCCGGGCTTCATCGCCAGCAGCCAGCCGACCGCATTGCCGAGCGCCGCCTGCAGCGGCAGCGGCAGCCAGTGCAGCAGCCACAGGGCGCCGATGCTGAACCAAAGCGGCAGCAGCGACGGTCGCCACAGGTTTTCGACGGGCGCGGGAGTCATGCGGCAGTGGGGTCGTACGGGTCGGGCGCACCGCCCGGCCGCTTGTGGCGGTTGTAGCTCCACAGGTATTGCGCGGGAAAGCGTCGCACCACCGCTTCCACCCCCTGATTGATGCGAACCGCGGCGGCGGTCTTGTCTGCGGGCAGGTCGTCCTCAACCGGCGTCACATGCAGGCGGTAGCCACGCCCCCAGCTCAGGCGTTCGGCCGCGACGAAGAATGCGGCTGCGCCGGTCTTGCGCTGCAGGCTGGCAACCAGCGTCGGCGTGTAGGCCGGGCGGCCGAAGAACGGCGCCCATACGCCGTCGCCGCCGGTGGCCACCTGGTCGGGCAGGATGCCGATGCCTTCGTGACGCTTCAGCGCCGCCAGCAGCGCGCGCACGCCGGAGAGATCGGTCGGCACCAGCGTCGCCTGGCCGCGCTGGCGGCCGGACAGCATCAGCGCATCCAGCACCGGCTGGCGCGGCGGCTTGTACATCGCGGTGAAGGGATGGCGCGCGGCGTAGTACTGGTTGATCATTTCGAAGCAGCCGATATGCGGGGCGATGACGATCACCCCCTTGCCGGCGGCGCGCGCGGCGTCGATGTGCTCCCAGCCGCGGGTGTCGCGGACCAGCTTCAGCACCGTGTCATACGGGCGCAGCCACACCGGCAGCAATTCGACGATGGCCTTGCCGGATTCGCCGATGGTGCGGCGCAACAGCCGCCGGCAGTCGCTTCCCGGCGTGCAGACCCCGCTGTCGAAGAGGTTGTTGCGCATGCGCGCGGCATGTCGTCCCGGCGCCCAGTAGATCAGCCAGCCGAGCACGATGCCCAGAGCGTGCAGCAGCGGCAGCGGCAGGCGGGCCAGCAGCTTGAACAGGATCATCACGCGAACAGACGACGCCACACCGGTTTGCGTCCGGAATGGATCGGGGTCCCCCTGAGGGAATTGACGGCCGGGGCGGGGGCGCGGCACAATACGGCCGCCGCCGCGTTAATCTTGACAACTTGCGGGCGGGATACAAATACAGCTAAAGCGTCGCCGCTCTGTTGGTCCCCCGAGCCGGTTGCGCAACACCTAACCGGGACAACAGGAGCAGTCATGCAGAAGGATTTCATTTTTACGTCTGAGTCGGTGTCTGAAGGGCATCCCGACAAGATGGCGGATCAAGTGTCGGACGCGGTACTCGACGCGATTCTAACCCAGGACAAACATGCGCGCGTGGCGTGCGAGACGCTGCTGACCACGGGTCTGTGCGTCGTCGCCGGCGAGATCACCACCACGGCGGTCATCGACTACAACCAGATCGCGCGCCAGACGATCAAGCGCATCGGCTACGATTCATCCGAGATCGGTTTCGACTACAACACCTGCTCGGTGCTGGTCACCATCGGCAAGCAGTCGCCCGACATTGCCCAGGGCGTGGACCGCGCGCACGACGACAACCTCGACCAGGGCGCAGGCGACCAGGGCCTGATGTTCGGCTATGCCTGCAACGAAACGCCGGTGCTGATGCCGATGCCGATTCACCTCGCGCACCGCCTCACCGAGCGCCAGTCCGAACTGCGCAAGGACGGCCGCCTGCCGTGGCTGCGCCCGGACGCCAAGTCGCAGGTCTCGATTCGCTATGTCGACGGCAAGCCGCATTCGATCGACACTGTCGTGCTCTCCACCCAGCACAACCCCGACATTTCCCACGCCCAGCTGTCCGAAGCGGTGATCGAGGAAATCATCAAGCCGGTGCTGCCGAAGCACATGCTCACCGCCGACACCCGCTACCTGGTCAACCCCACCGGCCGCTTCGTCGTCGGCGGGCCGATGGGCGACGCTGGCCTCACCGGGCGCAAGATCATCGTCGACACCTACGGCGGCGCATCGCCGCATGGCGGCGGCGCATTTTCGGGCAAGGATCCGTCCAAGGTCGACCGCTCCGCCGCCTACGCCGGCCGTTACGTGGCGAAGAACATCGTCGCCGCCGGCCTGGCCGACAAGTGCATGGTGCAGGTCAGCTACGCCATCGGCGTGGCCAGGCCCACCTCGCTGATGGTCGACACTTTCGGCACCGGCACAATCCCCGAGGCAAAAATCGTCGAACTGATCGCAGCGCATTTCGACCTGCGTCCCAAGGGCATCGTCAACATGCTCGACCTGCTGCGTCCGATCTACACGCGCACTGCGAGCTATGGCCACTTTGGCCGCGACGAGCCGGAATTCACCTGGGAAGTCACCGACAAGGCCGCCGAACTCAAAGCCGCGGCGGGGCTTTGAAATCATGCTGATGCATACGCTGATGTTCATAGTCGGGTTGGTGGCGCTGGTCGCCGGCGCCGAGGCTTTGGTACGCGGCGCCTCGCGGCTGGCGGTGTCCTGGGGCATTTCGCCGCTGGTGGTGGGCCTCACCGTCGTGGCGTTCGGCACCAGTGCACCCGAAATGGCGGTGTCGGTCGGCGCGGCGCTGTCTGGTTCGTCCGATCTGGCGATCGGCAACGTCGTCGGCAGCAACATCGCCAACGTCCTGCTGATTCTGGGTATCGCCGCGCTGATCGCACCCTTGCTGGTGCACGAGCAGATCATCCGCCAGGAAATTCCCATCATGATCGGTGCCTCGCTGGTGGTGGTGGCGATGGCGCTCGATGGCAATATCGGCCGCGCCGAGGCGACGTTGCTGTTCGCGCTGGTGATTGCCTACACGGTATTTCTCGTCGTGCAGTCGCGGCGCGCTTCCAAAGATGCCGAGGATGAATTCGCCAGCGAAATCCCGACCAGCCAGTGGGACCGCCACTGGGGCGTGCAGGCGGCACTGGTGCTGGGCGGTCTGGCCTTGCTGGTGCTGGGCGCCGACTGGCTTGTGGGCGCGGCGGTCGTGTTTGCCAAGCACTTTGGGGTGAGCGATCTCGTCATCGGCCTCACCGTGGTGGCGGTGGGCACCTCGATGCCGGAAATCGCGACCTCGCTGATTGCGGCCTTGCGGGGGCAGCGTGATATCGCCGTCGGCAACGTGGTCGGCAGCAACATCTTCAACCTATTGGCCGTGCTGGGCGCGGCGGGGTTGGTGTCGACGGGGGGGCTTGATGTGCCGGAGGCGGCGCGCAATTTCGACCTGTGGGTGATGCTGGCGGTCGCCTTCGCCTGCCTGCCGATCCTGCTCACCGGGCGCGAGATCGCGCGTTGGGAGGGCGTGGTCTTCCTCGGTTATTACGCTGCTTACCTGCTCTACCTCATCCTCGCCGCGCAACAGCACGCTAGCCTGCCGGCCTATTCCAACATCATGTTGAGCTATGTGATCCCGCTCACCGTGGTGACGCTGGTGGTCAGCTTCATGCGGCGACGGCGTGTCGCGGATTAAGTCATGGCGCGGAATAAAAAGAGCCGGCTAGCCGGCTCTTTTTATTGGAGGATGAATCAATCAAAGCAAATTGCGGTGGCGGGAGCCCAGCAAGCCCAGCAAAGCCGCACCCACCAGCCACGCAGTGCCGGGTTCGGGAACCGTTGCGATGCCTTCAAGGTGCCAGCTCACGGGAAAGCCTGCAAATTGTGGCGTCTCGGCGGATGTGATGACGTGAGACCAGTCTGCCGTGTAGTAGTAGCGGTTTGCGTCCAGTTGTGCGATCGACGTCACCAGAGTCCCCGGATCCGGAAATAGCATGAAGTCCAGATTGGCCCACAGCGTTCCCCAGCCCGACAGGTCCAGCATCAGGGCCCCGCCAGTTATGGATCCGGTGGGTGCGCCGCCCAAGGTGTGCGGGAGGGCGGGCGTTCCGAAGAAAGTAAACCCGGTCGTGAAAGCATTCAGGCCTTGAGCCTGCCCCATGATGATCGCGCCATCGAGGCTGCCTGCACTGATAAAGCCAGAATCAGCGGGCGCGCCACCGGCAAAGAATTCTCCGCCTGCATTGGATAGCGCGGAGGTCCCGAGCCCACCCGACGCTATGCCGATTTCTTCAATCGTCATGCTTTTTATGATCGCCGCATGAGACGGCGTGCTGGCCAGGCCGATCGCCAGCAGCATGGATCCTATTGCTGTGATTTGCTTCATTTCTCTCCTCCCGTTATTTATTCGATATGTGTGGATCGCGCCTCCAGGGACCGGGAAGCGCGCCGCTGCGCAGAGAAGCAATATGCGTTCCACGCAGGCGGCTTGGCTAGCTGTCAATGAAAACAATGTGTTGCAGTAGCGACGCAAAACGCATGTAAAAAATGCCGACATCGGCACCTGTCTTTAATCGTGAGCATTCACCCCGCCTGCCGAACACCATTCGGCATTTGGCGCGACTGGGGGTAGAATGCCGCCTCGGTTCTGAGGAGCGCTGCGACGGTTAACCCGCCAGGCTCAGAACGCTTCCTTTCAACGGCGCTCACGTTTTCTTTTTTGTGAACAGAAAGGAGGCGTGATGAACGCCGCACTCAATACCTCTACCGACTACGTTATTGCCGACCTTGCCCTCGCCGACTGGGGCCGCAAGGAAATTCGCATCGCCGAAACCGAAATGCCGGGCCTGATGGCCATCCGCGAGGAATTCGCGGCGGCTCAGCCGCTCAAGGGCGCGCGCATCACCGGTTCGCTGCACATGACCATCCAGACCGCGGTGCTGATCGAGACGCTGACCGCGCTTGGCGCCGAAGTGCGCTGGGCCTCGTGCAACATCTTCTCGACCCAGGACCATGCCGCGGCGGCGATCGCCGCGTCCGGCGTTCCGGTGTTCGCGGTCAAGGGTGAATCGCTGGAAGACTACTGGGACTACACCCACCGCATCTTCGAGTGGGCCGATGGCCCCCAGGGTGAAAAAATCTACTCGAACATGATCCTCGACGATGGCGGCGACGCCACGCTGCTGCTGCATCTGGGGGCGCGCGCGGAAAAGGATATCTCGGTGGTGGCCAATCCCACCAGCGAGGAAGAGCGCGTGCTGTATGCCGCGATCAAGGCCAAGGTGGCCAAGGACCCGACCTGGTATTCGGTGCGTCTCGCCGCAGTGAAAGGCGTGACCGAGGAAACCACCACCGGCGTGCACCGCCTGTACCAGATGCATGCGCGCGGTGAACTCAAGTTCCCGGCGATCAACGTCAACGATTCGGTCACCAAGTCCAAGTTCGACAACCTCTACGGCTGCCGTGAATCGCTGGTCGACGGCATCAAGCGCGCCACCGACGTGATGATCGCCGGCAAGGTCGCCGTGGTCGCAGGGTACGGCGATGTGGGCAAGGGCAGCGCACAGGCCTTGCGTGCCCTCTCCGCCCAGGTGTGGGTGACCGAGATCGATCCGATCTGCGCGCTGCAGGCGGCGATGGAGGGTTACCGCGTGGTGACGATGGAATACGCCGCCGACAAGGCCGACATTTTCGTCACCGCCACCGGCAACTTCCACGTCATCACGCACGACCACATGGCGAAGATGAAGGACCAGGCCATCGTCTGCAACATCGGCCACTTCGACAACGAAATCGACGTCGCCGGCATCGAGGGCTACCAGTGGGAAGAGATCAAACCGCAGGTCGACCACGTGATCTTCCCTGACGGCAAGCGCATCATCCTGCTGGCCAAGGGCCGCCTGGTGAACCTCGGCTGCGGCACCGGCCATCCCAGCTATGTGATGTCGTCCTCGTTCGCCAACCAGACCATCGCCCAGATCGAACTGTGGCAGGAGCGCGATTCCGGCAAGTATCCGGTCGGCGTCTATACCCTACCCAAGCACCTCGACGAGAAGGTCGCGCGCCTGCAGCTGAAAAAGCTCAACGCGCAGCTGTCCGAGCTGACCGACCAGCAGGCTGCCTACATCGGCGTGCCCAAGACCGGTCCGTACAAGGGCGAGCAGTATCGTTATTGATCGATCTCACCTGAAAGGAGCGCACCGTGCGTTTGCTGCTGCTGTGGATTCTGAATGCCGTCGCCCTGCTGGCGGTGACGTATCTGTTGCCCACCATCCAGGTGGACGGCTTCGGCACGGCACTGATCGCCGCGCTGGTGCTCGGCTTCATCAATACGCTGGTGCGGCCGGTGCTGGCGATACTCACGCTGCCGATCACGGTGCTGACGCTGGGGATTTTCTACCTGGTGTTGAACGGGCTGCTGTTCTGGCTCGCCAGTGCGCTGCTGCCCGGATTCCACGTCGAAGGGTTTGTCTCGGCGATGGTCGGCGCCATTCTTTATGGTGTGATCGCCTGGGCGCTGTCTGCGCTCATCCCGGATAAAAAAGGCTGATTCATGACCGAACGCACTTACAGCTTCGAGTTCTTTCCGCCGAAGACGGCGGAAGGCGCCGAAAAACTGCGCGCCACGCGCAAGCAACTGGCGCAGCTCAATCCCAAGTTCTTTTCCGTCACCTTCGGTGCCGGCGGCTCCACTCGCGACCGTACCCTGGAAACCGTGCGCGAGATCCAGGCCGACGGCAGCGAGGCCGCACCGCACCTGTCGTGCATCGGTTCGACCGAAGAGAACATTCGCGAGATTCTTAACGAATACAAAAGCCAGGGCATCCGCCATCTGGTCGCGTTGCGCGGCGACCTGCCGTCGGGCAGCATGGACGCGGGCGCATTCAACTTCGCCAACGAGCTGGTGGCCTTCATCCGCAAGGAAACCGGCGACTGGTTCGAGATCGAAGTGGCCGCGTATCCCGAAGTCCATCCGCAGGCACGCTCATGGACCGACGATCTGGCCAACTTCAAGCGCAAGGTCGACGCCGGGGCGGACTCCGCGATCACGCAGTATTTCTTCAATGCCGATGCGTATTTCCAGTTTGTCGACAGCGTGCGCGATCAGGGCGTCAGCATCCCCATCGTCCCCGGCATCATGCCGATCGGCAACTATGTGCAGCTGGCGCGCTTCTCGGATGCCTGCGGTGCGGAAATCCCGCGCTGGCTGCGAAAGAAGCTGGAAACCTATGGCGACGACTTGCCGTCGCTGCGCGCCTTCGGCCTCGACGTGGTGACCGATCTGTGTGACCGCCTGCTGGCCGGCGGCGCGCCGGGCCTGCATTTCTACACCATGAACCAGGCGGGGCCGACCACCACGATCTGGCAGCGGCTGGGCCTGTAGGCGCAGTCTCCTTACCCGCGGGCGGGGGTCGTTGACCGCCCGCCCATTTTTTCGGTTTCTCCGCGGGCCGTCCTGGCCACTTCAATACAGTCCGCTTTCAGCGGATGCCTTCCTGCGCATCGGCCAAATCCTACGTACACGCTTCGAACAATCGACCACGATGACAGCGTTCCTCCCTGTGCACGCGCGGGCAGGGCGACCCACCCATCGAACGACTTTAGAGCGCAGAGGAGATCGGCATGCAAACAATCACATTGGCAGATATGGAAGTAAGGGACTTTTCGCAGGCGCGTCGCGCGGCCGTCGATAAGGCAGGGGAAGTGCTGGCCCGTCCCACAATCGTCGCCTGGAAGGATGACAAGAGCGGCAAGATGGCCCCCGAAATCCCCGGCGGGAAAGGGGATCGCTGGCACGACTATGGCGAAAGCAACGAGGGCGTTCTGGAATTGCAGATCGGCAAGGCCTATCACTTCATTTTCACCGACGCGGACGGGTTTACCGAACCCGACATGAACCTCGCCACGCTGGACGACAACGGCAAGGCCTTTCTGTGCCTGAACGACGCCTGTACCGAAGAGGACAAGCAGAAACTGGGCTATTTCCCGGGCGGTGGAATGGGCGGCTAACGCGTGACCCGTCCTGACCCCGTGTCTGAATGCGATGGCAATCGATTCGGATCACGGTCAGCGCATCCCCCGTTTTTTGTTACCACCCTGATAACGAGGAGTAGACCATGAGCATTGGAACCATCCTGTTAATTGTGTTGATCCTGATCCTGATTGGCGCCATCCCCCTGTGGCCACACAGCCGCGCCTGGGGCTATGGTCCCAGCGGCGGCATTGGTCTGATCGTCGTCATCCTGATCATCCTGCTGGTCATGGGCGTGATCTGACGGGTTTTCTTGGGGGCGGTATGGCCGCGGGTCCATGCTCAACGCGGGCTGAGCGGCACGCACCGACGCAACAGACAGCTGCGTCGGGGAGGGTGTTCAAGCCAGGCTGTCGTACGCTTCGACCGGCACTGTCGCCTGCGCACGGAATGCCGGCCGGGCGAAGTAATAGCCCTGAAATAGCACCACGCCAAGGTCGCGCAGAACCAGGACTTCCTCCCGGGATTCGACGCCTTCGGCGATGACGCGAATCGACAGGTCGCTGCACACCTGCATGATCCCGCGGGTGATGGCCTGGCGACCCTTGTGCTTGTCGATGTCGCGGATCAGCGCCATGTCCAGTTTGATCAGATCGGTTTGCAGTTCGGCCAGCAGATTGAGCCCCGAGTAGCCTGCGCCAAAATCGTCGATCGCGGTCAGAAATCCGCGCTGCTTGTAGTGCTCCACGATGTCGCGCAGGTGCTCGTGGTCTTCCACCTTTTCGGCTTCCGTGATCTCGAAAATCATGCGCTCGATCGGAAAGCCGTAAGTCTTGGCGGCCTCCAGCGTCGTGCGGATGCAAAGCTCGGGGCGGTAGACCGCGTTGGGCATGAAATTGATGCTGAGCAGGGAGCGCATCCCAAGCTGCGCGGCAAGCTCAATCGCCTTGACACGGCAGGTCTGGTCGAAGCGGTAGCGGTTGCTGTCGTTGACGTGGGTGAACACCTCACCGGCGGATTCGTTGTTGAGACCGCGCACCAGGGCTTCCTGGGCATAGACCTCGCGGGTATCGATGTTGACGATCGGCTGGAAGGCCATCGTGAACTCGAAATCCAGTCCGGAACCGCCGGCGCACTCCGCGCAGCCGAGTTCCCTGAAATCTTTCTGAACGATCATTCTGTGTCATCCTGAATTTTGGCGGGGCGGGTGGTAAAGGCCCAGTATAGCCAAGCTCATTCGACGTCCTGCCGGGATGGCCCGGCAGGACGTCCGCAGGGGATCAGGACAGGCAGGCTTTCAATGCCTTCAGGCAGTAGTCGACGTTTGCCTGCTTCGCCGAATAACCCATCAGGCCGATACGCCAGATCTTGCCCGCCATGTCGCCGAGGCCGGCGCCGATTTCGAGGTTGAACTCGTTCAGCAGGCGCGCGCGGATCGCCGCTTCGTCGACACCCTCCGGCACGTAGATTGAGTTGAGTTGTGGCAGACGGGCGGATTCTTCGACTACGTATTTGAGGCCCATGCCTTCAAGGCCGGCCTTGAGTTTTTCGTGCATCGCACGGTGGCGTGCCCAGGCGTTTTCCAGGCCTTCCTCTTCCAGGATCACCAGCGCCTCGTGCAGCCCGTACATCGGGTTGATCGGCGCGGTGTGGTGGTAGGTGCGCTTGCCGGCCGATTGCCAGTAGCCGAGCACCAGGTTCAGATCGAGGAACCAGCTTTGCACCGGCGTCTTGCGCGCCTTGATCCGTTCAATGGCCCGCTCGGAGAATGACACCGGCGAGAGTCCCGGGGTGCACGACAGGCACTTCTGGCTGCCGGAATACGCGGCGTCGATGCCCCACGTGTCCAGATACAACGGCGTGCCGGCGAGGCTGGTGACGCAGTCCATGATGGTCAAGGCGCCTGCCTCCTGCGCGATCCTGCCGAGCGTTTCGGCGTCCGACTGCGCGCCGGTCGAGGTTTCGGCATGCACGAAGGCAAGAATCTTCGCGTCCGGATTCGCCTTGAAGGCATCGCGCACTTTCTGCGGATCGACCGGCGCCCCCCAGGCGTCGTCGACGACCACCGGCACGCCGCCGGTGCGCTTGACGTTTTCCAGCATGCGGCCGCCGAACACGCCGTTGCGGCAGACGATCACCTTGTCGCCGGGTTCCACCAGATTGACGAAGCACATTTCCATCCCCGCCGAGCCGGGCGCTGACACCGGGAAAGTCAGCGCGTTCTGGGTTTGGAACGCCATGCGCAGCATGGACTTGATCTGCTCCATCAGGTCGACGAAAGCCGGATCGAGGTGGCCGATGGTCGGCCGTGCCATCGCGTCGAGCACGCGCTGCGGCACGTCGGAGGGGCCGGGGCCCATGAGGATACGTTTGGGGGGGATGAAAGACGCCGTCATAACCTTGTTCTCTTTGTGGAAGGTTCAATTAAAACAAAGGCTTGATTCTACGGGCAAATGGCGTGGTGAGAAACGACTGCCGGAGCCGCGCCACGGCGAGCGCGTGACGGCGATGGCCGCTTGCAGCTGCGCTTGCCGAGTCTATGTTTAGGCTTTGGCAGTGAGGGAGGTGAGGCATGAACAGGCTTTCAGTATCCGTGCTCGGCGGGCTCTGTGTGGTGGGCCTGCTGATGAGTGGAGTGCCGCGAGCAGCGGCGTCCGCGGAATTGACGCTGACCGATGCAGACAAACGGGCGGTGTTCAAGGCGGCGGGCGCAATGCAGCGAAAAGGCATGTGGGTGATGTGCGCCGACGACCCCAACAGCAGCGGCGCGACCATCGACACCGTACGCGACCTCAACGGTGATGGTCGTCCCGAAGCGGTGGTCAGCGAAGGCGGCACGTTTTGCTACGGCCATACCGGAATGGGCTACCAGCTGCTGAGCAAGCAGGCCGACGGAACGTGGCGCGCGATGAGCGGCGGCATCGGCATCCCCGAATTTCTCAAGTCGAAAGGCATCGGCGGCTGGCCGGACATCTCGATCGGCGGGCCGGGCTTCTGTTTTCCGGTCGAACGCTGGAACGGCAAGGCCTACGCATTGCACCGGTACGAGTACGAAGGCAAGCGCTGCAAACCGTCGCGCTGAATGGCCGGTCTCAGGCCGGCGGTTCGCCCATCAGCGGACGCATCGCCGTCAGCAGGCTGTTGAAAATGCGCGGGTGCGTTTTTTCCTGCTCGGCCAGCATCTGCTTCATCGCGTAGCGCTGCTGCGGCTTGGCGAAGCAGGCCGGGCAGTTCTCGAAGATCACCGGCAGGCCGGCATCTGCGGCAAATGCGCGGGTCTGACGCTCGCGCGCGTAGGCAAACGGCCGGATGATGCGCAGGTCGCCGGCGTCGTTCAGATAATGCGGCGACATGGTGCGCAGCTTGCCGCCGAACAGCATCGACATCATCAGCGTCTCGGCAAGGTCGTCGAGGTGTTGCGCCAGCGCGATGACGTTGCAGCCCTGCTCGCGTGCGACGCGATACAGGATGCCGCGCCGCATGCGCGAACAATAGGCGCAGTAGGAATCGGAATCCTTGGTCAGCGTCTTTTGCGCGTCTTCAAGGATGGGCTGCGACTCCAGAAAATAGGGGACGCCAAGCCCGGCCATGTAAGCCTTGAGCGGCGACGGATCGTATTGGTCGGATTGCGGGTCGACGGTGGCTGCCAAGAGTTCGAACTTCACCGGCGCCTTCTGCTGCAGGTGATGCAGCGTATGCAGCAGCGACAGCGAATCCTTGCCGCCCGACAGTCCCAGCAGGATGCGGTCGCCGCTGCGGATCATGCGGTAGTCGCCGATCGCGCGCCCGGCGGCGGTGGCCAGCGAACGGGCGGGCTTGACCCAACCGCTGGGGAGGTCGGGACTCATGCAGAAAACTGCAGCGCGTGCAGCTGCGCGTAGCGGCCTTTTCTGGCGATCAGTTCGGCGTGGCTACCGATCTCGACGATGCGGCCGCCTTCGAGCACCACGATGCGGTGGGCGCGTTCGATGGTGGACAGTCGATGCGCGACGACCAGCGTGGTGCGGTTCTCCATCAGCGTTTCGAGCGCGGCTTGCACGTGGCGCTCGGATTCGTTGTCGAGCGCCGAGGTGGCTTCGTCGAGGATCAACAGCGGCGCGTTTTTTAGAATTGCGCGGGCAATCGCAATGCGTTGACGCTGGCCGCCGGACAGTCGCATGCCGTTCTCGCCGATCAGGGTTTGCAGGCCGTCGGGCAGCGCCTGGATGAACTCCCAGGCGTGCGCCGCGACGCAGGCGGCGCGGATTTCTTCCGCGGTGGCGTCGCGTCGGGTGCCGTAGGCGATGTTGTGCGCCAGCGTGTCGTTGAACAGCACCACGTCCTGCGACACCAGCGCAATGTGGCCGCGCAGATTCTGCAGGCGCAGGTCGCGGATGTCGATGCCGTCGAGGGTGATCGTGCCGTCGTCGGGGTCGTAGAAACGCGGCACCAGATTGGCCAGCGTGGTCTTGCCCGAGCCCGAAGCGCCGACCAGCGCCACGGTTTCGCCGGGCGCGATGTCGAGCGTGATGCCGTCGAGCGCCGGGGTGGTCTTGCCGGGGTAGGTCAGGCTCACGCCGTGCAGTGTCAGGCGTCCCTCGACCCGGTCGAGGCTGCGGGTGCCGCTGTCGCGTTCAGCGTCCTGGTCGAGCAGCGTGAAAATGGTTTCGGCCGCGGCGAGGCCGCGCTGCAGCTGGTCGTTGACGGCGGTGAGCCGTTTCAGTGGCGCGAACAGAAGCAGCATGGCCATGAAGAAGGCAACGAAGCCGCCCACGGTCGTGGTGTTCGCGCTGGCCTGGCCGGCAGCGATGTAGACGATGATCGCCAGCGCCACCGCCGCGATGAACTGGATCACCGGCTCGTACACCGCGTTGGCGGCGACGCGCTTCATTTCAAACACGCGCGCCAGATTCGCGGCGTGGCGGAAGCGCGTCTGCTCGTAGTCCTCGCCGCCGTACAGCTTGACGACGCGGTGTCCACCCACGGCCTCGTCGACCACCTGGGTGAGGTCGCCAATATTTTGTTGCGCCTTGCGCGACAGGCCGCGCAGGCGCGTGCTGGCCATGCGGACGATCCACAGAGTCAGCGGCACCATCGCGAACACGATCAGCGTCAGCTGCCAGTTCAGCCACAGCAGGTAGCCCAAGAGCCCCAGCACCGTGACCGTGTCGCGCACCAGCGTGGTGAGCGAACTGGTGGCCGACTGCGTGACCTGGGTGACATTGAACGCCAGATGCGCAATCAGCTGCCCGCTCGGGTTCTGGTCGAAGTAGCGCGTCGGCAGCGTCATCAGCTTGTCGAACATCGCGGCGCGCAGGTCCATCACCAGCCGGCTGCCGACCCACGCCATGCAATAGGTGCTGACGAAGCTGGTGATGCCGCGCACCAGGAACAGCGCCAGCAGCAGGATCGGAATCCAGCGGATGAAGTCGGGGTCCTTGGCGACGAAGCCCTGGTCCAGCAGCGGCTTGAACAGCGCGGGCAGCATCGGCTCGGTGGCAGCGGTGAGCACCAGCGCGACCAGCGACAGCGCGAACATGCGCCAGTAGGGCTTCACATAGCCCAGCAGGCGCAGGTAGAGGGCACGGCTGTCCGGTGTCGGCGTCACAGCAGCAGCAGGGTGGCGAGCCCGAGAAAGATGAAGAAGCCCATGCTGTCGGTGGTGAAGGTCAGCAGCACCGACGAGCCGACCGCCGGGTCGCGCTTCATGCGCTCCAGCGTCATCGGAATGAAAATGCCGGCCAGCGCGGCGACGATCAGGTTGAGCAGCATCGCCAGCGCCATCACCCCGCCCAGCGCCATGTTGTCGTACAGCAGCCAGGCGAACACGCCGACCACCGAGCCCCACAGCAGGCCGTTGAACAGGGCGACGCCCAGCTCCTTCACGATCAGGCGGCGCGCGTTGGCCTGGGTGATCTGGCCGAGCGCGAGGCCGCGCACGATCAGCGCGATGGTCTGGTTGCCGGAGTTGCCGCCGATGCCGGCGATGATGGGCATCAGCGCCGCCAGCGCCGCCAGTTTTTCGATCGATCCTTCGAAGGCGCCGATCACACGCGAGGCGATGAAGGCCGTGGCAAGATTGATCGACAGCCACATCCAGCGGTTCTTCGCCGAACGCCACACCGTGGAGAACAGGTCTTCCTCTTCCTTCAGACCGGCCATCGACAGCATGTCGGCGTCGGCCGATTCGCGGATGTAGTCGACCACCGCGTCGACCGTGAGACGTCCGATCAGTCGCCCCTGCGCATCCACCACCGGCGCCATCACCAGGTCATAGCGTTCGAAGGCCTGCGCCGCCTCCTGCGCCTCGTCCTCCGGGTGGAACCTGACGAAATCCTCGACCATCACCGCCGCCACCGAGGCTTCGGGGTCGGCGGTCAACAACCTTTTCAGCGGCAGCACGCCGATGATCTCGTCGATCCGGTCCACCACGAACAGCTTGTCGAGCTGGTCCGGCAGCTCGCCCAGGCGGCGCAGGTAGCGCAGCGCGACTTCGAGCGTGACATCGGCGCGGATCGTCACCATCTCGAAATCCATCAGCGCGCCCACCGTGTCCTCCGGATAGGCCAGCGCCGACTGCAGGTGCGCACGCTTTTGCGCGTCGAGACTGATGAGCAGTTCTTCGATCACGTCGCGCGGCAGGTCGGCCGCGATGTCGGCGATCTCGTCGGTGTCGAGTGATTCGGCCGCGGCCAGGAGCTCCGCCTTGTCCATGGTCTGGATCAGCGATTCGCGCACCGAGTCGGAGACTTCCAGCAGAATTTCGCCGTCGTTTTCCGCGTTGACCAGACTCCACACCAGCCGGCGTTCGTCCAGCGGCAGGGCTTCCAGGATGTAGGCGATGTCGGCCGGATGCAGGTCGTCCAGCTTGCGC
The DNA here is from genome assembly GCF_030696885.1 of Thiobacillus sp. Lineage (GTDB taxonomy): Bacteria > Pseudomonadota > Gammaproteobacteria > Burkholderiales > Thiobacillaceae > Thiobacillus. The sequence continues at coordinate 65,518 of NZ_JAUYRI010000024.1, forward strand.
TGCAACTCCGTCAGGTTCTGCTTGTGCACCAGGTTCTCGACCAGGCTCTGGCGCGGCCCGCCCTGCTTGTGGACGAGCTCCTCCACCAGCCGCATCCGGGCGAGCAGGTCCTGCACCTGCGCGAGGTGGGCTTCGAGGTTGTCCTGCGACTGAGTTTCGAGCGTATCGGTCATGATCGGGCCGGGTGCGAACGCCCGATTGTAGCGCGTTACCGCGGTTATCCGGGTCGAACGCCGGGGTGCGCGCGGTCGGGCCGCGAGGTCAGCGCGGCACCTGCGCGTGATGCATGTAGCGCAGGATGACCGCGACGCGACGCTGATAGGTGCGCGAGCCGCGGTTGTATTCGTACAGCCGCGGGTTGGGCACCATTGCGGCCATGCGGGCGGCCTGGTCGCGGCTGAGCTTGGCGGCCGAGGTCTTGTAGTAGCGGCGGGCGGCGGCTTCGGCGCCATAGATGCCGTTGCCCCACTCGATCACATTCAGATACACCTCGAGGATGCGGCGCTTGCTCCAGGTGGATTCGATCATCAGCGTGATGATGGCTTCCTGACCCTTGCGGATGAAGCTGCGTTCGCCGGAGAGGAACAGGTTCTTGGCGAGCTGCTGGCTGATGGTGGAGCCGCCGGCGACGAGCCTGCCCTTCTTCAGATTCTTTTCGACGGCTTTCTGGATGCCTTCGACGTCGAAGCCATCGTGCTCGAGGAATTTCGCGTCTTCGGCGGCGACGATGGCGCGTTTCAGATGGGGCGAAATCTGGTCGTACGGCACCCATTTGTGACGCAGTTCGGCGTCGGGATTCTTGTCCTGCTGGCGCGCCAGCCCGGCGGCCATGAAAGCGGTCGATTTGGGATTGTGATCGATCCACCACAACACATGGGCGAAGATCCACAGCTGATAGATCAGCACCAGCGCGATCGCCGCCGCCACGCCCTTGCCGAGCCAGCGCAATGCGGTGCGGATCATGTGCGCAAGGCCGCGATGACCGGGGCGGTGTCGGGGCGCACGCCGCGCCACAGGGTGAACGCCTCTGCGGCCTGTTCGACCAGCATGCCCAGCCCGTCGGCGGTGGCGGCGCCGTGGCTGCGCGCGAAATCGAGGAAGGGCGTGTCGCGGCCGTACATCATGTCGTAGGCCAGCGTGTCGGCGGTGAAGACGCGCGGCGACAGCGGCGGCAATTCGCCGGCGAGACTGGCAGCGGTGGCATTGATGACAATATCGAAAGGGGCGTCCGCCGCATCGAAACTGCACGCGCGGACCCCGCGGCCGAACAGCGCGGCCAGGTCCTGTGCGCGGCTGACCGTGCGGTTGGCGATCACCACCTCGGCAGGCTGCTGGGCGAGCAGGGGCTCGATCACACCGCGTGCCGCGCCACCCGCGCCGACCAGCAGGACGCGCTTGCCTGCCAGCACGCAGCCCAGATTGCGGGTGAGGTCGGCCACCAGCCCGGCGCCATCGGTGTTGTCGCCAAAGATGCCATCAGCATCAAAGCGCAACGTGTTGACCGCCCCGGCACGCTCGGCGCGCGAGCTCAAGCGGCCGGCCAGCCGGAAGGCCTCTTCCTTGAACGGCACGGTGACGTTGGCGCCGCGTCCGCCCGCGGTGATGAACGCGGCCACGCTGTCTGCAAAGCCGTCCTTCGGTGCGAGGATCGCCTCATACGTCATGTCCTGCACGGTCTGGCGGGCAAAAGCGGCATGAATCTGCGGGGATTTGGAGTGGGCAATCGGGTGCCCGAATACGGCGTAGCGGTCTGTCATGGCCGCGCTATTTTAATCGAGGCGAGTCTAATCGAGGCGGCTCAAACCGAGGCGGCTCCAATCGCGGCCGATCCAACTGGGGCGCATCTTGATCAGCTTTGTGTCCACGGCAGGCCGTGGAACTTCCAGCCGTTGATTTCGTTGCGGTGGCCGGTGGTCTTGTTGAGATCGCCCTCGAAGCCTTCCAGCATGTTGTAGCAGCTGCCGCGCCCCACTTCGGCGCAGGCTGCAGCAGCCCGATGCGAACGCACGTTGGTGCGGCACATGAAAATCAACAGTGACTCCGGATCGGTGGCCTGGGCCAGCTGAGTGAAAAAATGCGGATTCTGCACCCAGCCCGGCCAGGATTGCCACTCGACATGGACTGCGCCCGGTATCACGCCATTGAGATCGATTTCCGCGCGCGAACGCACATCCACCAGGCGCGCGCCGGGGGCCAGCTGCAGCAGTTCGTGCGCCTCGTGCGGCAGGAGGGCGCCGGCATACGGCCAGGCGTGATCCTGGCTGCGCCCGTGAGCGGTATCCAGCAGCGCGGTGATGCGTCCCATGATGATTTCCTTGTAGGGCTCAGTTCAGTATATGAAAGACGCTCTCCGATGCAATCCGCACCAAAATAGTGCGGTAGCGGTCTCCGGCGCACGATTAAAGTGCAAGCTAAAGGGCGCGCGCTGCACTATCCTGCTGCATGGGCCTTATGGCACAATGATTTGCGTCCGCATTCGTACATGGCATGGTTGCTGCTAAGTTAAGTTCATCACGGCACGCAGGCAGGTGCCGTCAATAGTTTCGTTACCCTTTTTATTCAGATCGAGGAGATTCAGCATGGCCGTGGCCGATGTGCTCAAAAGAATTCAGGACGATGAAGTCAAGTTCGTCGACCTGCGCTTTACCGATACCCGTGGCAAGGAACAGCACGTTTCGATTCCCGCCCGCATTGTGACCGAAGACTGGTTTGAGGACGGCCATCCCTTCGATGGTTCTTCGATCGCCGGCTGGAAGGGCATTCAGGCATCCGACATGCTGCTCAAGGCAGATCCGGATACAGCCTACATGGATCCCTTCTTCGATGAGCCCACGCTGATCCTGACCTGCGACGTGATCGAGCCGTCCGACGGCAAGGGTTACGAGCGCGATCCGCGTTCGGTGGCGCGTCGTGCCGAGGCCTACCTGAAGTCGACCGGCATCGCCGATACCGCCTACTTCGGCCCCGAGCCCGAGTTCTTCATTTTCGATTCCATCACCTGGCACGACGACCTGTCGGGCTGCGGCGTGAAGATCAATTCCGAGGAAGCCTCGTGGTCGTCCGCTGAAAAATTCGAGAACGGCAACACCGGTCACCGTCCCGGCGTCAAGGGCGGCTATTTCCCGGTGCCCCCGGTCGACAGCCTGCAGGACATTCGTGCCGCCATGGTGCTGGCACTGGAAGAAGCCGGCGTCCCGGTCGAAGTGTTCCACCACGAAGTGGCGACCGCCGGCCAGTGCGAAATCGGCACCATGTTCAGCACGCTGACCAAGCGCGCCGACTGGACGCAGATCCTGAAGTACATCGTGCACAACGTCGCCCACGCCTACGGCAAGACCGCGACCTTCATGCCCAAGCCCATCGTTGGCGACAACGGCTCCGGCATGCACGTTCACATGTCCTTGTGGAAAGACGGCAAGAACCTGTTCGCGGGCAACGGCTACGCCGGACTGTCCGAACTGTGCCTGTACTACATTGGCGGCGTCATCAAGCATGCCAAGGCGCTGAACGCGATCACCAACCCGTCGACCAACTCGTACAAGCGTCTGGTGCCTGGTTTCGAAGCCCCGGTGATGCTGGCCTACTCGGCCCGCAACCGTTCGGCCTCGATCCGCATCCCGATCGCCGCTTCCGAGAAGGCGCGCCGCATCGAGACCCGTTTCCCGGACCCCACTGCTAACCCGTATCTGTGCTTCGCTGCACTGATGATGGCCGGCCTCGACGGCATCCAGAACAAGATCCACCCCGGCGATCCGTCGGACAAGGATCTGTACGACCTGCCGCCGGAAGAGGACGCCAAGGTTCCGAAGGTCTGCCACAGCCTGGAAATGGCGCTGGACGAGCTCGACAAGGACCGCGAGTTCCTGACTCGTGGCGGTGTGTTCACCAACGACATGATCGACGCCTACATCGAACTGAAGATGCAGGATGTCACCAAGTTCCGCATGACCACGCACCCGGTCGAATTTGCGATGTACTACTCGCTGTAAGGCCTGCGCAAGCAGCACAGAAGGGCGGCCGTCGGCCGCCCTTTTTCATGGGCGGCCGACGGTCAAGATTGCCGCCCTGTGTCCGTTAAATGAGGGGTACGCTACACTCGTTGCCCATGCCCATTGTCCGCCTTTCCCTTCTGCTGAGCCTGATTCTGTCTGCCCCTGCGCAGGCGGAAATCTATAAATACGTCGACGAGAACGGCCAGGTGACGTTTACCGATGTCTACAAGAAGGGCGCCCAGCGGATCGATCTTCCGGGCGCGCCGAAGCCGCTGGCGCCCGCCGGCAAGGCACCGGCCCGGGCCTCCACGCCCAGTCCCGCGAATTTCCCGCGCATCGATGCCGGCACCCAGAAGCGCCGTGACGACATCCGCCGCCAGGTGCTGCAGGACGAAATCGACGGCGAGCGCCGCAATGCCGAAGAAGCGCGGCGTCAGCTGACGCTGGGCGAACGCCTGCAGCCGGGTGAGCGCGCCAACGACACCAGCTATGTCAATCGGGTGAACCGGCTGCGCGCCGCGCTGCAGCAGCACGAACAGAACGTCACCGCGATCCAGCGCGAACTCGCCAACCTGCGCTAGCCTGAGTGCCTCGCAGCGCGGGGGCACTGCCTGATCGATCCGGCCGCATTCTGCCGTATGCGGGGCGCTGCGCCGGCCCGCCCGTCATCATCCGTAGCAGTCCGACACCCGCAATACGCACGCTGGCACAATCAGTGCTTCAATAGAGTGCATGAGCATGTCGTCCTCCCCCCCAACCGACTTTTCCGGGCTCGATTGCCTGTCGACCGGCACCCTGGTGCTCGATGCCGAAGACGGCATCGTCTACGTCAACCCGGCGGCGGAAACCCTCTTGGGCATGTCCGGCGTGCTGCTGGTGGGCGACCACGCGGACCGCGTGTTCGAGCGCAGCCCCGAGCTCCTGGCCGCGATCCGGACCGTGCGCGATGCGCAGGAAACGGTGATCGAACATGAACTCGACGTGGTGGTGGGCGGGCATCCGCCGATCCGCCTGGGCTGCAACCTGTCGCCGCTGGAGGCGCCGCAGCTGGGCGTGCTGATCGAAATGCGCGCGGTCGATCCGCACCTGCGTATCGCCCGGCTGGAGCAGGCGCGCCTGCAGCAGGAGGCCAATCGCGAATTGCTGCGCAATCTGGCTCACGAAATCAAGAATCCGCTCGGCGGCATCCGCGGCGCCGCACAGTTGCTGGAGCACGAACTGCCGCGCGAGAGCCTGCGGGAATACACCCAGGTCATCATCAAGGAATCCGACCGCCTGCAGTCGCTGATGGAGCGCTTGCTGACGCCGCACCGAATGCCCCGTTTTGGTGCGGTCAATATTCACGAAGTACTGGAACGGGTTCGCAGCCTGATTCTGGCCGAAACGCCAAGCGTGACGCTGCGGCGCGACTATGACATCAGCCTGCCCGAAATCCGCGCCGACGCCGAACAGCTGATCCAGGCCACGCTGAACATCGCGCGCAACGCCGTACAAGCCATGCACGGTAACGGCGAGATCATCTTCAAGACCCGGGTCGCGCGGCAGATCACGCTGGAAAGCCGGCGCTACCGGCTGGGCCTGCGAATCGAGATCATCGACAACGGCCCGGGCATTCCCGATGACATCCGCGAGCAGATTTTCTATCCGCTGGTCTCGGGCCGTGAAGGCGGCAGCGGACTCGGTCTCGCGGTCTCGCAAACCCTGGTTGCGCAGAACCACGGCACCATCGACTGCGAGAGCCGCCCGGGCCGCACTGTGTTTGCCATTTTTCTTCCCTTGCCCGACTGAACCCCGCCATGACGAAATCAAGCTGTGTCTGGATCATCGACGACGACCGTTCCATCCGCTGGGTGCTCGAAAAAGCCCTGCTGCGCGAGGACATTCCGTGCATGACCTTCAGTGCGGCGAGCGACGCGCTGCGCGAGTTGGAACGCAGCACGCCTACCGTGGTGCTGTCCGATATCCGGATGCCGGGCGTCACCGGTCTGGAGCTGCTGCAGGCCTTGAAGGAGCGCCTGCCCAAGGTGCCGGTCATCATCATGACCGCGTATTCCGACCTCGACAGCGCGGTGGCGGCGTTCCAGGGCGGGGCGTTCGAATACTTGCCCAAACCCTTCGACGTCGACCAGGCGCTGGAACTGGTGCGGCGTGCTCAGGCCGAGAGCGCCAGCCGCGACACGCCGGTACCGAGCGAAGCGCCGATGACTGAAATGCTCGGTCAGGCGCCGGCCATGCAGGAGGTGTTCCGCGCGATCGGGCGCCTTTCGCAGTCGCACGCCACCGTGCTGATCACTGGCGAATCGGGCAGCGGCAAGGAGCTGGTCGCGCGCGCGCTGCACCGGCACAGTCCGCGTGCCAGCGGGCCGTTCATTGCACTCAACACCGCGGCGATTCCGAAGGATCTGCTCGAATCCGAACTGTTCGGCCACGAGCGCGGCGCCTTCACCGGCGCGGCGGCGCAACGGCGCGGCCGCTTTGAGCAGGCCGACGGCGGCACGCTGTTCCTGGACGAAATCGGCGACATGCCGTCCGAACTGCAGACGCGCCTGCTGCGCGTGCTGTCGGACGGCCAGTTCTATCGCGTCGGCGGGCATACGCCGATCAAGGTCAACGTGCGGGTGATCGCCGCCACCCACCAGGACCTCGAAGTACGGGTGCGTGAAGGCCTGTTCCGCGAGGACCTGTTCCACCGCCTCAACGTGATCCGTCTGCGCCTGCCGGCGCTGCGCGAGCGGCGCGAGGACATTCCTTTGCTGGTGCGGCACTTCATGCAGAAGAGCGCGCGTGAACTGGGGATGGAAGCCAAGGGCGTGTCGGATGCGGCGCTGAAGACGCTGGTCGGTCTGTCGTGGAGCGGCAACGTGCGTCAGCTCGAAAACGTCTGCCATTACCTCACCGTGATGGCGCCGGGGCAGGTGGTCGAAGTGGGCGATCTGCCGTCCGACCTGATGCAGGGGCCGGCCGAGCCGGTGGGCGGCGACTGGCTGCAGAGCTTGGCGGCCGAGGCGGGGGCGCGTTTGGCGCGCGGGGAGGCGGCGATTCTGGACGAGCTGACCCAGGCCTACGAGAAAACGCTGATCGAAGTGGCGCTGCGCCATACCGGTGGGCGCCGCATCGAGGCCGCGCATCTGCTCGGCTGGGGGCGCAACACCCTGACCCGCAAGATCCACGAGCTGGGCATGGACGGCGATGCCGAGACGGACGCCTGATGCTGCGTGCAGCAATAAAAAAGCCGACCCTGTGGGTCGGCTTTTTTACGCGTGTGGGTTGCTTCAGGCGGCTTGCGCTTCTTCCAGCAATTTCTGGATTTCGCCCTTCTGGTACATCTCGATCATGATGTCGGACCCCCCGATCAGCTCGCCCTTGACGTAGAGCTGCGGGAAGGTCGGCCAGTTGGCGTAGTACTTCAGGTTCTCGAAAATTTCCGGATCGGCGAGCACGTTCACCGCCAGAAAATCCTTCACGCCGCAGGCCTGCAGCACTTGGGCCGCGCGCGACGAAAAGCCGCACTGCGGAAACTGGGGGGTGCCTTTCATATACAGCACGACGGTATTGCTGGTGACTTGCTCACGAATGCGGTCTAGCGCGGTCATCTTGGGCTCCTGATAATACTTGACTGGAATAGTCGGGAATTATACCCGTGACGGGGCTGCCGTCAAGCGGCTTTGGGGGTGCGCTGCAACGGGCTGATGAACGCCTTGTGGAACAGATGCGGAATCAGCAGGTACGCGGGCATGCGCAGCCAGTGGGCACGGACGAAGGCGGCCAGCCGTGCGGCGGGGGTGTAGGCATCGGCGCAGCTCGCATGGTCGGGCGCCAGCACGCGGGTGAAAATGCGGTCCATCAGCGCGCGGGTGACGCGGCCGGGCGCATGGACATCGAGTGCGACTATCACGCTGTCGGGCACCGGCGTATCGAGGAAATGCCGCGCATAGCGCAGCGCGTAATACAGCGAACGACCGAGCTGCAGTTCATCGGCGCGCGTGACCAGGCGCGTCCAGAAGCCCGCGTCGTCGGACGCATCGCGCAGCAGCAGATCGAGGTCGGTCAGGTCGCGCAGGCCGTGCGGCAATTCGCCGTCATGGAACACATGGGTGGCCGAATGCAGGATGCGGTCTTCCGGTGCCAGCACCTGGACGCCCGGCAGGCCGTCGACGGGGACGGCGCGTCTGTGCAGCAGTGCCGTGTCCGGGTGGTAGCGCGCGGTCTCGGGCAGGATGGCATGGTGCAGGTCGATCACGGTGTCGCGCTGCACATGCTGCAGCGGCGGGATTTCATGCATCCAGCGGCGGTAGTAGCGCTTGTCGTATTCGGACAGGCCGCTGGCGTGCCAGCCGGCCAGCATCAGCGCCGACTCTGCCCGCGCCAGCTGTTCGCGCGGCACCAGCAGGTCGATGTCATTGAACAGGCGGCCCTCGGCCGCGGGCAGGCCGGCGGCGACATAGGCTGCGCCTTTCAGCACGATCAGCGGACAGTCGAGATCACGCAGCGCGCGGCGCACTTGCTGCAGTTCCCAGCGTACGGCGACTTGCTGCTTGGCGGCCAGCGTTTCGGCGGCCTCGAAATGCCAGCGTGCCGCCGCCGGAATGGCGGACGTCAGTTCGTTCCGGCGGAAGCGATGCGCCAGCCGCGCCAGCAGGCCGGCAGCGCGCGCCTGCCGCACCAGCACGTCCCACTCGCTCATGGAATAGCGGGCGATCGACCCGGGCGTGCGCAGCGTACGGGCCAGCAGGGTGTCGGAGAGGGGCAACATGTCAGGGGGCGCGCCGCTCGGCAAGGCGATCAAACTCGGCGACCGCCTCGCTCAGATCGCCATAGTGGAAATCGAAGCACTGCGTCTGGTCGATCAGGGCGGCGCCGACGCGGAAACCGTCGGCGCCCAGGTGGCTGTAGTTGAACGCGTTCTGCGCCAGAAACATGAAGGTCTGCGCCTGCGAGCGCGGTGTGAGCGTGGCCGGTGCGCCGGCTTCCCATTTTGGAAAGATCACCCAGCCGGGACGCGCCGTTTCGTGCTGGCGCAGCACGCTGTCGCGTGGCGGACGCATGTGGGCGACCGTGCCCTTGATGGTGTCGTGTGAGGCGCGGTTGATGTAGACGTTCGGCTCAAACTGGCGGATTACGTCAATCGACTGGTTCTTCAGGCTGACCGGACGCGGCAAGGGCTGGATCAGGCCAGTCTTGCGATTGATCAGGGTCAGTTCGTCGGAGAGCAGGCGCCAGCCCGACAGCACCAGACCTGCGGTCAGCGTGCTTTTGCCAGATCCGGGTGGCGCCGGCAGGATCGCCGCCATGCCGTGCTTCTCAACGACGGCGGCATGAATGATGAGGTACTGGTGCGCCTGGGTCGACACGCACCAGTTGAGCCCCCATTCCAGCATCGGAAACGCCTGGTCGCGCGGCAGCGGTTTGAACGGCTGCCTGCCGTCAAAGTTGAACGCAACCTGCGGCCGCAGCCAGCGGCGCAGCGTGGGCGGCGGGTTCACGCTGACGTGAAAATCGGCGAAGGCCTCGTGGGCGTTGCGCACCTCGAATTGGCCGTAGAGTTCGGTCAGGCCTTCGGCTACAAAAGGAATGCGCGACTGCACGCGCAGCGAGAATGGTCCGGTGCGCAGCCAGACACCGGCGCCGGCCAGTTGCCGACGCAACTCGGCAGGAGGCAGTTGCAGCAGTTTCATGCGGATTCCAGCAGACCGGCTTTGCGCAGGCTGTCGAGTGTGTCTGAAACCACCTCATGCAGCTGCGGCGTGTTTTCCACGCTCAGCCGTTCTGCAAGCAGCCCGGCAAGCATTGTTGCATGGCAGCCGGGGTGGTCGCGACAGATCTGGTAGAGCGTCAGGGTCAGCGGCTTGAGATAGTGGGTGTCGCCCGACGCCGCATCGTAGACGACCGCTTCATCCCCCCAGCATTTCAGCAGGCGTGGCGGGGCCGTTGCAGCCTGCGTCATCGCATCAGTTCAGCGGGCAGCCGCGCTCGTTCAGCATCACGAGCGAATCCATCAGTGCTGCGCCGTTGTGCATGTTGGCTTGGAACAGGTTGATGATTTCACCGGAGGTGTAGCCGTAATTGACGTTCGGGTGCGCAGCATTCAGCAGCGCGGCCACGGCATGGAATCCCAGGTTGGGGGAAATGGGATCGGGGCCGATCTTGCCGATCGCATTGCCATTCGGCTTAGCCTGGCAATTGCCGCCATCGGCGTCGCCGTAACCTTCGCCGCCGCCACGCAGCCCCAGCACCTGAAGCAGCGTATAGGGCTTGTTGTTTTGGGGGTTGATGTATTGCGTCACCCCAAACACCGTATTGAAGATGTCATCCGGGCTGAAACCGGTGGCAGCCCAGGAATCGAGGTGCTGGCATTGCATCCAGTAGCCCGGGGTGCAGCCATCGCAGGTGACCTTGGGTGCCGACAGGTTGCCGGATGCCATGCCGGAGATGGTGCACTGGTTGGCCCACACCGGCCGGCTGGCCAGCGTGAACACGGCGCCGGCGCCGAGCGCAGCGCCTGCCAGTTTGCGGCGACCGGGGTTGATGGCGTCGCTTTGCGGTGCCTCGGACGGGTTATCCTGGTTTTCGGGTGTGCGGTCAGACATGACTAGCCTCGATATGATCTTGGGTTCAATGTAGATGCAGCAAGAATCGCACCAATATACAGTGAACCGTCCAAAATGCCCATTACACGCGGCCTTGATCGGTGCGAACCGGATCGGCAGCGGATCAAGTGTAAATTATTCCGACACTACCGCGCCGCTGACGCGCAGGATGCCAGCGAGGTCCGGCCAGCTCTGCACGCAGACGTAGCCGCCACACTCCAGCAGGGCGACGACCGCCTCCGCCTGGTCGTGACCGTGCTCCAGCAGCAGGGTGCCGCCGGGTTCGAGGTGGGTCCGCGCGGCGGTAATCAGATGTCGCAGGTCGTCGAGCCCGTCATTGCCGGCGGCGAGCGCGCCGATTGGCTCGAAACGCACGTCGCCGCGCGTCAGATGCGGGTCGGCGGCAGGGACGTAGGGCGGGTTGCTGACAATGAGGTCGAAGTGCCGGCCGGCGAGCGCGTCAAACCAGTCGCTGGCCAGAAACGCGACGCGGGCGTCGAGGATTCCGGCATTGTGTCGGGCGATGGTCAGCGCCGCTGCCGAACGGTCCACCGCCGTCACACGCGCATGCGGACGTTCCAGCGCCAGCGTGATGGCGATGCAGCCGCTGCCGGTGCCGAGATCGAGCACGTTCAGGGCCTGGTTGGCCGGAATGCGCGCCAGTGCGAGGTCGACCAGCAGTTCGGTGTCGGGGCGTGGAATCAGCACGTCGGGCGAAACCTGGAAAGGCCGCCCATAGAACTCGCGTGTGCCCACAAGGTAGGCAATGGGTTCGCCCGCCAGTCGACGGGCCAGCAGGCCCTCGAAGGGCGTGATCTGCGTTTCGGCCAGCGGGTCGGTGTCGTGCGCGATCAGCCAGGCCGGCGTCACATTCCAGGCAAACGCCGCCAGCACGCGGGCTTCCAGCCGCGCTGTCCGTGTGTCCAGACCGAGCGCAGCGGCGAGTTGACGGCTGGCGGCGCCGAGGCAGTCGGCCACCGTTAGCGGCCCTGACCCCTGACCCCTGACCCCTGAATCCTGCTTACTCACCCGACAGCGTGGCCAGCAGCTCGGCCTGATGCTCGGCCGCCAGCGCATCGAGCAGCTCGGTCAGGTCGCCGTCCATCACTGCGTCGATCTTGTACAGCGTGAGGTTGATGCGGTGGTCGGTGATGCGGCCCTGCGGAAAATTGTAAGTGCGGATGCGGTCGGAGCGGTCGCCGCTGCCGATCAGGCTTTTGCGGGCGCTCGCCTCGGCGGCGTGCTGCGCCTGCAGTTCGCGGTCCTTCAGGCGCGCGGCCAGCACGCTCATGGCTTGCGCCTTGTTCTTGTGCTGCGAGCGGTCGTCCTGGCATTCGACCACCAGCCCCGTGGGCAGGTGGGTGATGCGCACCGCCGAATCGGTCTTGTTGATGTGCTGGCCACCCGCGCCGGACGCGCGGTAGGTGTCGATGCGCAGGTCGGCCGGATTGATGTCGATTTCGCCGACCTCGTCGGCTTCCGGCATCACGGCCACGGTGCAGGCCGAAGTGTGGATGCGGCCCTGCGATTCGGTTTCCGGCACGCGCTGCACGCGGTGGCCGCCGGATTCGAACTTCAGCCGCGAATACGCGCCGTGGCCGACGATGCGGATGATGGCTTCCTTGTAGCCGCCGACTTCGCCGGGGTTATCCGACACGATCTCGACCTTCCAGCCGCAGCGCTCGGCGTAGCGGGTGTACATGCGCAGGAGGTTGCCGGCGAACAGCGCCGACTCGTCGCCGCCGGTGCCGGCGCGGATTTCCAGGAAGATGTTGCGCTCGTCGTTGGGGTCTTTCGGCAATAGCGCGGTTTGCAGTTCAGTTTCCAGTCGGCCGATTTTTGCCTCGCAGTCGGCCAGTTCGGCTTCGGCGAGTTCGCGCATGTCCGGGTCTTCGAGCATGCCGCGGGCGGATTTCTGGTCCGCTTCAAGCTCTTTGTAAGTGCGGTAAAGCGCCACCACCGGGGTGAGGTCGGCGTGCTCGCGGGTCAGCTTGCGGTAGCGGTCCATGTCGCCGGCGATTTCCGGTTGCGACAGCAAGGCGTCGAGTTCCTCCAGTCGCTCGTCGGCACGAGCGAGCTTGTCGGCCAGCGAGGCCTTCATTTCTCAGTCTCCCTCAATTGTCTCGGCTCAGCCCGTACAGCTGGCTGATCAGGCGGGCGATCTGGTCGCGCTCGTCGCGCGGGGCGTGGCTGAGCGCGTGGGTCGGCGCGTGCAGCAGCTTGTTGGACAAGGCGTGGCTCATCGCCTCGATCACCGCGCGCGGGTCTTCGCCGCGCGCCAGCGCCTTTTCGGCCTTCTCGATTTCATGGCGGCGATGACGCTCGGCGCTGTCGCGCAAGGAACGGATCACCGGCACCAGTTCGCGGCCTTCCATCCAGTGCACAAAATTCTCGACGCTGGTTTCAATAATGGCCTCGGCCTGCGCCACCTGCGCCACGCGGTTGTCCATGCCTTCGCGCACCACCTGGCCGAGGTCGTCCACGCTATACAAAAACACATCATCCATGTCGGCGACTTCGGCCTCGACGTCGCGCGGCACGGCGAGGTCGACGATGAAGATCGGCCGGTGGCGGCGCTGCTTGATCGCACGCTCCAGCATGCCCTTGCCGAGGATGGGCAGCGGGCTCGCGGTCGAGGTGATGATGATGTCGTAATGGGGCAGCTCATCCGGCAGGTCGGTGAGCGGAATGACTCCGGCGTTGAAGCGTTCGGCCAGCGGGCGTGCGCGCTCGGCGGTGCGGTTGGCGACGGTCATCTTGCGCGGATGCTGCCCGGCGAAGTGGGTGATGCACAACTCGATCATCTCGCCGGCGCCGATGAACAGGCAGGCCTGGTCCCGGATGCTGGGGAAGATGCGCTCGGCGAGCCGCACCGCGGCGGCGGCCATCGACACCGAATTGGCGCCGATTTCGGTGCTGCTGCGCACTTCCTTGGCGACCGAGAAGGTGCGCTGAAACAGCTTGTGCAGCAACAGGCCCAGCGTGCCGGCGTCCTCGGCCGCCTGCACGGCCTGCTTCATCTGGCCGAGGATCTGTGTTTCGCCGAGCACCATCGAGTCGAGTCCGGCGGCGACGCGGAAGGCGTGCTGCGCGGCTTTCTCGCGCGGCAGCGCATACAAGTAAGGTGCGAGCTCGCGCCGTTCGATATGGTGGAAATCGGCCAGCCATTGCGCCACCTCGTCGGGGGCGGGCGTGTTGACATACAGCTCGGTGCGGTTGCAGGTCGACAGGATCGCGACTTCGGACGCGCGCCGGCTTTGCGTCAGTTCATGCAGCGCCTGCACCAGCTTTTCGGGGCCGAACGCGACCTGCTCGCGGATCGCGAGCGGTGCGGTGTGGTGGTTGACCCCGAGGGTGAGAAGCTGCATGACGGCAGATGGCCGAAAAATGAAGACCGCTATTTTACTTTACCCGCCGCCTAAGCTGGGCGCGCAGGGAAGTTCAGGCGGTCGTAATAGCGGCCGCGATAGAGCAGGCGGCGGTGTTCCGGCGAATCGGAAAATGCGCTACGGGTGTGCAGCACGTTGTTGCAGAGGAGGCCCATGCCGGGTTGCAGGCGCGCGGTCAGGATGTATTCGGAGCCGGCGAGGATGTCGGCCAGGACCTTGACTGCCGCTTGCGTCGCCGTGTCGGCCTTCCACACGATCGAGCGGGTGCGTGCAGTGTAGCGCATGGTCAGAAAGCCCAATTCGGGATCGACCGCGAACACCGGGCCGCTCTGCTCGGCACGGGCAATTGATGGATTATGGCCCGGCGATTGCTCCCTCGCCCCCTGGGAGAGGGTTGGGGAGAGGGGTGACTCGTCCATGCGCGCGGGAATGGTCATCGCGTCGGGCTGCATCAAGGCGGCGATGTAATCGGGATTGGCGTCACGCAGCTGGATGTAGGCGATCTCGTGGTCGAGCAGCGCGTTCTCACCGCCAGCCTCGGCGTCCTGCACGCAGTGCAGCATCATCCCAAGAATGCGGCGGTCGAGCGTGTTGTAGTAGCCGTCGGTGTGCCAGTTGATCGGCTTGTGGGTGTAGGGAATAAAGTCGCCGCGCACGCCGCTGTCTTCGTCGGCGGCCGGGGTGATGCTGGACAGCCCGTCTTCGTCGGCCAGGTAGTTGCCTTCGAGCCGCACCAGGCCGAGTTGCTGGCCGAGTTGTCTGGGGATCGACTTGTCGGCGGCGGCCAGGTGCGGCGCGCTGTAGATCACCATGTTGGCGCGTGCGCAGCACGCTTCGAGGGCGGAAATTTCCGCGGTCGTGAGATGGCGTGGATCGGCCAGCGGCACGATCAGTTCGTCAACGCTGCGCGGATATGCGGCGAGCCTGGCGTCGCGCCAGGCGCGGTAGCCGGATTCGTTGGCGAGATCGAAAGGGGACGCGGCCAAGGATTTATTCCGGCGGCAGCATGTCCGGTGAACCAAAGCCCCGCTTGACTGGTGCATCGGACAGCAGGCCCTTGAAGCTTTTGCGCACCGTGCCCATCATTTCGGGCATCTCGATGTCCATGATCTGGTCCATGATCCAGGTCTTGTCGCTATCGCCCATCTCGTCGCGGATCTGCAGGCTGAGGAAGCGCAGCGCCGGGAAGCTGGCTTTTTCCTCATCCGGGAACTCGAACTCGGCGTAGTCGTTGAAGCGGCGGTTCAGAAAGTCGATGAACTCCGCCTTGAAATTGCGATTGCCGTCCGGGCCGACCACGCTGATGATGTTTTCTTCCATCAGTTCGCCCAGCCGCTTGGCCACCGCCTGCAGCACCGCGGTGCGGCGCTCCGGCGTCAGCGTAGCGTAGGCCATACGGTCGCAGTAGTGCACCAGGAAAGCGAGGAATTCGGCGATCAGCTTGAAGCCGCGCGCCGGCGTGATGATGTCGTAGTTTTCGCGGCCGAGGTTGTCCACCGCCTTGTCGGCGACGCGCCAAGTGGTGGTGGCCACCGCAGTGGCGATTTCCTCGGCGCTGCGCTCGCCGTCTTTCTTGAACCAGATGGTGCGGACTCTGACGGGTTTGACCATGGTGTGCTCCTTACTATGCAGCGGTGCGTTATTCGCCGGTGGCGACGGGGCGGGCGGGTTCGGTGATCCACTCGCTCCACGAGCCGGGATACAGCCGTGAACCGGGAAGCCCGGCGATTTCCATCGCCAGGATGTTGTGGCAGGCGGTGACGCCCGAGCCGCACATGTGGAGCACCTGCCAAGCCGGCTTGCCCTTGAGCAAAGCCTGGTAGTTCTCGCGCAGCGCCTCGGGCGGCAGGAAGGTGCCGTCGACGTCGAGATTCTCGTCGAACGGGTAGTTGATGGCGCCGGGAACGTGGCCGGCAACGGGGTCGAGCGGCTCGAACTCGCCGCTGAAGCGGCGATCCGGTCGCGCGTCGATGATGAGTTGTTCGCCGGTCTTCGATGCGTGCAGAACGTCATCGGCGGCCACGATTTGAGTCGGCTCGGGCAGGCAGGCGCAAGCGCCCCGGTGCGTTGCCGGGATGTCGGCATCGACCGGGCGTTTTTCGCGTGTCCATTTCGGGTAGCCGCCGTCCAGCAGGGCGACGCCGGGGTGGCCGAGCCAGCGCATCATCCACCACAGGCGGACGGCCATGGCGCCGTAGCTGTCGTCATACACCACCACCTGCTTGTTGACGCCGACGCCCCACGCGCAGAGTTTTTCGGTCAGCACGCGCGGATCGGGCAGCGGATGCCGTCCGGTGCCCGATCCGACGGGGGCGGACAGGTCGTCGTCCAGATGCACGTAGCGTGCACCCGGGATGTGTGCTTTCTCGTAGGCCTGTCGACCGGCGCTGGGGTCGGTGAGGGTGAAACGGCAATCCAGAACGATCCAGTTCGGATCATCCAGATGCGCGGCCAGGTCTTCAGTGGTAACGAGGGTGTTGGAAAACATAGGTTGGGAACTAGGCGCTAGGAAATAGGAATTAGGGGCTAGGGCCAGCGCTGAGCCCCCTGGATCCTAGCCCCTAGATCCTAGTCCCTAATCAGTATCCGCCCTTGCCGAAAGGCTTGGGCAGGCCGGCGACGCGGCAGCCCTGGCGGGCAGGCATGTTGGGGAACAGCTCGTACAGCTTCTTCTTCCAGTCCACGCCTTCATGCATCTCGTCGAGTTCGGCGACCATGTTGCGGAAGTTGGGGGTCTGGCCGTCTTCACGGTACTTGTCGCGCAGGTAGTTGATGACCTGCCAGTGCTCGTCGGTCAGCGTGATTTTTTCAGCCTCGGCGATGACCGGGGGGACATCGTCGCTGAAGTTGGCTTCCAGCAGGAAGTTCTCTTCACCGGTTTCGAGCTCTTCGCCGTTAACAACATAAGACATGCTTTCTCCTTTCAGGGTGGGTGGTTAAAGATTCGCCGGCAAGCCGGCTAGGGGTTTAATGGTTGACCGGCATGACCGGTGCAATGGATTTATGCGGGATGAAAATCCCGCAGCCTAACAAACGGTTGCGTCCCATGCCTTCGTCCTGCAGCTGCAGGGACTTGTGCGGCGGCACGTCGTGCAGCATCAGACTATAGCCATGGATCGGGCCGGACGTGGTTTGCAGGGTTTGCAACCTGCCGCAGATAAACCCGCAGCGGATCTGGAAATGGCCGTCCAGTTCGCGCATCACGTCCTGCACGAATTGTTCTTCAGTGGCGCTGCCGGTGTCAACGAAATGCGCGTAGATATTGGCGAACGCGGTGAACGCGCGGGTCTTGAAGCTGCCGAGCTGCAGGGTATGCCCGGCCAGATCGAGCGTCTGCCCGATCATTTTCTGCATGTCGTCGACCCGGGTCTTGGGCACGCGCAGGTACAGCTTGGTGCGCCGGTTGATGTTCAGCGTCGCGTCGCCTTTGTTGGTTTCGGCGCCTTTCAGGTGCTGGATGCCGGTGCCGCCCTCTTCGCCCAGCCATGGCAGCAGGTGCAGCAACGCGTCGGACAGCAGTTGCGCATTGTCGGTCGGGATGGTCGTGCCGACCAGATCGAACTGCAGGTCGATCATGTGGGGGGTGTATTCCTCCGGCTTGTTTTCAGGCCAGTCCCAGGTCACGGTGCATCCCCGGCGTTGTCCTTCGCCCAGGCCTGCATCAGGTCGGCCCACTTCTGTGCGCTGACCGGGTCGACGTCGAAAATGGTGAAACGCTTGTTTTCGCGGATGCGGATGCGCAGAAACGGCACCCCGCCCGACTCGTGGGTCAGGTGCTGGAACTCGATTTCCTGACCGCCAAACGGCAGTCGCATCTTGTCTAGGGGCGTAATTTCGGGCATGGATTCAATTCGTGTCGCGTCTAAAGGTGGCGGATGCACTGCATGCCATGCGTCCAGATGGGTGCAGCGCCCGGCGCTTCAACCCTGCTGAGCACAGGGGCTTGCGTTTGCAACAATATTTTAATACTCTTATCGATTCTTGTGACCGGGCTGTAATGTCTCACCCTTTGCGAGAATGAGGCATTACCGCGTTGGGGCAAATGATCTACTCCTTTTGGGTAGGTTCATACCTACCTCAAGGGAGTAACCGATTTACCCATGAGAATGATGGTGGCGTCGGTGCCAAGTCAATACGATGTTGGAATACCGTTGGGCCATTCGGCTGAGCGGGCATTTCGAAATGTTCTAGGAGAGAAGAGATGGCAAAGCAAATGATTGATACGCCCAATCTGGACGAGCTCGAGAAAGGCCCGTGGCCCAGCTTCGTGACCGGCCTCAAGCGTCTGGCTAAAGATAACGACATGATGGTTGACCTGATGGGTCAGCTGGAAACCTCCTACAAGACCAAGTTCGGTTACTGGAAGGGCGGTACGGTCGGTGTGTTCGGCTACGGCGGCGGCGTGATCCCCCGTTTCACCGAACTGAAGGACGAGAACCACAAGCCCCTGTTCCCCGAGTGTGCTGAGTTCCACACGCTGCGTATCCAGCCGCCTGCCGGCATGCATTACAGTTCCGACCTGCTGCGCAAGATGTGCGACGTCTGGTCCGCCACCGGTGGTTCGGGCCTGATCGCGTTCCACGGCCAGTCCGGCGACATCATGTTCCAGGGCATCAAGACTGCTGACGTGCAGCCCGCGTTCGACGCCTTCAACGAAATGGGTTTCGACCTCGGCGGTGCCGGTCCCGCACTGCGTACCTCGATGTCCTGCGTTGGCGCTGCCCGCTGCGAAATGTCCTGCTACGACGAAGCCAAAGCTTTGCGCACCGTCATCAACAACAACCTGGACGACATGCACCGTCCGTCCCTGCCGTACAAGTTCAAGTTCAAGTTCTCCGGCTGCCCGAACGACTGCGTCAACGCGATCCAGCGTTCCGACATGGCAACGATCGGCACCTGGCGCGACAACATCCGCGTCAACGAAGGTCAGGTTCAGGCCTACTACAAGGCCCACGGCATGAACGATCTGGTCAACGACGTGATCAGCAAGTGCCCGACCAAGGCCATCACCCTGGTGGCTTCCGACAAGTTCAAGGCCAGCGCAACCGTTTCCGCTGCCAGCCTGGGCGACGGCAACACCCTGTGCATCGACAACAAGAATTGCGTGCGCTGCATGCATTGCCTCAACGTGATCCCCGGCGGCCTGCTGCCCGGTAACGACAAGGGTGTGTCGATCCTGGTCGGTGGCAAGGGCGTGCTGAAGATCGGCGCGACCATGGGCACCGTGGTGATCCCGTTCATGAAGCTCGAGTCCGACGAAGACTTTGAAAAGCTGAACGAGCTGGCCCGCAACATTCTCGACTTCTTCGCGGAAAACGCGCTGGAGCACGAGCGTACCGGCGAAATGATCGAGCGTATCGGCCTGACCAACTTCCTCGAAGGTCTGGACATCCCGGTTGATCCCAACATGATCAAAGAGCCGCGTTCCAACCCCTACTTCCGTTCCGACGACTGGGACGAGCAGGTCGAGAAATGGAACGAGTACAAGCAGTCGACTGCTGCTTGAGTTTCGCTTGCCGCGGGTCTCGGTGCGAGCCCGGACCCGCGGATTAATTAGCTTCGCGCATTAAACCAGTTGGAGATAAATCATGGCAGAACTACGTCCGCCTATCGAATCCGGCGCACCGGATCCGATGCCCTACATGCACCCCGTGATGGTGAAGAACTATGGCAAGTGGGCTTTCCACAGCCATCCGAAGCCGGGTGTCCTGTATCACCGCGCTGAATCCGGCGACGAAATCTGGACCGTCAAGGCCGGTACGGCACGCCAGATGGACCACTACACCATCCGCGAGCTGGCCGACATCGCCGACCAGTTCGGTGACGGTTTCGTGCGTTTCACCGCGCGTTCCAACATCGAATACATGGTTGCCGACGGTTCCAAGGTCGAGCCGCTGATCAAGGCACTGAACGACAAGGGCTACCCCATCGGCGGTACCGCCAACTCGGTGTCGATGATTGCGCACACCCAGGGCTGGCTGCACTGCGACATTCCCGGCACCGACGCTTCCGGCGTGGTGAAGGCGCTGATGGACGAACTGTACGATGACTTCGTCAAGTGCGAGATGCCCAACCGCGTCAAGCTGTCCACCTCCTGCTGCGAAATCAACTGTGGCGGCCAGGCCGACATCGCGATCATCGTTCAGCACACCAAGCCGCCGAAGATCAACCACGATCTGGTCGCCAACGTCTGTGAGCGTCCCTCCGTCGTGGCACGTTGCCCGGTGGCTGCAATCCGTCCCGCACTGGTGAACGGCAAGCCCTCGCTGGAAGTCGACGAGAAGAAGTGCATCTGCTGCGGCGCCTGCTTCCCGCCCTGCCCGCCGATGCAGATCAACGATCCCGAGCACTCCAAGATTGCGATCTGGGTGGGTGGCAAGAACTCCAACGCCCGTTCCAAGCCGACCTTCCACAAGCTGGTCGCTGCCGGCCTGCCGAACAACGCACCGCGTTGGCCGGAAGTGGGCGAAGTGGTCAAGAAGATCCTCGCCACCTACAAGGAAGACGGCAAGCCGTGGGAGCGCATGATCGACTGGATCGACCGCATTGGCTGGCCCGCATTCTTCGAGAAGACCGGCCTGCCCTTCACCAAGTATCACATCGATAACTGGCGTGGTGGTCGTGCCAACCTGAACGCGTCCGCGCACATCCGCTTCTAAGCGATTTGGATGCTGTCAGCGCCGCCGCAGCCTGTCTGCGGCGGCCGCTTGATAACAATGACTGGATTTTTCGGAGTTAGAGCTAGCCATGCAATTCGGCATTCTTGTAAACGAAGGGCCTTACACCCATCAGGCCAGTGACACCGCTTATCTCTTCGCCCGTACGGCGATCGAGAAGGGCCACACCGTCCCGCGCGTTTTTTTCTACCACGACGGCGTGAACAACTCCACGCGTCTGGCAACGCCCCCGCAGGATGATCGCAACGTTTCGGCACGCTGGTCCAAGCTGGCTGCAGAACACGGCGTCGATCTGGTTGTCTGCGTGGCGGCTGCGCAGCGTCGCGGCATTAACGACGATGTGCTGGCACCGGGTTACCGGATTTCCGGTCTGGGTCAGCTGGTTGAAATGGGCATTCAGTACGACCGTCTCGTGACGTTCGGCGATTGATGGCCAAAGATTGAGATATTCGAAATGAGCGATATGGACGAAATGGACGACGGCTCCGGCATCGTCAAGAAATTCATGTTCCTGAACCGCAAGGCGCCGCACGGTACCGTGTATGCGCTGGAAGGTCTGGAAGTGGTTCTGATTACGGCTGCTTTCGATCAGGATGTAAGCATGGTCTTCACCGATGACGGTGTCTTCCAGCTGATGAAGGGCATCGACAGCAAGGGCATCGAGGTCAAGGATTTCTCCAAGACCTACCGTGCGCTGGAAGGCTACGACATCGAGAAGCTGTATGTCGACCAGGCGTCGATGGATGCACGCGGCCTGACCGAAGATGACCTGATTGTGGATGTGACGGTGCTCTCCGTCGATGAGATGGCAAATCTCATGGCCGAGCAAGACGTCGTGATCAGCTTCTAAGGGGATAGACATGCTGCATATTGTGAATAAATCGGCCACAGAGCGCAGTTCGCTGGACAGCTGCCTGCGCATGGCCACCAAAGGTTCTGCTGTATTGCTGATCGAAGACGCGGTGTACGCGGCGACGAACGGCAACACGGCAGCGGCGAAAATCCAGGCGGCGGCGGCTGACCTCAAGATTTACGCACTCGGTCCTGATCTGGCGGCGCGCGGCATGGCCGGGCGCGTGCTGGACGGAGTCAATGTCGTGGATTACGGCGGTTTTGTGGATCTGGTCGCAGAGCACAGCAACTGTCAGTCTTGGCTGTAACTTTTAATCAAAGGAGTATTGCTATGCCCATGGTGAACATCGCCGGTAAGGAAGTCGAAGTCGACGAGGAAGGCTATCTGGTCGACCTGTCGCAGTGGAACGAAGACATCGCCAAGTACATGGCTGTCGAAGAGAAGGTCGAACTGACCGACAGCCACTGGGAAGTGGTCAACTTCCTGCGTGAGTACTACGCCGAATACCAGATCGCTCCCGCTGTTCGCGTTCTGACCAAGGCAATCGGCAAGAAGCTCGGCCCTGAGAAAGGCAACAACAAGTACCTGTACGAGTTGTTCCCCTACGGCCCCGCCAAGCAGGCTTGTAAGATCGCCGGCCTACCCAAGCCGACTGGCTGTATCTAAGTTCCAGTAATGCCTTCGGGTCGCCCCGGTCTGTTCGGGGCGATTCGATTTTCGGGCTGTGTTTCCCAATCGAATGCGGACGGCCATGTCAGGTCGTGCGTTTGATTCGCAAACACAACGTTGTTTAGGGGATAGCGCTTGTCTACAGTGACGATGATTTATGCCGGGATGTTCTACATCGCCACCCTCTTGCTGGTGGTCGGCCTGGCTTACAAGATTTTCGACTACAGCCGCACACCTGCGCCGCTGAAGATCCCGACCACGCCTGCGCCGACGACGCAAACAGGCGTGGTGTACCGGATGGCGAAGGAAGTCGTGCTGTTCGAGTCGCTGTTCAAATCCAACAAGTGGATCTGGGTGTTCGGCTGGCTGTTCCATTTCGGACTGCTGCTGGTGCTGCTGCGTCATCTGCGCTATTTCACCGAGCCGGTATGGTTCTGGGTCGGCATCATCCAGCCGTTCGGCAAATACGCCAGCATCATGATGGTGGTGGGTCTGCTGGGTCTGCTGGCACGCCGTTATCTGGTCGACCGCGTGCGTTACATTTCGACGCCGTCCGACATCCTGATGCTGGTGCTGCTGATTGCGATCGGCGTGACCGGCATGCTGATGACCTTTGTCGTGCATACCGACATCGTCGCGCTCAAGGCCTTCTTCATGGGGCTGATGTACCTGGATGTGCAACCGGTTCCGCAGGATCCGATCCTGCTGATTCATCTGGCCCTGGTGGCGCTGCTGATGGTGATTTTCCCGATCAGCAAGCTGCTGCATGCGCCGGGCCTGTTCTTCAGTCCCACGCGCAACCAGGCGGACAATCCGCGCGAGCATCGCCATGTGGCGGCGTGGGCAGCCCGTCTGGATCAGAAAAACTGATTCGTTGACATCGATTAACGAACACCGAAGTACGGACAGAGGACTCTCAAGTGGCTGCTGCTGAATTTGACATTCCGGAAATCAAGGACGAGATCGAGATTCCCAAGCTGCGGGAAGGCGCGACTGCGCACGCGAAGAGCTTCATCGCGCCGCAGGCGGTCCAGGATGCAATGGGATACCCGCACGAACTGGGCGAGGACTGGAAAGAGCGTGCCATCGACAAGATGGGCGATCTGCTGGGCAAGTACCGTTCGCTCAAGGTCTTCCTCGACGCCTGCGTGCATTGCGGCGCGTGTACCGACAAGTGCCATTACTACCTCGGCACCTCCGATCCCAAGAACATGCCGGTGGCGCGCCAGGATCTGATGCGCCAGGTCTACCGCCGCTACTTCACCACCGCGGGCAAGCTGTTCCCCAAGCTGGTGGGCGCCAAGGACCTGACCAAGGACATCCTCGACGACTGGTACAACTACTACCATCAGTGTTCGGAATGCCGTCGCTGCTCGGTGTTCTGCCCGTACGGCATCGACACCGCCGAGATCACCATGGCCGGCCGCGAGATTCTCAACCACGTCGGCATGGGGCAGAAGTATTCCAACGAAATCCTGAACAAGGTTCACCGGATCGGCAATAACCTCGGTCTGCCCGGCCCCGCGCTGGAAGACACGCTCGAAGGTCTGGAAGAAGACATCGAAGCCGACACCGGCGTGGCGGTGAAAATGCCGATTGACGTCAAGGGCGCCGAAGTGCTGCTGGTCACCCCGTCGGCCGACTTCTTCTCAGAACCGCACGTCGAGTCGCTGATCGGCTACGCCAAGGTGTTCCACGCCGCCGGCATCAACTGGACGCTGTCCTCGCATGCATCGGAAGCCGGCAACTTCGGCCTCTTCAACGGCAACTACGAGAACATGCGCAAGGTCGCCCTGCGCATTCGCGATGCCGCGCTCGAACTCGGCGTCAAGCGCATCGTGGTCGGCGAGTGCGGCCATGCCTGGCGAGTCGCCTACAGCTTCTGGAACACGCTGACCGGTATCGGCTATGGCGGCAACGACCCGTTCTCGATCGAACTGCAGAAGCAGCTCGACCCGACCTACCCGCAGCCGCAGCACATCTGCGAGCTGACCAACGACCTGATCAAGTCGGGCAGGATCAAGGTCGATCCGTCGCTGAATGACGATCTGATCGTGACCTATCACGACTCGTGCAACGTCGCCCGCGCCTCGCGCATGGGCACCGAGCCGGGCGGTCAGTTCACGATTCCGCGCGAGCTGATCCAGTCGGTGGTGAACAACTTCCACAACATGGCGGATGACACCATTTACGAATCCACCTTCTGCTGCGGCGGCGGCGGTGGCCTGCTGACCGACGACCTGATGGAAGTCCGGGTCAAGGGCGCACTGCCGCGCGCCACGGCGCTGAACAACGTAGTCAAGGAACACCAGGTCAATTTCATGGCCACCATCTGCGCCATCTGCAAGGCGCAGTTCACCAAGGTTTTGCCCAAGTATGGCTTCGACATGAGCATGGTGGGCGGTGTGCATCAATTGGTTAGCAAAGCGATCAAGCTGGACTAAGTCCGGGGCCCTGATTGCGATTTATCTATCTTTAGTAACGTAGGCGTTAGGAGAACCAACATGGCTGTCACGACGAACAAAGCAAAAACCGAAGGCTTGGAATGGCGTCGCTATAAGGAAGGCGAGAAAGAAGGCAGCTTCCGCTCTTCCCAGGACAAGATTTTCCAGTCGAGCTGGACGCACAAGTGTCCGGAATACATGCTTTCCACGCCGCCCTGCCAGGGCTCCTGCCCGGCCGGTGAAGACATTCGCGGTTACCTGAACATCGTGCGCGGCATCGAAAAGCCGCCGGCAGGCGTGACCTGGCAGGAATACGCCTTCCGCCGCGTCACCGAAGCCAACCCCTTCCCCGGCGTGATGGGCCGCGTCTGCCCGGCACCGTGTGAATCCGGTTGTAACCGCAACATGGTCGAAGACCATGTCGGCATCAACGCAGTCGAGCACTTCGTGGGCGACTGGGGTATCGAAAACAACATGACCTACACGTCGACCGCTGCCGAAACCGGCAAGAAAGTCGCGATCATCGGCGCCGGTCCTGCCGGCCTCGCCGCTGCCTACCAGCTGCGCCTGCGCGGCCATGGCGTGACCATTTTCGACGAGCACGAAGAGCTCGGCGGCATGATGCGCTACGGCATTCCCGGCTTCCGCACCCCGCGTGAAATGCTCGATGCCGAAATCAAGCGCATCATCGACCTCGGTGTCGAAACCCGTCTGAAGACCCGCATCGGTTCTGACGTGACCTTCGACGAGATCGAAAAGCAATACGACGCCATCTTCATGGCGATGGGTGCACAGGCGGGCCGTCCGCTGCCGGTGCCCGGCGCCGAAGCCCCCAACTGCGTGACCGCCGTCGCCTTCCTGCGCGCCTTCAACGAAGGCCGCCTGCAGCATGTCGGTAACCGCGTCGTGGTCATCGGCGGTGGCGACACCTCGATCGACGTCGCCACCGTTGCCCGTCGTCTGGGCAATGTCACCAAGAGCGGCACCCATGACGACCGTCCGGAAGCCGTCATCGCCGGCCACATGGCGTCCGACGTCGCCTCGATCTCCGCCCGCGAAGGCGCCGAAGTGGTGCTGGTGTCGCGTGCCACCATCGACAAGATGGCTGCGAACAAGCACGAAGTCGAACATGCCCAGCAGGAAGGCATCGAAATCATCGGCGGCGTCACCCCGGTCGGTGTGGTGGTCGACGACAAGGGCCGTGCCACCGCCCTGCGCGTGGCCGACTTCGTGATGGAAGGCAAGGAAACCAAGATCGTCGAGGGCACCGAGCGTGACCTGCCGGCCGACCTGATCGTGTCCGCAATCGGCCAGGGCGTCGACTTCACCGGCCTCGAGCAGTTCAACAACAACAACGGCCTGATGAAAGCCGACAAGAACTACCGCTTCCCCGGCAAAGAGCACATCTTCGTCGGCGGCGACGTGCTGCGTCCGCACCTTTTGACCACCGCAATCGGCCATGCTTCGATTGCTGTGGACGGTATCGATGCCTTCCTGAAAGGCAAGGAACTCGACAAGCGCCCGAAAGTGGACGTTCACCACTTCGACGAAATCCGCAAGTGGCTCGAAACCGGTCACGAGTACAAGGAAGTCAAGGGCCAGATCTGGGGCACCGATGACCGCAAGGACATCCTGCACAACTTTGAAGACCGCTCGGCGCGCCACATCATTCCGCACGACGACCTGTTCCTCGGCCACTTCCCCAACGTGCCGCGCAACATCCGTGAGGTGACCGTGCTCGACAAGGAAGGCGCGCTGGGCAACTTCGAGGAGCGTCTGCACGCACTGTCCGAAAAGGACGTGGTTGTCGAAGCCAAGCGCTGCATGTCCTGCGGTCAGTGCTTCGAATGCGACAACTGCGTGGTGTACTGCCCGCAGGTCGCGGTGTTCAAGGTGAAGAAGAAGGACAACCCCACCGTGGGTCGTTACGTCGACACCGATTACGCCAAGTGCATCGGCTGCCACATCTGTGCCGACGTCTGCCCGACCGGCTACATCATCATGGGTATGGGTGACTAAGCGTGGCAGGCAAAATGAAACGTCTCCTGGTGCTGGGCGCGGTCGTTCTGACGACTGCGGCGCTGGCCTGGGCCGGGTCCGAGACCCAGCCGAAGGCCGGCGGCGCGCCCAAACCGGTGATCGAAAAAGCCGTCAAGGGCGAGCAGTGCGTTGAAGACACCGACTACATGCGGCGCAACCACATGAAGGTTCTCGACGGGCACCGCGACAAGACCGTGCACGAGGGGATTCGCACCCCGAAGCACAGTCTCAAGGAGTGCATAAACTGCCACGCCAGCGAAACGACGGGCAGTGTTGCAGCGTCGAAGGACGATTTCTGCATCAGCTGTCACAGCTATGCATCGGTGAAAATCGACTGTTTCGATTGCCATTCCACCAAGCCACAAGGCTCGGCGGCGATGCATCCGCTGAATGCCGAAACGGCACACTACAAGCACAAGCTGGCTGCACAGGCGGCAAGCAAGATCAGTGCTGAAGAGATGGCGGGGGTAGCACCATGAGCGAATTGAAACCAATGTCCGAACAGGCGCCGGCATCGCCCGAGCGCCGTCGTTTTGTGGGAACGGCTGCGGCAACCGCGGCCGGTCTCGCGATCGCGCCCGGCGTCGTCCTGGTCCAGGTGGCGCATGGCCGCCCCGAAGATCAGGCTGTCAGCAGCGCGGTGCGCTGGGGCATGCTGATCGACGCGACAAAATGCGCCAACGGCTGCAACGACTGCGTCACCGCATGCAGCACCGAAAACGGCTGGACGCCGGTGGCCGAAAGCAAGCATCCGAGACAGGCGCCGCAATGGATCCGCAAGCTGGAACTGCAGGACCCGCTGACGCAGATGGAAACCAGCCTGCCGATGCTGTGCCAGCACTGCGCCGAACCGCCCTGCGTGGACGTGTGCCCGACCGGCGCGTCGTTCAAGCGCGCCGACGGCATTGTGCTGGTCGACCGCCACACCTGCATCGGCTGTCGCTACTGCATGATGGCCTGCCCGTACAAGGCGCGCTCGCTGGTGCACGAGCACCTGAACGACACGCAGAAGGCCGACGTGCCGCGCGGCATCGGCTGCGTCGAGTCGTGCACGTTCTGCGTGCAGAAGGTCGATCGCGGCGACGGCAACACGGCGTGCGCCGAGGCGTGTACCGCCGCCGGCCACAATGCGCTGCTGTTCGGTGACATGAATGACCCCGACAGCGAGATTTCCAGGCGCCTGCGCGAACTGCCGACCAAGCAGGTGCGTGCCGACCTCAATCTCAATCTTGGCGTTCGCTACCACGGAATCTAAATCAACATGGCAAGCATCACTTTCCGCGAAGTAGAAGGCAGCAGCATGAAATACTGGCTGCTGCTCGGGGGCCTGGGTCTGTTCGTGCTGTTCGGCGCACTGGCCTGGAACCACATGCACCACTACGGCCACGTCGTCACCGGCATGGACAACCAGATCGTCTGGGGCCTGCCGCACGTGTTCGCGGTGTTCCTGATCGTCGCCGCCTCCGGTGCGCTCAACGTCGCCTCGATCGCCTCGGTGTTCAACAAGCCGATGTACAAGCCGCTGGCGCCGCTGTCCGCGATCCTGTCGCTGGCGCTGATGCTGGGCGGCCTGCTGGTGCTGGTGCTCGACCTTGGCCGCTCCGATCGCCTGATCGTGGCGATGACGCACTTCAACTTCAAGTCGATGTTCACCTGGAACGTGTTCCTGTATTCCGGGTTCTTCGCGCTGGTCGGCATCTACCTGTGGACCATGCTCGACCGCAACGTCAAGTCCTGGTCCAAGGCGGCGGGCACCGCGGCCTTCATCTGGCGCCTGACGCTGACCACCGGTACCGGTTCGCTGTTCGGCTTCCTGATCGCGCGCGACCTGTACGGCTCCGCGATGCTGGCGCCGATGTTCATCATCATGTCGTTCGCCTACGGCCTGGCGATCTACCTGATGGTGCTGGCCGCGTCCTATGCCTGGACCAGCCGTCCGCTCGGCGACGTGGTGATGATGCGCCTGAAGACCCTGCTGGTGGTATTCGTCTCGGCGGTGCTGTATTTCGTCGTCGTCCACCACATGACCAACCTCTACTTTGCCAAGTACCACGCGGTGGAAGCCTTTGTCCTGCGCGACGGCGGCATCATCACCGCGCTGTTCTGGGTGGGCCAGATCCTGATCGGCTGCGTCGCGCCGCTGGTCATCCTGCTGAGTCGCCTCGGCAGCCAGCGCAACTGGATCATGATTGCGTGCGCGCTGGTCATCCTCGGCGGCATGGCGCAGATGTATGTCACCATCATCGGCGCACAGGCCTTCCCGCTGGACATGTTCCCGGGGTTGATCGAGTCGAGCAGCTTCTATGACGGCGTCGTGCACAGCTACGCGCCGAGCATGGCCGAACTCTTCCTCGGTCTCGGCGGCGTCGCGATTGCACTCCTGGTGACCGTGTTCGCGATCAAGGTGCTGCGCCTGCTGCCGGCCAGCCTGGACGACGCGACAGTCGCCAAGCTGGAGCACTGATCCATGGCCCTGCCGGGCGAACGCCGGGCAGGGGATTGCCTGGCATGAACCAGCAGACCGGATCAAACGACATGGCAAAACGCGGGGCTCGCATGCCCCGCGTCTTCATTTCGGCTGCGCATAAATCGTCCGGCAAGACCACGCTCACGCTTGGCCTGGCGGCCGCCCTGCACGCGCGGGGCCATGCGGTGCAGCCGTTCAAGAAGGGCCCCGACTACATCGATCCGCTGTGGCTCGGCATGGCGGCGCAGCGGCCCTGCTACAACCTCGATTTCCACATGATGCAGCGTGCCGAAATCGAACAGCAGTTTGCCCGCGCCGCGGCCGACGCCCGCATCAGCCTGATCGAGGGCAACAAGGGCTTGTACGACGGGCTTGATCTCGACGGCAGCAACAGCAATGCTGCGCTCGCCAAGCTGCTGGATGCACCCGTGGTGCTGGTGATCGACGCGCGCGGCATGACACGCGGCGTCGCGCCGCTGATCCTGGGTTACCAGGCCTTCGATCCTGACATCCGCATCGCCGGCGTCATCCTCAACAATCTTGGTGGCAGCCGTCACGAATCCAAATTGCGGGCGGTCATCGAGCATTACACCGATGTCGACGTGATCGGCGCCGTGCAGCACGACGCCAGCATGCAGATCGCCGAGCGCCACCTCGGGCTGGTGCCGGCCAACGAGCAGAACGCCGCGCGCGCGCGCATCCAGCACGTCGGTGAGCGCGTGGCCGCGCAGGTCGATCTGGCGCGGCTGCTGGCGATTGCCGACAGCGCGTCGGCAATGCACGTTTCACCGCCGGCCGACACGGCTTCTACCGCCGCACCGGTGCGCATCGGCATTGCGCACGATTCGGCCTTCGGCTTTTACTACAGCGAGGACCTCGACAGCCTGCGCGCCGCCAACGTCGAGCTGGTCGACATCGACACCCTGCATGCGCAGGCATTGCCCGACGTCGACGGCCTCATCATCGGCGGCGGTTTTCCGGAAATGTTCATGGCCGAACTGGAAGCGAATGACCCGCTGCGCAAGGCGATACGCTGCGCCATCGAAGCGGGGCTGCCGACCTATGCCGAGTGCGGCGGCCTGATGTACCTGTCTCGGCAGCTCAGCTGGCAGGGGCAGACGCACGAGATGGTGGGCGTGGTGCCGGGCGACACCGTGATGCACGAGCGGCCGGTGGGACGCGGCTATGCGCGTCTGCAGCCGACCGGCGCCGACCGCTGGCAGGAGACCGCGCCGATTCCCGCACACGAATTTCACTATTCGTCTCTGGAAAACCTGCCGGCCGACGCCATCTATGCTTATCAGGTGACGCGTGGCCATGGCATCGACGGCCGGCATGACGGCTACCAGCAGCACAATCTGCTGGCCGCTTATGTGCATCGCCGAGGCAGTGGCGCGCAGGGCTGGATCGCGCCGTTTTTGAACCAGGTGCGTGCGCACAAGGCGCGCGCCGCCGCTTAACCACTTTGAGGGAACACCCATGATCAAGATCACCGACGCCGCAGCCGAGCAGATTCGCGTTGCCAACAACAACCCCGACGTGTTCGACATGGTCTTGCGCGTTGCTGCCTATCAGGAAGACGACGGCAGTGTGAACTACGGCATGGGCTTCGACATCGAGCGCGAGGCCGACGAGCACCTGATCATCAACGGCATCGAAGTCCTGATCGCCGCATCCAGCACGCCCTACCTGCAGGGCGTCACGCTCGATTTCGTTGAGATGAATCCGGGCGACATGCGCTTCATTTTCATCCCACCGCTGTCCGCCGAACCCGAACCCGAAGACGACACCCCCGCCGCCGAGTGAACCCATGAACTACCTGCCCATCTTTCTCGATCTGCGCGACCGCCACTGCCTGGTGGTGGGCGGTAGCGAAACCGCTGCACGCAAGTCCGAGCTGCTGCTGCGCGCCGGTGCCTATGTCGACGTTGCTGCACCCGCGCTGCACGAAGGCTTTGCGCGGTTGCCGCATGCCGATCATCTGAAGCGCATCGCGGATGCCTTCACGCCCGCGCTGCTCGACGGCAAGGACGCGGTGATCGTGGTCGAGGAGGACAAGGCTGCTGCCAAAGTCATCGCCGATGCAGCGCGCGCGCGCCACATTCCGGTCAACGTGGCCGACAAGCCGGCGCTGTGCAGCTTCATCCTGCCGTCGATCATCGACCGCTCGCCGATCATGGTGGCGGTCTCCAGCGGCGGCGAATCGCCGGTGCTCGCGCGCATGCTGCGCGCACGGCTGGAAACGATGATCCCCGCCGCCTACGGTCGCCTCTCTGCGCTGGCGTCTCGTTACAAGGACCGCGTGCGCGCCGTCATCAAGCCGGAACAACGCCGCGCCTTCTGGGAAAAAGTCTTCCTGTCGCCGGTTGCCGAAATGGTGTTCTCCGGACGCGACGTCGAGGCCGAGCAGGAACTCGACGCCATGATCAAGGACGGCGCCGAACACGACATCCCGCGCGGCGAGGTATATCTGGTCGGCGCCGGCCCCGGCAATCCTGACCTGCTGACCTTCCGCGCGCTGCGCCTGATGCAGCAGGCCGACGTCATCGTTTACGACCGTCTGGTCTCGCAGCCGATACTCGACATGTGCCGACGCGATGCCGAGCGCGTCTACGTCGGCAAGGAGCGCGACGACCATGCTGTGCCGCAGGAAGAGATCAACCTGATGCTGGTGCGCCTGGCCAAGGAGGGCAAGCGCACGCTGCGCCTGAAAGGCGGCGACCCCTTCATCTTCGGCCGCGGCGGCGAGGAAATCGAAACCCTGGTCGAGCACGGCGTGCCCTTCCAGGTGGTGCCGGGCATCACCGCCGCCGCCGGCGTGGCGTCCTACGCGGGCATCCCGTTGACGCACCGCGACTACGCGCAGTCGGTCGCCTTCGTCACCGGCCATCTGAAGGAAAACACCTTCAACATGAACTGGGAAGGCATCGCGCGCCGCGACCAGACCATCGTCATCTACATGGGGCTGAAAGGCCTGCCGCTCTTGTGCGAGGCGCTGATCAAGCACGGCCTCACCGCCGACACTCCGGCCGCCATCATCCAGCACGGCACGCTGCCCACGCAGCGCGTCATCACCGGCACCCTCACCACGCTGCCGGCGCTGGCGGAAGCGGCCCAGCTCAAGGCCCCCACGCTGATCATCGTCGGCAATGTCGTCAAGCTGCGCGAAAAGCTCGGCTGGTACCAGCCCGAACTGCACAGCGAGCAGGCCCACCGCACGCCGCTCGAAACGCCGGACCACCTGCGCTGATCGCGGGATGAACTCCGCCGCCCTGCAGCTGGCCAGCCGGGCCGATATCGAAGCAGAAATCGCGACCCTGCGGCAGTCCGGGCGCCACATCGTGCCGGTGCGCTGGCAGGGCCAGCCCGCCTGGCTCAAGCTCAGCGTGCCGCAGCCGCCCGCCTGGCGTTATCAGCTGCTGGCCGGCATGGCCCGGCTGCTGCAGCATCCCGCGATGCAGCCGGTGCGGCCGCACGGCGGCGCCACCGGCATCCGCAACGAAGCGCGCCGCCTCGACAGCCTGGCCGATGCCGGCCTGCGGGTGCCGCAGCTGCTGGCGCATGACGAGCACTGGCTGCTGATCTCCGACATCGGCCACACCACGCTCGAAATGCTGCTGCGCCGCAGCGAAGCGGAAACACAAATGGAACACTGGCAGCACGGCGCCGGCTACATCCTGCAGGCGCATCGGGCGCGCCAGTATCTGAGTCAGGCGTTTGCGCGCAATCTGGTGTGGTCGCCCGAACACGGCTTCGGTGCGATCGACTTCGAGGACGATCCGATCAGCGCGATGACGCTGGCGCAGGCGCAAATCCGCGACTGGCTGCCGTACTTCTTCTCCACCGCCATTCACTTCAAGGATCGGCTGCCCGAACTGTGCGCAGCGATCCAGTCGGTGCTGGCGCAGGAAGACAGCACCGTGCGCGCCGGCGTGATCACCGCGCTGCGTCGCACCGCCTGGCTGCGCGCATTGCGCTGGCTGCCGGCGCGGATGCAGCGGCGCGACGTGTTGAAGACCCAGTGCTATGGCGAGCTGGCGCGCCTGTGCAGCAGGGCGTCCGCCTCCGCGCCGGCATAAACCCTGCGCCGCCACGTTCAGGAGTGGGACGGCGCGGTCTCCTGCGCCGCTTCCTTCGCCCGCATCTGGATTTCGATGTGTTCGCCGACATGGCGCACCATGCTGTCGGCCAGCTCGCGTTCGCCCACCCGCACTTCGACCGCATGCTCGCGGCGTAGCAGGTCGGCTTCGTCCTCGCTGTGGCTGCGCACCACGATATGGATGCGCGGGTTGAGCGTGCGCGCAATCTCGATCATCTTGCGTGCCTTGAAGGCGTCGGGCGTGGCAATCACCAGCATCTGCGCGCGGGCGACATGCGCCTGGATCAGCACCGCTGGCTCGAACGCATCGCCGACCACGGCGTGGATGCCGCGGCGGCGCAGCTTTTCGACCGCCTCGCGCTGCTGCTCGGCCACCACATAGGGCACGCCGCGCGCATCAAGCGTTTCGGCAATGCGCTGGCCCACGCGGCCATAGCCCACCAGCACCACGTGGCCGCTCAGCGTATGCGAGGCCACGTCGGCAGGCAGCTCGGACAAGGGGTCGTCGGGATGCTCCAGCTTGCGCGCCAGCGCCGAATAGCTGCGAATCCAGGCCTGCGCCGGCTCCACCGCCTGGAACAGCAACGGGTTGAGCGCAATCGAGATCAGCGCACCGGCCAAGATCAGGCTGTGGCCTTCGACCGGCAGCACGCCGAGTGCCATCCCGAGGCCGGCCAGAATGAAGGAGAACTCGCCGATCTGCGCCAGGCTCGCCGAGACGGTCAGCGCAGTATTGAGCGGATAGCGAAACGCCAGCACCAGCAGAAACGCTGCCAGCGACTTGCCGAACACGATAATGGCCACCACCGCCAGCACCTGCAGCGGCTGTTCCAACAGAACATTGGGGTCGAACAGCATGCCGACCGAGACGAAGAACAGCACCGCAAAGGCGTCGCGCAGCGGCAGGGATTCTTCGGCTGCGCGATAGCTCAGCGCCGATTCGCGCAGCACCATGCCGGCGAAAAACGCCACCACCGCAAACGACACGCCGAACACCGCCGACGAACCATAGGCAATTCCCAGCGCTGCCGCCACCACGCATAGCGTGAACAATTCGCGCGAACCGGTGCGCGCCACCTGCCACAGCAGCCAGGGAAACACGCGCCGCCCCACCACCAGCATCAGCACAATGAACAGTGCCACCTGGCCGAGCGTGATCGCCAGCGTGGTCAGCAGCGAGGATACGTCGGTTGCGCCGGCGGCGCTGCCCAGCGTCGCGGCCAGCGGCGGCAGCAGCACCAGCACCAGCACCATCACCAGGTCTTCCACCACCAGCCAGCCCACCGCAATGCGGCCGTTCGGCGTGGCCAGCACGCCGCGGCTTTCCAACGCCTTCAGCAGCACCACCGTGCTCGCCACCGACAGCGACAGCCCGAACACCACGCCCGCCATCAGGTCCCAGCCCCACCAGTGGGCCAGGCCCATGCCCATTGCGGTGGCCACGGCAATCTGCACCACCGCCCCGGGCAGCGCGATCTTCTTCACCGACAGCAGGTCGTCTAGCGAGAAATGCAGTCCCACGCCGAACATCAGCAGCATCACGCCGATCTCGGCCAATTGCCCGGCCAGCGCGGTGTCGGCCACAAATCCCGGGGTGTAGGGCCCGAGCACGATGCCGGCCAGCAGATAGCCGATCAGCGCAGGCAGCTTCAGGCGCACCGCAACGAAGCCGAAAATCAGCGCCAGCCCGAGCGCGGCGGCAATCGTGGTAATGAGGTCGACGCTGTGGGGCATGGTTGGGAAGAGGCGGGCACCTATGACTTTCGACGCTGCGATTTTACAGGACGCCTGATGTCGCCGACTTGAGACGACTCATTCCCGAGTCGGGACTAGAATGAAAGATGAACCTGTCAGGTAAATGCCCGCCATGACCATCAAGCTCCACCCGCAAGGGGTAGGCCGTGGTTTTAAAGACGCTATCCCAAGGGATACACCTTCGGATAAAGCGTCAACAACCACGCTCACCCTCGATGGCAACGAAGCCGTCGCCCGCATGGCCTATCTCGCCAACGAGGTGATCGCGATCTATCCCATCACGCCGGCGTCCGCCATGGGCGAATGGGCCGACGAATGGGCCGCCCAGGGCAAGCCCAACCTGTGGGGCGCGGTGCCGAAAATCATCGAGATGCAGTCCGAAGGCGGTGCCGCTGGCGCGCTGCATGGCGCGCTCACCGCCGGTGCGCTGGCGACCAGCTTCACCGCGAGCCAGGGTTTGCTCCTGATGATCCCCAACCTCTACAAGATTGCCGGCGAGCTCACGCCCTTCGTCCTGCACGTCGCCGCGCGCGCGGTCGCCACCCACGCGCTGTCGATCTTCGGCGACCAGTCCGACGTCATGGCGTGCCGCGCTACCGGCTGCGCGCTGCTCGCGTCCAATTCGCCGCAGGAAGCGCAGGACATGGCAGTCATCGCGCAGGCGGCGACGCTCGCCGGGCGCATCCCGGTGATCCACTTCTTCGACGGCTTCCGCACCTCGCACGAAGTGGCCAAGATCGCCGCGGTCGAGGCCGACACCGTCGCCGCCCTGCTCGACGCCGAGCTGATTGCCGCGCACCGCGCCCGCGCGCTGTCGCCCGAGCATCCGGTGCTGCGCGGCACCTCGCAGAACCCGGACGTGTTCTTCCAGTCGCGCGAGCGCGCCAACCCCTACTACGATGCGTTTCCGCAGATCGTGCAGGATGCGATGGACCGCTTCGGCGAACTCACCGGCCGCCATTACACGCTGTTCGACTATGTCGGCGCGGCGGATGCCGAGCGGGTGATCGTGCTCATGGGATCGGGCGCCGAAACCGTGCACGAGACGGTCGAGCACCTGCTTGCCCGTGGCGAAAAAGTGGGCGTGCTGAAGGTGCGCCTGTACCGGCCGTTTTCGCCCGGCGCGCTGCTCGCTGTGCTGCCCGCCACGGCAAACGCCATTGCCGTGCTCGACCGCTGCAAGGAGCCGGGATCGGACGGCGAGCCGCTGTACAAGGACGTGGTGACGGCGCTGGCACAGGCCGCGGCGGATGGCGTTCGCGTTATGCCGCGCGTGATCGGCGGCCGCTACGGCCTCGCCAGCAAGGAATTCACCCCCGGCATGGTCAAAGCCGTTTTCGACGAACTGTCGAATGCCGCGCCCAGGCGCGAATTCACGGTCGGCATTCTCGACGACTTGACGCATCTCTCGCTGCCGTGGGATGCGGACTTCCGCACCGACGCCTCGTGCCAGTTGCAGCACGCTGTGTTCTGGGGCCTGGGCGCCGACGGCACGGTGTCGGCCAACAAGAACTCGATCAAGATCCTCGGCGAAGCGACCGATCTGCAGGCGCAGGGCTACTTCGTCTACGACTCGAAGAAATCCGGCGCAGTCACCGTGTCGCACCTGCGCTTCGGCCCGGCGGTGATCCGTTCCACCTATCTGGTCGAGCCCGGCATGGCCGGCTTCGTCGCCTGCCACCAGCCGATGTTCGTGGACCGCTACGCACTGCTTGAACACGCCGCGCCCGGTGGGGTTTTCCTGCTCAACACCCCGGCCATGCCCGATGCGGTGTGGGATACGCTGCCGCACACGCTGCGCGTGCAGATCGTCGAGAAGCACCTGCAGCTGTGGGTGATCGACGCCTACGCTGTCGCCGCCGAGGCAGGCATGGGACGGCGCATCAACACCATCATGCAGACCTGCTTCTTCGCCATTTCCGGCATCCTGCCGAAGGAGCAGGCGATTGCCGCGATCAAGCAGGCGGTCGACAAGACCTATGGCAAGAAGAGCAAGCGACTGGTCGAGCTCAACTACAAGGCAATCGACATGACCCTGGCGGAGCTGCATCAGGCCAGCATCCCGGCAGAGACGGAAAGCGTCGAAACAGAGCGCGCTTCCGCCGCAACGGTGGATACCCCCGACTTCGTGCGCGACCTCACGCTGCCGATCTACCACGGCGACGGCGACGCGCTGCCCGTGTCGCGCTTTCCCGCCGATGGCACCTATCCCCTCGGCACCGCGCGTTTTGAAAAGCGCAACATCGCGCTGGAAATCCCGGTGTGGGACGCCGACCTTTGCACCCAGTGCGGCAAATGCGTGTTCGTCTGTCCGCACAGCGCGATCCGCGCGCGGGCCTTCAAGGCCGAGGACGCGGCCGAGGCACCGCCGACCTTCAAGCACGTGCCGGCGAAGAGCAAGGACTTCCCCGCCGGCACCCATATCAGCTATCAGGTGGCGCCGGAGGATTGCACCGGCTGCGGCGATTGCGTCGAGGCCTGTCCGATCCACGACAAATCCAATGTCAGCCACCGCGCGGTGAACATGGCGCCGATCGACCCGCTGCGCGATCCCGAGCGCGACAACTTCGCCTTCTTCCTGCGCCTGCCCGAATTCGACCG
Organism: Thiobacillus sp.; assembly: GCF_030696885.1. Taxonomy (GTDB): domain Bacteria; phylum Pseudomonadota; class Gammaproteobacteria; order Burkholderiales; family Thiobacillaceae; genus Thiobacillus. Next base: position 103,091 of record NZ_JAUYRI010000024.1, read on the forward strand.
TAGCGCGATCAAGCACGGCACCATCCCAGGATCGATGCTGCTCGACCCACTGTTCGAGTTTTCCGGGGCCTGCGCCGGCTGCGGCGAGACGCCCTATATCAAGCTCGCCACGCAACTGTTCGGCGACCGCATGCTGATCGCCAACGCCACCGGCTGCTCGTCGATCTACGGCGGCAACCTGCCGTCCACGCCCTACACGGTGAACGGCGCCGGCCGCGGCCCGGCGTGGAGCAATTCACTGTTCGAGGACAACGCCGAATTCGGTCTCGGTATGCGGCTCAGCTCAGATCAGTTGATGGACTACGCGAAGCAACTGGTGCGTGAACTCGCCACGGACATCGGCGGCGATCTCGTCGAAGCGCTGGTCAACGCCGACCAGCGCGAGGAAGCCGGCATCGTCGACCAGCGCGGTCGCGTCGCGGCGCTGGTCGACAAACTGGCGGCCTCCCAGCACCCGCGCGCGAAGGAACTCGCCAGCGTCGCCGAATGGCTGATCCGCCGCTCGGTGTGGATCATCGGCGGTGACGGCTGGGCCTACGACATCGGCTACGGCGGCCTTGACCATGTGCTGGCGCTGCCCTACGACGTCAACATCCTGGTGCTCGACACCGAGGTCTATTCCAACACTGGCGGGCAGACCTCCAAGGCCACCCCGATCGGCGCCGTCGCCAAGTTCTCCGCCGGCGGCAAGGCCACCGCGAAGAAGGATCTGGCCAAACTGGCATCCGACTACGGCCACGTCTATGTCGCCACCGTCGCCTACGGCGCCAAGGACGTGCAGACCCTGCGCGTGTTCCACGAGGCCGAGGCCTACCCCGGCCCCTCGCTGATCGTCGCTTACAGCCCGTGCATCGCCCATGGCTACGACATGCTCTACAACCAGCGTCAGCAGGAACTCGCGGTGAAAAGCGGCCACTGGCCGCTGATCCGCTTCGACCCGCGGCTGGCGGAGGCGGGCGGCAATCCCTTCAAGCTCGATTCCGCCGCGCCGAGCCAGCCGATCAAGACCTTCATGGAATCCGAAACCCGCTTCGCCATGCTGCAGCGCAGCCATCCGGAGGCGGCGCAGCGTTTCCTCGAACAGGCGCAAGCTGACGCCGAGCGGCGCTTCAAGGCCTACCAGGACATGGCAGAGGGCCATGCCGACGCATCCAAAAAGGACGCCTGACATGATCGACCTCTCCACCGATTACCTCGGACTCAAGCTGAAGAACCCGCTGGTGCCTTCCGCCTCGCCGCTGTCGCGCGACCTCGATACCGCGCTGCGGCTGGAGGATGCCGGCGCCGCGGCGCTGGTGATGTATTCGCTGTTCGAGGAGGAACTGCAGGCGGAGGACGCGATGCTCGACCGCTTCCTCACGCACGCCGACCTCGGTCACGGCGAAGCGGACAGCTTTCTGCCCGACCACGGCGAATTCCGGGGCGGGCTCGAGCGTTACCTGTCGCACCTGCACCAGCTCAAGCGGCGGCTCGAAATTCCCGTGGTAGCCAGCCTCAACGGCGTGTCGCCCTCGGGCTGGGTGGCGCTTGGCCGCGAACTGGAGTTGGCTGGCGCCGATGCGCTGGAACTCAACGTCTACCATGTCGCCGCCGACATGCAGCAGTCCGGCCACGCAGTGGAAGCGCGCTACCTGGAGCTGCTGGCCGACCTGCGCCGCGTCGTCAGCCTGCCGATCGTGATGAAGCTCTCGCCCTATTTCTCGTCGCTGCCCAATTTCGTCAAGCAGCTGCAGACCGCCGGGGCGCAGGGTGTCGCGCTGTTCAACCGCTTCTACCAGCCTGATATCGACCTCGACGAATTGCGCATGACCGACCAGCTGCATCTGTCGTCCGCCGACGAAGCGCTGCTCCGCATCCGCTGGATCTCCATCCTGCATGGCCGCACGCAACTCACGCTCGCCGCCACCGGCGGCGTTCACAGCGAGAGCGAGGCGCTCAAGCTTTTGCTGGCCGGTGCCGACGTCGTGCACCTCGCTTCCTGCCTGCTCGCGCACGGCCCCGGCAAGCTCACCGACATCCTGGCGGGCCTGCAGCACTGGATGGAGGAAAGGGAATATGAATCGGTCGCCCAGATGAAGGGCAGCATGAGCCAGCAGAACCTGCCCGACCCCTCGGTTGTCGCGCGTGCCAGCTATCTAAGGGTATTGGACAGCTTCACGGCGAAACCGGGCGTGTGGTCATAGGGTTTGGGGCAGGGCTGTCGCAGAAGGAGTCGGCAGTGTCCTGCAGGCAAGCGTGAACGCGCGTGCCCTCCACGCTAGATCCGATCCGGACCGTCGCGCCCTCGAGGGCGGAGCCAGACCGCGCTTCGTAGTGAGCCTGCGTGCAAAGCAAGACAGGAAAAGCACTGTAAAAACAGGGCTTTTCTCTGTTTGGGCTACGTCTCAGGTCCCCATAATACAAATGGAATTCCACTATGACCGAGCCAAGCCCGATGCCGACCCATGCCACCCTGCAGCATTCCGAGCCCGATGCGATCGCGCAGCTGCTGCAGCAGGCGCTCACGCATCATCACGCTGGCCGCTTGCTTGAGGCCGGGACGCTTTACCAGACCCTGCTGCAAAGCCAGCCCGATCACGCGGAGGCCAATTACAACCTGGGCGTAATCGCAGTACAGGCGCAGCAGCCCGAGGCCGGCTTGCCGTATTTCGTGGCGGCACTGAATGCCGATCCGACGCATGGGCGCTACTGGGTGAATTACATCGATGCCCTCGTGCAGGCCGGCCAGCAGGACGAGGCGCGTACCGTGCTGGCGCTCGCCCGGCAGCAGGGTCTGGAAGGCAGCGAAGTGGATACGCTGGCGGCGCGGCTGGGCGACGACGCATTGGTCACAGCACAAGCGGGCCCGGTGGGGCAGGCCGCGTCAGGCGCTGCACCGACCGGTGCTGCATCCGGCGACAGCCCCGGGCGCGAGGACATGGAAGCACTGATGGCGCTGTATGCGGAAAGGCAGTACGCGGCGCTTGCAGAACGCGCACAACGCATGACTGCGCAGTATCCGCTACACGCGTTCGGCTGGAAGATCCTGGGCGTTGCGCTGAAGCTGCAGGGCAAGGGCGAGCAGGCACTGGAACCCTTGCAGCAGGCTGCGGCGCTGGCGCCCGCCGACGTCGAAGCTCACTACAACCTGGGCGTCACCCTGCAGGAACTGGGTCGTCTCGACGCAGCCGAGGCCCGCTACCGTCAGGCGCTGGAGATCGAACCGGTCTACGCCGACGCCTACCTCAATCTGGGCGTGACGCTGAGCAAACTGGGCCGGCTGGACGAGGCCGAGGCGCGTCTGCGACAGGCACTCCTGCTCAGGCCGAATTACGCCGAAGCGCACAGTAACCTCGGTGCCACGCTGCTGGAACGGGGCCGGCTCGACGAAGCCGAGTCGAGCTACCGGCAGGCGCTGCAACTGGCACCGGACAATGCGCGGGCGCACACCAATCTGGGCATCACCCTGCAGCGGCTCGAACGATTGGATGAGGCCGAAACCAGCTGCCGGCGGGCCGTGCAGCTCCTGCCGGACGATGCCGAGGCGCACGGCAATCTGGGTAACGTCCTCCGGGAAGGCGGGCGTCTGGACGAAGCCGAGGCGAGCTTCAGACAGGCGCTGCGCATCCGTACGGACGATGTCACGATGCACAATAATCTGGCGATCACGCTGCAGGAACTGGGCCGGCTGGACGAAGCGGATACGCATTTTCAGCTCGCGCTCTACCTCGACCCGAATGATGCCCGCAGCTACGAGAACCGGGCCAACCTGCTGCGCTTCATGGAACGCCTGGACGAAGCCGAAACAAACTATCGCAAGGCCCTGCAGATCGCGCCGGAGGATGCCGGGCTGCACCTGAATATGGGCAAGCTGATGCGCGTCATGAACCGGCTCGACGCGGCCGAGGCCAGCTTCAGGCGCGCGCTGGAAATCCGCCCGGATGAGGTCAACGCGCTCAACAACCTGGGCGTCACGCTGCAGTACCTGGGCCGGCTGGACGAGGCGGTGGCCTGTTATCGACGCATTCTGCAGGTCAAGCCGAACAACGCCGGTGCGCTGGCCAATCTGGGCGCGGCCCTGCTGAGCCTGGGCCGGCTGGACGAAGCCGAGGCGTGCTCGCGGCAGGCACTGCAGATCAACCCGGACCATGCGACGCTGCACAGCAATCTGCTGTATTACCTCTCGCTCAGCGCGTCGACTGATCCGCATGCGCTGTTCCTCGAGCATGTCAGGTTTGGCGAGCAGTTCGAACCCGCGCTCAGGCCGCACTGGCCGGCGCACACGCAAACACGCGATCCCGAACGCCGCCTGCAGGTCGGCTTTGTCTCGGCCGATTTCTACAACCATGCGGTCGCCACGTTCATCGAGCCGATGATCGCGCAGCTGTCCGGCCATCCGCAGTTGTCGCTGCATGCCTACTACAACAATTTCTTCGACGACGAGGTGACAGCGCGCCTGCGCGGGCACTTTGCCCACTGGAACCCGATCGCCGGCCTGTCGGATGCGACGCTGGCAGACAAGATCCACGCGGACGGCATCGACATCCTGATCGACCTTTCGGGGCACACCGGCGAGAATCGCCTGCTGGTCTTCGCGCGCAAGCCGACGCCGATTCAGGCCACCTGGATGGGCTATCCCGGCACCACAGGCATGCGCGCCATGGACTACTACCTGGGCGACCGGCTCTTCCTGCCGCCCGGTGAGTTCGAAGATCAGTTCACCGAAAAGATCGTGTATCTGCCGGCCAACTCGCCTTACCTGCCAGTCAAGGATGCCCCACCGATCGGCAGGCTGCCTGCACTCGACAATGGCCATCTCACCTTCGGCAGCTTCAGCCGGCCGAACAAGCTCAGCCCGACCGTCATTGCCGTATGGGCGCAACTGCTGCGGGCATTGCCCGATTCCAGAATGCTGTTGGTCGGGATTCCCGAAGCGGGCAGCTGCGAGACCCTGATCGAATGGTTCGCGGCGGAAGGCATCGCGCGCGAACGTTTGAGCCTGCATCCCCGCTGCAAGCTCGATGTCTATCTGGCCCTGCACCACCAGGTCGACATCTGTCTCGATACCTTCCCCTGCAATGGCGGCACCACGACCCTCAATGCATTGTGGATGGGCGTGCCGACGCTCACCCTTGCGGGCAGCACGGCAGCGGGGCGCTCAGGCGCATCGATTCTCGGCCACGCGGGCCTGGAATCGTTCGTGGCCCACGACACCGCCGACTTCCTGGCGAAGGGGGTGTCGTGGAATGAACAGCGTGCCGAGCTGGCGGACATCCGGGCAGGCCTGCGGGAACGCTTTGCGCAGTCTGTCCGCGGGCAGCCGGCGCTGGTTGCAGCGGGGGTGGCGCGCGCCCTGCGCGTGATGTGGCAACGCTGGTGCGCGGAACTGCCGGTGGAATCGTTCGAAGTGACGCTGCAGGACATCCAACACGCGACGCCGGAGAACCATGCATGAAGCGATCACCAGATGCACAGCCGATCTACGTCACGCAGCCGTCGCTGCCGCCGCTGGAGGAGTTCATCCCCTATCTGCAGCAGATCTGGGACAGCAAGCGCCTGACCAACGGCGGCCCGTTTCACCAGCAACTGGAGCAGGCCCTGTGCGACTACCTGGGCGTGCAGCATATCGCCCTGTTCGCCAACGGCACCCTCGCGCTCGTCACCGCCCTGCAAACCCTGCGCATCACCGGCGAGGTCATCACCACCCCCTACTCATTCGTGGCGACCGCGCATTCGCTGCTGTGGAACGGAATCCGGCCGGTGTTCGTGGATATCGATCCGCTCACGCTCAATATGGACCCGGAACGGATCGAAGCCGCGATCACCCCGCAAACGACCGCCATCATGCCGGTGCATTGTTATGGGCATCCGTGCGATGTCGAACGCATCGAAAAAATTGCCGACAACTACGGGCTCAAAGTCATCTACGACGCGGCGCATGCCTTCGGCGTGCACTGTCGCGACGGCAGCGTGCTCGACCATGGCGACCTGTCGGTGCTGAGTTTTCACGCCACCAAGGTCTTCAACACCTTCGAGGGCGGCGCCATCGTCTGCCACGACGCCAAGACCAAGCAGCGCATCGATCACCTGAAGAATTTCGGTTTTGTCGATGAGGTGACGGTCGTCGCGCCCGGCATCAACGGCAAGATGAGCGAGATCATGGCCGCCTTCGGCCTGCTGCAGCTCAAGGGCATCGACGCCGTCCTGCAAAAGCGCCAGGCTGTCGATGCCCGCTACCGCGAAGCGCTGGCCGGAGTCGTGGGGATCGATTGCCTGCCCGCGGGCGACGAGCAATCCAACTACGCCTATTTCCCGGTCCTGGTGCGCCCCGACTACCCGCTCAGCCGCGATGACCTGTATCAAAAGCTGCAGGACCACGACATCCATGCGCGACGGTATTTTTACCCCTTGATCAGTGACTTCCCGATGTACCGGGGCATGCCGTCTGCCGCGCCGGCCAACCTGCCGGTGGCGCGCGCCGCGGCCGAGCAGGTGATCTGCCTGCCGATCTATCCGGACCTCAGCGCCGACCAGGTGGATGTCATCGTCGCAGTGATCGCAGGGCAGCGTTGATGCAGTGGAAAAAACTCGGGAAGATTTTCGATCCCACCCAGGTCAGCCTGCCGCATGGCTGCACGGCGTTTTCGCAGGCGCCCCAGGCGCTGGTGTTCGAGGATTTCGTGCGGATCTATTTTTCCACCCGGTTCCGCGAGCCCGACGGAAAATACCTGAGCCATATCGCCTTCGTCGATATGAAAAAGAATTTCCGCGACATCATTGCCGTGTCCGCCCATACCGTCATCGAACTGGGCAAGCTCGGCTGCTTCGACGAGCACGGGATTTTCCCGATGAACGTGGTGCGTCACGGCGACCTGGTTTACGGCTATACCTCCGGCGTCAACCGGCGGGTCTCGGTGCCGGCGGACGGCGCCATCGGGCTGGCGATCAGCCGCGATGACGGCTTTAGCTTCCAGCGCCTCGGCGACGGCCCGGTGCTCGCTCCCTCGCTGCACGAGCCCTGCATCGTCGTCGATCCTTTCGTCAAAATCTGCGGCGACACCTTTCACATGTGGTACGTCTTCGGGCTTGGCTGGAAGCGGCTCGCACCGGACGCCGCACCGGACCGCGTTTACAAGATCGGACATGCCACCTCGCGCGACGGCGTCCACTGGACCAAGGAAGAGGGGCGGCAGATCCTCGGCAACCGGCTGGGCGACGACGAATGCCAGGCACTGCCGACCGTGATCGCGATCGACGGCCGCCATCACCTGTTCTTCTGCTATCGCCAGTCGTCCGACTTCCGCACCAATCGCGACCGCGCCTACCGCATCGGCCACGCCTGGTCCGACGACCTGGTCGACTGGGTGCGCGACGACGACACGCTGGCGCTCGACGTCAGCGCGGGCGACTGGGATTCCGACATGCTGTGCTACCCGCATGTGTTCGAATGCGACGGTCGAATTTACATGCTCTACAACGGCAACGCGTTCGGCCGCGACGGCTTCGGCCTGGCGGTGCTGGAGCAGCCATGACGCCGGATTTTCAGACGTTCTCGCACAGTGAGGCCGCGACACCCGGCACGTCCCGGATCGTCGGCATCATGCAGCCCTATTTCTTTCCCTACTTCGAGCAGTTCCGGCTGATCGCCGCGTGCGACCTGTGGGTGGTGTTCGACACCGCGCAGTTCTCGCGCAAGTCGTGGATGACGCGCAACCGCATCCTCAATCGCGACAAGGGCACCGCCTACGTTTCGGTGCCGGTGCAGCACACCGGCCTCGATACCAGCATCCGGGACGCGCTGATCGACCCCGCCCAGGACTGGCGCGGCCGCTTGCTGGACAAGCTCAAGGTCTACCAGGCCGAGGCCCCGCACTACGCTGCGGTGCGCGCACTCGTCGGCGACAGCCTCGCCGGACCCCACGACAGCCTCGCCGCGCTGAACACCACCATACTGCGCGCGGTGTGCCAGCATCTGGGCATCGCCACCCCGATCGAGGTGGCCTCAACCCTCTCCATCGAGCTGCCGGCCGCGTGTGCACCGGGCGAGTGGGCGCTGCATATTTCAAAACAGCTGGGGGCGACCGAATACCGCAACGCCTCCGGCGGCCGGGCGCTGTTCGACGAGGCGCTCTACGCCCGCCACGGCATCGCGCTGAGTTTTCACGAACACCGCCCGCAACGCTACGCCACCGGCAGCTTCGAATTCGTCGCCGACCTCTCGGTCATCGACTGGCTGATGTGGAACGACCGCGAGACTTTGCAGGCATGGCTGGACTGAGCCGGATGCTTGCCCGGAGGGCGGGCTCAGCGCCCGCTGCGGCCCGTCATTTCGGCGATGCCGAAGCCCTCGCGGCCGAAGTTGTTGCCGCAGTAGAAGAGCAGGATGCGTCCGTCCAGCTCGATGGTCTGGGAGGACGCCATCATCTGCGAATCCCAGCCCGCCGCCGAGACGTCGATCCCCACCTGGGCGTCGTCGCGCACCCACTCGATCAGGTCGTCGGACCACGCATACCCCAGGCGGTACATGGACGCGGGATCGCTGCGGAAGCCGACGGGCTTGCGGTAGCCGAACACGGCATGCCATCGTCCGTCGAGAAAAAAGGGCAGGAAGATGTCCTGGCACTCGTCTTCCGAACGGGTCGGGACGATCGGCCTGCCGTCGCGCGTCCAGACGATGCCGTCATCCGAGGTCGCGTGCACGATCGGGAAGACCGCTTCGGGCTGCCCTTCGTGAATCAGCCATTTCGTCCCGGTCATGTACCACATGTGCCAGATGCCATCGATGATGCGCACCGCCGGGCTGTTCACCAGATAGGGCTCGTTCAGCGTCAGACCGAGGACCGGCCCTTCGCCCAGCTTGCTGAACGTCTCGCCGCCGTCGTGGCTGACGGCCAGCCCGATTGCGGTGGTATAGGGCACGGACGCCATTCTCGACCACCCGGTGTAATACAGATACACCGCATCCCCGCTGCGCACCACGCTGCTCGGCATGATGCCGAATTCGTCGAAGGCGCCCGCGCCGCCGAGCGGAAGCAGCGGCGCGTCAGCGATCTTCACCACCCGCGTGAGGTCGTCGCGTGCCAGGTCGACATAGCCGGGGTAGGAGACGTACTGCAGGTCGGCGTCCCGCTGCGGCCGACAGGCGAAGTAGACGCGCAGCGTGGCGTCGTCCCGCACGAAGGGCGTCGGGCACTGCGCGTATTCCTGCATCCACGGATGCGGCCGGCGCACGGTCGGATTGAACACGTTACCGAGTTTTTTCCAGGCGAACATGGGCCTACGCCTGCCGCATGCGGACGACCCGGGCGCGCCGCATTATTTGCGGCCGGGGCCGATCGCCGCCATGCGGGTCATGCGCAGGAATTCGTCGCTCGCCAGCCGGAACTTCTCGGTGCCGGGGGCGATGAACACGCTGCGCGCCGGTGTGCTCTTGAGCACCAGGGTGGCCGCCCCGAGGAAGGAATCGGCGCCGATCGACAGCTCGCCGCCGACGGTGGCGTTGAGGCCGACGAAGCAGCGCTCGCCCAGCGTGGCGACGCCGCCGAGCGTTGCCCCGGCGGCGATCCAGCAATGGTCGTGTACCGTCGAATGGTGGCCGATCAGGACGTTGTTCCACAGCGAGACGTTGTGGCCGATCTTCGCGCCGGGCTGGATGCCGACGCCGTCGAGGATGAGGCAGTTCTCACCCACCTCGACCCAGGGGCCGAGGTCCGCGCGCGGGCTGACGTAGCTCGCCAGCGTGTAGCCCTTGGCCTTGGCTTCCGCGCATTTTTGCGCGCGCACGGCGTTGAGCTCGTGATAGCCGATCGCCGCGAACAGCGCGACCGACTCCGGCGGATAGTGGCGCTCGATCGTTTCGAAAGGCACGACGGGGAGCCCGTAGTGCGTGCCCGAGGGCGGCAGCCACGCCGCGTCGCAGGTGAAGCCCACCACCTCGTACTCGCCGTCGCGGATGAAGTGGTGGTAGGCGACGTCCGTGATCTTGCCCACCCCGAAAATGACCAGCCGTTTCATCGTTCGCCCCCTGTGTTCGGTCGGACTTCACGCCTGGCCGGGGCCGCGCGGAAGACCCGCGAAGCGTATCAGCAGCCCTTCCGGATGTGCAAAAATTTTTGCCCGGGCCTGCACATTGCAAGGATGATGGCCGAAATAAACCTGAAACCGCGAGCCGGCAAAGCGCCGGCCCGCCCAAGGAGACAACGTGCGCTTAGGTGAAGAACAGTTCTATGTCGACCCCGCCACGCTCGAGCCGCTGACGCTCGAGCAGGCGGCGTGCGAGGGCGACCAAGTCGTCTCGGGTGTGCTGCGGAGTCCGTCCGGACACCGCTTTGAAATCGCCGGCGGCGTGCCCAATTTCGTTTACCCGTTCGAACTGCCGAAGGCCGACCGCGAGGCGCGCCAGCAGTCCGAGGACCGCGTCGAGGGTTATGACCGCTACCTGCCGCTGACCTTCCGCACCTATGGCGAGGACGAACAGGCGGTGCGCAATGCCATGGTCGACAAGCTCGACCTCAAGCCCGGCGCCGTCGTGCTGGAGACCGGGTCGGGAACGGGGCGCGATTCCGAAATCATCGCGCAGCGGCTCGGCGCCGACGGCAGGCTCTACATTCAGGACATCGCACCGTCCTTCCTGGCGAAGAACATCGAGCGCATGCGCAGCGCCACGCCGCACGTCGAGCCGGCGCTGGCGAACGGCTATTACCTGCCCTTTGCCGACAACAGCTTCGATGCCTGTTTCCATTTCGGCGGCATCAATGCCTTCGCCGACATCCAACGCGCCTTCTCCGAAATGGCGCGCGTCACCAAGCCCGGCGGCAAGATCGTGGTCGGCGACGAGAACATGCCGCCGTGGCTGCGCGAGACCGAATTCGCCCGCATCCTGATCAACTCCAACCCCGAGTTTGCCTACACGCTGCCGCTCGACAAGTTGCCGGTCGAGGCGCGCAAGGTGCGGCTGGAATGGATCATCGGCGGCGTCTTCTACGTCATCGACTTCGTCGTTGGCGAGGGCGAGCCCGTGGCCGACTTCGACTTCGCCATCCCGGGCGTGCGCGGCGGCACCCACCGCACCCGCTACCACGGCCACCTCGAGGGCATCACACCGGACGTCAAGCGCCTGGCCTACGAAGCGCGCGCGAAGACCGGCAAGAGCATGCACCAGTGGCTCGACGACGTGGTGCGCGAAGCCGCGCAGCGCGATCTCGGAAAGCCGGACTGAGCGGCCGCGCCACCGATCATGCAAGCCCCGATGGCGTGTGCAACGCTGATCTTCCCCGCAGTCAACCAGGCCGCGCTCGACTATCTGGAGCAGGCACGCAGCCACGGCGAGCAGGTGGTTTGCGCTGCCTCGGTGGCCAACGACGAGGTCGCCGCCGCAGCGGGCGCGCTGCACCGCCTGCCATCGATTCACGATGCCGAGTTCGCCGCGCGTTTTATCGCACTGGCGGACGCGCATTCAGTCTGCCGCCTGCTGTGCCCGGTCTCCACCGTGCATGCCTTCATGGCACGCTTTCTGGCCGCGCATCGCCCCGACATCACCCTGATCGGGGAATCGCCGGTTCAGCAGCAGATCGAGCGCCATCGCCAGCTGATGGCGCGCACCCAACGGCTGATGCCGCTGGTGACCCTGTGCGCGGTAGGCCACAGCGCGCTGTCGCCGCTGGAAGTGGCGGGGATGCTGCGGCAAGCATCGCTGATCTACGGCGAATCGAACGACGACAAGCTGGCCGCGATGATGGGCATCTTTGCCAGCGCGCCGGCGGGCGACGTGATCGAGATCGGCTCGCTGATGGGACGTTCCGCCTTCGTGCTGCTGTATCTGGCCTGGCGCCATCGCACCGGGCCGGTGCTGACGGCCGATCCCTGGCGCGCGGCCGACTGCGTGCAGCGCGAATCGCCCGACGCCCTGCAGAACGTGACCGACGAATGGGACTACGAAGTGCTGAGCGAGGGCTTCATGGTGAACATGGTGCCGCTTCGTGCCGACGACCACGCCCATCTGCGCCTGCCTTCCGAGCGGGCCTTCGCTGTCTATGCCGGGGGCGAGGCCATCCTGTCGCCGCTCGGCCGGCGCGTCGACTATTCGGGCCGGATCGCGGTCATCCATATCGACGGCAACCACGACTACGCCTGCGTGAAGCAGGACTGCGAGCTGTGGCTCGGGCGGATGGTGCCGGGCGCCTGGCTGATCCTCGACGACTACGTCTGGGCGCACGGCGACGGCCCCCATCGGGTGGGCGACGAACTGCTGCGCGACCAGCCCGACCGCATCGAATGCGCCTTCACGTGTGGCAAGGCGCTGTTTGTCAAACTACGTTACTGAGGTGAAATCCCCCATGTTGAGCCCGTCCGTTTTCTGCCGAGATCGCACAATACTGCCATGAGCCTAGAAAAGAACATTGCCGACGTTTTTGCCCTGCCCGAATCGTCCGTCGTCGATTCCCTCACGCTGATTGATATACCGACCTGGGATTCGCTCGCGCACATGATGCTGATCGTGCGGCTCGAGGAGGCCTACCAGGTCCAGTTCACCGGCGACGAGATCGCCGACCTGAAGTCCGTCGGCGACGCGCGGGCCATCCTGCAGGCGCACGGAGTCGCGCCATGAAGATCGCCGGCACGCGCATCCTGGTGACCGGCGGCGGCGCGGGGATCGGGCGCTATCTGGCGGAGCAGCTGCTTGCCGAGTCGGCCGACGTTGCCGTGCTGGAACTGGACGCGGCGCGCTGCGCCGAGCTGTCCGCGGCATCCGGCGGGCGCATCCGGGTCCAGCCCTGCGACGTCAGCGATGCCGCTGCCGTCGACGCGGCGCTGCAGGCTCTGGCCGACGCCGGCTTCGAGCCCGACGTGCTGGTCAACAATGCCGGCATCATCCACAGCGAGCCGCTGGTGAACATGCTGTCGCGCGGCGAGCGGGTGCATGCGCGCGAGTCTTGGCAGCGCGTCATCTCGACCAATCTCGATTCCGTTTTCTTCGTTACCGGGCGCGTCGTCGACCGCATGCTCGCGCGCCGCTGCAAGGGCGTGGTGATCTCGATCAGCTCCATTGCCGCCAACGGCAACGCCGGGCAGTCGGCCTACGCCGCCGCCAAGGCCGGCGTGAATGCGCTCACCCGCACCTGGGCCAAGGAGCTGGGCGCGATGGGCCTGCGCTTCGTCGCGATCGCACCGGGCTTTATCGACACCCCGTCGACACGCGCCGCACTCAGCGAAGCCACGCTTGCGCGCCTGCAGCAGCAGATTCCGCTGCGCCGCCTGGGCGAGCTCGAACACCTCTACCTGGCGCTGCGCCATGTCATCGAGAACGACTACCTGACCGGCACCGTGCTCGAAGTCGACGGCGGCCTGGTGATCTAGCCGGCACGATGTCCATGCCTGTCGCCACCCCGCTCGGCATCGCCTTCCGGGACGTCGTGGCGCAGCACGCGGCGCGGCCCGCGCTGATCTACCCCGAAACCGGCGAACGCGTTAGTTACGCCGAACTCGCCCTATTGGTCGAGCGCATCGCCGCCGAATTGCGCGCGAGGGGGCTGCGCGAGGGCGACGTTGCCGTGCTGTTCCACGACAAGTCGCCTGCCGCGTACGCCGCCATGCTGGCCTGCCTGCGGCTGGGCGTGATCTACGTCAACCTCGACCCCGACAGCCCATGGGAACGGCTGCACCGCATCCTCTCCACCTGCCGGCCGCGGCTGGTCGTTAATGCGTTTGCGGCGCTGCCCTATGCGGCTGAACTGGAAGCGGACGGCTATCGCAACACGCTGCATCTGCGCGATCTGCCGCCGCCGGCCGCACTACCAGACGGGCAGCCGGCCGCGCCGCCGGAGGGCCAAGTAATCGACGGCGCCAGCCCGGCCTACATCATGTTCACCTCCGGCTCGACCGGCATGCCCAAGGGCGCGGTCATGTCGCATGCCAACCTGCTGGGGTTCATCGCCTGGGCGCAGACGCGTTTCGGAATCACGCCGGGCGACGTGCTGACCAACGTCAATCCGATCTACTTCGACAATTCGGTGTTCGATTTCTACTCGGCCCTGTTCTCGGGCGCAGCGCTGGTGCCCGTCACTGCCGAACAGGTGCGCGACACACGCCGCCTGGTGCGGCTGGTGGGCGTTGCGGGTTGCACGATCTGGTTCTCCGTGCCTTCGCTGCTGGTCTACCTGCTCACCACGCGCGCGCTCGCGGCGTCGGATTTTCCGGCGATCCGAAAAATCGTCTTCGGCGGCGAGGGCTTCCCCAAGACCAAGCTGCGCCAGCTCTACGACCTATTCGGCGCACGCGCCGGTCTGGAAAACGTCTACGGCCCCACCGAGTGCACCTGCATCTGCTCGGCCCATGCCATCGGCGCCGCCGATTTCGATGACATGCAGAACCTTGCCCCGCTGGGCCTGCTGGCCGAGAACTTCGATTACGAGATCCTGCCGCTGGACGCGCGCGACCCCGATTTCGGCGAGCTGTTCCTGCGCGGTCCGCAGGTCGGCCTGGGCTACTACAACGACCCCGAGCGCACCGCCCGCGCGTTCATCCAGAACCCGCACCAGGCACACCCCACCGACATCGGCTACCGCACCGGCGACCTGGTGCAAAGGGATGCCCGGGGCTGGCTGCACTTCAGGGGGCGCGCCGACTACCAGATCAAGCACATGGGCTACCGCATCGAGCTGGAGGAAATCGAGGCCGCGTTCAACAGCGTGTCCGGCGTCAAGGAATGCGCCGTCATCTACCAGAAACTGGGCGACGGGCTGGGGCAGATCCTCGCCTTCGCCGCCACCAATCCGGCGCTATCGTCGCAAGACCTGTTGCAGCGGGTGGCCACCATCGTGCCGCCCTACATGGTGCCCCGTCGCGTGCGGCTCATCGATCCGCTGCCGAAAAACGCCAACGGCAAGATCGACCGGCCCGCCCTGCAGGCGCTCGCGGCCTTGCCCGGAGCGCCGTAGGCCGGGTGCTGTTTCAGCCGCCGCGCGCGGCTCGGTGTGCGGTCGCAGGGCAGGGCTTCACAGGTAGGCCAGCAGTCGCCCGCAGCCAATCACCCCCACCCACACCAGCAGCGAGATGCCGGCCGCAAGGCGCGCGCGGCGCGGCGTTGCACCGCCCCACGCAGCGGCCCCGCGCATCACGCCACGGTGGAACCACCAGGCGTTGAGTCCGGCCGCAAGGATCAGCGCGAGCTTCAGCTGGAACGCGGGGTTTACGATCATCTCGGTCGCATGCGCGGAAAACAGCAGCAGCCCGCTCGGCACCACCACCGCCAGCCCGGTGCGCGACCAGGGCAGCAGAAAGCGCGCCAGTGCATTCAGGTCCAGCCCGCGCGCCACGCCCAGCAGCCGCAGGTCGAACATCGCCGCCGCGCCCACCAGCAGCACAAAGCCCAGGATGTGTACCACCTCGACCGCCGGATAGAGCCACAGCGCTTCGCGCATCGCCGCGGCCGGCGCCGTCGTCTCCAGCCACACCAGCAGCACCGGCCCGACCGGCTCGGGCATCAGCGCAATTCGACCGTGTTGCCGGCCGCGGTAATTCGCTCGGCGCGCAGCTCGGCCGCGGTTTCACGGTGCGGATGGCCCACCACCGTCACCGTCGACCCCACCGCGATCGCCTCGCGCACCAGGCCGCGGCGCTCCATCCGTGAAGGCGGTGCCAGCACCACGATCCAGGTCTTGTCGGGGGTTTTCAGCTTCACGTAGCCATGCGGATGCATATAGCCCGACTCGGCCACCTCGCCGGTGAGCGTCAGCGTCTGGCCGGCGTCATAACCGCTCCAGCCGTGATGGGCCTGCGCCGTGGCCGACAGGGTCAGCGCGGCGCCAAAAAGCAGAGCATTCAATCGGTTCATGGGGGGTCTCCTTTCCAAAAACTGCATGCGTCTTTGGTACAGCCGCGGAGGGCTGTCCGGTGGGGCCGGGTGGGGTCACGCGGCTTGGGGTGTGACCGGATTTTTTAGCGGGAGTGCCGTGGTGTTGCAATCAGGCAGTTGCCTGATTGCAACACCATGTATCTCGACCTGATGCAGGGAGGATTGGGTGATCGACGCCCATGTGCCTTCAACTGTTATCTGCAGACGACGACGGCGTTAAGAGATTCTCCCCAGGGGTCCAGGATCTGCGCGCCTGTTCTTTGATTTCCCCGGCTTCGCTTTGCAGGCCAGCTTCTCCCTTGGTCGCGACTGTTTCGGGCTCGGCGGTCGGCTTCGCCAGGGCTCGGTCGGCGGGTTCCGCAGCGCCTTCGCTTTCCATCATGCGGACAGGCACACCGTGAGGGAAGATGAGTTCGCGGGCTTCGTCCGGCAGCGAGATTCCCGCATCCTGGAAGGCCCGTTTGACGAGCCGAATGACCGACGATTTCACTTTCGCCCAGCTGTGTCGACTGCCATCGAGCCAGAAATAAACACGCAGGTTGACCGTGGACGATCCGAGGTTGTCCACGAGCGCCAAGGGTTCGGGATCATTCAAAACGGCCGGATGTTCAGCGAGCACCTTCAAGACAACTTCCTGGGCAAAAGAGATGGAATCGTCATAGCCGATCCCCACCATGAAATCCTCGCGGCGATTGGGATTGCTTGTGAAGTTGCGGATCGTGCTTTTGAAGACGGTCGAATTGGGGATTTGCACTTGATTGCCGTCGGGTGTCGTAACTACAGTCGTGCGAGAGGTCAGCCGCTGAACGTAACCCGTGATGTTTGCTACTTCAATCAAATCACCCTCACGAAACGGTTGCTGCAAGCTCAGAAAGAGACTGGCGAGAAAATTTTCGGTGATGTCGCGGAATGCGATGCCCAGCACCAAACCGATCAGGCCTGTGCCGCCCACCACCGTAAGCGCGAGTTGCGTGAGCCCGGCGATACGGAGCACAAGGTATAGGCCGACAAGCATTACAACCAATCCGCCAGCCCGGGCCAGTACTTCGCGCAAAAGCCGGCTGAGGGATCGGCCTAGAAGCCGGCGACGCAGTACGAACACCGTTAACCTGGCGAAGATCCACGAAATAACAATTACGACCACCGCCACCACGGTCAGGGGCAACATTCGAACGAGACCGCGTGCTAAATCATTCAGTACCTGAAAGCTTGGCTCGAAATCCCAAACCGTGGTGGGGGCCACTTCGATTTGATTGACGACGGCAACCACGCCCTCCGTGTTCTTCGCTAAATCTCCGGCCCACTGCCTGGATTCATCGTTTTCCGTCGTTCCTTTCAGGAAAACGATTCCTTGCTGGACAGTGACCTGGGGCTCGCCGAACCAGTTTGTTGCTACAAGAATATCTGCGATGCGTTGGCTGATCTCGTCATCCTTGGCGACGGGTCGGACGTCGACTTTACCCGGGGACTCGGGTTTGCCATCAGGCACTTTCGCCTGCGCCGGCTTATCCTCGCTACCGAATAGCTGTTGGGCAGCAACTGAGTTGAACGCAAAGACGGCGCAGCAGAGGAACGCGGCGCAGAGGAGTCTGGCCGTTCGAGAGGGGAGCGCCTTGACTAAAGGGTTATTCATTTACGCGACTTTTTAACTCGGCGACGAATGCTAGCCACGTTTCAAATTCATCACTTTCCTGCCACAGCTCTTTTAATTCTGAGTTCTCGGCCAAGATGCGCTCAATTACCAGATGGGCTTTCTTCGCAAGGGCCGCAGACGGTTGGAGTTTCGTTTTCTCAACCCACTCGTCAACCGGCTCGGTGTACGGGTTGCGCTCGCCCCAATTACCTTGTAGCCGAGCGATGGCTTCGATTGCGGCCAGTGCTTCGCTAGCTTCCGGGGCCTCAACGTATTCAGTGCCTTGGGAAAGCACAGTCTCCAAGGTGCTTTCGACTAACGAGAGGTCGTTTGCATCCTCCAGTCCAAACGCCCAATCACAAGCATCGTCGTTTCCAAAGACATCAGCTGACCATGCCCCCATAAGTTTCTCCTTGAATGACTAACGTAGAGCTAACCGGCGGCGCTTTAGCGCCGTCCAGCGACCGAAGGGAGCGAGGTTGAGCGCCGTGTTAGCCATGCGGTTGCCACGAGCCACTAACGTATGAAAAAATCTGTGTTGTAAGCGGGTGGTCAACGTCTGTGCTGCACCTTGAACATAATTCTTTTAGCTCAGTAATACCTTGTTCGTTTGAAGAATCAGTAAATGCCAAAATATCTCTGGCCGGGAATGCTGCCACGAAATTATTTGGTGCGAGTTGGCTATACCACTCTGTCCAGAACTCACTCAGAAGAATGAGACTTGCCTCAAAATTCCCGCCCATGAGAACTACATAGATGTTGCCGTGCTGTTGAACCTTGGTATCTACCTCTGCCAATGAAGCAAGGTTCTGAACTGCTTTTTTATGCAGCTCGTCTTGTGTGACCTCGGACGCCACTAAATGCCGCTGTTGGACGTATGAAAAATGTGTGCCCATGTCAACGATATACCCAACCAGCAGCCCATGACCTATGTCTATTAGAACTGGGCTGTCTTCTGCTGTGAAGTTGAAGACTGGCCCTCCGTCAGGTGCCACGACCTTTAAGTAGGCAATTGCTTGTAGGCAAAAATCACGGTCAGAGGTGTTCACAGTTTTTAATGGCTAACGTGTTCGAGTTGAGTGACACCCCGAAGGGGCGTAAGCCGGGAGCGAAGCGAGCGGTGTTCGCTCGAACGAGGCGTTAGGCGCAGATGGCCATGCATCCACGGAACTGGTTTGGATCACGCTTCCCCCTCCCTTTGTTTGTGTATGCGGCGATCGCAAAACTCGCCTCCGCAAACTTGTTATTCAGCGCGAAGCGTAGTGAACGTCGTCCGCATCAACGTCTTTGAGTTATGCGGCGAACGTTGCACTACGCTTCGCTCAATAGCATTTTTATAAGTCGTTGTAAATTTATCAAATTCCGTTCCACATCATCCGTCACGACGGGTGTGAAAATGCTCGCGAAGAAATCTCGCGGTCGTGCAAGGCTATCTGAGCTTAACGTTAAGTAGCCATCCTAAATGACGCTTTATAAGCCGTCATTCGAGATTCTGTTTTTGAAAATTGATTAGAAAACAGTTTCTTATTCATTTTTAGGGCGTCCTAATACGAAAGCAAATGGGGCGATTCTGGACGGTGGGGATGCACGCTGCATTCCAAGCATTCACCGCCCCTCGCCGCGCCCCCCGGGCGCCACCCGATGTTCCACAGCAAACACCGCCGCTTCCACCCGCGACGACAGGTTCAGCTTGGCCAGAATATGGCGCACGTGCAGCTTGACGGTGTCGTGGCTGATGTCGAGGGTGCGGGCGATGGCCTTGTTGGATTCGCCGCGCGACAGGTGGGAGAGGATTTCGCGTTCGCGCGGGGTCAGGGCGTCGAGCAGGGAGGTGGAGTCCTGGCCTTTTTTGTCGTACAGGTTGACGAGCTTGGCGGTCATCGCCGGGGCAACGACGGTTTCGCCGCGCTGGGCGCGCTGGATGGCGTCGACGACTTCGTCGGGCTCCATGCTCTTCAACAGGTAGCCGTTGGCGCCGGCGCGTAGCGCGCGGGCCAGGTCGTCTTCGGCTTCGGACAGGGTGAGGATCAGTACCGGCATTTCGAAGCCGTCGGTGCGCAGCTGCTGCATCAGGGTGATGCCGTCGGTGCCGGGCATGTTGAGGTCGAGGATGAGCACGTCGGGGCGGTGCGCGCGCAGCAGCATTTCGACTTCGTCGGGATTGCCGGTGAAGGCGGTGACTTCGATGCTGCCGCTTTGTTCGAGCAGTTCGGCCAGGCCCTTGCGAAACAGGGTGTGGTCGTCGACGAGGATGATGCGGGTGTGGCTCATGCGGTGGGCTCGGATGCGTTGTGGTCTACGACTTTACACGGGCTTTAGCCCGTCGTGGCGCGGAGTCCGTTGTCGGGAAACACCAGGCGGATGACGGTGCCGCCTGCGGGACGGGATTCGACGATGAGCTTGCCGTTTAGCCGGGCGGCGCGTTCGCGCATGATGGTGAGCCCGAAGCTTTTGCCCATGGTGGAGGATTCGTCTTTCTTCTTTTGCACCCCAACGCCGTCGTCGGCGACGTTGACGATGTACTGGCCGTCTTCGCGGTCGAGGGTGATGACGACATGACGCGCGCGGGCGTGCTTGGCGATGTTGTAGAGCGATTCCTGGATGATGTGGAAGACCTGGATTTCCTCGTCGGGCGACAGCGAAACGTCCTGTACCAGGTTGAGAAAATCCACGTCGGCGTTGGCCTTTTTGCGAAAGCTCTTGGCCAGTTCCTGGATCGCCGGCACCAGGCCGCGCGGGTTGATGCGGTCGCGGTACTGGGTGATGAGGTCACGCAGGTCGGCGTAGGCGAGGTCGACTGCTTCCTCGACGTCACCCAGGTAGCGGTTGGCCTTGGGGTAGTCCTCGTGGCGCATCGCGTCGGACAGCACGGTGAGCCGCATCTTGGCATAGGCCAGCGTCTGCGCGAGCGAATCGTGAATCTGGTTGGCCAGCATCTGGCGCTCGTTCATCAGCGAGATGCGCATGTTCTCGCGCGTCAGCCGCGCGTTTTCCAATGCAATACCCAAGTGCTCGCTGATCGAGCGGAACAACAGGCGCACGTCCTCGGGCACGGTGTGCCCCTCGTCGAGGAACAGGTTGTAGACGCCCATGACCTGGTTCTTGTGCATCAGCGGCACCGCCACCACGGTGTTGCAGTTGCCGCTGAAATAGGCGTCGTTGGCCTGGCGCTTGCAGAAGGCGACGTTGTTCCAGCTGCTGACCGTGACTTCGCGCGCGGCCTTGCCGCACACACCGCAGTCGACGCTGACCAGCGTCTCGCTCTCGACCAGATGTGCGGGCAGGCCGACCGAACCGATCAGCCGCAGATGGGTGCGGTCGTCGGTGATCACGCGTACGGCGCCGGCCTGCGCGCCCGCAAGCCGGATCATGGTCGACAGAAAACGTCCCAGCAGCTGTTCGACGTTGGAATCGGTCGACAGGCTGGTGGTGATTTCCGACAGCACCCGCAACGCCGGAATGCTGACGTTGCCCGCATCGGCAGGGGTGTGCTGGATCAGCGGCTGGATGGTGTCTTTCATGGCACGGGGGGGAAGGTGCAGCGTTTCGGCATACCCGTATTATGCGCGATCCCCACGGTCCATTGCGCTTTGCGGCCGGTCCGGGCAGGGCGGCGCGGACCGGGCGTCGAGGTCGGGAATGCCGGGCTTACAGCTGTAACGCGTTCTGGCTGACCGGAACGACCCGCCCCCCCACCTGCACTGCACGTCCGCCGGCCGTCGCCTGGGCACGCAGCATCACCAGCGAAGGCCGGTTCATCTCGTGTCCCTGCTCGATCCGCAGCGACAGGCGGGCATAGTGCCGGTGTTCCAGCAAGTAGGCGCCGAGGAAGGCGGCGCCGTTGCCGGTGGCCGGGTCTTCGCGCACGCCGTGGGCCTCGAAGAAAAAGCGCGCGCTGAAGTCGCTGAACCGGCCCAGGGTCTCGCTGCAGAACAGATAGACCAGCGGAGGAAAACCCTGCGCGGCCAGCGGGGCATAGGCAGCGAGGTCAAGCCGGCTGCGGCGCAGCGCATCGAGGCTGCGCAGCGGCACGATCATCGCTGCGGTGCCGGCCGACACCTGCTGTATCGGCCCGCAGGTGTCGATGTCGTCCGGCGAAATGCCGAGCGCGCGGGCCATCGGTTCGGGCGCGCAGGTGGCGCCCAGCGTCATCGGCGGCGCCTCGAACCACACGACCGCGTCGCCGTCGTGGGTGGGCTCGAATGCGACGGCCACCTGTCCCACTGCGAGATTGAGCCGGATCGGGCCGGATGTATTCGCGGCGAGCTGCTGGCGGACCACCCAGGCGGTGCCGAGCAGGGGGTGGCCGGCGAAGTCGATTTCGCGCGCCGGGGTGAAGATGCGCACGGCGTAGCCGCCGTTCTGTTCGGGAACCGCGTTGACGAAGGTCGTTTCCGAATAATCGGTTTCGGTCGCGATGCGCTGCATCGTCGCATCGGGGATCGGGTCCGTCCCGACCACGACGGCCAGCGGGTTGCCCCCGTTGCGGCGTTCGGCAAATACATCGACGATGGTCAGGCGGTGTGTCATGGCTGTGCGGCGCTCGGTGGCCGGTGCGTCGGGGATAGGCGACGCACCCGGGTAGTGGGAAGCCGCAGACCGGTGCATACCGCGCGGCGGGCGGGGATCTGTGTTCAAAATCGCAGGGCCAGCCCGGCCAGCCAGGTGTGGTCGGCTGCCGGCTCGGTGAGGCCGTGGCGATAGCCGAGGTCGATGTCGAAATCGGGCGTCACCGAGTACACCAGACCCAGCACCAGCGACCCCACATTGGCATGGCCGGCCAGTTCGGGGTTGCTTTCGGTGCTGGCATCCGCCACCAGCCGCAGCGACTCGCTCACGCTGTATTCGGCAGCCACCGAGGCGTGGTAGATGTGGTTGCGCTGCCCCGGGCCGTCATGGAAATTGCGGGTGTAGCCCAGGTGCAGGTGCAAGGCCCAGGGGTCGACGGCGTGGGTCATCACGGCAAACAGGCTGGGGGCGCTGTGGCCCGAGCCGAGGCCGCGGTCTTCATTGCCGGTCGGCAGGCCCAGCCCCGGACGCAGCGCGATGCTCAGCGGCCCCTCTTCGTAGAAGCGCCACTTGGCCGCGATTTCCATGTCGGCATAGCCTTTCACCCGCGTATTGGTGGCGCCGCGCTCGCTGATGCGCTCGTAGGGCAGGCCGGCGATCAGATCGAGCGTGTCGGTGAGGCCGTAGGACAGCACGACGGTGAGGTGTTGCCCGCGCGTCCGGGTGTCAGCGGCTCGGGTTGTGCTTTGGTCGTAGGTGATTTCCAGTTGGGTGCCTCCGGCGCCCTGGGTGCCGGTGTCTTCGGTCAGCAGCGGATGGGCGGCGTGCGCCGGCATGGCCCAGTGCGCACACGCGGCCAGGGCGAGCGTATTCATGGTGCGGGTCATTGCGTTCGGGTTCGGGCGGACTTCAGTGCGCATCAGCGGCGGCTCCAGGGGTAAGTGTGGTGTCCAGCATTTCGATCCAGTGGCGGACCGGCACCGGCGACGCCTGGGCCAGGTGCGTGAGGCAGCCGATGTTGGCCGTCGCAATCGCCTGCGGGCGGCCTGCCAGCAGCGTGCTCATCTTGTTGGCGCGCAGCGACTGCGCAAGCGTCGGCTGCAGGATCGAATAGGCGCCTGCCGACCCGCAGCACATGAAGGGATAGCGCACCGGCAGCAGCTTGAAGCCGGCGCGTTTTAACAGCGACTCGACCACCCCGTTCAGTTTTTCGCCGTGCTGCAGGCTGCACGACGACTGGAACGCGATGCGTTGTGCGGGTTGCGCCGGGGCCACTGCCGGCAGCGTGTCGTCCTGCCATTCGGCGGCGACGACTTCGGCGATATCGCGTGTCATGTCGGAGACGCGCTGCGCCTTGTCGCGATAGTTGGGATCGTCGTGCAGCAGCTGGCCGTAGTCGCGGAAATGCGCGCCGCAGCCGCTGGCGGTGACGACGATGGCCTCGGCGCCGGCCTCGAGATGCGGCCACAGCGCATCGATGCTTTTACGCATGAAATTGCGCGCCTCGTCGGTGGCGGCCATGTGATGGCTCAGCACGCCGCAGCAGCCGTCGCGCGCGGCCAGCAGCTGGATGCCAAAGCGGTCCAGCACACGGGCCGCGGCGGCGTTGATGTCCGGCGCCAGCGACGGCTGCACACAACCCTGCCAGACCACCATGCGGCGCGCGTGCGCGCGGGCAGGCCAGACGCCGGCCGCGCGTCGCGCTGGAATCCGGGCGCGCAGGTCCTGCGGCAGGAAACGGCGCAGCGCCTGGCCTGCGCGCAGCAGGGCGGTGAAGCGCATCGGATGCGGCACCACGGCACGCAGCGTGCGGCGCGCCAGTTGCTGTTTCAGCGGGCGCGGCGCAATTTTTTCGACCAGCGCGCGCCCGATGTCGAGCAGGCGGCCGTAGCGCACGCCTTGCGGGCAGCTGGATTCGCAGGCGCGGCAGGTGAGGCAGCGGTCGAGGTGCAGCTGCAGGTTGGCGGCCAGATTTTTGCCTTCCAGGGTTTTCAGCGTGTAGGCGGGCGGCAAGCTGTCGACGCTCGGCTCCTTGCCCTCGAACAGCTGCTTGATCAGGTAGATGCGTCCACGCGGCCCATCCCATTCGTCGTCGAGCAGCCGGAAGGTGGGGCAGGTGAAGGTGCACTGCCCGCATTGCACGCACGGGCCCAGCAGCGCTTCCGCCTCGCGACCGAGGTCGGTATCACGGTAGGTAGCGGCCAGCTCGATGTGCATGGGGGTCCCGGGTGAATACGCTGTAACGGCGGGCGTTTGCGTGCACGGCCCCGCCGTCGTTGCGTGTCACTATGGAACGGGGCCGGCCCACTGTCCAAGACGGGTTTCCGATTGCATCGATAGAAATCGGCTATGGCTGTCGTCTGTCGGTCATGCTTCAGCCGGGTTTTGCGGACGTAGCAATCGGTCCTTGCATTTAAAAACGGACTGGTCTACGTTGTACCGATCAGTACATAACCCGGAGAAACGACCATGACTGACCGCCCGCCGCTGCCCCCTTTCACGCTGGACACCGCCACCCAGAAGGTCCGCATGGCCGAGAACGCCTGGAACACGCGCGATCCGGTCAAGGTGTCGCTCGCCTACACCGAGGACAGCCGCTGGCGCAATCGCGCCGAGTACCTGCAGGGACGCGAGGCCATCGTGGCTTTCCTCACGCGCAAATGGGCGCGCGAGCTCGACTACCGGCTGGTGAAAGAGCTGTGGGGGTTTCGCGAAAACCGCATGGCGGTCCGGTTCAAGTACGAATGGCGCGATGATTCCGGCAACTGGTATCGCGCGCACGGCAACGAACTATGGGAGTTTGACGCGCACGGCCTGATGCGCCGGCGCGAGGCCAGCATCAACGATGCGCCCATCCTGGAATCCGAGCGCAAGTTCCTGTGGAGCGAAGGCCCGCGTCCGGACGACTATCCCGGGCTGACGGAGATGGGCCTGTAGGCTGTGACACGGAAGCCGGTCGAACGCGGCGACGTGATCCCGTTGCTGGGCGAGATTTTTCGCGAACACGGCTATGCGGGCGCCAGCCTGTCCGCGATCACCGAGCGCACCGGGCTGGGCAAGGGCAGCCTGTACCACTTCTTTCCCGACGGCAAGGACGAGATGGCCCGCGTGGTGCTGGACGACGTGGCGGACTGGTTCGAAACCCAGGTCTTTGCGCCGCTTCGCGACAGCGAGGATGCGGCCGCGGGCATCGACCACATGTTCAGAGCCGTGGTGCAGTTTTTTCATTCGGGCCGGCGCGTCTGCCTGGTGGGGACCTTTGCACTGGACGAGACGCGCGATCGCTTCGCGGTGGAGGTGCAGTCCTATTTTTCCGCGTGGACCCGTGCCCTCGCGTCAGCGCTGCGGCGCCGCGGCCTGAAAACCCGGCACGCGCGCGAAACTGCTGAGGACGTGGTGGCCGGCATCCAGGGCGCGCTGGTGCTTGCGCGCTCGCAGGACGACCCGGCGCTGTTCGTGCGCGCAATGAAACGGCTGCAGCAGCGGACGCGTGCCGTTTGACTGCGCTCGATTGGATACTTGAACAGCTGTCCCGGACGGGACGCACGGTCTGACTGCTAGGCCGCCGGCTTGCCGGTTCTTGGGCCGTTGTGCCGTTTACTGGTGGTGGGGTTCTTGGTGACCAGCGGTATGGCATCGGATGCGTCTGCCGCGGGACCATCGAAACCCGCTTCGCTGTCCGATGGGGATTTGCTGCGCAGGCAGGTGTCGGTCAGCGGGCAGGGCCGCAGGCGCTTGCTGCATTCCAGCTGGCAGCGGAGGGCGGACCATTCCGCCGCCAGCTCCGCAAAGGCCTGACAGGCCGGGCTCTGATACGCGCCCTTGCGACAGATCAGCGAGATCGTGTGGTGTGGCAGCTCTGGAAGCAACGGGATCGAATGAAAACCGTGCTGCGCGCAGGCAATGGCGTCGGGCAGGATGGTGGCCAGCCGGCCAAAGCGAACGATTTCCATGATCACGCTGAGTGAGGTGGACTCGATCGCAATGGGCGGCCGGATGCCTTGCTCCAGGCAATACATGTCGATGTGCTGGCGCAGCGCGTAATCTGGGCTGAACAGCACCATCGGTTCCTGCTCCAGCGCATGCTTGCTCAGCGAGCCGCGCTGCGTGGCCAGCGGGTGGTCCTTGCCGACCGCGAGGCTGAGCGGTTCGATGAACAGGATGTGGCTGTCGACTTCATCCGAGGGTTCTTCGGCCGTGAGCGTGCTGCTGAAGGCGATGCCGATGTCGACGCGGTCTTCGGCCAGCGCGTCCTTGATGTCGTTCTGCGGCATTTCCAGCGTGCTCAGTGTGATCCCGGGATAGCGCGCGTTGAACTGCTCCAGCAGCGGGCTGGCCAGATAGTCGGTGATCGGCGTCATGCCGAGGCGGATCGAGCCGCGGCTGAGGTCCTGCAATTCGTGAATGGCGCGCTTCGCGGTGTCGAGTTCGCCCAGCGCACGACGGGCGTGGTGCACATACAGCTCACCGGCCGCAGTGAGTCGCACGCTGCGACCGGTGCGGTCGAGCAGCTGCACGTCGAGCAGGTCTTCCAGCTGCTTGATCTGCTGCGACAGCGTTGGCTGCGAAACATACAAAACCTCTGCTGCACGCGTGAAGCTGTGGTGTTCGGCCACCGCCATCAGGTAGCGGATCGAGCGCGGAAAAACGATGTTTCTATCCATAGCCAACCCCTATAGAACTCATCGGAATTTGATCTTTGAAAACCATCGTCGCATGGTACATAGTTCAGCGCAACAGCAGCCGTGGCCCGTCGCGCCGTCTTCGCCAGCATGCTCAAGGGTTGACCGGGTCGACCGCGATTAGTGCCGTGCGCTGTACGTAAAGTAGGTTTGTGTGTGCGATTCATGGTCCGTACGGGGCCGGGGATCGGATGGATGGAAACGTGCCGCATGGGATGTCGAAATGCGGCGTGCGAGTCGGGTAGCAAACTATCAACAGCGAGGACACTTACCATGAAATTTGCAAAGTACATGCCGGAAATCCATTCTCACGGGGCGCTTGCCGCCACCGCCGGGCTGTTGCTGGTCGCATCAACGTCGGCGCTCGCTCACCACCCAATGGGCGGCATGACGCCGCAGACGCTGAGCCAGGGCTTGCTGTCCGGCCTTGGCCACCCGGTCATCGGGCTCGATCACCTGGCGTTCCTGGTGGTGGCCATGCTGCTGGCCAGCATGCTCAAGGGCGCGGCGCGCTTTCTGGTGCCGCTGGCCTTCATCGGCGCGACCGTCGCGGGCACGGTGCTGCATCTGGGCGCGGCGAACATTCCTCTGTCCGAAACCCTGGTGGCGCTGACCGTGGTGATCGGCGGCGTGCTGGCATTGACCCGGCACAACGCAGGCGCGCTTGCACTGGGCGCGCTGTTTGCCGTCAGCGGCATCTTCCATGGCTATGCCTACGGTGAAGCCATCGTCGGCGCCGAAGCCACACCGCTGCTGGCGTATCTGGCCGGCTTCGCGGCGATCCAGTATGCCCTGATCGTCGGCGGCGTGCTGGGCCTGGAAAAGATCGCCCGCTACTCCGAGAAGGCACGCCTGATTGCCGCGCGTGTCGGCAGCGCGGCGGCGCTGATGACGGGCGGACTGTTCCTCGCGCTGAGCTTCGCCTAAGCGCACGCACCTGCCGCCGGGGTGTTCCCGGCGGGCTTTACTGAAGCCTGATCACGCGGGACACAAGCACGTCCTCGGTCCCGCGCTGCCCGCACGCTGTCCAACGGAGCCACACCCATGAACAAGACGGCAATGAAGGACGCGATTCTCGAGGCCAAATTCGCCAAAGGCCTGAAGTGGGCCGAGATCGCCGGGGCCGCGGGCCTGTCCGCCGAATATGTCTGCTCGGCCTGTCTTGGCATGAACCATCTGGACAAGCCACAGGCCGATGCGGTGGCCGCGGTACTGGATCTGGATTTGGAGGTATCGGCTGCCTTGCAGCGCTTTCCGCACAAGGCCTGGGATCGGCCGATACCGACCGACCCGGTGATCTACCGCTGGTACGAAATGCTCAACGTCTACGGCGAGACCATCAAGGAAATGATCCACGAGAAATTCGGCGACGGCATCATGAGCGCGATCGATTTCACGATGAACATCGACAAGCAAACAGACCCGAAAGGCGACCGTGTGGTGGTCACCATCAGTGGCAAGTTCCTGCCGTACAAGTCATGGTGACCCGCATGCATGCGGCGTCTGCATTGCAAGGCTCGAAGCGCGCGATGCGCGCCGGTCGGGCGATGTCGGACACCTGCACGCGGACTGACTGCAACAGGTTTGGCCTCCTCAATCCGGCATCCTCCTGTGCCGGAGGCCAGTGTGCCGCCTCTTAGTGGGGCGGCTTTTTTTACAGACCGGCGCGAGGTGAAGCATGGCGGCGCGTGACCCCCACCGTTTCGTCAATGAACTGGACGAGACCGCGATTGACGGACTGATTGCCCGGCTCGAGAGCCGTGCGCAGGACAGCGTCTTTGCCGGACTGCTGGACAAATATGTGGCGCGTCTCGATCTGCCGCCGTCTGCCCGGGTGCTGGAGATTGGCTGCGGCACCGGCGCTGCGCTGCGCGCGCTCGCGCATCGCGGCGATTTTGCGGGCAAAGCGATCGGCGTGGACCAGTGCCGCGCCTTCATCGAGGCGGCGGCCCGCTTCGCCGACGCCGAGCGGGTCGGCGACCGGCTCAAGTTCCAGCTGGGTGATGCCCATTGCCTCGATTTCCCCAGCGCGAGCTTCGATGTGGTGATCGCGCATACGCTGGTCAGCCATGTGACCGCCCCGCTGGCGGTTCTGGGCGAGATGGCGCGCGTGGTGCGTCCGGGCGGCATGGTGGCCATTTTCGACGGCGACTACGCCTCGCTGACCTATGCCTTTCCGGACCACAGCTTCGGCCACAAGATGGATGTGGCGCTGGCGAATTCGACCTTCAACAATCCCCGCATCATGCGCGACCTGCCGCGATTGCTGCCCGAGCTCGGCCTGAAACTGGCGGAGGCGTGGGGCGACGCGGTGGTCGAAATCGGAACGGCCAGCTATTTCCGCTCGTTTGCGGAGACCTACGTGCCGTATGTGAAACGCGCCGGCCTGCTGCCGACCCAGGCGGTCGAGCTCTGGCTCAAGGAGCAGCGGCAGGCGATGAGCAACGGCACCTTTTTCGCCGCATGCAATTACTACACTTACCTGGCTCGACGCGTATGAGCCCGGATAACCCCGTTGTCTGGCCGGATAGCGGCTGCAGCATTGCGGCCGGATTTATCCATAACCAACCCCTATTGAACTTATCAGGATTTGGTCTTGGAAATGCGCAATCACAGGGTCCATAGTTGTGAACATCAATGGCCTCAGCTGAAGAATCGATAGCGTACCGGGCCGTTGCTGGATGGAAGTAGCGCAGTGTAGTGAGTTTCTTCGAACATGCTGATGGACCGTTTGCGATAAGCCGATGTGTTCGTCATCCACCTAAGGAGTCCGAAACAATGTCATCGTCTACCCGAGAAGAAGTGCTCCGGCATCTCAATACGGTCGGCCAGTTGCAGCCAGCTTTGCACAAGCAAACCCATGCGCCTGCCCCCACTGAAATCGACCATACGCTCTTCCGTGCCTACACGCGGACGCCCCACGATGTCGGTGGCGAGCCGGATGTGCCCATCGTGTACCAAGAGAAGGAAGAGGAAGTGTGGGAACTGAATACCTTCGCGACCTGTGAATGCCTCGCCTGGCGCGGCGTGTGGACGGCGGAAGAGCGTCGTCGCAAGCAGAACGTCGACGTGGGCCAAACGGTATACCTGGGCATGCCCTATTACGGTCGTTGGCTGATGACCGCGGCGCGCATCCTGGTCGACAAGCAGTACTGCACGCTCACCGAGCTGCACAACAAGATCGTCGAACTGAAGGAGCGCGCGAAGTCTGGACAGGGTCTGGGCGAGTACCTCCCCGCAAAGACCAAGTAACCATACGAGGAAAAACGCCATGAGCAACAAGCCGCATTACGACAGAACGCATCACGCCAAGATGGCCACCGGCATTGGCGACCCGCAGTGCTTCAAGGGTCAGGCTGGCAAGGCCCGATTCAAGGAAGGCGACCGTGTCCGCGTCAAGGACCTGCCCGACCTGTTCTACACCCGCACCATGACCTATACCCGCGGCGCGGTGGGCACGATCGTCAGGCTGGTATACGAAAGCCCGGCGGCGGAAGACGAGGCCTTTGGCAACGAAGACCACTCCGAGTGGTTCTACAGCATCGTGTTCCCACAGAACGAACTTTGGCCCGAGTACAGCGATACCTTTTCCAACGATACCGTCGAAACCGAGATTCCTGAACGCTATCTCGAGTCGGCCTGAGTCGACCCCCGGAAATTATTTAAGAGAGGAAATGCAGATGTCAGATCATGATCATGACCATGACCACGGGCACAGCCACAAGCCTGCGCCGATGGTCGACGAAGTCAGCGATTTCGAAATTCTCGAAATGGCCGTCCGCGAACTGGCCATCGAGAAAGGGCTGTTCTCCCTTGAAGACCACCGCGTCTGGAAGGAATACGTGCACACCCTCGGCCCGCTGCCCGCAGCACGTCTGGTCGCCAAGGCCTGGCTCGATCCGGAATACAAGAAGCTGTGTATCGAGGATGGCGTCGAGGCCAGCAAGGCCGTCGGCGTGAACTGGGTGACCAGCCCCCCGACCCAGTTCGGCACCCCCAGCGATTACTGCAACTTGCGCGTGCTGGC
This sequence comes from Thiobacillus sp., assembly GCF_030696885.1. Lineage (GTDB taxonomy): Bacteria > Pseudomonadota > Gammaproteobacteria > Burkholderiales > Thiobacillaceae > Thiobacillus. The sequence goes on from NZ_JAUYRI010000024.1 coordinate 133,774, forward strand.
GGATACGCCCACGCTGAAGCATGTCGTGGTGTGCACCCTGTGCTCGTGCTATCCGCGACCGATTCTGGGCCAGTCGCCCGAGTGGTATCGCACCCCGAATTATCGGCGCCGCCTGGTGCGCTGGCCGCGCCAGGTGCTGGCCGAGTTTGGCCTGCAGCTGCCGCCGGAAGTTGAGGTTCGTGTGGGCGACTCCAACCAGAAGACCCGCTACATCGTGATGCCCCTCCGTCCGGAAGGTACCGATGGCTGGACCGAGGATCAGTTGACCGAGATCGTGACGCGCGACTGTCTGATTGGCGTTGCGGTGCCGAAACCCGGCATTACCGCAAATGCGAAGCGACCCGTGATCAAGGCGAATCGGCCGGTCCACCACGACCATTGAGTTCAAGGCTGTCTTTAGCAAGGAGTGAGTCATGGCCATAGTTGAAAAAAGCGGTCTCGGTGCGGCAGGTGGATGGCAGGGCACCGATCTGACACCGATAGGTGTGCTTGAGGATGTCCGCGGTCGCGGGCGGGTTTGGGAGGATCTGGCAGCGCAATACGGCGTCACCAATCCCGATCCGCCCTGGAAGATCGACCTGGAGGCGACCTGCGACATGCTTGCCGCCGATTCGTGTGACAAGCCCTACGATCAGGTCGAGCCGGGTTCCTGTGCGCTGCCTTCGCTTGAGCGCAGGGCTGAAGAGGACGATTTGTCTGAAACGCTCTATGAGGATGTGCCCTTCCCCGAGCGCCAACTGCTGGCACTGGCGCATTCGATGATCAAGCGCGGCCTCATCGACGAAGCGGATCTTGCCCGCCGGATGGAGGAAGTGGGCAAGCGGCTCAACAGTGCCTGACCGCAATGCCCGGCACTCGCCGGGCTTCCCGTCATCGATGTTGATGTGAAAACAGAGAAATGCGCACACCCGCCGCACGTCCCTTTCGACGCGGCACCCTGGCAACAGTCTAAGGAAGAGTAGATGGCAATCCGCGGAACAGAAATCAAGATAGAGGGCCTGACGCACCGCTATACGCCGCGCAGCCCGGTGACCTTCAATCGCGTCGACCTGGTCTCGCCGCCCGGTGAGGCGCTGGCCATCATCGGTCGTTCAGGCTGCGGAAAATCGACGCTTCTGCATATTCTGGCGGGCATCCTGAAGCCCACCGAAGGCCGGGTCCTGCTGGATGGCACGGCGATCGAGGCGCCGGCGCCGCGCTGGGTGATGATGTTTCAGGCGCCGCACCTGTTTCCCTGGATGACGGTTTCGCAGAATGTCGGGGTGGGCCTGAGCTTCGGGCGCTGGTCCAAGCAGGAAACTGCGGAGCGCGTCACAGAAGCGATCAAGCTGGTGGAACTCGAGCCCTGGGCCGACAACAACGTGCAGGATCTCTCGGGGGGGCAGCAGCAGCGCGTGGCGCTGGCCCGCTCTCTGGTGATGGAACCCGAACTGCTGCTGCTCGACGAGCCCTTTTCCGCACTCGATGCCTTCACCCGATCATCGCTGCAAAAGGATGTGCGCTCCATTGCCAAACGCAAGGGTTTCAACATTGTGTTTGTGACCCACGACATCGATGAGGCCGTCATCATGGGCGATCGTGCCGTGATCATGGCGGGCTCGCCTGGCAACATCGTCCACGAGCTGGACATCGACCTTCCCGACCCACGTGAACGCACCGACGCCGCTGTTCAGGCGTTGCGCACACGTCTGATGACCATGTTCCAGGAAGCGGCTAACTACAAGAAACCGGAATCAGCAACCTTGGCTTGAATCGATCAACGGCATTAAAAAATTTGCTCTTCGTCGCAGCTACTGCAGGGCAAACACCGGTCGGGACAACCGACCTCCTCACTTAGGAGACCGAAAATGAAGAAATATCTATACGAAGAGCAAGGCCAACAGCGTCCGCTGGTGCACGTAGATGGATGTTCATGTGGGTCGTGTGGAAAAACAAAATTGATTGATCCGCGCATGCAGATAATGCCGAAGAATCCGGATATTGCCGACGGCATGGTGGATCCGAATCTGGCGATTGATTACGACCCGCTATTCGGTTCTGTCCTCGGCACCAGTGTCAGCCGCCGCAGCATGCTGAAGGGGCTCGCCGCACTGGGCGGGATGGCCGGCCTCGGCGGCATGATGTCTTCGTCGGCCTTCGCGCAGGGGAAGAAATTCACCAAGCCGTTCGACCCGGTGTTGAAGATCGGTTATATCCCGATTACCGATGCGGCGACCCTGCTGGTTGCGCATGAAATGGGATTTTTCAAGAAGGAGGGCATCAAGTCGGAACCGCCGACGCTGATTCGTGGCTGGTCGCCACTGGTCGAAGCCTTCTCGGCCCAGCGCTTCAACCTCACGCACATGCTGATCCCGGTGCCGATCTACATGCGCTACAACAACAAATTCCCGGTGAAAATCACGGCATGGAACCATACCAACGGTTCCGGCATCATCGTCAGCAAGAAAGCCGGCATCAAGACCCTGAAGGATTTCGGCGGCAAACAGTTCGCCGTGCCGTACTGGTACTCGATACACAACATCATCGGGCAGAAACTGCTTCGCGATGCAGGCATCACGCCAGTGATTCGCCCACAGAATGCGAAGCTGGCAGCCAATGAATGTAACTTCCTGGTGTTGAACCCGCCGGACATGCCGCCCGCGCTGGCGGCAGGCCAGATCGATGCGTACATCGTCGCCGAGCCCTTCAACGCACTCGGCGAACTTCGCGCCGGCGGCGAAATGTTCCGCTTCACCGGTGATGTCTGGAAAGGCCACCCCTGCTGCGTGGTCGTCATGCATGAAGACGATGCGATGGATCCGGCGCGCGCGAAGTGGGCACAAGGCGTGCACAACGCGATTGTTGCAGCGCAGCTCCACCTGACCAACAACCGCCAAGCCATGGCCGAGATGCTGTCCAAGGATGGCAAGAAATATCTGCCGTTCCCGAAGGAAGTGGTGGAGCGCGCAATGATGGCGTACTCGGTTCCCGATTACACCAATCCGCCGGCAATCCAGCATCCGGAATGGGGTCAGTCGCGGATCAACTTCCAGGGCTGGCCATTCCCGAGCGCAACCCGCCAGGTTGTGACCGAGATGAAACAGACCCTGGTCGGCGGCGAGCTGGCTTTCCTCAACGATCTGACGCCCGAGTTCGTCGAGAAGGATCTCGTCAACTACACCTATATCAAGAACGCACTGAACAAGAATCCGAAGTGGAAGCTGGACAAGAGCGTCCCGCAAACGGGTGATCCCTTCGTGCGTACCGAGGTGATCGAGTTATGAGCAGTGCAACAACGCCCGCCGCAGGTGGCGGGTTTTATCGTCTCGCTGAACGTTTTGGCTGGGCAGTGGCCGGCATTGGCCTGGTTGCCGGCGTGTGGTTCCTCGCAGGCCTCTGGCTTGCGGCCAACCCGACGACCAAGACCTTTACCGCGTTCGGCCTGATTCCCACGCTCCAGGCATTTCCGGAGCTGTGGGCGGCGGGCAAGATCCAGGCAGCGGCTGCCGCCAGCGGATATCGCCTCGGCATGGGGTTGTTGATCGCCATCGCAATCGGGGCGCCCATCGGCGTCCTGATGGGGCGAATCAAGTGGTTCAACAACTACACCAATTCGCCTTTCCAGTTCCTTCGGATGATCAGTCCGCTTGCCTGGATGCCGCTTGCCGTGCTGGTGTTTTCGACATGGAACGGGTCGATCATTTTCCTGATCGCGATTGCTTCGGTGTGGCCGGTGATGTTTGCAACCGCGGCCGGTCTGGCCAAGGTGGATCCGGCGTGGTTCAAGGTGGCTCGAAACCTTGGCGCCAAACCGTGGCACATGCTGACCAAGGTGATCATGCCGGCCATCATGTTCGATGTGCTGTCCGGAATCCGGCTCGCACTGGGTGTTGCCTGGATTGTGCTTGTGCCCGCGGAATACCTGGGCGTGACGTCAGGTCTGGGCTATGCCATTGAAGATGCGCGCGAGACGCTGTCGTACAACCACCTGACGGCGCTGGTGGTCACGATCGGCATCATCGGTTACTTCCTCGACGGCATTCTGGTTGCGCTGATCAAGCGTGCCAGCTGGCATCGTGGCGGCGTCAGCTGAGTCTGTGAACGCGTGCGCAAAGATGATGCCATGTTGAGCAGATGCATGCGCTGCGGCTTGGCGATCAGTCATCGCACGGTTCCTGCGGCGTTTCACTCAGGCAGTCGCCCGCCGCGGGTCGCCCATATAGAAATGAATGAACGCCCAAACGGGGGTTCGCCATACCCGGTAACCGGGGGGAGTCAATAGATGAATGGCAAAGTTGTGACTGCCGATAATGGGGTGATCAGTGCCGGGATCAGTGGCAACTGTTTCACCCGCAACATGAAGAATCTGTCGGACAAGAGTCTGCACTTTTTTGTAGGCCTGACCGTGCTGCTCGGTTTGTGGTGGCTGGCCATCTACCTCGTCACCCTCGATCCGGCCAAGTCGACGTTTGCTGAATTTTCGCCCTTGTCGGCCTTTGGGGCGCTTCCGGATCTGTGGGGTGACGGCACCATCCCGGATGCGCTGGAGTCGACCGGATATCGCCTGGGGACGGGCTTGTTTCTAGCGATCCTGATCGGTGTGCCGATCGGCATCCTGATGGGACAGGTCAGATGGTTCCAGCGGCTGACCAATGTGCCGTTCCAGTTTATGCGAATGATCAGCCCGCTCTCCTGGGAGCCGATCGCGGTCGTCGTGTTTGCCGGATGGAATGAGGCCATTGTCTTCCTGATTGCCATTGCCGCGGTGTGGCCGATTGCCTTTGCGACCGCATCGGGCCTCGCCAAGGTTGATCCGGCCTGGTTCAAGGTTGCGCGCAACCTGGGCGCCAAGCCGTGGCACATGGTGTCGAGAATCATCCTGCCCGCGATCATGTTCGATGTGATCACCGGTATCCGGCTTGCGCTGGGCGTGGCGTGGATTGTGGTGATTCCGGCTGAATTCCTTGGTGTGACATCAGGCTTCGGCTACGCCATTCAGGATGCCCGTGAGAGCCTGGAGTACGCCAACCTGATGGCGATGATCCTGATGATCGGCGTGGTCGGATTTGTGCTCGACACCCTCTGCGTAATGCTGATCAAGCGCTTCAGTTGGCACCGTGGCTGATTAAAGGCAGTCCGCCGGACGTAACGAACTGCATGACTTAACGAGGTAGAACCAGCATGGCGAAAATCAGTATTGTGTGCACCACGGGAACACGCGAGAAGCTTCAGATGGCTTCAATGATCGCATCGGTTGCGGCAGCCACGGGCGACGATGTGTCGGTGTTTCTGTCCATGAATGCCATGCCTTATTTCGTGAAGGGCTACAGCGGTGAAGCGCCCGTCGAAGGCGAAATCGGAACGCTGATGTCGCAGAAGGGGGTGCCGCCTTTCAAGCAGCTTTTCCAGCAGGCCGTCGAACTGGGTGACGCCAAGTTGCTGCCCTGCTCGATGGTGCTGGATATTTTGAAGCTTGATAAGGATGACCTCGATCCGGAGCTGGGACCGCCCACCGGATTGACGCGCTTTCTGAGCGATGCCGAAGGCGGGCAAATCCTTACGTTCTGAGCGGCAGCACATCGAACATCTATTCAGTTGGAGAAACAGTGATGAGTGATACCAAAATTGTAGACGCACGCGACACGTTCTGTCCCGGCCCGCTGATGGAGCTCATTACGCACATGAAGCGGAGCAATGTGGGTGACACGCTGGAACTGCTGTCCACCGATGAAGGCTCCGGCGCCGACGTGCCGGAGTGGGTCAACAAGGTCGGGCACGAAATTCTCAGCAACGAGAAAGTCGACGGGGTTTGGCACATCAAGATTCGCAAGGTGAAATAGCGCGCGACAGACTGTGTCGAGACCATCGTTTAGCCAGCGGCCAGGGCGCCACGGGAGAGAATTGTGAACAGGAGAATGCAATGAGAATCTTAGTTGTCGGCGGTGGCACGGGGGGGACGATTGTGGCCAACAATCTGGCGCGGCGACTGTCTGCCGAGATTCGTGCGCGCAAGGTCCGGATCACGCTGCTCTCGGCATCGGACAAGCATATGTACCAGCCCGGGCTGCTGTATGTTGCGTTCGGCCAGATGACGCCCGACCAGCTTTATCGTGACCAGGCGAGCCTGCTCGAGGGAAGCATCAATTTTCACGTGGACCCGGTCAAGAAATTTGAACTCGACCAAAACAAGGTCGTCACGGAAAGCGGCAAGGTTCATGATTACGACATCCTGGTGATTGCCACCGGTTCACGCATCGTTCCCGAGGATATTCCAGGCATGGTCAAGGGGGCGGATACCTTCTATACGGAAGCGTCCGCGGTCAAGATGTTCAAGCGCCTGCGCGAAATCCAGGAAGGCACGGTTGCCGTTGTCGTCGGGGTGCCGCACAAGTGTCCGATCGCGCCGGTCGAGCTCGTTTTTGGCTTGCACGATTACTTCAAGGCGCGCGGCATCCGCGACAAGATCAAGATCAAGTACCACTATCCGATCGGCCGCATCCATACCATCAAGGAAGTCGCCACCTGGGCCAAGCCCGAGTTCGACCGCATGGGCATCGAGTACGAGACCCTGTTCAACGTCAGCGAAGTGGATGCGGAAAACAAGGTGGTGCGGAGCGAAGAGGGCACCGAGACCCATTATGAAATGCTGATCGCCATCCCCCCGCATCGCGGCATGGAGGTGATCGAGCGAAACAATATGGGAGAGGGGGGCTGGATTCCGACCGATCGTTTCAAGCTCACCATGACCGGCCATGACAACGTGTATGTGCTGGGCGACACGACCAACCTGCCCGTCAGCAAGACCGGATCGGCGGCGCATTTCGAGGCCGAGGTGGTTTCCGAAAACATTGCCTCGATCATCAAGATTGGAACGCCGGTGCGCGACTACGACGGCAAGGTGTACTGCTTCATTGAGACAGGCCACGACAGTGCGACCTACGCAATGTTCAACTATCAGAACCCGCCAGACCTGAAGCCGCCCTCGAAACCGATGCACTGGTTCAAGATGGCGTACAACCAGATGTACTGGACCAGCGTTCGCGGATTGCTCTAAGGAAGCCAAAATGACGACACCCACTGAAACGCCCCTCAACCCGATGGCCACCGAAGATCTGCAGCGACTCGTCGAATTCGCGCAGCTCGTGACGGCCGGTCGGGACGCGATGTCGGACGAAATTGTCACCCGACTGGCCGGCGCGATGAGCGAAGGCCTGACGCTACTCGACCGCCTGACCCGCAACGAGGGGCTGATGCACCTGCTGAAGGTGCTCGATCGCCAGGAAACGCAGTACTTGCTGGTTGCCCTGTCCGATGCGATCCACGCGGCGAGCCAGGAAATCCCGGCTGCCCCGCCGGCAACCGGGGGCCTGGCCTGCATGATGCGGGTGGCCCGTGATCCGGGTACGCAGGAAGGCTTGCGCTTGCTGTCGGTGTTCGGCAAGCACCTGAGTCACAGCATGCGCGAGCAGCACCGACACGGCGGCTAGCGCGTCATTGCAGTCCGAAAAAAACGGGGGCGGCATCAGCCGCCCCCGTTTTTTTCGCGCCCGTGCGGCGCGCTAGCCAGCTGTTGATGCAGTGCCGCGCGCGCCGCCGGATCGCGCCCGGTGTCAGGGTACGGGGTCGGCGGGCGCCTCGCTGGCGGGTGGTGTCACCGGGATCGGCAGCACCACGCTGGGTTCGAGGTCCTCGGGAAAGCCGCCATGGACGGGCGCCGGCTGCTTGACCGGCGGGTCGGCCTGGCTGGTGGCGCCATCGGGTTTTTCGCGGGGCGGCACGGGCGGGGCAACGGGCGCCGGCACGGGCTCAGGCTCGGGCGGTGCGGCGGGTGATGTCTTGGGCACGGGCGGCGGCTTCAGGCCCAGATACGGCTGCAGCTGCGGCAGCAGGGTTTTCAGGATCTGCGCGGTCAGCGAACTGGTGTAGCCGAACTGGCCCGCCTGCTCGCCCTGCACCAGCGCGGTCAGGGTGCCGAAGTGGCGGTCGCCCAGATAGAAGACAAAGGTGGCGGTGCGGTTGACCACGCGCGATTCGAGCAGCTGGCCGCCCTTGCCATAGCGCTCGAAGCGGTGGTCGCCAGTGCCGGTCTTGCCGCCCAGCGTCAGCGCGTGGCCGTCGGCCAGCTTGACCGCGCCGGCCAGGCGCACTGCGGTACCGGATTCCACCACCTGCGCCAACGCGCGGCGCACGGTGCGCGCAACCTCGGCGGGCATCAGGCGTTCGCCTGGATTCAGCTTCGGCGACAGGCGCGTGTCGTAAGGCGTGTCGGCAGCGAAGTGCAGTCCGCTCAGGCTGACCATCGGCGCCCGCACGCCGTCGTTGACCAGGATGCCCATCAGCTCGGCCAGCGCGGCCGGGCGATCGCCGGAGCTGCCGATCGCGGTGGCGTAGGACGGCGTGATGTTGTCGAACGGATAGCCGACGCGCTTCCAGTCTGCCAGCAGGCCGTCGAAGGCTTCGACTTCGAGCAGCGACTGGATGCGGATGTCCTGCGCATTCTTGCGGCTGGTCTTGAACAGCCAGTCGTAGACTTCCAGGCGCACCCCGGCGCTGGCTTCGTACAGCGCGCGCAGATCGGCTTTCGGCGTGGCGCGCAATGCCCGCACCATCCACAGTTCCAGCGGATGGATCTGCGCCGTGTAGGCGCGATCGGTCAGGCTGAGGGCATCGGGCCCATGTGCCCGGTACAGCGATTCGAGCGTGCCGCGCGAGAGGCTGGCGCTGGCGGGCACCTGTGCGTGCAGGGCGGCGACATAGGCATCGAACTCGGCTTGCGGCTCAAGGTAGCGGTACACCGTGGTGAAGCGACGCGGGTTGCCACGCACGCGCGTGTACAGATCGTCCGCCATCTGTTGCGGCGTGAGCTGCCGATGACGCTTGTAGAAGCGGTTGATGAAGATGCGGCTTTCCTGGTCGATGAAGCGGGCGAGGTAGCTGTCCCGCATCGGATTCTCGGCATCGTCCATGATGCGCGCCGCCGCGCCCGGCGTGCTGCTGGCGTAGTGGCGGATGATGTCGCGCATGATGCGGATGTAGACCAGGTTGACCGAGTTGCGGGTGGCTTCCCACACATCCATCACGCGGCTGTTGTCCTTGACGTCGAAGTTGGCGAAGTTGTGGATGCCGCCGCCGGTGAAGAAGGTTTCCGGTGTGGCGGAATACGAGCGGCCCATCGCGGCGTCGAGGGTGACCGCCAGCGGCTCGCTGCGGCTGTCGAGCAGGCGCGCGGCGACCCACTGTGCCAGCACGTCGCGTTGTGGCTGCGCCTTCTGTTCAAGCGCCGCGGTCTCGAGCGTACGATATTCGGCATGCAGCCGCGCGATGATTTCCAGGTAGGTGACCAGCGTGCGCAGCTTGGCAGTGGAGCCGAGATCGAGCCGTGCCTGGCTGTTGATGTCGAAGGGCTGGTTGAGGTTGTCGGCCTGAATGCGCAACTGGTTGCCGTAGGGCGTTCTTTCATACAGCGTGAAGCTGTAGATCACCTTGTCCAGCGGGTTGGCTGGACTCAGCAGGCGATGGCCGATCAGACCCGAGGCGGCGGCCGCTTCCGGCTTGGCCAGACCCTGCAGATAGCGGCTGACGATTTTCTGCGCCGGCTGGTGGATGGTGGTGTCGACCGTGAGGTCGAGCCGGTCGAGGTCGTACAGGCGCGATTCGCCGATCAGCTGCGCCACGCGGATGCGCAGGGCGTTGGCGGCTTTCTGGTCGACGAAGCGCGGCGGCGGCGGGTCGACGCGCTGGCTGGTGGTGCGCAGTTTTACTTGCTTGGCCTGGTCGGCCAGCGTGCGCGAAATCAGTCCGGCGTTGGCGAGCAGATCGAGGTGATCGTCGGTCAGCGCATCGAGCGCCTTGCGGTTGGCCGCCAGGTAATACGAGGGACGGCGCTCGGCGACGATCAGCGACAGCGCGTGCTTGAACGCGTGGGCATAGGCGGCGTCGCGCGCGCGCGGCGCCCGTGTCAGGACGCGGTTGGTTTCGTCGAAATCGAGGCCGTACCACGCCCACAAACCGTCGCCGATGCCGCTGACCTCGCCATAGCGCGGCGCGGCGGCGAGCGGCACGGTGTTGAGATAGGCCGTCACGGTCTTCTTCCGCATCGGCAGCGTATTGGGGCCGTCGAGGTAGGCGCGCAGGCTGGCAGTGCCCATCTGCCGCAGCTTCTCGCTCATGCTGGCGGTCATGCCCTCGGGCGAGTGGCGGTATTTCTCGATCTGCGTCGGCAGCGTGCTGCCGCCTGGCACGTTGCGATTGGTGTCGACCAGGCTGATGCCTTTTTCCAGCAGTGCCTGCGCCAGTCGGTCCCACTCGATCGCCGGATTGCGGGTGGGGTACTGCTCGGTCAGCAGTTCGCGGTTTTCGATATAGAGCAGGGTATCGACCAGCACCTTGGGGATGTCCTCGAAGCGACCGTAGACGCGCGACGGATGCATGCCCTGATACAGCGTCTCGCCATTGCTGTCGCGCAGCGCAAGGCCGGCCTGGTCCTTTTCGTGATACGGCAGAAACAGCCCGAGGTCGGCCACCCGCGCCATCTGGATCGTGATGTGCGCCTGCTGGTCGATCTGCCAGCCGGCCTTGTCCAGCCGCTGCAGATAATCCGGCAGCTTGCTGTAGCCGAGGCGGATATCGTATGGACCCTGGCCGGGATAACGGATGCGCTCGGACGCCCCCATCCGCATCTGCCAGGTCATTTTCTGCGCGGTCTTGGCGAGGTATTTGGCTTCCAGCGCCGACGACAGCAGCTCCCAGGCGACGAGCGCAGCCAGCGCAAGCGTCAGGATCAGCAGGCCGAGGCCGATGAGAATGCGGCGCGGAACTTTGCGCATGGCCTAGACCCAGTCGCGCGCGGTGAGGAAATCGGTGTAGAGCCGCGCCTCCGGCGTGCCGGGTTCGGGGTGCCAGTCGTAGCGCCATTTGACGATCGGCGGCAGCGACATCAGGATCGACTCGGTGCGGCCGCCCGACTGCAGGCCGAACAGCGTGCCACGGTCGTACACCAGGTTGAATTCGACGTAGCGTCCGCGCCGGTAGGCTTGGAAGTCGCGCTCACGCTCGCCGTAGTCGATATCCTTGCGGCGCTGCAGGATCGGCAGGTAGGCATCGAGGAAGGCGTTGCCCACGCTTTGCATCATGCCGAAGGCCTGCTCGAAACCGCCCTCGGCGTAGTCGTCGAAGAACACGCCGCCGATGCCGCGCGGCTCGTTGCGGTGCTTGAGAAAGAAGTAGGTGTCGCACCACTGCTTGAAGCGCGGATGCAGATCGGCGCCGAAGGGGTCGAGCGCGGTCTTGCAGGTGGCGTGGAAATGCTGCGCGTCCTCCTCGAAGCCGTAGTAGGGCGTGAGGTCCATGCCGCCGCCGAACCACCACACCGGGTCTTCGCCGTCCTTCATCGCGACGAAGCAGCGCACGTTCATGTGGACCGTCGGCGCGTAGGGGTTGCGCGGGTGCAGCACCAGCGAGACACCCATCGCTTCCCAGCGGCGGCCGGCGAGTTCGGGCCGGTGTGCGCTGGCCGACGGCGGCAGCTGGCTGCCGAGCACGTGCGAAAAGTTCACCCCGCCGCGCTCCAGGACATTGCCTTCCTCGATCAGCCTCGAAATGCCGCCGCCGCCTTCGGGTCTTTGCCAGGCATCGGTGCGAAAAAGCAGACCGTCGGCGGCTTCGAGCGCGGCGACGATGCGGGCCTGCAAGTCGGTCAGATAGGATTTGACGGCGGCGGTATCGAAAGGCGTGGCAGGCATCAGGGGCGGAGAACGGTTCCGGTGGCAAGATCGATCAGGGTGGACGGACGGCGGCGCTGGCCGATGCGGCCTGCAATCACGCGCACCCGCGTACCGAACATTTTGCGGCATTCCGCCGCGGTTTTGGCAGGTTTTTTGCCGCTGGGATTGGCGCTGGTGGAGACCAGCGCCATGCCGAGGCTGCGGCACAGGCGCGCGGCGCCGGCATGGGCGGTGACGCGCACCGCAATCGTCGGACGATGACCGGTGAGCAGCGGTGGGCAGGCCGAGGACGCCGGCACCACCCAGGTGACCGGGCCGGGCCAGCTGCGCTGCAGCCGTGCGCGGTCGGCGGGCGTGAGCGGACGGATGAAGGGCTGCAGACGCTTGAAATGGTCGGCGATCAGCAGCAGGCCCTTGGCGGCGCTGCGGCCCTTCAGCCGGATCAGCCGCTTCAGCGCGCGGACATTGCGCGGGTCGCAGCCGAGGCCGTAGCAGGATTCGGTCGGGTAGGCGACGAGGCCGCCACGCCGCACGTGTGCGCGGATCGCGTCCGCCTCACTCTTCACCCCTCACGCCTCACTTCTTCCGGTCCAGCGCACGCCAGCCGATATCGCGGCGGTATTGCATGCCGTCGAAGCGGATCGCTGCCACCGCTTCATAGGCGCGCTTCTGCGCCATGCGCACGCTGTCGCCCAGCGCGGTCACCGCCAGTACGCGGCCGCCGCTCACCACGGTGCGGTCGTCCTGGGTTGTCGTGCCGGCGTGGAAGACATGCAGGTCGTCGGCGGCGGCCGGCAGCGGGCCGAGGACGGCGCCTTTTTTCGGCGCGTCGGGATAGCCTTCGGCCGCAAGCACCACGGCGAGCGCGGTGCGGCGGTCCCATTCGGCTTCGACCTGGTCGAGCCGGCCGTCGACGGCGGCGTCCAGAAGCATCACGAGATCGGACTTCAGCCGCAGCATGATCGGCTGGGTTTCCGGGTCGCCCATGCGGCAGTTGAACTCCAGCACCTTGGGCGCGCCATCCGCACCGACCATGATGCCGGCATACAGAAAACCGGTGAAGCGGATGCCGTCGGCCGCCATGCCGTCGACGGTGGGGTGGATCACTTCGCGCATGATGCGCGCATGCAGTTCGGGGGTGACCACCGGCGCCGGCGAGTAGGCACCCATGCCGCCGGTGTTGGGCCCGATGTCGCCGTCGCCCAGGCGCTTGTGGTCCTGGCTCGACGCCAGCGCCAGCACGTGCGCGCCATCGACCATGACGATGAAGCTGGCTTCCTCGCCGATCAGGCATTCCTCGATCACCACGCGATGGCCGGCGTCGCCCATGCTGTTGCCGGCGAGCATGGCGTCGACCGCGGCGTGCGCTTCGTCGGCGGTCATCGCCACCACGACGCCCTTGCCGGCGGCCAGACCGTCGGCCTTCACCACGATGGGCGCGCCTTTTTCATTGATGTACGCATGCGCCGCGGCGGCATCGGTGAAGGTGCCGAAGGCGGCGGTGGGAATGCGATGGCGTGCCATGAACTGCTTGGCGAAATCCTTCGAGCTTTCGAGCTGCGCGGCCGCCTGCGTGGGGCCGAAAATCCGCAGGCCGGCGGCGCGGAAGGCATCGACCACGCCGGCCGCCAGCGGTGCTTCCGGTCCGACCACGGTGAGCATGATGTCGGCGTCGGCGCGGACGAATTCGACCAGCGCCGGAATGTCCGTCAAGTCGACATTGACGATGCCGTCTTCGGTCGCCGTGCCGCCATTGCCGGGCGCGACGAAAACCTGGGAAACCTTGGGGGACTGCACGAGCTTCCACGCCAGAGCGTGTTCGCGTCCGCCGGAGCCGATGACGAGGATTTTCATGTGTGTGTGAGGGGCTAGGAGCTAGGAGTTAGGGGCTAGAGAGAGGGACATCGAATTTAGGGGCGCGGCCGATGGCCGCTCATTCCCTAATCCCTAGCCCCTAGATCCTAGCCCCCGGAATCAGTGTCGGAAATGCCGCGTACCAGTGAACACCATCGCGATGCCGTGCTCGTTGGCGGCGGCGATGACTTCGTCGTCGCGCATCGAGCCGCCGGGCTGGATCACGGCCTTGATGCCGGCTGCCGCGGCTTGGTCGATGCCGTCGCGGAAGGGGAAAAAGGCATCACTCGCCATCACCGAGCCGGGCACCGGCAGGCCGGCGTGCTCGGCCTTGATCGCGGCGATGCGGGCGGAGTTGATGCGGCTCATCTGGCCCGCGCCGACGCCGACGGTCATCCGATCCTTGACGTAGACGATGGCGTTGGACTTGACGAACTTGGCGACGCGCCAGGCGAACAAGAGGTCGTCCATTTCCTGTGCGGTCGGCGCGCGGTTGGTGACGGTCTTCAGCTCGCCGTGCAGCAGCACGTCGGCATCCTGCACCAGCAGGCCGCCGGCCACGCGCTTCATGTCGAGCTGGGCCAAGCTACCCGACCACTGGCCGCATTCGAGCAGGCGCACGTTTTTCTTCGCGGCGACGGCGGCGGAGGCTTCGGGGCTGACTTCGGGCGCAATGATGACTTCGACGAACTGGCGCTCGACGATGGCAGCGGCGGTCTCGCCGTCGAGCCGGCCGTTGAAGGCGATGATGCCGCCGAAGGCCGATTCGGGATCGGTCTGGTAGGCGCGGTTGTAGGCCTCCAGCAGGCTGCTGCCGTAGGCCACGCCGCACGGGTTGGCGTGCTTGACGATGACGCAGGCGGGTGCGCTGTCGAACAACTTGACGCATTCGAGCGCGGCGTCGGTATCGGCGATGTTGTTGTAGCTGAGTTCCTTGCCCTGGATCTGGCGCGCGGTCGCAATCGTGCCGGCGGGGGCGTTTGCCTCGACGTAGAAGGCACCGGCCTGGTGCGGGTTCTCGCCGTAGCGGCAGGTCTGCGCGCGGGCGAACTGCAGGGTCAGCTGCTCGCCGAAGGTTTCGTGCTCGCCGGCTTCGTTCAGCGCAGTGAGGTAGTTGCTGATGTGGCCGTCGTACTGTGCGGTGTGGGTGAAGGCCTTCTTCGCCAGCTTGAAGCGGGTGGCATCGGTCAGCGTGCCGCCCTGGGCCTGCATTTCGGTGACCAGTGCCGGATAGTCGGCGGGGTCGGTGACGATGGCGACGTGGTGATAGTTCTTGGCCGACGAGCGCACCATCGCCGGGCCGCCGATGTCGATGTTCTCGATCGCGTCGTCGAGCGTGTGCGGCTTCGACACCGTGGCGACGAAGGGATAGAGGTTGACGCACACCAGGTCGATGTAGGGCATGCCGTGCTTTTCCATGGTGGCGACGTGCTCGGGCAGGTCGCGCCGCGCAAGGATGCCGCCATGTATTTTCGGGTGCAGCGTCTTGACGCGGCCGTCGAGCATTTCGGGAAAGCCGGTGTATTCGCTGACGTCGATCACCGGGAGACCGGCGTCGCGCAGCGCCTTGGCGGTGCCGCCGGTGGACAGCAGTTCAACGCCGCCACCGGCGAGCGCGCGGGCGAAATCGACGAGGCCGGTTTTATCCGATACGGAGAGCAGGGCGCGCTGGATTTTCATTGGGCGATTTTCAGGGAAGCTTTAATCGGAGAGACTGTGTTCGCGCATTTTCTTGCGCCTGTTTAATCGGAAAGGCCATGTTCGCGCATTTTCTTGCGCAAGGTGTTGCGGTTGATGCCGAGCATGTCGGCGGCGCGCGTCTGATTGCCTTCGGCGCGATCGAGGATGTAGGCCAGCAGGGGTTTTTCCACCGCGCTCAGCACCATGCCGTAAATCTCGCTCGGCGTTTCGCCGTCGAGGTCCTTGAAATAGCGGTTGAGCGATCGCCGCATGCACGCGGCGATTTCGTTTTCTTCGATCATGTTGAAGTTCCCCTTTATGCCGCGAGCCGCGAGGCGGGCAGCATGTCTTCCGCGTTGTTGTTGTGGTGTTCGGTTTCGTAGCGCAGCCGGGTGTTGGCACGCGCGGCCTGCGCGAAGTAGTCGTTGACTACGGTGAGCTGTTCGGCCACCGAGTCGAGCCGATTCATGGTGTGGCGGAATGCGCTGCTGCCGACCAACCCCCGGGTGTACCAGGAAATGTGCTTGCGCGCGATGCGCACGCCGGTGACGTCGCCATAGAACGCATACAGGTCATGGATGTGTTCGAGCAGCACTTCATGGATTTCGGCGACTTGCGGCTGCGGCAGGTGCGCACCAGTCTGCAGGAAATGCTCGATCTCGCGGAAAATCCACGGCCGGCCCTGCGCGGCGCGGCCGATCATCACGGCGTCGGCACCGGTATAGGCCAGCACGAATTGCGCCTTTTCTGGCGTGGTGATGTCGCCGTTGGCGATGACCGGAATTCTCGCCGCCGCCTTCACCGCGCGAATGGTGTCGTATTCGGCTTCGCCGGAGTAGCCGCAGGCGCGGGTGCGGCCGTGCATCGCCAGCGCCTGCACCCCGGCATTCTCGGCGATGTTGAGAATGTTCAGCGCATTCTTGTGCTCGCGGTCCCAGCCGGTGCGGATCTTCAGCGTCACCGGCACCTCGGGCACCGCCTTCACCACTGCGTCGAGAATGCGTCCGACCAACGCCTCGTCCTGCAGCAGCGCCGAGCCGGCCATCACGTTGCATACTTTCTTGGCCGGGCAGCCCATGTTGATGTCGATGATCTGCGCGCCGCGCTCGACGTTGTGGCGCGCGGCTTCGGCCATCATCGCCGGGTCAGCGCCGGCGATCTGCACGCTGATCGGGTCGACCTCGCCTTCGTGGTTGGCGCGGCGTGCCGTCTTGGCCGAACCGTACAGCAGCGAATTCGACGTCACCATCTCGGACACGGCCATGCCTGCGCCGAGCTTTTTGCAAAGCTGGCGGAAGGGCCGGTCGGTCACCCCGGCCATGGGGGCGACGACGAGACGGTTCTTGAGGACGTGGTGACCGATACGCATAAGGAGGGGCATTTTACCCTCCCTGCGGCCGCCCACCAAGCCGGACATGCGCGCGTGCGCGGGCTGGAATCGCGCAGGCGGATCGACTAGGATGCGAAGGTAGCACCCATCAAACACTGCAGGAGGAATGCATGAGCATCGTGTCTGAATTCAAGGAATTTGCGGTCAAGGGCAATGCGATGGACCTGGCGGTCGGCGTCATCATTGGCGCCGCCTTCGGCAAGATCGTCGACTCCATCGTCAAGGACCTGATTATGCCGATCGTCGGTGCGGTGTTCGGCGGCTTTGACTTCTCCAACCTGTTCGTTGCCCTCGATTCCGTGCCGGCCGGCACGGTGATGACGCTGGAGGGCTTGAGGGAGGCCAATGTGCCGGTGTTCGCCTACGGCAATTTCCTCACCATCCTGCTCAATTTCATCATTCTGGCCTTCATCGTCTTCATCCTCGTCAAGCAGATCAACCGCCTGAAGAAAGAGGCGCCGCCTCCCGCGCCTGCGGCCACGCCGGAAGACATCGTGCTGCTGCGCGAGATAAGGGACAGCCTGAAAAAATAAATCCCATCCTGTTGTGCGGGCGCAACCGGGCCGCGCGTACCCGGTTGCGCCCGGTCTTTTTTGGATCAGGCCACGCCCGGATACCGTTACAATCGTACTACTTGTGGGCGGCCGGATCGGCGGCCTGATTTTCTGACTTGGTTGATGCGGGAGTAGTCAAAATGAAGCGAGCATACGCGGCGGGTTTCCTGGCGGGTTTCTGTGCGTTCGGCAGCGCGGTGGCGCAGGCGGCCGAGATGCCGGAACGCGAGTTCGGGCTGCTGTTCGGCGGCGGCTGGGCGGACAGCAGCCTGGTTGGCGACAAGAACGACGAGGCCAACCCCCTGTTCGGCGTGCGCTACGGCCATCGCCTGGGCAGCAGCAGCAATTTCTTCAGCGACCTGGTCTATGGCCCCTATGACGGCAATCGCACCGGTGTCGGCGACGCCGATGTCACCACGCTGCGCGGCGGCCTCGAATGGCTGTTCTCGAAACAGCAGCGCTACAACTGGTTCATGTCCGGCGGACTGGGCCTGATGAACGTCGATACCGACAACGGCCCCAACTTCACTCGTCCGATGGCCTCGCTGGGCATCGGGCAGGCCTGGGAAGTGGGCGCGAACGATGCGTTCCGCTGGGAAGTGCGCGCCGACCAGTCGTTCGGCAACGACAGTCTGCCGCGTGCCGGCCTCACCAACTTCCAGGCCTTGCTGGGCTATTCCTGGGGCCTAGGCGCGCCGCCGGATTCCGACGGCGACGGCGTGCCGAACCGTCTCGACGAGTGCCCCAATACCCCCCGGGGCGCACAGGTCGACAGCAAGGGCTGCCCGCTTGATTCCGATGGCGACGGCGTCTTCGACGGCCTCGACAAGTGCCCTGGCACCCCGGCCGGCGTGAAGGTCAACGCCGATGGCTGTCCGCTGGACAGTGACGGCGACGGCATCCCCGATTATCTCGACAAATGCCCGAACATGCCCGCGCCCGGCACGGCCGACGGCTGCCCGCCCAAGGCGGCCGAACCCGAGCCGGCACCGGCCGCCGAGCCGCTGGTGCCGCGCAAGCTGACGCTGGAAGGCGTGAACTTCGACAACGACAGCGCCACGCTGCGTCCCGATTCGATTGCGACGCTGGACGCGGCCGCCGCCACGCTGAAGGAGTGGGGCGAGGTCAAGATCGAAGTGGCCGGCCACACCGATTCGGTGGACACCGATGCCTATAACCTCAAGCTGTCGCAGCGCCGCGCCGACGCCGTGCGCGCTTTCCTGATTGAGAAGGGGATTGCCGCGGAACGCCTGTTTGCCAAAGGCTACGGCGAAGCCCAGCCGGTGGCCGACAACCGCACGCCGGAAGGTCGCTTCAAGAACCGTCGCGTCGAACTGATTCAAATGCAGTAAGCGGTTCGCGCAACGCAAAAAAACGGGCACCCTGCGGTGCCCGTTTTTTATGGTCCGGCCGCGCGTCAGTGCGCCGCTTCCCAGTTGCGGCCGGATCCCACGCCCACCCGCAGCGGCACCTTGAGCTCGGCGACGTTGCACATCTGTGCGGGCAGTTCGGCGCGCACGCGGTCGAGTTCGTTTTCCGGCACTTCGAGGATGAGTTCGTCGTGCACCTGCAGCAACAGGCGGCTGGCCAGCTTTTCGGTATCGAGCCAGCCCTGCACCGCGATCATCGCCAGCTTGATCAGGTCGGCCGCGGTGCCCTGCATCGGCGCATTGATCGCGGCGCGTTCGGCGCCCTGACGGCGCTGCGGATTCTTGGCATTGATTTCCGGCAAGTACAGGCGGCGGCCGAACACGGTTTCGACGTAGCCCTGGCTGCGCGCCGCTTCGCGCGTGCGCTGCATGTAGTTGGCCACGCCGGGATAGCGCGCGAAATAGCGGTCGATGTAGGCCTGCGCGGCGCTGCGATCGAGGTTGAGCTGGCTGGCCAGACCGAAGGCCGACATGCCGTAAATCAGGCCGAAATTGATCACCTTGGCCATGCGCCGCTGGTCGCTGCTGACTGCGTCGAGCGGCGTGCCGAACACTTCGGACGCGGTCGCGGTATGGATGTCGCGGTCCTCGGCAAAGGCTTTCAGCAAGCCGGCATCATCCGACAGGTGCGCCATGATGCGCAGTTCGATTTGCGAATAGTCGGCCGACACCAGCAGGTGCCCCGGCGGCGCGATGAAGGCCTCGCGAATGCGGCGGCCCTCGGCGGTGCGCGCAGGAATGTTCTGCAGGTTGGGGTCTGAACTCGCCAGTCGCCCGGTGACCGCGGTCGCCTGCGAATAGCTGGTGTGCAGGCGGCCGGTTTTCGGATGCACCATCTGCGGCAGCTTGTCGGTGTAGGTCGATTTCAGCTTGGCCATGCCGCGGTAGTCGAGAATCGCCCGCGCGATCGGGTGGTCGAGCGCCAGCAGTTCCAGCGTTTCCTCGTCGGTCGAAGGTGCGCCGCCGGGGGTTTTCTTGACCACCGGCAGGCCCTTTTGCGTGAACAGGATGTCGCCGATCTGCTTCGGCGAGCTCATGTTGAACGGCTGCCCGGCTTCCTGGTAGGCGCGCTGTTCCAGGTCCAGCATTTTCCTGCCGAGCTCGCCGCTTTGCACCGCCAATAAATTTCGATCCAGCAGCACGCCGGTGCGCTCCATGCGGAACAGGATTTCAGCCACCGGCAGTTCGATCTTGCGATAGACGAACTCCAGCGTGTCGGACGCTTCGATCTGTGGCGCCAGCGCATCGCGCACGCGCAGCGTGACGTCGGCGTCTTCCGCCGCGTATTCGCTGGCGCGGGCGATGTCGACCTGCTCGAAGCCGATGCGCGACGCGCCCTTGCCGGTGACGTCGTCGTAGCTGATTGTGGCGAGCCCGAGATGACGCGACGCCAGATTGCCGAGTTCGTGCGACTGGTGCGCTTCCAGCACGTAGGACTGCAGCAGCGTGTCGTCGACCACGCCGCTGCCTTCGATCCCACCCAGCGCGATGCCGTGGTTGGCAAAGATGTGGCGGTCGTACTTGAGGTGCTGGCCGATGATTTTAGGTTGAGGGTTTTCCAGCAGCGGCTTCAGTTTCGCCAGCACGGCGGCGCGATCGAGCTGCGCGGGCGCGCCGGCATAATGATGCGCCAGCGGCAGGTAGGACGCCTCGCCGTGGGTGATGGCAAACGACATCCCGACCAGCTCGGCCTGCATCGGGTTGAGCCCGGTGGTTTCGGTGTCGAGCGCAAAGCATGTCGCTGCGTCGAGCCGGGCGATCCAGGCGTCGAGCTGGGCCTCGGTGAGGATCGTTTCGTAGCAGGCGCGGTGATCGCCGCTGCAATCCTGTTCCGGCGGGGCGGTCTCGCCGGTGGCGGCGGCGTCGAGTTCGCGCAGCCAGCTGCGGAATTCGTAGCGTTCGAACAGCGCGCGCAGCGCGGCGGAATCGCGCGGCTTCAGCACCAGGTCGTCAAAATCGAAAGGCAGTGCGACATCGCACTTGATGGTGATCAGCACGCGCGCCTGCGGCAGCCAGTCGCGCGCCGCGCGCAGGTTGTCGCCGACCACGCCCTTGATCTCGTCGGCATGCGCCACCAGGTTGTCGAGCGTACCGTATTCGGCGAGCCACTTGACGGCGGTCTTGGGGCCGCATTTGGCGACGCCGGGCACGTTGTCGACCGCGTCGCCGACCAGCGTGAGATAGTCGATGATGCGCTCGGGCGGCACGCCGAACTTGGCGGTGACGCCGGTCGGATCCAGCGTTTCCTCGCTCATGGTGTTGACCAGCGTCACGTGGTCGTCGACCAGCTGCGCCATGTCCTTGTCGCCGGTGGACACGATGCTGCGGATGCCTTTCCGGGTGGCGTGCTGCACCAGCGTGCCGATCACATCATCGGCCTCGACGCCGTCGATGACGACCAGCGGCCAGCCCTCGGCACGGATCACTTCATGCAACGGCTCGATCTGGCTGCGCAGGTCGTCCGGCATGGCCGCGCGCGTGGCCTTGTAGTCGGGATAGAGGTCGTCGCGGAAGGTCTTGCCCTTCGCGTCGAACACGCAGGCGATATAATCGGCCGCATGGTCCTTCTGCAGCCGGCGCAGCATGGAGAGCACGCCCTTGATCGCATTGGTCGGCTCGCCCGCCGCGTTGCGCAGATCGGGCAGCGCATGGAAGGCGCGGTACAGATAGGACGAGCCGTCCACCAGCAGCAGGGTTTTTCTGGATTGACTTACACTGGGCGGGTTCAAACTGGAATCGTTCACGAGGCGCTCGAAAATGCATTTTGATAAATTGCCTGCCAACGCCGACCCGGGGCGTACCGCCGAGATCAACTACTCGGCGCGCGAATCGTGGCGGATGCTGGGGATTATGGCAGAGTTCGTCGAGGCGACCGAACGCCTGGCCTCGATCCGGCCGGCCGTATCGATCTTCGGCAGCGCGCGCACGCCGCCCGACCATCCGTATTACACGCTGACCGAGGACATCGCACGCAAGCTGTCCGATGCGGGCTTCTCGGTCATCTCCGGCGGCGGCCCCGGCATCATGGAAGCGGCCAACAAGGGCGCCTACTTCGGCAAGTCGCCCAGCGTCGGCCTCAACATCCAGCTGCCACACGAGCAGAGCGCCAACGCCTATCAGGACATCAGCCAGACCTTCCAGCATTTCTTCGCGCGCAAGGTCATGTTCGTCAAGTTCGCCGCGGCCTATGTGGTGATGCCCGGCGGCTTCGGCACGCTGGACGAGCTGTTCGAGGCGCTGACGCTGGTGCAGACCGGAAAAATCGCGCATATTCCCATCATCCTGGTCGGATCGAGTTTCTGGTCGGGATTGGCCGACTGGGTGAAAGCCTCGCTGATCGGCGAAGGCATGATCTCGCCGGGGGATATCGATTTGCTGCACATCACCGACAAGCCTGAAGAGGTGCTGGAGGCCATCTTCAGCCATTATGAGAATCGCGGCTTCATGCCGTCGCAGGCCGAGCGCGAAATCCAGCTCAGCCTGTAAGTTGTGTGTCGCCTGCCCGAAAAGGCAGGCCTTCCGGAGTCCACTATGCGTTATGCCGTTTTATTGCTGACCCTGCTGATGAGCGGCCTCGTTGCCGCCGCCTCGCCCTCCGATCGTCCGCCGGATCTGAAGCCGGTGCCCGACGGCGCCCCCGGCCCCGACGATGCGCCCGCAGTGACAATCACGCCGAGCAGCCAGGGGCGTGTCGTCGAATATCGCGCCAACGGCAAGCTGTACATGCTGAAAGTCATCCCCCGGGTCGGCAAGCCGTATTACCTGATCGACTCGAAAGGCGACGGCCAGTTTGCCCGGCAGGAGGGTCTCGATTCCGGCATGCGGCCGCCGATGTGGGTGGTCAAGGAATTCTGATCGCGGTGCGCGCGTGTTCTGTTACAAGCGCGCACCTGAATCGTCGTGCGCGTCGGTTAAAATCCGCCGCATGAATACTCCCTCCAACGAAGACATTCCGCGCAAGGTCGCGGCCAGCCAGGGCTTCCACTGGGTGGTCGAAGGCTTTCGCCTGTACCGCAAGACGCCCCTGCTGCTGTCCGCCGCATTCGGTGTGCTGTTCGGCATTGTGATGGCGCTCGGCTTGATCCCTGTGGTGGGCGCTTCGCTGTCCGAACTGGCCTCGCCGCTGATGGTGGCCGGCTTCATGGCGGCATACCGCATGCTCGACGATGGCCAGGAACTCGAACTGCCGCATTTTCTGGCCGGCGTGCAGGGGCCGCTGATTCCGCTGATGGCCGTCGGCGCGGTGCAGTTGCTGGGCGCGCTGCTGATCGGTCAGGTCATGTTCGGCATGGGCTTCGACCCGCAGGCCGTGATGGAGGCGGCCAAGCGGGGCGATGCCACGCCGCAGGAGATGCAGGCGATCCTGAACCAGTCCATGCCTGCCATGCTCACCGGTCTCGTCCTGTTCACCCCGCTGATCATGGCGACCTGGTTTGCCCCCGCGCTGATCCTGTTTGGCGGCGCGCGCGCCGCCACCGCGCTGGGCGTCAGCCTGCGGGCCGTCGCCCGCAACTGGGCGGCGATGATCGTCCATGCCATGACGCTCGGCCTGTTGCTGGTTCTCGCGTCGCTGGTGCCGATGCTGCTGGGGCTGCTGGTGGCGATGCCGATCCTGTTCGGCTCGCTGTATGCCTCGTATCAGGCGATCTTTGCGGTGTGGGCGGACGACGCGCCTGCGCCCGACAACGTGGCCTCGCTGTAGTCAGGCTGGCGACAATTTGGCGTAGGCCAGCGCCAGCCACTTGGTGCCGGCTTCGCGAAACTTCACCTGCACCCGCGCGTCGGATCCGCGCCCCTCGAAATCGATGATGATGCCGGTACCGAACTTGGCGTGCGCCACGCTCTGGCCGACGCGGTATCCGGTGTCGTTGCCGCTCTGCGGGCTGCGCGGCGCCGCCGGTGCGCTGTAGCCTGACGGGCTGGCAGGCGCGCTGCGGCGATTGAGGTGCATCAGCACCTGCTCCGGCAGTTCGTCCAGAAAGCGCGACGGCAGGCCGTAGCGGATCTGGCCGTGCAGCATGCGCGACTGCGCGTGCGACAGGTAGAGCCGCCGCCGCGCGCGGGTAATCGCCACGTACATCAGCCGTCGCTCTTCTTCCAGGCCGTTTTCTTCATGGGTACTTTGTTCGTGCGGGAACAGGCTTTCCTCCAGCCCGGTGATGAACACCGCGTGGAATTCCAGCCCCTTGGCGGCGTGCACCGTCATCAGCTGCAATGCGTCGTGACCGGCGCCGGCCTGGTGCTCGCCGGCTTCGAGCGCGGCGTGGGCCAAAAAGGCATCGAGGGTGTTCTCTTCCGATTCCTCGGAGAACAGCGCGGCGGCGTTGACGAGTTCGTTGAGGTTTTCCAGGCGGTCGGCGCCTTCCTTGTCGGCGCGGTAATAGTCCGCCAGGCCCGAAGCCTCGATCACATGGTCGATCGCTTCCGTCAGCGGCAGGTCGCGTGTGGTGGATTTGATGTCCTCGATCAGCTTGGCGAAGCCGGCCAGTTTTCCGCTGCTGGTGCACGCCGCCTGCCACAGGCTCGCCCCCGAGCGCGCGGCGGTGTCGGCCAGTTGCTCCAGCGTGCGCGCGCCGATGCCGCGGGTAGGGAAGTTCACCACGCGCAGAAAGGCGCCGTCGTCCTCCGGATTGGTCAGCAGACGCAGGTAGGCGAGCGCGTGCTTGATTTCCTGGCGCTCGAAAAAGCGCAGGCCGCCATAGACCCGATACGGCACGCTGGCCGAGAACAGCGCGTGTTCCAGCACCCGCGACTGCGCGTTGGAGCGGTACAAGAGCGCCATGTCGGACAGGTTCACGCCCTCGCGGTTGAGCGCGCGCACTTCGTCGACCACGAAGCTCGCCTCGTCCTGGTCGGAGTAGGCATCGAAGATGCGGATCGGCTCGCCGTCGCCTTCCGCGGTCCACAGGTTCTTGCCTAGCCGGTGCGCGTTCTGAGCGATCAGCGTGTTGGCAGCGGTAAGGATGTGGCCGTGGCTGCGGTAGTTCTGCTCCAGCTTGATCACGTTGCCGTGCGCGAACTCGCGTTCGAACTCGGCCATGTTGGCGGTGTTGGCACCACGAAAGGCATAGATCGACTGGTCGTCGTCGCCGACGGCAAACAGCGCCGTGTGCGGGCCGGCCAACAGCTTCAGCCAGCGGTACTGCAGCGTGTTGGTGTCCTGGAACTCGTCGACCAGGATGTGGCGGAAGCGGTCCTGGTAATGCTGCCTGAGCGGTTCGTTGCGGTACAAAAGCTCGTAGGCGCGCAGCAGCAGCTCGGGGAAATCCGCCACCCCCTCGCGCTGGCATTGCGCGTCGTAGGCCTCGAAGAGCTCCGCCATGCGCATCGAGTATTCGTCGAAGGCCTCGGCGTCGCGCGCGCGCCGCCCGGCTTCCTTGTGGCTGTTGATGAACCACTGCACTTTCTTCGGTTCGTATTTCTCGGTATCGACGTTCAGCGACTTCAACAGCCGCTTGATCGCCGACAGCTGGTCGGCGGAATCCAGAATCTGGAACGACTGCGGCAAGCCCGCCTCGCGCCAGTGCGTGCGCAGCAGTCGGTTGGCCAGGCCGTGGAAGGTGCCCACCCACATGCCACGCGTGTTGATCGGCAGCATCGCCGAAATGCGCGTCATCATTTCCTTCGCTGCCTTGTTGGTGAAGGTCACTGCGAGGATGCCGTGCGGCGACACCTGGCCGGTCTGGATCAGCCACACGATGCGGGTGGTCAGCACGCGCGTCTTGCCTGAGCCTGCACCCGCCAGAATCAGTGCCGATTCGTGCGGCAGCGTGACGGCGGCGCGCTGTTCGGGGTTGAGGTTTTCCAGCAGATGGGCGGACATACGGGGGTAAAATCGGGCGATCAATGACGAATTATAAGGGGGGAGCGATGGTGAGAATCCTGTTTTTCGGCGATCTGGTGGAGTCGCTCGGCATGGCCTCGGACGAAATCGAGCTGCCGCCCGACGTCACCGATGTCGAGCGCCTGCTGTTCGTGCTGTCGCAACGCGGCGAGATGTGGAAGAAGATGCTGCTCGGCAACCCCAAGCTCAACGTCACCCTCAACAAGCAGTTTGCCGAAAAATCCTCGCCGGTGAAGGACGGCGACGAAATCGCGCTGGTGGGATTCTCGGTGATCTGAACCCGACCGCGTCCCGCTTGAAAGTCTGACCGACATGATTCTTTCAACCCTGCGCCGTCCACGCCGCTCGCTGCTGGCGGCCGGCCTGGTGTTTCTGCTCGCCGCTGTGCTGTCGGCGCTAATCGTCTGGAAGCTGGAAGCGAATGCGCGGGTTACCGAGCGGGCGCGTGTGGCGCATCTGACCGCCAACCATGCCCACGCCATCGAGCACACCATCGAGCGCGCCCTGTCCGCGACCCAGGCCTTGGCGGCGCTGGTTCGCCAGGGCAATGGCCAGGTGCCCCATTTTGAAAAAACGGCCCGTTCGATCCTGCCGTTTTATCCCGGTGTCTCCGCACTGGCGCTGGCGCCGGATGGCGTGATCCGCCACATGGCGCCCATGCGCGGCAACGAAGCGGCCATCGGACTGGACCTGTTCACCCTCCCGGCACAGCGCAGCGAAGTGGAACTTGCCCGCGACAGCGGCAGGCTCACCCTGGCCGGTCCCCTTGAGCTGGTGCAGGGCGGAATGGGGATGGTCGGGCGGCTGCCGGTGTTTCTTGATGACACCCGTGGCCAGCCCGTCTTCTGGGGTTTTACGCTGGTCGTGATGCGCCTGCCCGGCGCGTTGGACCTCGATTATCTGGCCCACCTGGACGAGCAGGGCTTCGCCTACGAGTTGTGGCGCCTCCATCCCGACACGAAAGAGCGGCAGACGATTGCGCGCGCCCCGGCCGCTGCGCTGATCGAGCCGGTGGAGCAGGCCCTGCAGGTGCCGAATGCAACCTGGACGCTGAGCGTGGCACCGGTTCGTGGCTGGGGCCGCCCGTTTGACCTGGCGTTGAAGGCCACGCTGGGGCTGGTCATCAGCCTGCTGCTGGCGTATCTGACCCGGCTGTTGGTCGAGCTGCAGTTGTACCGGCAGCAGCTCGAGGCGCGCGTGGCCGAGCGCACGGCCGACTTGCAGCGTGAACAACGCAAACTGCAGGCCACGCTCGACGCCATCCCCGACCTGGTCTGGCTGAAGGATGCGGACGGCGTCTATCTGAGCTGCAACCCGATGTTCGAACGGTTTTTCGGGGCCAGCGAGGCAGACATCGTCGGCAAGACCGACTACGATTTTGTCGACCGCGAACAGGCGGACTTCTTTCGCGAGCACGATCGTGCGGCGATGGCCGCCAGCAAACCCAGCATCAACGAGGAATGGCTGCGCTTTGCCGACGATGGCAGCCGCAGGCTGTTCGAGACGATCAAGACGCCGATGATCGATGCGGCCGGCAAGCCCATCGGCGTGCTGGGCATCGCCCGCGACATCACCGCGCGGGTGCAGGCGCAGCGCGAACTGCTGGAGGCCCAGCAGCGGGCGCAGCAATACCTGAGCATCGTCGGCGTGATGCTGATCGCCCTGGATGCGGAAGGCCAGGTGCAGCTCGTCAACCGCAAGGGCTGCGAGATGCTGGGCGCCACCGAGGCTGAGATCGTCGGCCGGGACTGGATTGACCATTTCCTGCCCGAGCGCATCCGCGACACCGTGCGGGCCAATTTCATCCAGATGGTGCAGGGCAACATCGCCCCGGTCGAGTATATGGAAAACGCCATCCTGACTCGCAGTGGGGAGGAGCGCATGGTCGCGTGGCATAACGCCGTCATGCGGGACGAGGAGGGCCGGATCACCGGCATCCTCGCGTCGGGCGAGGACATCACCGAGCGCAAACGGTCCGAGGCGCAGCTCCGCCTGGCCGCCCAGGTGTTCGAGCAAAGCGGCGAGGGCATCCTGATCACCGATGCCCAGCTCAACATCATCATGGTCAACCAGGCGTTCACCGCCATTACCGGCTATAGCGAGGCCGAGGCGCTGGGCAAGACACCGCGCCTACTGTCTTCCGGGCGACATGAACCGGAATTTTTTCGCGTGATGTGGGATGACATCCGCACGCAGGGGCGCTGGCAGGGCGAGGTCTGGAACCGTCGCAAGGACGGCAGCCTGTATCCGGAGCAGCTCTCGATCATCCGGGTGCTCGACGCGCAGGGCGAGGTCATCCATTACATCGGCATTTCAAGCGATATCACCCAGCACAAGGAAGCGCAGGCTCGCATTCAGCGGCTGGCGCATTTCGACCCGCTCACCGGCCTGCCCAACCGGGCCCTGCTCAACGACCGGGTGAACCACGACCTCAGCACGGCCCAGCGCAATCATGCGCCGCTGGCCGTGCTGTTCGTCGACCTCGACCATTTCAAGAACGTCAACGACACACTGGGCCACCGCGTCGGCGATGAGTTGCTGGTCGCGGTCGCTGGCCGACTGAAGGCCGTGGTACGCGATGTGGATACGGTGTCGCGCCAGGGCGGCGACGAATTCATCCTGATCCTGCCCGATACCGGTGCCGACGGGGCCGGGCATGTGGCGGGAAAGCTGCTGGAAGTTTTTGCGAAGCCCTATCAGATCGAGGACTTCGAGCTGACCATCACGCCGTCCATCGGCATTGCCCTGTATCCCGGGGATGGTGAGGATTTCGAGGCGCTGTCCCGCAGCGCCGACGCGGCCATGTACCGTTCCAAGCACGACGGCCGCAACACCTTCCGCTTTTTCACCGCGGAAATGCAGGCGCGTTCGGCCCACAACCTGCAAATGGAGAACGCGCTGCACCGCGCACTGGAACGCGACCAGCTGCTGCTGCACTTTCAGCCGCAGCTTTCCCTGCCCGACAATCGTCTGATTGGCGTCGAGGCGCTGCTGCGCTGGCAGCATCCCGAGCTGGGCATGATCGCGCCGGCCGACTTCATCCCCATTGCCGAAGAGAGCGGACAGATCCTGCCGATCGGCGAATGGGCGCTGCGCACGGCTGTGCAACAGATGAAAGCGTGGATGGATGCCGGCCTCGCGCCGATGACGATGGCGGTCAACCTGTCGGCCGTGCAGTTTCGCCATCCGCAGCTGCCGGAACGGGTGGCGCAGATTCTCGATGAAATGAAACTGCCGCCGCAGTATCTGGAGCTGGAACTGACCGAAAGCGTGGCCATGGACGATGCCCCGACAGCGATCGCAATCATGGATCTGTTGCACGCGCGTGGCGTCCGCATGTCGATCGACGATTTCGGCACCGGCTATTCCTCGCTGAGCTATCTCAAGCGCTTCAAGGTCCACCGGCTCAAGATCGACCAGTCCTTCGTGCACGACATCGGCGAGGATCCGGAGGACCGGGCCATCGTCAGCGCCATCATCAGCCTGGCGAAGAGCCTCGGCCTGCATACCATCGCCGAAGGCGTCGAGACCGAGGCGCAGCTCGCCTTCCTGCGCGAGCAGGGCTGCAACGAGGTGCAGGGCTATTACTTCAGCAAGCCGATGCCGGCCCACGCATTCGAGGCCTTCGTGCGCGCCCGCCATCCCGCGGCCTGGCGGGCGTGAACGCGGCGGGGCACGACGCAATCCGTTTCGCGCAGAGGTTTAACAAAGGCTTCATCCGACTGTCACCCTGAATCGCGATACTCCCCCGCGTCAGGTCTCCGTGCCCGGCACCCATATGGCCCCGGCGCGGGCCGCACGAGCGGAACGCGCCGACATCCAACAATATTCAGAGAGGAAACCCATGTTCAAACTTAGCCCCATCGCGCTCGGCATCAGCCTGGCGCTTGCCGCCGCCGCGGTTCACGCGCAAACCCATACCGGCCCGCAAAGCTCGCAAAGCCCCTACATCGTTCCCACCGCAGCCGGCTGGGAAGTCACCTCGCTGATCACCGTCGGCGATTCCGCCAAGAACGTCGACTACCGCATGGTCGGCATTCCCGACGGCATGGGCGCGCTGCCCGGCAAGTTCGCCGAGAACGGCACCTATGTCGCCGACAAGGCCTTCATGACCATCTTCCTGAGCCACGAGCTGGGCGCCACCGCCGGCATTCCGCGTGCCCACGGCGCCACCGGCGCTTTCGTGTCGCAATGGACCATGCACCTGAACAGCAAGCAGATCATGTTGGGCGAGGATCTGATCACCAAGGTCATGGGCTGGGACAACCTCAACAAGCAGTTTGTCGACGCCACCGGCGCGACCCAGTTCGGCCGCTTCTGCTCTGCCGACCTGCCCGCCAAGGCCGCCTTCTTCAACCCGGCGACCGGCCGCGGCTTCGATGGTCGCATCTACATGAAGGGCGAGGAAGCCGGCGCCGAAGGCCGTGCCTACGCTACCATCGTCACTGGCGACGAAAAGGGCACGACCTACCAGCTGCCCTATCTCGGCCGCTTCTCCTGGGAGAACTCGGTCGCCCATCCCAACGCGGGTGACAAGACCCTGGTCGTCGGCCTCGACGACTCCAGTCCCGGCCAGGTCTATCTCTACGTCGGTGACAAGCAGACCTCCGGCAATCCGGTCGAGCAGGCCGGCCTGCAGTACGGCAAGCTTTATGGCGTTCGCATCAACAACGGCGGCGCCAACTACGCCAACGGCCTGGTGAAGCTGGAGACCGGCGCGATCAACGGCACGTTCGACCTCGTCGACATGTCCGACATCGCCGCGCTCGACAGCGGTGCCCAGATGCAGACCCAGTCGACGGCGCGCGACGTGACCGAGTTCGCCCGCCCCGAGGACGGCCACTGGGACACCAAGAACCCCAACGTGTTCTACTGGGTGACCACCGGCCGCACCGGCGCGACGGCCCGCTTGTACAAGTTCACCTTCGACTCGATTGCCAACCCGACGGGCGGCACGGTCGAGACCGTGCTCGACGCGGCCACGATGGTCGGCACCGACGGCCAGGTCGCGCGTTCCTTCGACAACATGGTGGTCGACGGCGACGGCAACATCCTCATCCAGGAAGATCCGGGTGGCAGCGATTACATCGCCAAGACCTGGAAATTCAACCCCGTCACCGGGGTCGCGGTGCAGATCTTCGAAAACGACCGTGACCGCTTCCTGCCGGGCGCACCGAACTTCCTGACCCGCGACGAGGAAAACTCGGGCGTAATCGACGTCACCGACATCGTCGCCAATGCCAACTGGTACGAAGCGGGCCGCCGCTACTACCTCACCAACACCCAGGCGCACTACAGCATCCCGGGCGAACTGGTGCAGGGCGGCCAGGTGCAGATGATCGTTTCGCCCAAGGTCGCCGGCGCCGGCAAAGGCAAGCGTTGAACCCGGTCCGGCCCACACGGGCTGGATAAAGGCAAAAAAGAAGGGCGGCCCGCGGGCCGCCCTTCTTTCGTCTGCCAAGCGTGCTGCTTATTTTTTCTTATTGGCGATCATGTCCTGGATGATCGGCGCCAGGATCAGTTCCATCGCGAAGCCCATCTTGGCGCCCGGCACCACGATGGTGTTGCGGCGCGACATGAAGGAGTTCTGGATCATGTTCAACAGGTAAGGGAAGTCGACGCCCTTGGGCTCGCGGAAGCGGATCACGATGAAGCTTTCGTCAGGCGTCGGGATGTCGCGCGTGATGAACGGGTTGGAGGTGTCGACGGTGGACACGCGCTGGAAGTTGATGTCGGTGCGCGAGAACTGCGGGGTGATGTAGTTCACGTAGTCCGGCATGCGGCGCAGGATGGTGTCGACGATGACGTCGGCCGAATAGCCGCGCTCGGCGCCGTCGCGGTGGATCTTCTGGATCCACTCGAGGTTGACGATGGGCACCACGCCGATGCCGAGGTCGACGTGCTTGGAAACGTCGACCTCGTCGGTTTTCACCAGGCCATGCAGGCCTTCGTAGAACAGCACGTCGGAACCGGGGGGCACGTCTTCCCACGGGGTGAATTCACCCGGGTTGAGGCTGGTTTTAAGGCGCTTGTTGTGCTCGGCGGCTTCTTCGTCGCTGTGGATGTAGTAGCGCTTCTTGCCGCTGCCGGTCTTGCCGTAGGTTTCGAACAGCTCGGCCAGCTTGGCGAAATGGTTGGCCTGCGGGCCGAAATGGCTGAACGACATGTTGCCTTCGGCTTCGGCTTTTTTCACGGCTTCCTTGAAGTCGACGCGGGCCAGGCTGTGAAAGCTGTCGCCTTCGATCACGGCAGCGTTGATTTTTTCGCGGAAGAAGATGTGCTCGAACGCGCGCTTGACGGTGGTGGTGCCGGCGCCGGACGAACCCGTGACCGCAATGACGGGATGCTTCTTGGACATGCTGGGACTCCCTGAAGGATGGGTGAAAATTGGGCGAAAACGCCGCATTTTACCCGCAAGGGGCAGGCCGTGGTAGTAGAGGCGCTGAAGCCCTAAAGGACTCCGATCCACTATGAGCTTAAGCTCATGTGGAGTCGTATGCCCTAAAGGACTCCGATCCACTATGGGCTGAAGCCCATGTGGACTCGTATGCGCCAACAACCACGCACTACCCGCGCGGGGGAGGGCTTGTCACTCGCACAGGCCTACCCCGTCAGGTGAGCACTCACATCGCGAACTCCAGCCGCTCCTGCACTTTCTGCAATGCGGCAGCGGCGCAGGCCCGGTCCTTGTCGCCGCCGGGTGCGCCGGAGACCCCCACCGCGCCGATCAGGCTGCCGGCGGCGCGAATCGGCAGTGCACCGTCCATCACGATCAGGCCGTCGATGTGGTTAAGCTCGGGCCGGATATCGCCGCGCGCGGCGCGGAATTCGCCCGAATCGCTGCCCGACATCACCGCCATGCCGGCCTTGCGCTCGGCGATCTCCAGCGTGTGGCGCGCCGCCAGACTGTCGCGCATCGCCACCTGCAGGTTGCCGGCGCGGTCGATCACCACGGCTGACACGTTGTAGCCGTCCTTGCGGCAGGCCTCGACCGAGGCCATGGCAATGTCGCGCGCCAGTTCCAGACCGATCTGCTTGACCGGCAGGATATCGGGCTGGGCGGCGGCCAGTGCGGGCACGGTGGCGGCCAGCAGGGGGAGTATACGCAGCGTTTTCATGGGGTCTCCTTGGGTGGCTATGAGTGCACGGATCGTGGCGCGCGGCACGTGTTTCCGTTGGACAGCGTCGGCAAGCGGCGTACGCGGGGCGGGCGGTATAATCGCCGGCTTGATTCTAAGCGGTTGTTGCGATGCAAGAAAAATACCTTCCCACGGAAATCGAGCATGCCGCCCAGCAGAAATGGACGGCCAGCCAGGTCTACCGCGCGCGCGACGATGCCGATCGTCCCAAGTACTACTGCCTGTCGATGTTTCCCTATCCGTCCGGCAAGCTGCACATGGGCCACGTGCGCAACTACACCATCGGCGACGTGCTGGCGCGCTACCACGCCCTGCGTGGCTTCAACGTGATGCAGCCGATGGGCTGGGACGCCTTCGGTCTGCCGGCGGAGAACGCCGCGATCGCCAACAACGTGCCGCCCGCCGCCTGGACCTACGCCAACATCGACCATATGCGCACGCAGTTGCAGGCGCTCGGTTTCGCGATCGACTGGTCGCGCGAGCTCGCCACCTGCAAGCCGGATTACTACCGCTGGGAGCAGTGGCTGTTCACCCGCCTGTTCGAGAAGGGCGTGATCTACAAGAAGATGGCCACGGTGAACTGGGACCCGGTCGACCAGACCGTACTCGCCAACGAGCAGGTCATCGAAGGCCGCGGCTGGCGCAGTGGTGCCCTGGTCGAAAAGCGCGACATCCCGATGTACTTCTTCCGCATCACCCAGTACGCGGATGAACTTCTGTCCGGCCTCGACACTTTGCCGGGCTGGCCCGAGCGGGTGAAGACCATGCAGGCCAACTGGATCGGCAAGAGCGTCGGCGTGCGCTTTGCTTTCCCATATCAGCTGGATGGCAAGAATGAAAAGCTGTGGGTGTTCACCACCCGCGCCGACACCATCATGGGCGTGACCTTCTGCGCCGTGGCCGCCGAGCATCCGCTCGCGACCCGCGCGGCTGAAAACAATCCGGCGCTGGCCGCCTTCATCGCCGAATGCAAGCAGGGCAGCGTCGCCGAAGCCGACATGGCGACGATGGAAAAGAAGGGCATGGATACCGGCTTCAAGGTGACGCATCCGCTCACCGGCGAGCAGGTCCCGGTGTGGGTTGGCAACTACGTGCTGATGAGCTACGGCGAAGGCGCGGTGATGGCGGTGCCGGCGCACGACGAACGCGACTTTGAATTTGCGAATGCGCACGGTCTTCCGATTAAGCAAGTCATTCAGAACACATTGGTCCATACGGACGTATTGCGTGCACAGCGCCCAGAATCAGACTATCCAGAGTTGTATTTCGACGCTACGCGATGGAAAAGTTGGTATGCATCGAAATCGAGAGACGAAGTTCTAGTTTTTAACTCCGGAAAATACGATTGGATGTATACCGATGATGCGGTCGACGCCATCGCCGCCGACCTCGCCGCACTGAACCTCGGCGAGAAGAAGACCCAGTTCCGCCTGCGCGACTGGGGCATTTCGCGCCAGCGCTACTGGGGCTGCCCGATCCCGATCATCCATTGCGACACCTGCGGCGACGTACCGGTGCCGGCCGAGCAACTGCCGGTGGTGCTGCCGGAGGACGTGGTGCCGGACGGCGCCGGCAACCCGCTCAACAAGCGTGCCGATTTCGTCAACTGTGCCTGCCCCAAATGCGGCGGTGCGGCGCGGCGCGAGACCGACACCATGGACACCTTCGTCGAGTCCTCGTGGTACTACGCGCGCTACGCCTGCCCCGATTTCGAAGGCGGCATGCTCGACGCGCGCGCCAACCAGTGGCTGCCGGTCGACCAGTACATTGGCGGCATCGAGCATGCGATCCTGCACCTGCTGTACGCGCGCTTCTTCCACAAGCTGATGCGCGACGAGGGCCTGGTTTCCAGCGACGAACCCTTCGCCAACCTGCTGACGCAGGGCATGGTGATCGCCGACACCTATTACCGCGAAGCGGCAGACGGCAAGAAGACCTGGTTCAACCCGGCCGACGTCGAACTGCGCGACGGCAATGCGTTCCTCAAATCCGACGGCCAGCCGGTGGACATTGGCGGTACCGAGAAAATGGCGAAGTCGAAGAACAACGGCGTCGACCCGCAGGCGCTGATCGACCAGTATGGCGCCGACACTGCGCGGCTGTTCACCATGTTCGCCGCGCCGCCGGAACAGAGCCTGGAATGGTCGGACGCCGGCGTCGAGGGCGCGCACCGTTTCCTGAAAAGACTGTGGAAGCTGGCGCACGACCACGTGCAGGGTGGCGCGGTCGCGGCGTTTGCCGGCGGTGAGCTGCCGGAAGCGGCAAAAACCCTGCGCCGGCAACTGCACCAGACCCTGCAGAAGGTCAGCGACGATATCGAGCGCCGCAAGCAGTTCAACACTGCAATCGCGGCCGTGATGGAACTGATGAACGCGCTGGCGAAGCTGGAGGGCGACGATGCCGTGACCCGCAGCGTGCGGCAGGAAGTGCTCGAAGCGGCGGTGACGATGCTCGCCCCCATCGTGCCGCATATCGCCGAGGCGCTGTACGCCGAACTCAAGCCGGGCGCCACGATGGCCTGGCCGAAGGTGGACGAATCCGCGCTGGTGCAGGACGAGATCGAGCTGATGCTGCAGGTCAACGGCAAGCTGCGCGGGCAGATCCGCGTGGCGGCCACGGCCGACAAGGCGGCGATCGAGGCCGCTGCGCTGGCGAGCGAGGCGGCGCAGAAATACCTGGAAGGCCAGGCGCCGAAAAAAGTCGTGGTGGTGCCCGGCCGTTTGGTTAATATCGTCGTATGAACCGCCGACTCTTCCTCGCCGCCCTGCCTGCGGCACTCGTTGCGGGGTGTGGCTTCCAGCTGCGCCGGCTGGACGGCATCCCGTTTGCCAACCTGTATCTCGCTGCGCCCTCCGGCAGCGTGGTGGGGCAGCGCATCCGCAATACGCTGATTTCGAGCAAGACCACCCGCCTGACCGCGACGCCCGACCAGGCGGAGGCCACGCTGAGCATCGGCCCGGAAGAACGCAGCAAAACGATTCTGTCGCTGTCGGGCGCGGGCCGGGTCACCGAATACCGTCTCGGCTTGCTGCTGACCTACAGCATCACCAGTCGCGATGGAGGTGTCATAGCCGAGCCGGAAACCATCGATCTCAGCCGCGACCTGACCTACGACGATTCGCAATTGCTGGCCAAGGGCGCGGAAGAACAGCTGCTGTATCGGGACATGGAAGAAAGCGCCACCCAGCGGATTCTGCGCCGGCTGCGCAACCTCAAGCCCGGAAACGGCGCTTCTTGAACATTTCCGCCGACCGTCTGCCCGATCAGCTGTCGCGGGGTCTCGCCGCGCTCTATGTGGTGGTGGGCGACGAGCCGCTGGCAGCGCAGGAGGCGGCCGACGCCATCCGCGCGGCGGCGCGCGCAGCCGGGCACAGCGAACGCACGGTCCATACCGTGCAGGGGCGCTACAACTGGCAGGGCATCTTTGCCAGCGGCGACAATTTTTCGCTGTTCGCCGAGCGTCGGCTGACCGAAATCCGTATCCCGTCTGGCAAGCCCGGCGTCGACGGCGCCAAGGCGCTGGAAACCTATGCCTCCCGCTTGCCTGAGGACACGCTTACCCTGATCAGCCTGCCGGGGCTGGAATGGAAAACCCAGCAGAGCCGCTGGTTTGCCGCCCTGGCCAAAAGCGGCGTGGTGGTCGAGGCCAAGCCCATCGACCGCGCCGCGCTGCCCGGCTGGATCGAACGCCGGCTGGCCCGCCAGGGCTTGCGCGCCGACCGTGCTGCGCTGGAATTTCTGGCCGATCAGGTCGAGGGAAATTTATTGGCGGCGCAGCAGGAGATCGACAAGCTCGCGTTGCTGCTACCGCCGGGCACGGTCACGCTGGCCGACGTCGAGCATGCGGTGGTCGACGTCAGCCGGCTGGAGGCCGATGCCTTGCAGGACGCGCTGTATGCGGGCGATGGCGTGCGCTTTGCCCACATCGTGACCGACCTCCGGGACGCGGGCGAAGCGGTGCCGGCCATCCTGTGGCAGGTCAGTTCGGCGGTGGGGCTGCTGCTCAGGCTAAAATTGGCCGTGGCCCAGGGCGAGAGTCTGCCCGCGGCGATGCGGACGCTGTGGGGGCGCGACAAACAGCGCGCACTGCAGATCGAGCGGGCGCTGAAACGACTGCCGCTGGAAAAAATTGAATGTGCGCTGGCCGATCTGGCGCTGATCGACCGCCAGGCCAAGGGGCTGGAACGCATGGGCGACCCCTGGGATACGCTGCTGCGCATGGGCATGACACTGGCCCAGCCGGCGACCAACGGAAAATGATGATGGACGTGAAACAGTACATGCAGACGGTGGGCAAGCAGGCGCGCGAAGCCTCGCGCGCGATTGCGCGCGCCGACACCAACCAGAAGAACCTTGCACTCACGGCGATGGCGGCGGCGATCCGGCGCGACGCCGTCAAACTGCTCGAAGCGAATGCACGCGACATGGAACACGCGCGCGCCGCGGGCTACGACACCGCGCTGCTGGATCGTCTGCAATTGACCGACAAGACCGTCGCCGGCATGGCCGAAGGCCTCGAGCAGATCGCCGCGCTGCCGGACCCGGTCGGCGAGATCGACGGCCTCAAGTACCGCCCCTCCGGCATCCAGGTCGGCAAAATGCGGGTGCCGCTTGGCGTCATCGGCATCATCTACGAGGCGCGCCCCAACGTCACCGCGGACGCCGCCGGCCTGTGCCTGAAGTCCGGCAACGCGGCGATCCTGCGCGGTGGCTCCGAGGCGCTGCATTCGAACCAGGCGGTCGCCGCCTGCGTGCGTGAGGGGTTGGAAGCGGCTGGGCTGCCGCCGACGGTGGTGCAGGTGATTGAGACGACCGACCGCGCCGCGGTGGGTGAACTCATCACCATGAAGGACTATGTGGATGTGATCGTGCCACGCGGTGGCAAGGGCCTGATCGAACGCATCACCGGCGAGGCGCGGGTGCCGGTGATCAAGCACCTGCACGGCAACTGCCATGTCTATGTCGACGATCGAGCCGACCTCGCCAAGGCGCTGAAGATCGTCGAGAACGCCAAGACCCAGCGCTACGGCACCTGCAACACCACCGAGTCCTTACTGGTGGCGCGCGGCGTCGCGGCCGCCGCATTGCCGGATATTGGGAAAATGCTGGCCGGCAAGGGCGTCGAAATGCGTTGCTGCCCGGAGGCGCTGGCGATCCTACAGGGCGCCGGCGTCGCCGCCGACAAGCTGAAAGCCGCGGTGGAAGCTGACTGGACCGAGGAGTATCTCGGTCCGATCATCGCGGTCAAGGTGGTCGACGACCTCGACGCCGCGATGAACCACATCAATACTCACGGCTCGCAGCACACCGACGCCATCGTCACCGAGGACTATGGCCGGGCGCGCCGTTTCCTGCGCGAGGTCGATTCGGCCAGCGTCGTGGTCAATGCCTCAACCCGCTTCGCCGACGGCTTTGAATACGGCCTCGGTGCGGAGATCGGCATTTCCACCGACAAGATCCACGCACGCGGCCCGGTCGGCCTGGAAGGGCTGACCAGCCAGAAATGGGTGGTGCTGGGAGACGGCCACGTGCGCGGCTGAGATGTCGGCTTCGCCGAACGGTGAAGGGGGAAGTGAGAAGGGGGAAGGGGAAAACCTCGCAACGCCCCACCCTTCACCCTTTACCCTTCCCCCTTCACACGCCGTCGGTGTGATGGGCGGCACCTTCGATCCGATCCATTACGGTCATCTGCGCCTCGCCGAGGAGATGGCCGACGCGCTGGGCCTCGAGCGCGTCGTCTTCATCCCCGCCGGCCAGCCGCCGCACCGGGGGGCGCCGCGCACTGCGGCACTGCATCGACTGGAGATGGTGCGCCGGGCGCTTGCCGGCAACCCGCGTTTCGAGGCTGACGCGCGCGAGGTCGAACGTGTCGCACCGAGCTACACGGTCGATACGCTGACCGCGCTGCGCGCCGAACTGGGCGCCGAGCGGCCGCTGTGGCTGCTGCTGGGCGCCGACGCGTTTCTGGGCCTGACGACCTGGCACGAATGGCGGCGGCTGTTCGCGCTGGCGAACCTCGCGGTGGCGGCGCGGCCGGGCACATCGCTGCTGGATGCGGACGCGATGCCGACTATGCTGAGACAAGAGGTCGCGCAGCGGCAGCACACGGCCGGGGCAGCCGGCGGGGTGCGCGTCCGGCAAACGCCGCCGCTCGACATTTCCGCCACCGCCATCCGCGACACCCTGGCACGGCGGGGCAGCCCACGCTATCTGCTGCCCGACACCGTGCTCGACTATATTCACGAACACCAACTGTATACATAACCTATGAACATTGAAGCCAAAATCAAACTGATCGTCGACGCCCTCGAGGACGTCAAGGCGCAGGACATCACCGTGCTCGATACCGGCAAGCTCACTTCGCTGTTCGAGCGCATGGTGATCGCCAGCGGTTCGTCCAACCGCCAGACCCGTGCGCTCGCCGACAATGTGCGCGTCAAGATGAAGGCAGCGGACGCCTACGTCGGCAACACGGAAGGCGAAGACACCGGCGACTGGGTGCTGCTCGACCTGGGCGACGTGATCGTCCATGTGATGCTGCCCGCCGTGCGTTCGCACTACAACCTGGAAGAGCTGTGGGGCGCCGCCGAAGCGGCACGCGCCCGCCACGTGCAGGCCGATCATTAAGTCACGCTGTGAAACTGCACCTGATCGCTGTCGGCCACAAGATGCCCGGCTGGATCAATGCGGGCTACGACGACTATGCCCGGCGCATGCCGCCTGATCTGCCGCTCTCTCTGACCGAGATCAAGCCGGGCCACCGGGTGGCCGGAGAGGACGGCGCGCGGGCGCGGCAACTGGAAGCAGCGCGCATTCTGGCCGCGCTGCCTACCGGCAGCGTGCCGGTGGTGCTTGACGAGCGCGGTGTACAGGCGACCACGCGCGACCTGGCGTCGTGGCTGACCGGCTGGATGAATGAGGGCGTGTCGCCGGCGTTTGTGATCGGCGGGGCCGATGGCCTTGACGACAGTGTCAAGGCCCGGGCCGCGAAATTGCTGGGCTTGTCGAAGCTGACGCTGCCCCATGCGCTGGCCCGCGTGATGCTGGCTGAGCAGTTATACCGTGCCGCCTGTATCATCAAGGGACATCCCTACCATCGGGATTGAGGGGCATTCCAACACATGCTGGTCGACAAACGTATTTACCTGGCATCGCAATCGCCGCGGCGGCGTGAGTTGCTGAAGCAGATTGGCATCGCCTTCGACGTGCTGCCGCTGCGCGCCGTGGCCGGACGCCTGGACGTTGTCGAAGTGCCCCGTGACGGCGAAGCGGCGGCCGAATTTGCGCAGCGCATGGCGACCGAAAAGGCCGCCTGCGGCTGGCGTGCCGTGGACCTGCGCCACCTGCTGCGTTTTCCGGTGCTGGGTGCGGACACGGTGGTCGAACTCGACGGCGACATTCTCGGCAAGCCGCGCGACCGTCTGGATGCCGCCGCCATGCTGACGCGTCTGTCCGGACGCCAGCATCAGGTGCATACCGCCGTGGCGGTGCATCACGAAGACCGCATGGAATTACGCCTGTCGTCGAGCCAGGTGCGGTTTTCCGCGATCGACGCCGCCGCCATCGCGCGCTATCTCGAAACCGGCGAATACCTCGGCAAGGCAGGCGCCTATGGTATCCAGGGGCGCGCCGGCGCATTTATCGAGCATATCGAGGGCAGCTACAGCGGCATCATGGGATTGCCCTTATATGAAACGAGCACCCTGCTGAACCAGTTTGGTTTCGTGATTTGATCCCCGCCCTCCTGCCATGAGCGAAGAAATCCTCGTCAACGTCACCCCGCAGGAAACGCGCGTCGCCGTACTGCATCTGGGCGCGGTGCAGGAACTCCATATCGAGCGCGCGCAATGCCGTGGGCTGGTCAGCAACATCTACATGGGCCGTGTGGTGCGCGTGCTGCCGGGCATGCAGTCCGCCTTCATCGACGTTGGCCTGGAGCGCGCGGCCTTCCTGCACGTGGCCGATATCTGGCAAGCGCGACGCGGCAGCGAGGCCGAGCGCCCCATCGAGCAGATCCTGCACGAAGGCGAGAGTCTGATGGTGCAGGTGATCAAGGACCCGATCGGCACCAAGGGCGCGCGCCTGTCGACCCAGATCAGCTTTGCCGGACGCTATCTGGTCTACTTGCCGCAGGAATCGCACATCGGCATTTCGCAGAAAATCGAAGGCGAGGAAGAGCGCGAACAGCTGCGCCAGAAGCTGCACCGGCTGATGCCGGAAGACGCCACCGGCGGCTTCATCGTGCGCACCATGGCCGAGACCGCAGAAGACACCGAAATGCAGGCCGACATCGACTACCTGCGGCGGCTGTGGAGCAACATCCAGTCGCGCGGCAACTGCGTCGTGCCGTGCATCCTGTATCAGGACCTCGATCTCTCGCTGCGCGTGCTGCGTGATTTCGTCAACCGCGATACCGCCCGCATCCTGATCGATTCGCGCGAAACCTACCAGCGCATGGTCGAGTTTGCGCAGAACTACACCCATGCCGTGCACGACAAGCTGCAGCACTACAGCGCCGACCGGCCGCTGTTCGATCTCTACGCCGTCGAGGATGAAATCGCCAAGGCGCTGGGGCGGCGTGTCGATCTCAAGTCCGGCGGCTACGTCATCATCGACCAGACCGAGGCGCTGACCACGGTTGACGTAAACACCGGCGGCTTCGTCGGCGCGCGCAACTTCGACGACACCATCTTCAAGACCAATCTCGAGGCCGCGCAGTCCATCGCGCGCCAACTGCGCCTGCGCAATCTGGGTGGCATCATCATCATCGACTTCATCGACATGGACAACGCCGAGCATCAAGATGCGGTGCTGACCGAACTGAAGAAGACGCTGGCGCGCGATCCCACCCGCACCACGGTTTCCGGCTTCTCCGCACTGGGGCTGGTCGAGATGACACGCAAGCGGACACGGGAATCGCTCGCGCATGTGCTGTGCGAACCCTGCCCCACCTGCGCCGGCCGCGGCGAAATCAAGACCGCGCAGACCGTGTGCTACGACGTGCTGCGCGAAATC
The DNA here is from genome assembly GCF_030696885.1 of Thiobacillus sp. Classification (GTDB taxonomy): domain Bacteria; phylum Pseudomonadota; class Gammaproteobacteria; order Burkholderiales; family Thiobacillaceae; genus Thiobacillus. The sequence continues at coordinate 175,382 of NZ_JAUYRI010000024.1, forward strand.
CTGCGCGAGGCGCGCCAGTTCGTCGCGCGCGAATACCGCATCGTTGCCGCGCAAAGCGTGATCGACCTGTTCCTCGACGAAGAGTCCGGTAGCCTCGCCCAGCTGATCGACTTCATCGGCAAACCGGTGTCGCTGCAGGTCGAGACGACCTATCCGCAGGAACAGTACGACATCATATTGCTGTGAAAACGCTGGCGGCACCCGCGTACTGGAAACCGGCCTGCACCGAGCTCGCTGCCGCGGACCCGGTGATGGCCGCGCTGATCGCGCGCTATCCCGATGCCATCCTCGCCAATCGCGGCGACCCGTTCCAGACACTGGCGCGCGCCATCGTCGGCCAGCAGATCTCGGTCAAGGCGGCCGACAGTGTGTGGGCGCGCTTTGCCGGCTATGCGCAGACCGTCAGTCCCGAACACATCGCCACGCTGGAGCTCGACGCGCTCGCCGCCTGCGGTCTGTCGCGCCGCAAGGCCGAATACCTGCGTGATCTGGCCGGCCATTTCGTCGATGGTCGCATCGAGCCAGCACGCTGGAAGAAAATGGAAGACGAAGCAGTCATCACCGAACTCGTCGACGTGCGCGGCATCGGCCGCTGGACCGCCGAGATGTTCCTGATATTCAGCCTGCGCCGCCCCGACGTCTGGCCGGTCGACGACATCGGCCTGCAAAAGGCCGTCGCGCTGCATTACCTTGAGGGGGAGCGCCCCACGCCCAAAACATTACGTGAGCACGGCGAACGTCACGCGCCCTGGCGCACGGTTGCCACCTGGTATCTGTGGCGCAGCCTGGATCCGGCGGTGGTGCAGTATTAGTGTCGCGAATCAGAAATATCGAAACATAAAACGGTGTCTTTTTCCGCATGGCGGCGTTGCTCGTCGTTGCCATAGAGCGAACTATGCCGCCTCCTCGCGCCTTGCCCTGCGAAAAAATCCATCCGTTTTATTTGCCCCGCTATTTCTGATTCGCGACACTAGGAGGCGACTTCGGCGATGACCGGCGCATGATCCGACGGTCGTTCCAGCTTGCGCATGTCGCGGTCGATCGTGGACGACGTGCAGGCGGCGGCGAGCGGCTCGGACAGCAGGATATGGTCGATCCTCAGGCCGTGGTTGCGGCGGAAGCCCATCATCCGGTAGTCCCACCAGCTGAAGGTTTTTTCCGGCTGCTCGAACAGCCGAAAGCTGTCTTTAAGGCCCAGCGCCACCAGACTCCGGAAGCGCTCGCGTTCCGGTTCGGACACCAGCACGCAGTCTTTCCACGCTTCGGGGTCGTGGACGTCGCGGTCTTCCGGCGCGATGTTGTAGTCGCCCAGCACGGCAAGCTTCGGATGACGTGCGAGCTCATCTTTCAGCCAGACGGTCAGCGCATCGAACCAGGCGAGCTTGTAGGGATACTTGTCGGAATCGAGGCTCTGGCCGTTGGGACAGTACACGCACACCAGCCGCACGCCGTCGACGGTGGCGGCAATGACGCGCTTCTGTTCGTCCTCCAGTCCCGGGATGCCGATCTGCACGTCGAGCGGCTCGGCACGGCTGACGATGGCGACGCCGTTATAGGTCTTCTGGCCGGAAAACGCGACGCGGTAACCGGCCGCGGCCAGCTCGGCAACCGGGAAATTGTCGTCGGTGAGTTTGGTTTCCTGCAGGCACACCGCGTCGGGCTGGCGGGTGGCGAGAAAGTCCAGCAACTGCGGCAGGCGGACCTTGAGGGAGTTGACGTTCCAGGCGGCGATTTTCATGCCCGCGAGTGTAGCGCATACGATTCCACATGGGCTTCAGCCCATAGTGGATCGGAGTCCTTTAGGGCATACGATTCCACACGCTCTTTAGCGCGTAGTGGGTCGGAGTCCTTTAGGGCATACGATTCGCTCGTGCTTCAGCACGTAGATCGGCGTCCTTCAGGGCTGCGGCGTGTGCTGCGGTTCGCCCGGCGTGCGCGCCAGCCAGGCCATGATCTTCTCCGCGTGGGCGAGCAGGTTTTCGGTGGCGTCTGGCGACTCCAGCCCACGTTCGGGACGGAACACGAGCAGCACGCCATCGCGCAGCTCAACGTAGGTGCCGGGGCAGGCCAGCATGTAGCGGACCAGGTCGGCGTTCAGGCAGGGCTGGACGCGCGCAACGCTTTCCCCGTAGACGCGATAGCGTTTTGCAAAATCGGCGTCGAGGCCAGCGATTTCAAGTTCGCGGTAATCCGCCACCAGGTAGCGCTCCAGATAGTCCCCCGGCGTGAGCGCGAGGTTGGGCAAAGCGGCGGTGGCTTCGTCGCACAGGCGCAGGATGGCGAGGGTGTGGCGGTGCTCGACGTAGTATTCGGGCGCGGCGGTATGGCTGTAGTCGAACAGCTTGACGTGATGATCGCCGTGGGTGCCCGTCATCACATTCCATTCCTGGCGGTTGGCGCCGCGCCTCAGATAGACGAAATCGTGCCGGTTGAGCACGGCGGCGACGGCCGGCGCGAACTTCAGGCCGAGGCGCTGCGCCAGTGCCACCATGTCTTGTTCGCGTGCGGTATGGATGGCCGGTTCGTGGACGAAGCGCTGGTCCTGCATGCGGGTGGCGAAGGGGTGGGGCGTGAAGGGATGGAAGCGTTCGAGGCCGTGGATTTCCAGCGGCCGGTCGCGGTGGACGTGTTCCTCCTGCAATTCGTGCAGGTATTCCAAAGTGGTGCGGTCGATGATATGGCTGGATTCATTGAGCGCGAGACTGACACCGGCCGTGTCGGGCACGCGCGCCAGCGCGCGGTCGAACGGCATCAGATTGAAGCCGGTGAGCGAGCCCAGCGAAAGCTGGGTCTGCGGCCGCCCGTTCGCGGTTTCTTCCTTCACGCGGATCACCGGGCTGCAGAACATGCTGCAGACGGCCGAACCGATGGCCGCGATGAACTGGCGGAAGGAAATGCGGCCCTCCAGCACCATGCGCAGCGATGGCGTGAGCAGGTAGGTGTTCATCAGCAGTTGCGCAGCCACGCCGATGAGAATGCCGGCCAGCAGGTCGGTCATCAGGATCGCCACGATGGTGACGATGAAGATCGCCAACTGGTCGAGACCGATGGCGGCAGTCTTGCTGAAGACCTTGATTTCACAGAGTCGCCAGCCGACGTAGACGATGACGGCGCCAATCGCCGCCAGCGGGATACGGCCGATGAGATCGACCGCGAAAAACAGGAACACGATCAGAAACACGGCGTTATAGAAGTTCGCCCACAGCGTGCGGCCGCCGGCGTCGATGTTGGCGCGGCTCTTCACGCCGCCGGGGATGATGGTGAGTCCGCCGGCGAGGCTGGAGAGCACGTTGGAAACGCCCATTGCACGCAGCGTCACGTTCGGACGCGACTTGCGTCGGTAGGGGTCGATCTTGTCGACTGCACTGATGGTGGCGAGCGACTCGATGCTGTCGATGAGGGTGAGCGTGATCACCATCAGTGCCACGCTGCCCCATAGCTCGGGCCGCGCCAGTACGGTGTCGAAGGCTGGCAGTGTGAAGCCACCTTCGAGGATGCTGTCGGGCATGCTGATCAGGTGCTGCGGCGCGAGGTTGAATACGTAGCCCAGCACCACGCCGATCGCGCACACCGACAGTGCAGGCGGCACGCGGCGCAGCCAGGCCAGGCGCGTGCGGTTGAGGAAGAACATCAGGAACAGGCACACGGCGCCGATGAGCAGAATCGAGGGCTCGATGCGCTGGAAACTCTCGGGCAGCTTGCCGATCGCGACCAGCATCGATTTCTCCGGCGCGGCGAGGTCGCCGACGAGCGCGGGGATCTGCTTGATGATGATCATCAGGCCAATCGCGGCGAGCATCGCCTCGACCACGGTCACCGGCAGGAACATCGCGACCAGTTTGCCGGCGCGTAACCAGGAAAGCAGGATCATCACCACACCGGTGAAGAAGATCGCGACCAGCATCAGTGGATAGCCGGCAGCGAGATCGCCGTTGCCGAGCAGCAGCATGCCGGCGAGAAGCGCCGGGGCGAGGCCGGCGGCGGGGCCGCTGATGGTGGCGTAGGCACCGCCAAGGAAAGGGAAGATCAGGCCCGCGATGATCGACGACACCAGCCCGGTGACCGGCGGCGCGCCCGACGCGACGGCAATGCCGAGCGACAGCGGCAAGGAGACCAGCGCCACCTGCAGGCCGGCGAACAGGTCGTAGCGCCAGTACTTCAGCCCGGCGAGGCCATTCTGTGGTTTATCTTCCGGCTTCACTCCAACTCCCCTTTTATATTCTTGGTTCGTCGGCGCCCTGGCAGATGTGGGCGCACGGGTTGGCGTGTGGCCCGGATGCGTAACCCTATGAATAAGATGGGTAATCCTGGGCACAAGTCCCGGGCAACATAAATGTCTTGGAAGATGGGGTCAAGACACGAAAGGCCTAGACCCCGGGTGCAGCGTGACGAGAACGCGTGACGTGCGGGCCGGGCTCAGGGAGCGGGCTGCGCGCCCGTGGGCGGCGCAGCGGGCGGCTGTGCCGCGGCGGGCGCTTGTGCTGCGGCCGGGCTGCCGGGCGGCCGCGACTTCGGATAGCCCGCCTTGTCGAGCATGGCTTGCCACTGACCGGTTTCGAACCCGTCGATCTTGTCGCTGCCAACCACCAGCACCGGCACCCGCAATTGACCGGTGAGTTTCTGCAGTTCGGCCTGGGCTTCGGGGCTGGCCTGCGGATCCTTACTGCTGAAGGGAATGCCGCGTTCGGTGAGCAGTTGCCGCGCCTGATCGCAGGGTGCGCCGCACGCGCTGGCGTACAGGGTGACCGGATTTTTCTCGCGCGCACTCTTGACCGTGTAGGACTCGCCGATTTCGATGAAGCTGCCCTTGAACGATTTCTGCTGGGAATTGCGAATGCTGGGCGGCGGCGGCTGGTCGCTGTAGACCGTCCGGCCCTGCGCATCTTTCCACTGGTACAACTGGGCGGCGGCCAGCGGCGCGCTTGCCAGCGCCATGCACACTGCTGCCAAGATGAATCCTGATTTCATGCCGTGCTCCCGAAAGACGTGATCCTGGCTATTAGCGGCCATAGTGGGCCTGGGCTTTAAGCCATGCCGTTATGCCGCAGCAGCGCGTCGAGGGTCGGCTCGCGGCCGCGGAAGGCCTTGAACGACTCAAGCGCCGGGCGGGCGCCGCCCTGGGCGAGGATCTCGCTCCAGAAGCGGTGGCCGACTTCCGGGTTGAGCACGCCGCCGTAGCCCTCGGCTTCGTCCTCGAACAGCGCGTAGGCGTCAGCCGACAGCACTTCCGCCCACTTGTAGCTGTAGTAGCCGGCCGCGTAGCCGCCGGCAAAGATGTGCGAGAAGTTGTTGGGGAAGCGGTTCCAGGCCGGCGGGATGATGAGCGCGACTTTCCTGCGGATGTCGTCGATCAGGTCCTGCGCGCTGCGGGGGCCGTTGGGGTCGAAGTCGTCGTGCAGGTGCATGTCGAAGCTGGCGAACTCGATCTGGCGCAGCGTCTGCAGGCCGGACTGGAAGTTCTTCGCCGCCAGCATCCTGTCGAACAGCGCGCGCGGCAGCGGCTCGCCGGTCTCCACGTGCGCGGTCATGTGCTTCAGCACGTCCCATTCCCAGCAGAAGTTTTCCATGAACTGCGAGGGCAATTCGACCGCGTCCCATTCGACGCCGTTGATGCCGGACACGCCCAGCTCCTCGATCTGTGTCAGCAGGTGGTGCAGGCCGTGGCCGGCCTCGTGGAACAGCGTGATGACCTCGTCGTGGGTGAACAGCGCAGGCTTGTCGCCGACCGGCCCGGAGAAGTTGCAGTTCAAATACGCGACCGGGGTCTGGATGCCGTCGTTCGTCTTGCGGCGGGTGATGACGTCATCCATCCAGGCGCCCCCGCGCTTGGATGGACGCGCGTACAAATCCAGATAGAACTGGCCGACGCGCTGGCCGGCGTGATCCGTCAGCGTGTAGAACTTGACGTCCGGATGCCACACCGGGGCCTGGTCCTCGCGCACGTGCAGGCCGTAAAGCGTCTCGACCAGCTTGAACAGGCCCGCCAGCACGCGTGGTTCGGGGAAATACTGCTTCACTTCCTGGTCGGAGAAGCTATAGCGGGCGACGCTCAATTTTTCCGACACGTAGCTCGTGTCCCAGGCCTGCACCTCGTCCATGCCCAGTTCATCACGGGCGAAGGCCTTGAGTTCGGCGTAGTCCTTTTCCGCGTAGGGGCGGGCGCGAGCGCCGAGCTCATCAAGAAACTTCAGCACTTCGGCCGGGGTATCGGCCATCTTGGCCGCCAGCGACACTTCGGCGTAGCTCTTGAACCCCAGCAGTTCGGCGGCTTCGCGACGCAGCTGGAGAATGCTGCCGATCAGCGGGGTGTTGTCGAACTCGGTCTTGCCGAATTCGGACGCACGGGTGACATAGGCGCGGTAGAGGATCTGTCTTAATTCACGGCTGTCGGCGTACTGCATCACCGGCAGATAGGACGGCATGTGCAGCGTGAACTTCCAGCCGGTGGTGCCGGCGGATTCTGCTGCGACACGCGCGGTCTCCAGCACGTCGTCGGGGATGCCGGCCAGTTCGTCCTTATCGTCGATGATGAGCGCATAGTCGTTGGTGGCGTCGAGCAGGTTCTCCTCGAACTTGGCCGACAGCTGTGCCAACTCCTCTTGCACCTGCATGAAGCGGGCCTTCTTGTCGGCCGGCAGTTCGGCGCCGCCCAAACGGAAGTCCCGCAGCTCGTTTTCCACAATCTTTTTGCGCGGGGCAGACAGCGCGGCGTAATCAGGGCGCGCTTTCAGCGCCTTGTACTTGGCGAACAGCGCCTCGTTCTGCCCCAGTTCGGCATAAAAGACGGTGATTTTCGGCAGGTTTTCGTTGTAGACCTCGCGTAGTTCGGGCGAATCCATTACCGAGTGCAGGTGCGACACCTGGCCCCAGGCGCGGCCCAGCTTCTCGTTGGCGTCCTCGAGCGGGGCGACGAAGGCGTCCCATTCGGCCGGGGTGTCGGCCGCTTCGGTGCGCGCCACGGCCGCGCGGGCATCGGCCAGCAGCTGGTCGATCGCGGGGGTGACATAGTCGGGCTTGAATTCGGCGAAGCGGGGCAGACCGGAAAAGTCGAGCAGCGGGTTGGTGACGATCGGGCTAGGCATGGCAGATCTTTCAAAAGAAGACGCAGAAACGGGGGGAGGAATGGCAGTCGCGCACAACGATTATAATTTGGGCCCGGCCCTGCTGTGTTTCAACCCCTCGACAACCATGGCTTTAGATTCCGTCACCCCGTACCGGGGGATCCATCCGCAATGCGGCGCCGGCGCCTGGGTGCATACGCGCGCGACGGTGATCGGCGAAGTCAGCCTCGGCGCCGACGCGTCGGTGTGGCCGGGCGCGGTGATCCGCGGCGACGTCAATTCGATCGTCGTCGGCTGCGCGACCAATATCCAGGACAACAGCGTGCTGCACGTGTCGCACAAGACGCCGGCCCATCCCAAGGGTGGGCCGCTGATCATCGGCGCGCGCGTCACCGTCGGCCACGCGGTGATCCTGCACGCGTGCACGATCGCGGACGAATGCCTGATCGGCATGGGCAGCATCATCCTCGATGGCGCGGTGGTGCAGCAACACGTGCTGCTCGGCGCTGGCTCGCTGGTGCCGGAAGGCAAAGTGCTCGAATCCGGCCACCTGTATCTGGGCCGCCCAGCCAAGCCGGTGCGCGCGCTGACCGCGGAGGAAATCGCCTACTTCGCCTATTCCGCCGAGCACTATGTGCAACTGGCCCGGTCATACGTGGCCTGACCACTTACCCTGATCCTGACCATGAAATTTGCCAAACCCCTGCTGATTGCCGTTGCCGCGCTCGCCATCGTCGGCGCCCTGGTCTACGCCCTGATGGACAAGCCTGGCGCGCCGGCGTCCACCTTCACCACCCTGGAAGGCCAGACGCTGAGCCTGGACGAACTGCGTGGCAAGGTCGTGCTGGTCAATTTCTGGGCCACTTCCTGCCCCGGCTGCGTCAAGAAAATGCCGGACATGGTCGAGGTCTATCGCGAATACAAGGACCGCGGCTTTGAAATCATCGCGGTGGCGATGAGCTACGATCCGCCCAATTATGTGCAAAGCTTTGTGCAGACGCGGCAGCTGCCGTTTCCGGTCGCGCTCGACGTCACCGGCGAGCACGCGCGCGCCTTCGGCGACGTGCAGCTGACGCCCACCACCTTCATCATCGGCAAGGACGGCCGCATCCTCGAACACAGGCTGGGCGATATCGATTTCGTCCGCCTGCGCGCGCTGCTCGACCGGGAGCTGGCATGAGGGCGCTGGTCCTGACTGCACTGGTGCTCGCGCTGGCGGGATGCAGCGCGGCGCTGCCGACGGCGAACCCGCCTGCCCGGGTCAAGCCCGCACCCCAACCGGGTGTCGATGTCCCGCCGCCGCCGCTGGACGAATCGGGCCGCGTCTGTACCGCGGATGTGCAGGCCTGCCCGGACGGCAGCTACGTCAGCCGCAACCCGGACAAGGGTTGCGCGTTCAATCCCTGCCCCGGCCCTGTGACCCCCTGATTTTCTGGACACCCCTTACCCATGGCGCAATACGTTTACTCCCTCAACCGCGTCGGCAAGATCGTGCCGCCCAAGCGGCAGATTCTGAAAGACATCTCGCTGTCGTTTTTCCCCGGCGCCAAGATCGGCCTGCTGGGTCTCAACGGGTCCGGCAAGTCGTCGCTGATCCGGATCATGGCGGGGGTGGACAAGGACATCGAAGGCGAAGCGATCCCGATGCCCGGCATCCGCATCGGCTACCTGCCGCAGGAGCCGCAGCTCGATCCCGCGCACACGGTGCGGCAGGCGGTGGAGGCGGGGCTGGGCGAGATTGTCTCGGCGAAAACGCGGCTGGACGAAATCTACGCCGCCTACGCCGAACCCGATGCCGACTTCGACAAACTGGCCGAGGAGCAGGCCAAGTGCGAGGCGATCCTCGCCACCGCGGGCGCCGACCTCGACACGCAGATGGAAATCGCCGCCGACGCGCTGCGGCTGCCGCCCTGGGACGCGCTCATCGGCACCCTGTCGGGCGGCGAAAAGCGCCGCGTCGCGCTGTGCCAGCTGTTGCTGTCCAGCCCCGACATGCTGCTCTTGGACGAGCCGACCAACCACCTCGACGCTGAATCGGTCGACTGGCTGGAGCAGTTTCTGGTCCGCTACCCCGGCACTGTGGTGGCGGTGACGCACGACCGCTACTTCCTCGACAACGCCGCCGAGTGGATCCTCGAACTCGACCGCGGCCACGGTATTCCGTGGAAAGGCAACTACACCAGTTGGCTCGAGCAGAAAGAAGCGCGGCTGGAGACCGAATCCAAGCAGGAACTCGGCCGCATCAAGACCATGAAGCAGGAACTCGAATGGGTGCGGCAGAACCCCAAGGCGCGCCAGGCCAAGTCGAAGGCGCGTCTGGCCCGTTTCGAGGAGCTGAATTCGGTCGAATACCAGAAGCGCAACGAGACGCAGGAAATCTTCATCCCGGTGGGTGAGCGCCTCGGCGACAAAGTGATCGACTTTCACAACGTGAGCAAATCCTTCGGCGACCGTTTGCTGATCGATAACCTGAGCTTTTCGGTGCCGCCCGGCGCGATCGTCGGCATCATCGGCCCCAACGGCGCCGGCAAGTCGACCTTCTTCAAGATGATCACCGGCCAGGAAAAACCGGACAGCGGCGAAGTCGAGATCGGACAGACGGTCAAGCTCGCCTACGTCGACCAGAGTCGCGACGCGCTCTCCGCCGACAAGACCGTGTTCGACGAAGTCGCCGAAGGCCGCGACATCCTCACCGTAGGGCGCTATGAAACGCCGTCGCGCGCCTACCTCGGCCGCTTCAACTTCAAGGGTGGCGATCAGCAGAAACGGGTCGGCAATCTTTCGGGCGGCGAGCGCGGGCGGCTGCATCTGGCAAAGACGCTGATCGCCGGTGGCAACGTGCTACTGCTCGACGAACCGTCGAACGACCTCGACGTCGAGACCCTGCGTGCGCTGGAAGACGCGCTGCTGGAATTCGCCGGCTGCGTGATGGTGATTTCGCACGATCGCTGGTTCCTCGACCGCATCGCGACCCACATTCTCGCCTTCGAGGGCGACTCGCAGGTGGTGTTCTTCCCTGGAAACTACCAGGAATACGAAGCCGACAAGAAGAAACGCCTAGGCGAGGAAGGCGCGAAGCCCCGGCGCATTCGCTACAAACCCATCACCCGCTGAACCCACGCGTGAAACCCCAACGTCCCCTGGCTATCCTGCGCGAGCTGCCACTGCTGGAGGGCGTGCTGGCGACGTGCCTGGTGTGGGGGCTGTTGTACAGCTTTGTCTGGCTGGAGCATGAACGGCGGCTGCAGGCCGAGCGCGCGGTGCTGCAGGCCGAGGCGGCCACGGTGCGGGCGCGGCTGGAATCGGAACTCAACGCTACCTTGTCCCTGAGCCTGGGTCTGTCGACCTTCGTGCTGGCCAAGCCCGATTTCTCGGAAGATGACCTGAAGCAGGTCGCGGCCTCGCTGATTCGCCTGCAGCCGGCCATTCGCAGCGTGGCACTGGCGCCCGGCAACGTGATCCGTCTGATCTATCCGCGCGAAGGCAACGAAAAGGCGCTGGGCCTGCGCTATCTGGATACCCCCGGCCAGCGCGATGCCGTGCTGCGCCTGATGCGCGAGCAGCGCCCGGTCACCGCGGGGCCGATCGAACTGGCGCAGGGCGGAGTTGGCATCATCAATCGCATCCCCATTCTGCTGACCCGGCCGGACGGTTCGCCGCAATACTGGGGGCTGGCCGCGGTGGCAATCGACCCGATGCCCATTTTCGAACGCGCCGGCATCGGGGAAGGCGCGGAAAACGGCGTGCGCTATGCGCTGCGCGGGCGCGACGGGCTGGGCGAGCAGGGGGCGGTCTTTCTCGGCGATGCGGCCTTGTTCCGCGACCCCGATGTATTGCGGATGGATGTGGTCATTCCGGGCGGGCGCTGGCAGCTGGCGGCCGTCACCGCGGCGCCGGTCGTGCGTCATGGCGTGTGGGTCCAGGCGCTGCTGGCGCTTCTGGCAGGGCTGGCGGGCGCGCTGGTGACCTATACGGTGTCGGTGCACCGGCGCATCCGCAGCATGGCCCTGCACGACAACCTGACCGGACTGGCCAACCGCTACCAGTTCACCCTGCGTGGACAGGATATGTTCGCGCTGGCCCGGCGGACCGGGTGTCATCTCACGCTGCTCAACATCGATATCGACAACTTCAAGTCGATCAATGACAACTACGGCCATGCCGCCGGTGACGCCGTGCTGGTCTATGTCGCCAACACGCTGCGCGCCTGCTGCCGCGAATCCGATCTGCTGGCGCGGGTGGGCGGCGACGAATTCGTGGTGCTGCTGCCGGATACGCCGGCCGGCCCGTCGCTCGAGGCACTGCTGCGCCGTCTGCGTGCCGCGATCGATGTCATCCTGCCCGGGTCCGACGACGCCATCCGGCTGAGCATCAGCATCGGCGTGGCAACATGCAGCAACAGCACGCCTTCGCTCGACACCCTGATGCAGAAGGCGGACGAAGCGATGTATCGCGCCAAGGAAGAGCGTTCCACCCAGCCCGGCTGAAGCCGGCCGTGTGATTTTTAGCCTGGATCCCGAACATGATTCTCGACACCCTGGCCCGAGCCGACCGCTATTCGAACCTGCATCCGCTGTTTGCGCGGGCCCTCGACTTTCTGCGCAGCACGGACCTGGATGCGCTGGCGCCCGGGCGGCATGCCATCGAGGGCGAGCAGCTGTTCGCCCTCGTCGAGGACTGTCCCGGCCGCACGCGGGCGGAGGCGCAGCTGGAATGTCATCGGCGCTATATTGATATCCAGCTGGTGCTCGCGGGCGTCGACGAAATGGGCTGGAAACCGCTGGCCGACTGCATGACGCCGGCGACGGACTACGATGCCGCACGCGACATCCGCTTTTTTGACGACGCGCCGGCAAGCTGGATCTCCACGCCGCCCGGATCATTCTGTCTGTTTTTCCCCGACGACGCGCACGCGCCACTGGTCAGCGCCGGCAGGATCCGCAAGGTGGTGCTGAAGATCGAACTCACTTCAGGCGTGCAAGAATAAGCCCGCATGGCCGTTTAATCGCTTAACCGTCCGTCCCGAAATCCGACATGCGATATGCGCTGCTGTTTCTACTGATCTGGTGTTGTGCCCCGGCGCAGGCAATCGTGCCGACGCCGGTGTTCGTCCTGCATGCCTACAGCCAGGAATATCCGTGGACCCGAGGCCAGCATGAGGGCTTCGTTGCGGCGCTGAATGCGGACACGGCGCGGGCGTACGACCTCAGTGTCGAGTATCTCGACACCAAGCGTGTCGGCTACAGTGCCGCCCACGCCGACCTGATCGGCGATCACCTGCGGCAGAAATATCGCGGCTACCGGCCCGCGGCGATCTATGTCACCGATGACAACAGCCTGTCTTTTGCGCGGTCCCATCTGTCGGCGGTGTTCCCCGGCGTGCCGGTGTTCTTTTCCGGGGTCAACAATATCGACGTACGCACGCAGATCGACCCGTCCCGCATCACCGGTGTGTTCGAGAAAAAGGAGATCATCCCCAACCTCGATCTGATGCGTCAGTTCGATCCCGACATCCGCGAGATTCTCATCGTCGGCGATGCGAGCGAAACCTTTCTCGCCATCGAAAGCGAGATCACGCAGGCCTTGCGACAGCATCCTGATATCCAGGCCACCTTCATTTCCGCGCGCCGCATCGACGATCTGATCGAACGCCTGCGTACGCGCAACGAGCGCTTCGTGTTTCTGACGACGCTGGGCACCATGGCCGATCGCGATGGCCGCACGCTCACGCTACCCGAGACGGTGAAAGCCATTGTGGGCAGCGGCCGCTTCGTCGTGTTCAGCATGGAGGACGCCTACCTCTATCCGGGTGTGCTCGGCGGCTACGTCACCAGCGGGCCGCGCCAGGGGCAGGCCGCCGCCGAGCTGCTGATCAGACATCTGGGAGGCATGCCGCTCAGCGCGCTGCCGCCGAACGAGAACAGCCCCAACGCGTACATCGTGGACGAAACGGAGCTGTTGCGCGCAGGACTCAGCCTGCCCGGCGACATTGCGCGGCAGGTGCGGCTCATCAACAGCCCGCCCTCGTTCTACGAAGCCAATCGCTCTACCATCATCGGCATGCTGTATGGCCTGGCAGGGCTGCTGTTCATCAGCCTGGCGCTGTCGCTACTGCTGTTCGCCAGAAAGAACCGGCAAATCGCGCGCGCCTCGCGCCAGGTGGGCGATATCAAGGACAGCCTCGACCGCGCGCAGCGCATTGCGCAGATGGGCAACTGGGACTGGCTGATCCAGGAGAAGCGACTGTTCTGGTCGGAGGGCATCTATAGCCTGTTCGGTGTCGATGCGACTGAATTCAAAGCCAGTTATCAGGCTTTCCTCGATCGTGTGCATCCGGACGATCGGGCGACCGTCGAGGCGGCCGTCAGCCGCGCGATGGAAACCGGGCAGTCGTATGCGATCGATCACCGCATCGTGCGTCCGGACGGTAGCGTTCGCGTCGTGCACGAAAGCGCGGAAGTACAGATGGAAGGGGACACCCCCGTCCGCATGATCGGCACCATTCAGGACGTCACCGCTTGGAAGCAGGCGGAGCAGGCATTGCGCGAGAAGGATGCGCACCTGGAGTACATCGCCTATCACGATGCCCTGACCGGCCTGCCGAACCGCGTCCTGCTGATGGACCGGCTGCGCCATGCCGCCTGCCGTGCCGATCGTGCCGGCACGCGCATGGCGGTGCTGTTCATCGACCTGGACCGCTTCAAGACGATCAACGACAGCCTCGGTCACGCCATCGGCGACGCCGTGCTGCAGGCGGTGGCCGGCCGCCTGAAGGCCCTGGTGCGCGACGAGGACACGCTGTCGCGCCTGGGTGGCGACGAGTTCGTGGTGCTGCTCGAAAGCGTGCAAGACAGCCAGGCGGCCGCGATGGTGGCGGAAAAGATCATCCAGACGCTGGAAAAAATGCTGCACATCGGCAACTATCCGCTGCACGTTTCCGCCAGCGTCGGCATCAGCGTCTATCCTGAGGACGGCCGCGACGCCGAAACGCTGCTGAAGCATGCCGATGCCGCCATGTACAAGTCGAAGGAAGGTGGCCGCAACACCTTTCATTTCTACGAGCAGGGCATCACCGAACGCGCGATGCGGCGCATCCAACTGGAAACGCGCTTGCGCAGCGCGTTCGAGCAGCGCGCGCTGACGCTGCACTACCAGCCGCTGGTGCGCCTGGACAGTCGGCGCATCTGCGGTGCCGAGGCCCTGCTACGCTGGATCGACCCGCAAGAAGGCGCGATCCCGCCCGACCATTTCATCCCGCTGGCCGAGGACACCGGCCTGATCGTTCCGCTGGGCGAATGGGTCATCCGCGAGGCCTGCCTCGCGCTGAAACGCTGGGAGCGCGAGGGGGTATCCCTTGAGGACTTTGCGCTGCATATCAACCTGTCCGGCAAGCAGCTGCTGCAGAAGGACCTGCCGCAACGGCTGGCGGCCCTGTTTGCCGAAATCGGCGTGGCGCCCGCGCACATCGTGCTGGAGCTGACCGAAAGCAGCATCATGGAGAGCGAAGCGATCGGCCTGGAAATCATGACGGCGCTGCGCCAGCTCGGCCTCAGCATTGCCATCGACGATTTCGGCACCGGCCATTCCTCGCTGAGCCGCCTCAAGCTGCTGCCGATCAGCGAGCTTAAGATCGACCGCAGCTTCATCCGCGACATCGCAGCCGACGCCGACGACGCCGCCATCGTCCAGGCGATCCTGTCGCTGTCGGCCAACCTGGGCCTGCAGGTGATCGCCGAAGGCGTCGAACACGCGGAGCAGGAGGCTTTCCTGACGCAGCATGGCTGCCTGCGGGCACAGGGCTATTACTACGCCAGGCCGATGCCCGAGCCCGAGCTGCTGGCACTGCTGGCCGGCGCGCAGCCTTTTCCCGCGGCGGTCAGTGCGGTCTAGCGGAGTCAGGCTGCATTCAGTAGTGCGGGGGAATGTCGTCGCGCGGGGTGCGTGCTTCATCCGGCGACGCGTCCTGGATCTGCTGGTGCAGCAGCCGCAGCTGCTGCTGCAATGAATCGATCTGCCCCTGCTGGCGGGCCACGGTCTGGCTGAGCGTGTCGAGCAGGTCTTCGGCGAAGGCGAGCTTGGTTTCGAGTTCGACGAGGCGGGATTCGGTCATGGCTGTCTGGCCTGGGGGAGCAGGGGGACGACGAGTTTTTCCAGCCGGGGATAATGCACCTGCCCGGCGATCTTGTGACGAATCTGTCCATCGGTATCGACGATGAACGAGGTCGGCACGCTGGCCACGTTGCCGAAGGCGGCGGCCACCGAGGCATTGGTCGGCGCGGCCATGAAGGTGTAGTCCTTGTCCTGCATCCAGTCGGCGATTTGCGCCGGCGTATCGTCGATGCTGATCGAAATGACCTCGAAACCGCGGTCGCGATGGTCTTTCCAGAAGCGGTCGATCACCGGCTTTTCCTTGCGGCAGTAGGGGCACCAGGTCGCCCAGAAGTTGACCAGCACGACCTTGCCCTTGAGCGTGTCGCTGGTCAGCGTCCGGCCGTCGGGCAGGGTCACGGCCCAAGGCAGGGCGGGCCGATCCTCCTCGCTGACCTCGGCCGGCGGGCGAAACCACAGATACGCGACCAAACCCAGTAAAATCAGGGTCAGCGGACTGGGCGTCCATTTCTTCAGGGTCTGTTTATCCATGCTGTGGCTCAAAGCGTTTCATATCGTGATGGTGGTCAGTTGGTTCGCCGGACTGTTCTATCTGCCGCGCCTGTTCGTCAACCTGGCGATGGAAAGCAACAATGCAGCGTACGACCGCCTGCTGCTGATGTCGCGCAAATTGTATCGGTTCGTCTCGCCGATCATGTGGCTGACGCTGATTACCGGCATCTGGCTGTGGCTGGCGTATTTTCCGCTCAGCATGAACTGGATGTGGGCCAAGCTGATTCTGGTCGCCGGACTGGTCGGCTATCACCATGTCTGCAAAAGCCTGCTGCGCCAGTTCGAAGCCAGACAGAACACCAAGTCGCATGTTTGGTTCCGCTGGTTCAATGAAATACCGGTGATTGTGCTGCTGGTCGTGGTATTGCTGGTGGTATTTAAGCCGTTTTAAGCCTGTCATTGCGAACGCAGTGAAGCAATCCAGTCAGACCATCGTCCAGTCGAGCGGCAAGCCGGATTGCGTCGTCGCCTCGTGCCTCGTAATGACAGCTTGAGTCTGTACGCTATTTTTCGATCTTCCCAGGAAAGCCCCGTTTGAAACCCCAGTCCCCCAATTCCCCGCCCCGTCGCAGCAAAACGTCGCATCCGGTCCGCCCTGAGCGCGAGGCGCTGCCGCCGGCCAGCCATTTCGCCACCTGCCCGCGCGGGCTGGAGGCACTGCTCGAAACCGAGCTTGCGACCGCTGGCGCGCAGGTGGTGCGCCAGGTGCCCGCCGGGGTGCTTTTCATGGCGGACGCCGCGGCCGAAATGCGCGTCAACCTCAACTCGCGAATTGCCACCCGCATCCTGCGCAAGGTCGGCTACACGCGTTACCGCAAGGAAGAGCACATCTACCGCGCTGCGCTCGACCTGCCGTGGCCGGAGTGGTTCGACGTGACGAAGACCATCGCGGTGAAAGTCGGCGCCCAGAATGCGCCGCTGAAAAGCCTCAACTTCATCACGCTGAAAATCAAGGACGCAATCTGCGACCGTTTCCGCGAGGAAACGCGCGAGCGGCCCAGTGTCGACACCGACGCGCCCGACGTGCCGGTCTACGCCTTTTTCACCCCGGATGCGGTGACCTTCTACCTCGACACTTCGGGTGAGCCGCTATTCAAGCGCGGCTTCAAGCGCGAAGCGAGCGCGGCATCGCTGAAGGAAAACCTCGCCGCCGGTCTCTTGATGCTGTCCGGCTGGGAGCCCGGCATGCCGCTGTTGGATCCGATGTGCGGCGCCGGCACGATTCTGCTTGAAGCGGCCGACATGGCCTTGAACCGGGCGCCGGGGCGGGGACGGCATTTCGCGTTCGAGCACTACCGCGATTTCGATGCGTCCTTGTGGAAGCGCATCAAGGCTGAGGCGCAGGCGCGGGAAAAGCCGCTCCCGGCCCAACTGCCGATTTTCGGTGCCGACCAGGACCGCTGGGTGCTCGACAAGGCGCGCAACAACCTCGACGCCGCCGGCTATGCAGACGCCATCGAGCTGAAAGTGTCCGATGTGCTCGATCTCAAGGCGCCGACGCCGGTCGGCGTGATCGTCACCAACCCGCCCTATGGCGAACGGCTGGGCGAGGCTGAGGACCTGGCCGCGTGGTATCCGCTCCTGGGCGACTGGCTGAAGAAGCATTTCGCTGGCTGGGAGGCGTGGATCATTTCCGGCGATCCGCTGTTGCCGAAGCTGCTCGGCCTCAAGGCCAGCCGGCGCATTCCACTGTTCAACGGCCCGATCGAAACCCGCTTCCTGCAGTACAAGCTGATCGCCGGATCGATGCGTGAGAAAAAACCCGCCGACCCGTCGATTTGAGCGGAACCCCGATCCGGCGCGTGCGTCTTTGATGAATCCTCCCTGACGGACCTCGCCATGATTACTGCATCAATCCGCTTGACCGGAACCCTCGACGATGGCGCCGAGGTCTACCGGAGTTATTACCTGGTGGCCGATTTTGCTGCGTCGGGCAGCGGCAAGGCCTCGATCATTCCGATGTCGCTCGGCGCGCCGATGCCGGACGAGGAGCATCTGATGGTGAAGCATGGCGGCGAGGAAGCCGCGCTGAAGGCTGCGGCCGAGGCGATCAAGGCTTTGCCGGGCAACCGCGGACTTGAAGTGAAGGCTGTGATCAATCCGGAATGAGGTCCGCAACCTGATTCGCCGATCCCAATAGAAAACAGGGTGCCTCGCACCCTGTTTTCTATTGGGATAAAGGCGCTCAGACGATGTCGAGGTGATCGAGCCCCGCCATCATGTCGCGCCCCTTGGATTCCTGGCCGTGCAGCTTGATCTTCAGGCGCAGGTCGTTGAGGCTGTCGGCATTGCGCAGCGCATCCTCGTAGGTGACGAGGCCGGCTTCGTAGAGGTCGAACAGCGCCTGGTCGAAGGTCTGCATGCCGAGTTCGCGCGACTTCGCCATCAGTTCCTTGATTTCGTGAACATGACCCTTGAAGATCAGGTCGGCGATCAGCGGCGAGTTGAGCAGGATTTCCACCGCGGCGACGCGGCCGGTGTTGCCCTTGCGCGGAAGCAGGCGCTGCGAAATGAAGGCCTTGAGGTTGAGCGACAGATCCATCAGCAACTGGTCGCGTTTTTCCTCGGGGAAGAAGTTGATGATGCGGTCGAGCGCCTGGTTGGCGCTGTTGGCGTGCAGCGTCGACAGACACAGGTGGCCGGTTTCGGCAAAGGCGATGGCGTATTCCATGGTGTCGCGGTCGCGGATCTCACCGATCAGGATGACGTCGGGCGCCTGCCGCAGGGTGTTCTTCAGCGCCGAGAACCAGTTGTCGGTGTCGATGCCGACCTCGCGCTGGGTGATGATGGATTTTTTGTGCTCATGCACGTATTCGATCGGGTCCTCGACCGTGATGATGTGGTCGCAGGCGTTTTCGTTGCGGAAGCCCACCATCGCCGCCAGTGAAGTCGATTTGCCGGTGCCGGTGCCGCCGACGAAGATCACCAGGCCACGCTTGATCATCGCGACATCGCGCAGGATCGGCGGCAGGTTCAGCTCTTCCATTTTGGGAATCTTGGTGACAATGGTCCGCATCACGATGCCAACGCGGCCCTGCTGCACGAAGACGTTGACGCGGAAACGGCCGATCTCGGGCGGACTGATCGCGAAGTTGGATTCGTTGCTCGCCTCGAAGTCCTTCCATTGCCGCTCGTTCATGATCGAACGCGCGAGTTCGCTGGTGTGCGCAGGCGTCAGGCTCTGATTCGACACCGGGGTGATCTTGCCGTCGACCTTGATCGCGGGCGGAAAACCGGCGGTGATAAAAAGGTCGGACGCGTTCTTCGCCAGCATCAGGCGCAGCAGGTCGTGAATGGTTTTTTCAGCGTTCATTGATCAATCCTTGGCTCTGGTTGAGCTCAGCCCATGAAGGCATCTTTGTTTTGCGCAGCGTTGCGCGCCGCGCCCGGTGCGATGATGTTGCGGCGGACCAGGTCCTGCAGGCACTGGTCGAGCGTCTGCATGCCGATGTTGCCGCCGGTCTGGATCGAGGAATACATCTGCGCCACCTTGTTTTCGCGAATCAGGTTGCGGATGGCGGGGGTGCCGATCATGATCTCGTGCGCCGCCACCCGGCCGGTTCCATCCTTGGTTTTCAGCAGCGTCTGCGAGATCACCGCGCGCAGCGATTCGGACAGCATCGAGCGCACCATCTCCTTTTCGGCAGCCGGGAACACGTCGACCACCCGGTCGATGGTCTTGGCGGCCGACGAGGTGTGCAGCGTGCCGAACACCAGGTGGCCGGTTTCAGCCGCGGTCAGCGCCAGGCGGATCGTTTCGAGGTCGCGCAATTCGCCGACCAGGATCACGTCCGGGTCTTCACGCAGCGCCGAGCGCAGCGCGTTGTTGAACGACAGCGTGTGCGGGCCGACTTCGCGCTGGTTGATCAGGCATTTCTTGCTCTGGTGGACGAATTCGATCGGGTCTTCCACCGTCAGGATGTGCGCATACTGGTTCTCGTTGACGTAGTCCATCATCGCCGCCAGCGTGGTCGACTTGCCCGAGCCGGTCGGGCCGGTCACCAGCACGATGCCGCGCGGCTGGTCGGAGATTTCCTTGAAGATCGGCGGGCAGTTGAGCTCTTCCAGCGTCAGCACCTTCGACGGAATCGTCCGGAACACCGCACCGGCACCGTATTGCTGGTTGAAGGCGTTGACCCGGAAGCGCGCCAGCGAGGGGATCTCGAACGAGAAGTCGATTTCCAGCGTTTCCTCGTACACCTTGCGCTGGCTGTCGTTCATGATGTCGTACACCATGCGGTGGACGTCCTTGTGGTCCATCGGGGGCAGGTTGATGCGGCGGATGTCGCCATTGACCCGGATCATCGGCGGCAGACTGGCGGACAGGTGCAGGTCGGATGCCTTGTTCTTGACGGAGAATGCGAGCAGTTCGGAAATGTCCACGCGTGCCTCGTTCAGTATTGGGTAGGGTTTTGTCAGATAATAAGCGATATGGATAACGGCCCCGATACACGCAAACTTGAGCCTGACCTGAGCGGTGCCGCCGGCACGCCGTGCGAGCGTTTGCAGGCGGTGCAGGCGCGAATTGCAGCGGCTGTGGCCGAAGCGGGCCGCGATGCCGCGACGCTTCGGCTGCTGGCCGTCAGCAAGACCTTCGATGCCGCGGCGGTGCGCGACCTTGCGGCCTGCGGCCAGCGCGCGTTCGGTGAAAACTACGTGCAGGAAGCGCTGGACAAACAGACCGCCCTGCAGGACCTGCCGCTTGAATGGCATTTCATCGGACCGATCCAGAGCAACAAGACGCGGGCGATCGCCGCGCATTTCAGCTGGGTGCACAGCGTTGACCGGCTGAAGATTGCCGAGCGGTTGTCGGCACAGCGCCCGCTCGGACTGCCGCCGCTGCAGGTCTGCATCGAAGTGAATGTCAGTGGCGAAGCCAGCAAGGGTGGTGTGCCGCCGGCCGAGCTGAGTGGTCTGGCCGAGGCCGTGTCGAAGCTGCCCGGTATGCAGTTGCGCGGCCTGATGGCGATTCCGGCGCCGACGCCGGATGCCGCAGCGCAGCGCGCCGCCTTCCGGCAGGTGCGTGGACAGTTTGATGCGCTACGCGCACGCGGCCACGCGCTCGACACCCTGTCGATGGGCATGTCGGGCGACCTGGAAGCAGCGATTCTGGAGGGCGCGACCATCGTTCGGGTCGGCACCGCCCTGTTTGGCGAAAGGAAAACCTATGCATAAAGTCAGTTTCATCGGTGGCGGCAACATGGCCGCCGCGATCATCGGCGGCCTGATCGCCAGCGGCACCCAGCCCGCCGACATCGAGGTAGTCGAAATCAATGCCGATGCGCGGGCGCAATTGTCCGCGCGCTTTGGCGTGGTGACCCATACCGATTTGTCGCAGGCGCGGCTGCATGGCCTGATCGTGTTGGCGGTCAAGCCGCAAACTCTGCCCGACGTGGCAGCTGCGCTGGCTTCAAGACTGGCTGGCCAGCTGGTGGTGTCGATCGCCGCCGGGGTCCGGGTGGCTGACCTCGCCCGCTGGCTGGGCGGGCACAACCGGATCGTGCGCGCGATGCCGAACACCCCGGCCTTGGTGCAGGCCGGGATTACCGGCTTGTTTGCGGCACCTGCCGTCGGCCAGGACGCGCGTTCGCAGGCCGAGGCGGTGATGCGTGCCGTCGGCGGCGTGGTATGGGTGGACGACGAGCCGCAGCTGGACCTTGTCACCGCAGTGTCGGGCAGCGGCCCGGCCTATGTGTTTTATTTCATCGAGTCGCTCGAAGCTGCCGGGGTGGCGCAGGGCTTGCCGTCTGAAACCGCGCGCCAGCTGGCGCTGCAGACTTTCTTCGGCGCAGCCAAGCTGGCCTTGGAATCGGGCGAGGAACCCGGTGTGCTGCGACAGCGCGTCACATCCCGGGGCGGCACCACCGAGCGCGGCATTGCCGTGCTGGAGGCGGCGGCGGTCAATCTGGCCATCAGTCAGGCGGTGGAGGCCGCCAGCCGCCGCAGCGCCGAACTGGGCGATGAACTCGGGAGACTCGCATGATCCTGGAAACCTCGGTTGACCACTCACCGAATGTAAGGAGTCCGGTATGAATGCTGGTTTATATGCCTCCGATTGCATATATCCTTTAACTGAAACCCGTTACGTGCCCGCTGGCACGCCCGTTCGAGCGCCTGGCTTTGTCGCTCCTCCTTGCAGGCCCCGGCCTGCTGCGTCGTCGCTTCGCGCCAGACACTCGCCCAGACGCACCATCGGACGCGTCCAACCGGGGTTCCCAGGATGATCGAAGCCGCGCTGAAATTCCTGATCCAGACGCTAGGCAACCTGTTCGTGATCGCCGTGCTGCTGCGTTTCATGATGCAACTGTTCCGGGTGCCGTTCCGCAATCCGTTCGCGCAGTTCATCGTCGCCCTCACCGATTTCGCGATCAAGCCGCTGCGCCGCGTGGTGCCGGGGCTGTTTGGCCTCGATCTGGCCTGCCTGCTGCTGGCATTCGTGGTCGAATTCGCGGTCGTAGTGGCCTCGTACTGGCTGGACGGCTTTCCGTTCGCACTGGCCGGCGGCCGCGTGTGGCCGGTGATGCTGGGGCTGGGGGCGGTGCGGCTGCTAAGCCTGACGGTGTACCTGATCATCGGCCTGACGCTGGTGCGCGCGGTGCTGTCCTGGGTCAATTCGAATAATCCGTTGATGCCGGTGGTGTACGAGTTGTCCGAACCCTTTCTGCGTCCGCTGCGGCGGGTTGTCCCGATGGTGGCGCAGATCGACCTGACGCCGCTGGTGCTGTTCATCCTGTGCCAGCTGGTGCTGATGGTGCCGATCCTGGCGCTGGAACGCGCCCTGCTGGGGGCTCTCTGAGCGGCTGGTGGTCAGCAGCCCTCCGGTCTGGGCGCGACGCGACGGCGCTGACTGGCTACTCGACCTGCACGTTCAGCCGGGGGCGAAATGCACCGCCGTGCTGGGCGAACACGGCGGGCGGCTGAAGCTAAAGATTGCCGCACCGGCAGTCGATAATAAAGCGAATGTGCATCTGCTGGGCTGGCTGGCCACGCAGCTGGGCGTGCCGAAAGCCTCGGTATGCCTGGTGCGGGGCGAGACTTCGCGGCAAAAAACCGTGGCGGTGCGGGGGGTCGAGATGCCCTGGCTTGAAATCGAGAACAGTAAAATAAAATGAGCATCCATCTGGAACAGGAAGTCGCCGATTTCAGCGAACGGCGTATGCGGCTGGCCGCCGCGATCGCCGACTATGCCGACTGGCTCGACCGCCGTCACGGCATCGACGCCGAACGCACCCTGCGGCTGACCGACACGGCGTCGAACCTGCGTCAGGACAAGCTGGTGGTGGCCTTCGTCGCCGAGTTCTCGCGCGGCAAGAGCGAGCTCATCAATGCGCTGTTTTTTGCCGATCATGGCCAGCGCCTGCTGCCTTCCGACGCCGGCCGAACCACGATGTGTCCGACCGAGCTGTTTTCAAACCCGGACGACGCGCCGAGCCTGAGCCTGCTGCCGATCGAAACGCGCCGCCGCGAGGATTCGCTGGCACGCTTGAAGCACATGCCGATCGAGTGGTGCCGGGTCGCGCTCGACCCCAGCGACCCGCGCCAGCTGCGCGACAGCCTGAAAAAACTCACCGAAACCCAGCTGATGCCGGCGGTGGACGCGATCGAGCTCGGCCTCTGGAATGGCGAGGATGAAAGCGAACGCCACCACCTGCGCGCCGACGGCACCGTGGAAGTGCCGGCCTGGCGCTACGCCATGATCAATTATCCCCACCCGCTGCTTCAGGCCGGGCTGACGATCCTGGACACGCCCGGACTCAACGCACTGGGCACCGAGCCGGAGTTGACGTTGTCGGTCATTCCCAATGCGCATGCGGTGATGTTTCTGCTGGCGACGGATACCGGCGTCACCCGTTCCGATCTCGAAATCTGGCAGAAACACGTGCATCGGCATGCCAACTACCATGTGGCGGTGCTGAACAAGATCGACATGCTGTGGGACGAGCTGAAAAGTGAAGCCGAAGTACAGGCCACTATCGAGCGTCAGGCCGAGGAGGCCGCGCGCGTGTTGAAGCTGCCGCGCAGTCGGGTGTTCACCGTGTCGGCGCAGAAGGCGCTGGCCGCCACCATCCGTGGCGACGCGGCTCTGCGCGTGCGCTCGGGCATCGAGTCGCTGGAATATCTGCTGGCGCATCAGGTGATCCCGGCGCGGCGCGACATGCTCTATCACGCGGTCAGCCACGATGTGATTGCGCAGCTGGATGAGAGTCGCATCGACCTGTCCGCGCAAATCAAGCGTCGCAGCGACGAACTGATTCAGCTCAACCAGCTGTCGGGCAAGAACCGCGAAATGATCGAGCAGTCACGCGCCGCCCTGCAAAAGGAAAAGGACAGCTACGACGCCACCGCCGACCAGTTCCGCACCACCCGCAGAATGATGCAGGCGCAGGGCCAGCATCTGCTGTCCAGCCTGTCGGAAGAGACACTGGGCGAAATCTGCAAGGCCGGTCGCGAAGCACTGGAAGGCAGCTGGACCACGCGCGGCCTGACCAGCGGCATCCGCCAGCTGAGCGAGCAGATGAGCGGGCGCATCCAGCAGGCGAGCCAGCTGGCGGACAACATGCTGGATGTGCT
Organism: Thiobacillus sp.; assembly: GCF_030696885.1. Classification (GTDB taxonomy): domain Bacteria; phylum Pseudomonadota; class Gammaproteobacteria; order Burkholderiales; family Thiobacillaceae; genus Thiobacillus. The sequence continues at coordinate 199,675 of NZ_JAUYRI010000024.1, forward strand.
GGACCAAGCCTACACCCGCTTTCATCGTCAGCACCAGCTGCCGAAAATGCAGGTGCCTCGACTCGACCTGGGCGCCTACCGCAACCGGCTCAATGGGCTGATGCGCGAGACCGAAGCATTTTGCAAGGACCCTGCCAACCTGATGCTGGAAAAGCGTTTCATGATCCGGCGCTTTTATGCCGGCCTCGCCGAGGAGGCCCGCAAGGCCTTCAACCTGGCGCGTACCGAAGCCGAACGCTGGCTGCGCATCGCGCTGGATCCGATCATGACACGCATCCGCGAGCACAAGCAGTACCTCGACATGCGCCTCGCCAGCCTGCAGAAGATCCTGGAAAACATGGGCACGCTGCACACCCGCATGGCCCAGATCAAGCAGGAAATCGGCACGCTGCGTCGCGAGAAGACGGAACTCGAGCGCATCGCCGCGCAGCTGACCGCCTGATCCGGCGGGTTCAGCCGCCGTTCAGGCGGGCGAGCAGCGGCGCAGTCTTGTCGGGATCGGTGTTCCTCAGCAGCCGCTGCGCGGCCGGCGTCAGTTCTTCCAGATGCGATTTCAGCACCTGCTGCTTCACCTGCAGCAGGCTGGCCGGGTGCATCGAAAACGTCCGCAGTCCCAGGCCCAGCAGCAGTCGCGTCAGCAGCGGGTCGCCCGCCATCTCTCCGCACACCGACACCGGTTTGCCCGCCTTGGCGCCCGCGCGCAGCGTGTGCTGGACCAGACCGAGCACGGCCGGATGCAGGGGGTCATACAGATGGGCCACGCTGTCGTCGGCGCGGTCGATCGCCAGCGTGTACTGGATCAGGTCATTGGTGCCGATCGACAGGAAATCCAGCTGTTCGGCAAAGAACGCAGCCGACAGCGCGGCGGCCGGCACCTCGATCATGCCGCCGATGGGGATGCCTTCGTCGAACTTCAGGCCGTCCTTCCGCAGCGAGGCCTTGGCCTCGTCGATGCGCTGCAGCGTCTGCCGCAGTTCCAGGAAGCTCACCAGCATCGGGATCAGCATGCGTACCTGGCCGTGCGCCGACGCGCGCAGGATCGCGCGCAATTGGGTATGGAACAGGCCCGGCTCGGCCAGGCACAGGCGAATCGCGCGCAGGCCGAGCGCCGGATTGTCGGCGACGGTATGGCCCCAGGGCGCCTGCTTGTCGGCGCCGAGGTCGAGCGTGCGGATGGTGACCGGCTTGCCGTCCAGCGCCTCGGTCACCGCCCGGTAGGAGGCGTATTGCTCGTCCTCGTCTGGCAGGTCGCTGCGGTTGAGGAAGAGGAATTCGCTGCGGAACAGGCCGATGCCGTGCGCGCCCGAGGTTTTCACCGCGGCGATGTCGTCCAGCAGTTCGATGTTGGCCATCAGTTCGATCGGCACGCCGTCGAGTGTGGCCGACTTGCTGGTTTTCAACCGCTTCAGCTTGTCGGTGTCGATGCGCCACTGGTTCTGCCGCAGCCGGTATTCGGCCAGCACCGCTTCGTCCGGGTTGACGATCACCACGCCGTCGCGGCCGTCGACGATCAGCAGGTCGTGGTCGCGGATCAGGCCGCGCGCGTTGTGCAGCGCCATCACCGAGGGCATGCCCATGCTGCGCGCCAGAATCGCGGTGTGCGAGGTGGTGCCGCCGAGATCGGTGATGAAGGCGGCGAAATGCACGTTCTTGAAAATGACCATGTCGGCCGGCGATAACTCGTGCGCGACCAGGATGCGCTCGCTGTCGAAGTCGACGTCCAGCGGCAGGTGGCTGGGGTGGCCCATCAGCGCCTTCAGCACGCGCTGCACCACCTGCACCACGTCTTCCTGGCGGCTTCTGAGGTAGGCGTCGTCAATTTCGTCGAAGCGTGCCACCAGCGCTTCCATCTGCTGCGCCAGCGCCCATTCGGCGTTGCACTGGGTTTCGCGGATCAGGCGCTTGGGCTCCTCGGCAATCATCGAATCGCCGAGGAACATCAGGTGCATGTCGAGAAAGGCCGACAGTTCCGCCGGTGCGCCGGGCGGGATGTGGCTGCGCAGGATTTCGAGCTCGGCACGGGTGGCGAAGATGGCCTCATCGAAACGCGCCAGTTCATCCTTGATGTACTTGCGGTCGAGCATGTACTGCGGCACTTCCACGCGCGCATGGGACGTGAGGTGCGCATAGCCGATGGCAATGCCGCCGGAGACGCCGATGCCATGCAGCGAGAAGCTCATGCAAGCTCCTCGCCGAAGCCGCTGGCGATGAGGTCGGCCAGCGTATTGATCGCTTCCACCTCGTCTTCGCCTTCGGTTTCCAGCGTGATGGTGCTGCCCTTGGCGGCGGCCAGCATCATCACGCCCATGATGCTCTTGGCGTTGACGCGGCGGCCGTTGCGCGACATGAAGACCTGGCTCTTGAAGCTGGAGGCGATCTGGGTGAGGCGTGCCGACGGCCGCGCGTGCAGCCCCAGCTTGTTGACGACTTCAACGTCCCGTTGCTGCATGGCACATGGTCTCGGAAATATGATTGATGCTGTTGCGTCCGCCGTCGACGATGCGTTCGATCAGCTGCGGCAGCGCGAGCGTATCGCGGTAGTTCAGCGCCTTCAGCAGCATCGGCAGGTTGACGCCGGTGACGCCTTCGATGTGCGCGGGCTCGAGCAGACGGCACAGCGTGTTGCTGGGCGTGGCGCCATACATGTCGGTCAGCACCAGAATGCCGTCGCCCTGGTCGAGTTCGGCGAGCCGCGCCTGCAGCGCCTTCTGGCGTTCGTCGGGGTCGGCGTGGCCGATGAAGTCGATCGTGGCCAGGCCGAGCGGGGGCTGGCCCAGAACGTGGGTGGCGCACTCGACCAGACTGTCGCCGAGCGAACCGTGTGCGACGATGAGGATGCCAATCATTGCGTGGAGGTTGGGCCAAAAGTCCTATTCTAGCGAAGCCGGGCCTTCATCGTCGTGGAGATGTAGGTTTTGCCGGTGTGATCCACCGTGACATAGTCTGAAATACCCAGCCGCGCCGCATGGTCGGCCAGGCCTGCCGCCCCTTCGATGAACAGCGGCTTCGACAGCGCATCCGAACGTGTGCCGGCGTGCACGCCGCGCACCAGAACGGTTACCGATTGCATGCCGGTTGCCGGCATGCCGCTGCGCGGGTCGATCAGGTGGCAGTAGCGGCGGCCATCCGCTTCAAAAAATCGCTGGTAGTCGCCCGAGGTGCCGATCGCCTCGCCGTCCTGCAAATCCAGCGTGGCCAGCGTGCCCGGCTGGCGCGGGTGCTGGACCCCGACGCGCCACGGGCGTTCGCCGTGGCGGCCGAGCGCGATCACGTTGCCGCCGATGTTCACCAGGGCATTGCGGATGCCGTGCGCCTGCAGAATGGCCACGGCGTCGTCGAGTGCGCGGCCCTTGGCATAGCCGCCGAGGTCCAGCTGAACGGCCGGGTTTCGACTTGATACCGACTCGGCGTCAATGACGAGGTCGGCCATGCGCGGCTGTGCCGCCACCTGCGCCTGGATTGCGGCAGCCGCGGGCACCTGCGCCTGCGGCGTGTCGGCGTGGAAGCCCCACAGTGCGACCAGCCCGCCGATGGCCGGATTGAACAGCTCGCCGGATTGCGCGGCGAGTGCCTGCGCTTCCGTCAGCATGGCCGCGAGTTCGGGTTTCACCGTGGCGCGCTCGCCGCGCGCCAGCGCGGCGTTGAGCTCTGACAGCGCGCTAGGTTGCCAGGCATGCAGGCTGCGGTGGAGCGCGTCGAAGCGTGCCAGCACCGCGGCGGTCGCCTGCTGCGCCTGCGCTTCGGGCGCCCCGTACACACTGACCTCGACCAGCGTGCCGAAGACATAGGCCTGTTGCGTATACAGCGGCGGCGGACTGCAGGCGGCGAGCGCCCACACCAGCAGCAGCCACACCCCGTGCCGCGCAGGCCTCATGCGCGCTGCGGTGTCACGGACGCACCGCGCTGGAGTAATGGCGCTCGATCGCGGCAATGAATTGCGCGGCCACGTCGTGCCCCGCCTGCGCCATGATTTCCTGGAAGCCGGTGGGGCTGGTGACGTTGATTTCGGTGAGGCAGTTGCCGATCACGTCGAGGCCGGCGAGAAAGATGCCGTGGTCGCGTGCCCACGGCGCGACGGTGTCGGCGATGATGCGGTCGCGCGCCGACAGCGGCTGCACGCGCGCGGTGCCGCCGGCGGCGAGGTTGCCGCGCGTCTCGCCCGCTTGCGGGATACGGGCCAGCGCCCACGGCACCACATCGCCGTCGATCAGCAGGATGCGCTTGTCGCCGTCCCGGATCTCCGGCAAATAGCGCTGCGCCATGATGGCGCGGCCGCCCTGCCGGGTCAGCGTCTCCAGGATGGCGTTGCGGTTGGGGTCGGCAAGCGTCAGGCGAAAAATGCCGCTGCCGCCCATTTCGGTCAGCGGCTTGACGATGATGTCCTGCTGCTCGGCGAGAAAGGCGCCGATTGCCGTCGCGTCGGCGGACACTAGGGTGGGCGCGACGAACTGCGGAAAATTCAGAATCGCCAGCTTCTCGTTGAAATCGCGCAGGCTGGCCGGGCGATTCAGCACCTGCGCGCCGTTGCGTTCGGCCACGCTGAGCAGGTGGGTGGCGAGCAGGTAATCCGTGTCCACCGGCGGATCGGTGCGCATCACCACGGCGTTGAAATCCTTCAGCAGCAGGGTCTCGCTGTGGGCGACGCGATACCAGTCGTCGTCGCTGCGCACGTCGAGCGTGGCGCAGGCAGCACGCACGAAGCCGTCGCGGATGAACAGATGGCGCGCCTCGCAGGCAAACACGGCATGGCCATGCGCGGCGGCCGCGCGCATCATCGCCACCGAACTGTCCTTGTAGGCCTTGAGGCCGACCAGCGGATCGACGATGAACAGCAGCTTCATGCGGCGGCCACGTGCTCGGTCTCGTTGAGGGCTTCGTCGAGTTCGATGCTGGCCGCCAGCATCGCCAGCCGCGCGATCACGCCATAGGCGTAGAAACGGTTGGGGGCTGAGTCCGGATTGGCGCTGCGGTCGGGCGTCAGGCAGGTTTCGTCGAACGCCAGCGGCACGAAGTGCATGCCCGGGCTGTTGAGGTTTTCGTCCGAGCCGCGCCCGGTGTGCACGCGGTAGAAACCGCCGACGACGAAGTGGTCGAGCATGTAGACCACCGGCTCGGCGACCGCGCCGTTGATGCTCTCGAAGGTGTAGACGCCTTCCTGGATCAGGACCTCGCTCACCGCCATGCCTTCCTTGCCGACCGCCATCTTGTTGCGTTGCTTGCGGTTGAGCTCGCGCACGTCCTCGGGCGATTTCACCGTCATGATGCCCATGCCGTAGGTGCCGGCGTCGGCCTTGACGATGACGAAGGGCGGCTGGTCGATGCCGTATTCGGTGTATTTGACGCGGATCCTGTCCAGCATGTCGCCGACTTTTTCAGCCAGGCAGTCTTCGCCCTGGCGCACCTGGAAGTCGATCTTGCCGCAGTGGTTGAAGTAGGGATCGATCAGCCAGGGGTCGATGCCGATCAGCCGCGCGAATTCGACAGCGATATGCTGGTAGGCGGCAAAGTGGCGCGACTTGCGGCGCGTCGACCAGCCGGCGTGTAGCGGCGGCATGATGGTTTGCTCAATGTCTTTCAGAATCTCCGGCACCCCGGCCGACAGGTCGTTGTTGAGCAGCACCGCACAAGGGTCGAAGCCCTCCAGTCCGATGCGATCGCCGCGGCGCAGCAGCGGCTCCAGCGTGATCCGTCCGCCCCCCGGCAGTTCCAGCGTGGTCGGCTGGGTGACCTCGGGGATCAGCGTGCCAATGCGCACGATGAGGCCCGTCTGCCGCAGGATATGCGCCAGCACCGCCACGTTCTGCAGGTAGAACACGTTGCGCGTGTGGCTCTCCGGAATCAGCAACAAGCGTTGCGCATCGGGACAGATCTTTTCCACCGCGCCCATGGCCGCGTGAATCGACAGCGACATGAACGAGGGATTGAGATTGTTGAAACCGCCGGGAAACAGATTGGTATCCACCGGCGCCAGCTTGAAGCCGGCGTTGCGGATGTCGACCGAGGTGTAGAACGGCGCCGACTGGTCCTTCCATTGCTGGCGAAACCAGTGCTCGATGGTCGGCTGGGCGTCGAGCAGGCGTTTTTCGAGTTCCAGCAGCGGGCCGGTGAGTGCGGTAGTGAGGTAAGGGACCATAAAATAGGCGGCTCCAGGAATTTGCTCATTTTAGGCCAAGCCGGATGTTTGACATCGTTTTGTTCCAACCTGAAATCCCGCCCAATACCGGCAATCTGATCCGGCTGGCGGCCAACACCGGCTGCCGGCTGCATCTGGTCGCACCGCTGGGCTTCGATTTGTCCGACAAGCAGGTGGCGCGCGCCGGCCTCGACTACCACGACATGGCCTGCGTGACTGTGCACACTGACTGGGATGCGGTGCGCGCCGCGCTGCCCGGCCGGCGCTGGTTTGCGTTCACCACCAAGGGCAGCGCGCGTTATGCTGACAGTGCATTCCGCGCCGGCGACGTGCTGCTGTTCGGGCCCGAGTCGCGCGGCCTGCCGGCCGAGGTGCTGGCGCAGTTCGACGATGCGCACCGCCTGCGCTTGCCCATGCTGCCCGATTCGCGCAGCATGAACCTGTCCAACGCCGTCAGTGTGGTCGTGTTCGAAGCCTGGCGACAGAACGGTTTTTCGGGAGGGGTGTGAATGAGCGGACTCGAATGGCTGGAAGCGCTGAGTTATATCGTCACCATCATCGGCTTGCCGCTGGCCATCGGCGTCTATGTCTACGACCGCCGCCGCGAACAGCAGACCGACGAAGAGGAAATCTTCCTGCGGCTGTCGGACGAATACGCCGATTTCATGCGGCTGGTGATCGAGAATGCCGACCTGCATCTGTTGTCGCCGACCGCGAAGGGCGCGCTCAGCGAGGATCAGCAGGAACGCAAGCAGGCGCTGTTCGCCATCCTCGTCGCCCTGTTCGAGCGCGCCTACGTGCTGGTGTATGAGGACGACATGAGCCGGCAGCAGGCGCGCCTGTGGCTGTCGTGGGAGGACTACATGCACGAGTGGTGCGCGCGCGAGGATTTCCGCGCCGCGCTACCGCCGCTGCTGACCGGCGAAGACTCCGGATTCGTCGCCACTATCGAGCGCATTGCGGCGTCGGCCGCGCACCCGGAGGCGGTCTAGCTATTGAGTTGCTATAGGTTGCTGCCGGCACGCCGCCATTAAGCTGAAGGTTCGTCAGCCGAGCGCCTTTGCGCGCGCGGACTTCGCACCAGCAACTTGCTCGCCCGGGCGTCAGAACTCCGCCTTGATTTCCCGGTTCAGCAGCGTGTTTACGGCCTGCGCGGCGGGCAGCCCCTCGAACAGCATCTGGCAGACGGCGCGCGTGATGGGCATGTCGACGCCGCGCGCGTCGGCCAGCGCGGCCACTTCGCGCGCAGTGGTAACACCCTCGGCAACGTGGCCGAGCTCGGCCAGGATGGCATCGAGCGATTGGCCGCGCGCGAGGCGCAGGCCGACCTGGCGATTGCGCGAGAGGTCACCGGTGGTGGTGAGGATGAGGTCGCCGAGGCCGGACAGGCCCATGAAGGTTTCGACGCGACCGCCGAGCTGGACGCCGAGCCGGGTCATTTCGGCCAGCCCCCGGGTGATCAGCGCGGCGCGTGCATTATGGCCGAACTGCAGGCCGTCGCAGATGCCGGCGGCGATGGCCATGACGTTCTTCAGCGCGCCGCCGATTTCGACGCCGATGACGTCATCATGCGCGTACAGGCGCAGGCGATGGCCCGACAGCACCTCGGCCAGGTGCTGCGCCAGCGCGCTGTCGTGCGAGGCCAGCGTGAGCGCGGTGGGATAGCCCTGCGCGACTTCCTGCGCAAAGCTGGGGCCGGACAGCACGGCGGTTTGCGCATGGTCAGGCAGCAGCTCGGCGACCAGCTGGTGCGGCAGCTTGCGGCTGCCGGGCTCGAAGCCCTTGCAGACCCAGATGAGGGGCGGCAGCGCCGGCTGCCGGGCGAGCGCGGTCAGGGTGGCGCGCAGGCCGTGGCTGGGAACGGCGATGACGATGAGTTGGGCGGCATGGGCCACCGCGTCGAAATCGGGATTGAATTCGAGACTGTCGGGCAGCGGGCAGCCGGGCAGGTAGCGGGTATTGAGGCGATCGGCGCGCATGGCGTCGAGTTCCGCCGCATCGCGCCCCCACAGGGTGACGTCGTGGTGCGGTGCCCAACTGGCCGCCAGCGCGGTGCCCCAGGCGCCCGCGCCGAGCACCGCCAGTTTCATCGTCCCCATGCTTCGTGCGCCGGCAGCCAGCCGGTCTGGCCGTTCGCGTGTTTCACCGGCAGCCAGCCAAACGGATCGATCGCCCCGGTGACGTCGAGCAGCACCCCTTGCGCTGCGCGGAAGGCAATCTCGGCATCGGGCCGCGGCTGCTGGCGGACCAGGCCGACTTCGACCTTGACCATGACGCTGCGGGCGCCGCCGAGCGCGGCTTTCTCAACCCAGGCGAGGCGACCGCTGTGGTCGCGCACCTTGACCCAAGTGTCGGTGTCGACGATGACCTCGAGCGGCAGGCCGCTGCCGGCGATGGCCACCTTGCCGGCAGCGGTCGAGGGCGCGTCGTAGAGCAGGGCGGGGCGGCTGGTGCTGCGGTATTCCAGCGCGCTGGCCGGCGCGGACAGCGCCACCAGCAGGCCCGCCATGAACAGTGCGGATTTCAATGCGTTTGCGGCGCAGCCTGTTGCTGCTGGGCTTGCTGCTGCTGCAGGAACAGGGCCTCGAAGTTGACCGGATTCAGCAGCAGCGGCGGGAAGCCGGCGCGGATTATGACGTCGGACACACTCTCGCGCAGATAGGGGAAGACGATGTTGGGGCAGCCGATGCTGAGCACCATCGCCATCTGGTCCTGCGGCACGTTCTGAATGCGGAAGATCCCGGCCTGGGTGCACTCGACCAGGAACATGACCTTGTCGCCGATCTTGGAAGTGACGGTCACAGTGATGCTGGTGTGGTACAGGTCCTCGCCCAGCGCGCGGCTTTCGGTCGACATGTTGACGTCGATCTGCGGTGCTTCGCGTTCGAGATAGATGGCGGGGGCGTTGGGGACCTCGAGCGACAGATCCTTGACGAAAAGCTTTTCGATGTTGAATACGGGTTGTTGTGCGTCGGACATGGAGGACTCCCTGGACAAGAAAACCGGAGCCTGGGCTCCGGGAACGGGACTATTTTACACGCGCTTATTGAATGCCTTGTGACGCCAACCAGCGTTTCAGCGCGTGGGCTTCCATTGCGCCCGAGACGCGCGCCGTTTCCTGGCCGTTCCGGAACAGGATCAGGCTGGGAATCCCCTTGATGTGGTGGCGCATCGACACCTGCGGATGCGCCTCGGTGTCGACCTTGGCGAAGCGCACCCGCGTGTTCATCTCGGCCGCCACCTGCTGGAAGATCGGCGCCATCATCTTGCAGGGGCCGCACCAGCCGGCCCAGAAATCGACCAGCACCGGCAGGCCGGCCTTCGCGATGAAGCGGTCGAAGCTGTCGGCGCTGAGGTCGACCGGGGCACCGGGCAGCAGCGGCGAACCGCATTGGCCGCATTTGGGCGCGTCGGCCAGCCGTTCATCCGGCACGCGGTTGACGGCAAGGCAGTGGGGGCAGGCGAGTTCCATCGGAGGGTCCTTGAAGCGAAAGCGATCACTTCAAGATGGTGGCGGATGCCGGAAAATCAAGCGCTCGCCAACAGCGGCACCAGTTTGCCCGCCGCATCCAGCGCCGCGGTGTCGTCGAAGCCGCCGACATGGGTGTCGCCGATGAAGATCTGCGGCACGGTGCGACGGCCGCTGCGGGTGATCATTTCTTCCTGTCGGGCCGGATCGAGGTCGATGCGGATCTTTTCGATTTCGGTGACACCGCGGCTTTTGAGCAGGCGCTCGGCGGCCACGCAGTAGGGACACACGGCGGTGCAGTACATTACGACTTTGGCCATCAAGGGCTCCTTATTTCTTGCTGACGGGCAGGTTCGCGCGTTCCCACGCGATGATGCCGCCAGCCTGGTTGTAGACGGTTTCGAAGCCGGCTTTTTTCAGCATGCCGCAGGCGCGCGCCGAGCGCTGGCCGCTACGGCAGGTGACGAGCACGGGCTTGTTCTTGAACTTGTCGAGTTCGTTGAGGCGGCCGGCCAGTTGCCCCAGGGGAATGTGCTTCGCCTTGGGAATATGACCTTCCGCGTATTCCTTGTCCTCGCGCACATCGAGCACCAGCGCATCGTCATTGTAGAGCCGGGTGGCCTTCAGCGTGTCTGCCTGCTCGACGCCGGACAGGCGGGCGCCGACGAACGACCAGACCAGCATGGCGCCGGACACCACGGCGAGCGCCACCAGCATCCAGTTGTCCTGGAGAAATTGCATGTCCATGGCGGTCTCCGCTTAGAGGCCGCAGCCCTGTTTGACACCGGCCTTTTTCAGCATGATGTCCATCGGACAGAAGCGGGTGATGCCGGACTGGAACAGATTGAAGCCGACGAAGGCGGTGAACCACAGCCACGACAGCTGGGTCAGGTCGGCACTGCCCGAAAAGTGCGCCAGCGCGAGCGACAGCATGATGAAAAATCCGGCAATGATGCGGACCATGCGTTCAACGGTCATGATGAAACTCCTGGTGTTGATGAAGAATGTTTGCGGAAATTCGCGGCGTAATACAGCACCGGAATCACCACCAGCGTCAGCAGGGTGGAGACGAAGATGCCGAAAATCAAGGATACCGCGAGCCCGGAGAAAATCGGGTCGTCGAGGATGAAGAACGCACCCATCATGGCGGCGGCGCCGGTCAGCACGATCGGCTTGGCGCGGGTGGCGCCGGCCTGGATCACCGCTTCCTGGAAGTCCATGCCGGCGGCCGTCTGCTCGTTGATGAAGTCGACCAGCAGGATGGAGTTGCGCACGATGATGCCGGCCAGCGCGATCATGCCGATCATCGAGGTGGCGGTGAACTGCGCGCCGAGCAGGGCGTGGCCGGGCATCACGCCGATGATGGTGAGCGGGATCGGCGCCATGATGACGAGCGGCGTCAGATAGCTCTTGAACTGCGCCACCACCAGGATGTAGATCAGCATCAGGCCGAAGGCATAGGCCAGCCCCATGTCGCGGAAGGTTTCATAGGTCACCTGCCATTCGCCGTCCCACTTGATGCTGAATCCGGCGTAGGGATCGGCGGGCTGGCGGATGAAGGTTTCCCCCAGCGTGCCACCCTGTTCCAGCGGCATATCCTTGAGCTCGCCGCGCATGCCGAACAGGCCGTACAGCGGCGAATCCAGCGTGCCGCCGGTGTCGCCGACCACGAACACCACCGGCAGCAGGTTCTTGTGATAGATGGTCTTTTCGCGTTCGCTCGGCACTACTTCGACCAGTTCGGACAGCGGCACCAGCTTGCCATTGTTGCCGCGCACGGTGAGCTTCAGCAGTTCCTCGATCCGCGACTGGCGCTCCGGCGGTAGCGTGATGCGCACCGGGATTTCGTACTTGGCGCCGCTGCCGTGGATGGGGGTGACGTTTTCGCCGCCCAGCCCCATCTTCATCGCCGCGACGACGTCCTTCTGCGCCACGCCCGCCATCGCCGCCTTGTTCTGCAGCACGCGCAGCACGAAACGCTGGGCGTCGTCTTCCACCGTGTCGTCGATCGCCACGATGCCTTCGGTCTTTTCGAACACCGCGCGCACCTGCTTGGCGACCTGCATCTGCGCGTCATAGTCGGGGCCGTAGACTTCGGCGACGATCGGCGACATCACCGGCGGGCCGGGCGGCACTTCGACCACCTTGACGTCGGCGCCGTGTTTTTTCGCGATCGCCTCGACCGCGGGGCGGATCGCCTGCGCGATGTCGTGGCTCTTGCGGTCGCGTTCGTGCTTGTCGACCAGGTTCACCTGCAGGTCGCCGACTTCGGGGCCGGCGCGCAGGTAGTACTGCCGCACCAGGCCGTTGAAGTTGATTGGCGCTGCGGTGCCGGCATAGGCCTGGTAGTCGGTGACTTCCGGGACGGCAGCCACGGCAGCGCCCATTTCGCTCAATACCTGAGCAGTCTTTTCCAACGGCGTGCCGACCGGCAGGTCGACGATGATCTGGAATTCCGACTTGTTGTCGAACGGCAGCATTTTCAGGATGACCAGCTGCACCGCCGGCAACGCGACCGACAACAGGATGGCGAGCCCGATGCCGATCCAAAGCTTGCTGCGCGCGCTCTTGCCTTCGGCGCCGCGCAGGAAGGGCGTCAGCCGGGTGCGGAAGAAGGCGGTGAGTTTGTTGTCGCCGCCGGCGGCGTGGGCGTCGTGCGCAGTTTGCTTGATCAGCTTCAGCGCCAGCCAGGGCGTGATGATGAAGGCGATCGCCAGCGAGATCAGCATGCCGATCGAGGCATTGATCGGGATCGGGCTCATGTAAGGGCCCATCAGGCCGGTGACGAAGGCCATCGGCAACAGCGCCGCGATCACGGTGAAGGTGGCGAGGATGGTCGGGCCGCCCACTTCATCCACGGCGCGGGGAATGATGGCTTCGAGGCCGTCGTGGTCCAGTCCCATGCGGCGGTGGATGTTCTCCACCACCACGATGGCGTCGTCGACCAGGATGCCGATCGAGAAAATCAGCGCGAACAGTGAGACGCGGTTGAGCGTGAAACCCCACGCCCAGGAGGCGAATAGCGTGGCCGCCAGGGTCAACAGCACCGCCGCGCCGACGATCAGCGCCTCGCGTTTGCCGATAGCGAACAGCACCAGCAGTACCACCGAGATGGTGGCAAAGATCAGCTTCTGGATCAGCTTCTTCGCCTTGTCGTCGGCGGTGGCGCCGTAGTTGCGGGTGACGCTGACCTCGACTCCCTCGGGCAGCACGCTGTTCTGCAACGAGTTGACCCGCGCGATGACCTTTTCGGCGACGTCGACGGCGTTTTCCCCGGCTTTCTTGGAAATGGCCAGCGTCACCGCCGGATAGGTCTGCCCCTGGTCGGCCTGCTGCGGACCGCCGGCGGCGGGGCCGTGCCAGACGTAGCGCGCCGGCTGGTCGGGTCCGGCGACGACGCGGGCAATGTCGTTCATGTAGACCGGCCGGCCCTGCGCAACGCCGACCACCAGCTGTTTCACGTCGTCTGCACCGGTCAGAAAGGTGCCGGTCTGGACCAGAATTTCCTGGTTGCCGGACACCAGCGTGCCGGACGGCTGCGCCGCGTTCGACACCTGCAGCGCGTCGCGGATGTCCTGCGCCGAGACGTTGAAGGCCGCCATGCGGTCGGGGTCCATCAGCACCCGCACCGCGCGGCCGGGGCCACCGATGGTGGTGACTTCGCGGGTGCCGGCGATGCGCTTCAGCTCGATTTCCGCTGAATGCGCCACCTGCTCCAGTTCAAACGCGCCGCGGGTCTCGTCGCGCGTCCACAGCGTGACGGTGACGATCGGCACGTCGTCGATGCCGAGCGGCTTGATGATGGGCTCGCCGACGCCGAGCTCGGGCGACACCCAGTCGCGGTTGGCCTGGATGGTGTCGTACAGCCTCACCAGCGCCTGCGTGCGGTCCTGCCCCACCAGGTATTGCACGGTCAGCACCGCCATGCCGGGCCTGGAAACGGAATAGATGTGTTCGATGCCGGCGATCTGCGACAGCACCTGCTCGGCCGGTGTGGCGACCAGCGCTTCCACGTCCTTGGCCGACGCGCCCGGGAACGGGATGAACACGTTGGCCATGGTTACGTTGATCTGCGGCTCTTCCTCGCGCGGCGTGACCATGATGGCGAACAGGCCCATCAGCGCCGCGATCAGCGCGATCAGCGGGGTCAGCTGGGACGTGAGAAAGAAGCGGGCGGTGCGTCCGGAGAGTCCCATGCGCGTCTCCGTTTATTTGGCGGGCTGGTTGGCGGTGCTTTTGGCGTAAATCCCCGCCTTGACCGGATCGAGTGCGATGACCTCGCCCGGATTCAGCCCGGCCAGCACTTCCACCTGACCGCGCCCGTTCGGCGTGCCGAGGCGGATCTGACGCAGGCTGACCGTGTCTTTCCGGACCACGTAGACAGCGGTGATTTCGGAGCGGCGCACCACAGCGGTCGACGGGATCGTGAGCTTGCGCGCGCTGCCCACCGAGAAGTGCGCACGGGCGAACATGCCGGGGATCACGCCTTCCAGGTTGGTCGGCAGGTCGATCCGGACCTTGACTGTGTGGGTGGTGGCATCGGCCGACGGCAGCACGGTGACGCCGGCCGCGTTGATCCATTTGTTGAGCGAGGGGATTTCGACCGCAACGCGCGGCGCCGCCTTCACCTCCGCTAGCTTGTATTGGGGGATGTTGGCAATCACCCGCATGTCCTTGGGGTCGAAACCAGTCATCAGCGGGGTGCCGGGCGCGACCGTTTCACCGACTTCCACATGGCGGGCCGCGACCACGCCGGAATAGGGCGCGGTGATCACGGTGTAGCCGCTCATCGCTGACGTCTGGCCGGCGCCGGCGCGCGCCGCGCGTGCCGCCGCCTCGGCGGAACGGAACTCGGCGGTGGCGCGGTCAAGCGCGGCCTGGCTGATGAATTTCTGCTGGAACAGCTGCTGCTGACGTTCGTAGTTGGCGCGCGCGTTGGCCAGCGTGGCGTCGGCCTGCGCCACCTGCGCGCGGCTACCCGCCACCGCGGACGACAGCTCCTGCGCGGAAAGGCGGACGATGACCGTGCCGGCCTTGACGTAATCACCGGCGTCGAAATTCACCGCAGCCACGCGGCCCGATACCTGGGCGGCCAGCGTCGACTGCCGGACGGCCTCGACACTGGCTTCAGTCGAATAGCCGGTGTCGGTCATCTGGTATTTCACCGGCGCGACGGCAAACGGCAGCGCAGACCAGACGGGCGTGGCGACAAAAATGGCGCAGGCCAGCAGACGGGCGGGTTTCAGCACGGGTGCTCCTCCAGGTAAACGTCCATTAGCATATTCTAATTAACAATATTATTCAATGGCTTGGGCACGTGTCTCGGGGCATTTTTCGGCGTTGGGCCGAAGCGCAAGTATGCGCCACAACCGGTTCGCTTCCAATCCGGACCCGCCAAACATCAGGGCCCGGGCGCTTGCGCGGACCGGGCCCTGTTGGGATGGCGATGGCGTTTACTTGGAAAAGCCGCAGAACACGTCGCGCATCATGCCCAGCAACTTGAGCGTGCGCGTGTCGCCGACACGGTAATAGACCCGGTTGGCATCCTTGCGGGTGCGCAGTACGCCCTTGTCGCGCAGGATGGCGAGGTGTTGCGAAATATTGCTTTGCGAGGTCCCCACATGGTCGACGATGTCCTGCACGCTGATTTCCTTGTCGCCCAGCACACAGAGGATTTTCAGGCGTAGCGGATGTGACATGGCCTTCATCGCGCGCGATGCCTGCTCGATGTGCTCGTCCTTGTCCATCAGGTCCACTTCGTCCCATTCAACTGCCATATTCATTACCTCGATCCTGTCCATGTAGTACCCTGACGCTCGGGCATCCGGGGGTGGAATGCGGGTGCGACGCCTTTTTTATTCCCTGGTGCCGGCTGCATATAGATAAGCAATCAGGCATATATTAAAATAATCCCACAAAATCAAGTCAGCCAATATTATTTTTTTGAATGAAGACCACGCCGGTTCTCCTTATCATCCTCGACGGTTTTGGTTGCCGCGCTGAACGCGCCGACAACGCGATTGCGCAGGCCACCAAGCCCAACTGGGACCGGTTGTGGAAGCAGCACCCGCATACCCTGATCCACGCGTCTGAATCCGAGGTGGGGCTGCCCAAGGGGCAGATGGGCAACTCCGAGGTGGGGCATCTGAACATCGGTGCGGGCCGCGTGGTTTACCAGGAATTCACCCGCATCGACCGCGCGATCGAGTCCGGCTATTTCTATACCAACCCCGCGCTGCTCAATGCCGTGCATCTGGCGCGCGACAACGACAAGACCCTGCACGTGCTGGGCCTGCTGTCGGATGGCGGGGTGCACAGCCACGAATCGCATTTCCACGCGCTGCTCGACCTGGCCGTGCGCGAGGGCTTGCGCAAGGTGTGCCTGCATGTGTTTCTCGATGGCCGCGACACGCCGCCGAAGAGCGCCGAGCTCTATTTGCGGCGCCTGACCGACAAGATCGAGCAGGCCGGCGTCGGTCATATCGCTTCGATGATCGGTCGCTATTACGCGATGGACCGCGACCGCCGCTGGCAGCGGGTGAAATCTGCTTACGACCTGCTGACCCAGGGTCACGCCGACTTCATGGCGGAAAACCCGCAGGCCGGACTGGAAGCGGCCTATGCGCGCGGCGAGACCGACGAGTTCGTCAAGGCGACCGCCCTGCTGCCACCCGGCGGCAAGCCGGTGAAAATGGAAGATGGCGACTCGGTGATTTTCCTCAACTTCCGGTCGGACCGGGCACGCCAGCTGTCGCGTCCGTTCATCGAGCCCGATTTCAGCGAGTTCGAGCGCGAAGTCACGCCGCGACTGGCCACCTATTGCACGCTGACCGGCTACAGCGACGATTTCATCGTGTCGGTGGCGTTTCCGCCCGAGCGCATCAAGAACGGCATTGGCGAATACGTCGCCCAACTCGGCCTGCGTCAGTTGCGCATCGCCGAAACCGAGAAATACCCGCACGTCACCTTCTTCTTCAACGGTGGCGAGGAAGTGTCCTTCCCTGGCGAGGATCGCGTGCTGGTGCCTTCGCCCGACGTGGCGACCTACGACCTCAAGCCCGAAATGAGCGCCTTCGAGGTGACCGACAAGCTGGTTGCGGCGATAGCCAGCAAGCAGTACGACCTCATCGTCTGCAACTTCGCCAACCCGGACATGGTGGGGCATACCGGCGACCTGCAGGCCGCGATCAAGGCGATCGAAACCGTCGACACCTGCCTCGGCCGGGTGGTGGAAGCCCAACTGGCGCGCGGAGGCGAGCTGCTGGTGACCGCCGACCACGGCAACGCCGAGCTGATGCGTGACGTCGAAACCGGGCAGGCGCACACGGCGCACACGATGAACCTGGTGCCGCTGATTTATATAGGACGGGGTCGCGCCACGCTGGCGGAAACCGGCGCGCTGGAAGACATCAGCCCCACCCTGCTGAAGATGATGGGACTGCCGCAACCACCCGAGATGACCGGCGAAGCCCTCGTTCAATTCGAGTGAACCGGGGCCGCTGGGGTAAGCTCAACCGGGTGAACATCCGAACCTACCTCGTCCTCTTGGCGCTGGCCTGGCCCTTGTCTGCCGCTGCCAACCAGGCCGATCTCAAGAAATCCGAACTCGATGCGCTGAAGCGCCGGCTGCAGACCCTGCAGCAGGAGTTTCGCAGCACGCAGGCGCACCGCAAGGAAGCAGTCGACGAGCTGCGCGAGTCCGAACAGGCGATCAGTGCCGCGGTGAGCCAGTTGCGCCAGCTCGACACCGAGCGGCAGCGCACCCAGCACGATGTGCAGGCGCTGACGGAGCAGGCGGATGCCGTGGCGGCACGCATCCGCCAGCAGCAGAATCACCTCGCGCAGGCGCTCAAGGGTGCCCATCAGCGCGGCCAGGGCGGGGTGCTGAAACGCATCCTCGACGGCGCCGATCCCAACCAGACCGCGCGCGAGCTGCGCTACCTGGCCCATCTGTCGCGCGCGCAGCACGACATGATCGATGCGCTGCGTGCGGATCAGGCACAGCTGCTTGCGTTGCGGGAGGCGGCCGCGCAGAAGACCGACCAGTTGTCGCAATTGCAGGCCGCGCGCGAAGCCGAACAGAAACAGCTGCTGGCCGACAAGCGCGCGCGCGAGCAGGTCTTGCAGAAACTGTCGGTGCAAATCCAGCAGCAGCGTCGAGAGATCACCACTTTGCAGCGCGACGAGCGCAATCTGACCCAATTGGTGGAACGGCTGAATCGGCTGATGGCGCAGCAGGCTGCACGCGAAGCGGCAGCGCGTGCGCGCGCGGCCCAGCAGGCCAAACGCCAGGCCGGCCAGACCGGCCAGACGCGCAAACCGGTGGCAGTGAATACCGAAACGCCGGTGGCGTTTCGCAGCGGCCGGCCATTCTCGGGCCTGAAGGGTTCGCTGCGCCTGCCGGTCCCAGGGGAACTGATGAACCGCTTCGGTGCTCCGAGAGAAGGCGGCGGGGTGAATTGGAAAGGCCTGTTCATCCGTGCCGCCGAAGGAACCGTGGTGAAGGCGATCGCG
Source organism: Thiobacillus sp. (assembly GCF_030696885.1). Classification (GTDB taxonomy): domain Bacteria; phylum Pseudomonadota; class Gammaproteobacteria; order Burkholderiales; family Thiobacillaceae; genus Thiobacillus. Next base: position 217,791 of record NZ_JAUYRI010000024.1, read on the forward strand.
GCCGGTCAGGTGGTGTTTTCCGAGTGGCTGCGCGGCTTCGGCAACCTGATTATCGTCGACCACGGAGAGGGCTACATGAGCCTGTACAGCAATAATGAAAGTCTGTATAAGCAGGTGGGCGACCGGGTGCAGCCCGGTGACGCCATCGCCACGGTCGGCAACAGTGGCGGCCAATCCGACACCGGTCTGTATTTTGAAATGCGGCATCAAAGCCGTCCTGTTAATCCCCTCCTGTGGGTGAAATGAGATGACACACAAGGCGAAATTTATCCTCGTCGGTCTGGCCGGTCTGATGGCCGGCGCGGCGCTGACGGTCAACCTGTCGGCCATTGCCAACAAGGACGCTGACACCGCGTTGCCGATCGAGGAACTGCGCGCCTTCACCGATGTGTTCGCCCGCATCAAGAGCGATTACGTCGAGCCGGTCGAGGACAAGAAGCTCATCACCGAGGCGATCAACGGCATGCTGACCGGGCTGGACCCGCACTCGGCCTATCTCGATGTCGAGAGTTTCAAGGATCTGCAGGTCGGCACGCAGGGCGAGTTCGGCGGCCTGGGCATCGAGGTCGGCATGGAAGACGGCTTCGTCAAGGTGGTTTCGCCGATCGAGGATACGCCGGCCTTCAAAGCCGGCGTCAAGCCCGGCGATCTGATCATCAAGCTGGACGACACGCCGGTGAAGGGCATGACGCTGAACGACGCGGTGAAGCGGATGCGCGGCAAGCCGGGCTCGCCGATCAAGCTCACGATTTCGCGCAAGGGCGTCGACAAGCCCATCGTGCTGACCCTGACGCGTGCCGTCATCAAGATTCGCAGCGTCAAGTCCGCGCTGCTCGACAATGGCTACGGCTATGTGCGCGTGACCCAGTTCCAGGAGCATACCGGCGACCTGCTGGCCCAGGCCCTGGACAAGCTGTACAAGGACAACAAGGCGCCGCTGAAAGGGCTGGTGCTGGATCTGCGCAACGATCCGGGCGGTCTGCTGAATGGCGCGGTGGCGGTGAGCGCAGCCTTCCTCAAGCCGGACAGCCTGGTGGTGTACACCGAAGGCCGCAGCGAAGACGCCAAGATGCGGCTGACGGCCAGTCGCGAGCATTACCTGCGCCCGATGCAGATGGACTATCTGAAGGGCCTGCCGCCCGGCGTGAAGGATGTGCCGATGGTGGTGCTGGTCAACAGCGGCTCGGCGTCGGCGTCCGAGATCGTGGCGGGCGCGCTGCAGGACCACAAGCGCGCCGTCGTGATGGGCACGCGCACGTTTGGCAAGGGCTCGGTGCAGACCATTCTGCCGCTTGGCAACGGCACCGCGATCAAGCTCACCACGGCGCGTTACTACACGCCGGGCGGACGCTCCATCCAGGCCAAGGGCATCGAGCCGGATATCCTGGTGGAAGACCCGAACATGCCTTCCGAGGAAGATGGGATCAACATTCGCGAGGCCGATCTCGACCGGCATCTGCTCAATTCCACCGAGGGTGACGCGCTTCCCGGCAAGTCCAACAACGTCATCAAGGCGCCTGCCGCCGAGCCGGGCCAGGAAAGGAAGCCGCTGACGCTGGAGCCGGGTGAAATCGTCTCGAAAAACGACTTCCAGGTGAACCAGGCGCTGAACCTGCTGAAGGGCCTGCAGATTCTGCAAAACCGCTGACGACGGCAGCGCGGTGCCCTGCCCGGCGCCGCGCTATACTGTGACCAACTCCGCCTGTCAGGTGTGTCATGCGTCCATGTGACCTCGAGAAAGACCGCGAAATCGTGTTCCACGCCCTGCCTGCGGGGCAGGCGGAACGCGCGCGGGTCCTGCTCGAAGGCCTCGATGGCCTGTCGGTGACGCTGAATCCGGACGGTCTTCGGCTGCAGGTGCGTTATCACCTCTGCGAATACACCCTGGAAAGTCTCGAAACCGCCCTGTCGAGCCAGGGATTCCATCTCGACAACAGCCTGGTCAGCAAGCTCAGGCGTGCGCTGGCGTATTTCTGCGAAAGCGTCCAGCGGCGCAATGTCGAGGCCAACGAGCCGGACATCAAATCCCAGCAGGCCTTCATGAAGGTCTATGAACGCCATCTGCACGGCGACCGCGACGACACCCCGGAAGAGTGGCGCAGCTACAAATAGCCTGCGTCCGATCATGGAACTGAACGACAACCAACTGCTGCGCTACAGCCGGCACATCCTGCTGCCCGAGATCGGCGTGGATGGGCAGACGCGCATCGCCGACGCGGCCGTGTTGGTTGTCGGCGCCGGCGGTCTGGGCTGCCCTGCCGCGCTCTATCTGGGTGCAGCCGGCGTCGGCCGCCTGTTGCTGGCCGATGGCGATACGGTTGACCTGACCAATCTGCAGCGCCAGATCGGACATGCCACTGCATCGATCGGCGCCAACAAGGCCGACTCCTTGGCGCGCAGCGTGCGCGCGGTCAATCCCGAAATCGACGTGCAGCCCCTGTGCGAGGCGCTGAGCGGAGACGCTTTGCGGAATGCGGTGGCGGCGGTCGATCTGGTGGTCGACGCCTCGGACAATTTCGTTACCCGGCACGCGGTCAATCGCGCCTGTGTGGCGCTGAAAAAACCCTTGGTGTCGGGCGCGGCGATCGGCTTTTCAGGGCAACTGGCGGTGTTCGCCGCGGGCAACGCCGCGAGCCCGTGCTATCACTGCCTGTTTCCCGACCAGACCGCCGAGCCCGAGGTGCGTTGCGCTGAGGCCGGCGTGATCGCGCCGCTGGTCGGCATCATCGGTGCGATGCAGGCGCTGGAAGCGCTGAAATATCTGACCGGCGCGGGCACCTCGTTGGTGGGCCGGCTGCTGTTATGGGATGGCCTGGGGGCCGAGGCCCGTGTGATGCGGGTCCCGCGCGACCCGGCTTGCCCGGTGTGTACAGCGCTGCCTTAGGCGGCGTGCACGTCGAGCAGACGCGCCAGCAGCAGGTCGATGTCGCCCCCTGGCGCGCGGGTGAAACCGCTCTTGGCGAACTGGTGCCAGCGCCCCACCACCACGCATTGCAGCAGATTGGCCAGCGGTCCGCTGAGCGCTGCCTGCTTGTCGTCGCCCAGACGCAGGCATTGCCGCAACTGTGCCTCGATGCGGTCGTGCAGCTGGTTGATGCGCTTTTGCAGGCGTTCGTTTTCGTGCACCAGCGCGTCGCCGATCAGCACCCGCGTCATACCCGGATTCTTAGCCGCAAAATTCAGCAGCATGGCGACAATCGCCTCGACCTGCGCCGAGGGCGAGGGCGTGTCGGCGGTGATGCGCGCGATCAGCCCGAACAGCGTCTGCTCGATGAACTCGATCAGTCCTTCATACATCTGCGCCTTGCTGGAAAAATGCCGATACAGTGCCGCTTCCGACACGCCGATGCGCGCGGCCAGCGCGGCCGTGGTGATTTTCTCGGCCTGGGGTTCCTGCAGCATTGCAGCAAGCGTCTGCAGGATCTGCAGGCGGCGCTCGCCCGGTTTTCTGGCTTCCCCTTCCATCAGTGCTCCCTCTTATGTTTTTATGGGTGATGATTATCGGCGATGTTTGGTGGGTCTGCACGGACTTGAACCGTGGACCAAGGGATTATGAGTCCCCTGCTCTAACCAGCTGAGCTACAGACCCGAAAACGAAACTGCCCCGCGCAAGCGGGGCAGGGCGCTTACAGTTCGCCGCTGCCGGTAAAGCTTTTCAGCTTTTCGGAACGGGTCGGGTGGCGCAGCTTGCGCAGGGCCTTGGCCTCGATCTGGCGAATCCGCTCGCGCGTCACGTCGAACTGCTTGCCGACTTCTTCCAGCGTGTGGTCAGTGTTCATTTCGATGCCGAAGCGCATCCGCAGCACCTTGGCCTCGCGCGAGGTCAGGCTGTCCAGCACTTCGCGGGTGGCGTCGCGCAGGTTGGCATAGATCGCGGAGTCGTCGGGCGACAGCGTGCTGGAATCCTCGATGAAATCGCCCAGATGCGAATCCTCGTCGTCGCCGATCGGCGTTTCCATCGAGATCGGCTCCTTGGCGATTTTCATGATCTTGCGGATCTTGTCTTCCGGCATTTCCATCTTTTCCGCCAGCGTGGCCGGATCGGGCTCGACGCCGGTCTCCTGCAGGATCTGGCGGCTGATGCGGTTCATCTTGTTGATGGTTTCGATCATGTGCACCGGGATGCGGATGGTGCGCGCCTGGTCGGCGATCGAACGCGTGATCGCCTGACGGATCCACCAGGTGGCATAGGTCGAGAACTTGTAGCCGCGGCGGTATTCGAATTTTTCCACTGCCTTCATCAGGCCGATGTTGCCTTCCTGGATCAGGTCGAGGAACTGCAGGCCGCGGTTGGTATATTTCTTGGCGATCGAGATCACCAGACGCAGGTTGGCCTCGATCATCTCGCGCTTGGCGCGGCGCGCCTTGGCTTCGCCGGTGGACATCTGTTTGTTTACGTCCTTCAGGTTCTTGATCGGCAGACCGACACGGTCCTGCATCGCGATCAGCGCCTCCTGGTGGGCCTTGACCTCGTACTGCACCTTGGCGAGCGTCGAGCAATAGGCTTTCTTGGCGGCGATTTCCTTGTCCAGCCAGGCCAGATTGGTTTCGTTGCCGGGGAAGGCCTTGATGAAATGCGCACGTGGCATGCCCGAGCGGGTGACGCAGAACTCCATGATCTTGCGCTCGTGCGAGCGCACTTCTTCTACCGCCGTGCGGATCTGGTCGCACAGACGGTCGACCTGGCGCACCGAAAAGCGGAAGGCCATCAGCAGCTCGGTGACTTCGGACTGTGCCTTCATGTGCTGGGGCGTGCCGAGACCGTACTTGGTGTGGGCGGTTTGCGCCTTTTTGTAGGCCTTGCGGATGTAATCGAACTGCGCCAGCGCCTCGGTCTTCAATTGTGCAAGATTGGCGGCGGCCACGGCAGCGGTGGCGTCTTCGTCGTCCTCGTCGTCCTCGGTGTCGTCGGCTTCGGCTTCGGTTTCCTCCTCGGCGGCCGCGGCTTCGGCTTCGACTTCGACAAAACCGTCGATCAGTTCGTCGATGCGCAACTCATCCTTTTCGACCTGCGCCGCCATGTCCAGAATCTGCTGGATGGTGAGCGGGCACGACGAGATCGCCTGCACCATGTGGCGCAGGCCTTCCTCGATGCGTTTGGCGATCTCGATTTCGCCCTCGCGGGTCAGCAGGTCGACCGAGCCCATTTCGCGCATGTACATGCGCACCGGGTCGGTGGTGCGGCCAAATTCGGAATCGACCGTGGTCAACGCCTGCTCGGCCTCGGCCACCACGTCCTCGTCGGCGACGGCGGGGGTGGCGTCCTGCATCAGCAGGGTTTCGGCATCCGGCGCCTCGTCGTAGACCTGGATACCCATGTCGTTGATCATGCTGATCACGCCTTCGATCTGGTCGGCGTCCAGCACTTCATCGGGCAGGTGGTCGTTGATTTCGGCGTAGGTCAGAAAGCCGCGTTCCTTGCCCAGGATGATCAGGTTCTTCAGCTGGGTGCGGCGCGCTTCGGCCTCGACCGGCGTGAGCTCTTTAAGCGGGAGCAGGGCTTCACTTTTTTTGGCGCCGCTCCCCGGTTTTCTTCCACGTACAGCCACAGGTTATTCTCCGCTCAGGTACTGCCCCGCATGAACCGCACGCGGCAGAAAAAATCGTTCAAAAACCGGCAATTATACCGTAAAGGCCGGCGTTGTCTCGACGTTTCTGGCAAGCTAGGACCGTGCCAGTTCGGTCAGTTCGCGCCGTTCGCTTTCGCTCAGACTGCCAAGGGGGCGGGTGGCCAGTTCCTGCCAGCGGCGACGCTGCCAGTCGTCACGCAGTTGCTTCACTGCGCCGTCGAATTCCGCATTCCAGTCCCAGCTGTCATCTTTGTCGAGCAAATCGACCATCAGTTCATCAACCAGCGGTTCCAGCGTGCTGCCGCGCGCCGCTTCCGCAATAGCGGGCAGACTGAGCTGCCCGACATCCTGCAACCAGGCCATCAGTTCACCCATGCGGCTGCTCAGCGGATCGTTGGCATCCAGCCAGCAGGTGTCGACTTCGCCGACGCGTTGCGGATTCATCAGCAGCGTGCGGGCCAGGCTGCGCACGCGCGAGGGTGCCGGGCGGCGCTGCGGTCGGGGCGGAGCCCGGCGGCTGGCGCCGGGCTTGACGCCCACCAGGCCGAGTTCATCGGCCTGCAGGTGGGCCAGATCAGCGACCTGGCGACGAATCAGGCTGGCCAGCAGCGGCGCGGCAATTTTATCCAGCAGCGGCTTGGCATCCTTGATCAGCGCGGCGCGGCCTTCCTGGCTGTCCAACTTGCGATCACGCGCCAGCTCGCGGATCAGAAACGCCGACAGCGGCACCGTGTCGCTGTCGAGCAGGTGCAGAAAAGCCGCCTGGCCGTGAGTACGGATATAGCTGTCGGGGTCCTCGCCCTCGGGCAGAAACAGGAAACTGACTTCCTTGCCGTCCTGCAGCGCTTCCAGCGAGTTCTCCAGCGCGCGCCAAGCGGCCTTGCGGCCCGCATTGTCGCCATCGAAAGCATAGACCAGACGGTCGGTATGTCGCAGCAGGGTGCGCACATGAATCGGCGTGGTGGCGGTCCCCAGCGCGGCGACGGCAAACTCCACCCCGTGCTGCGCCAGCGCGACCACGTCCATGTAGCCTTCGACCACGATGGCACGCCCGGCCGCCTTGATCGCAGCGCGCGCCTCGAACAGGCCGTACAACTCCGAACCTTTATGGAACAGCGGGGTTTCCGGTGAGTTGAGGTATTTCGGCTCGCCCTGGTCGAGTACGCGCCCGCCAAAGCCGACGATCTGTCCTTTGATATTGCGAATGGGGAACATGATGCGGTCGCGAAACCGGTCGTAGCGTCCGCGGTCGCCGTCGATGACAAGGCCCGACGCGGCCAGCGCGTCGGCCGTGTAGTCGGCAAAGACCTGCTTCAGCGGCGAACCGTCCGGCGCGTAGCCGATGCCGTAGCGCGCGGCGATGACGCCGGTCAGGCCGCGCTGTTTCAGATAATCGATCGCCTTGGGCGTCTGCTTCAGCTGTTTTTTGTAAAGCTGCGCGGCCTGCTCCAGCGCGTCCCACAGCGCGGGCGGCGGCCTGGGGCGATCGGGCTCGCCGGATTCGGGCACCGGCAGGCCAACATCCTGCGCCAGCGCGCCGACTGCGTCGGGAAAGCTCATGTGCTCGTATTCCATCAGGAAACCGAGCGCGGTGCCGTGCGCGCCGCAGCCGAAGCAGTGGTAGAACTGCTTGGTCGGGCTGACCGTGAAGGAGGGGGTTTTTTCGCTGTGGAAGGGACAGCAGGCCTGGTAGTTCTGGCCGGCTTTCTTCAGCGGCACGCGCCGGTCGATGACGTCGACGATGTCGACGCGGGCAAGCAGGGTGTCGATGAAGTCACGCGGAATCATGGTTGCAGCATGATAAACCCGGGCGTGCGCGGGCCGGGCAGTGGACTCGAATCAGCCGGCGAGACGGGCTTTGATCAGCGCGGAAACCTGCCCCATGTCGGCACGGCCGGCGAGGCGGGGTTTCAGCAGGCCCATCACCTTGCCCATGTCCTTCGCGCTGGCTGCGCCGGATTCGGCAATGGCCGCAACGACTGCAGCCTCGACCTCGGCGGCGGAGAGCTGTTCGGGCAGGTAGGCTTGCAGCACGACGAGTTCGGCCTGCTCCGCCGCCACCAGGTCGTCCCGGCCGGCAGCCTGGAACTGGCTGATCGAATCCTTGCGCTGCTTGATGAGTTTTTCGACGATGCTGCTGACGGCAGCGTCGTCCAGTTCGATCCGTTCGTCGACTTCGCGCTGCTTGATCGCGGCGAGCAGCAGACGAATCGTGCCGAGGCGCGCCGTGTCCTTGGCGCGCATGGCCGTCTTCATGTCGTCAGTGACGCGTGCCTTGAGCGACATGGGAAGGCGTGATTCTGCGTGGACGCAGAATCAATACATCTTGGGGGGGAGTTGCTGGCCGCGCAGGCGCTTGCTCTGGCGCTTGACCGCGGCGGCGAGTTTGCGCTTGCGCTCGGCGGTGGGCTTCTCGTAGAACTCGCGGGCGCGCAGTTCGGTGAGCAGACCGACTTTTTCGATGGAACGCTTGAAGCGGCGCAGGGCGACGTCGAACGGCTCGTTTTCTTTGACTTTAACGTGAGGCATATAGATGCAATGGGCTTCCGGCGAAGCTTCCTGTGAACTGGAAAAACGAGAATAATAGCAAGCCCCCGAAGTTTTTTCCAGTCCCATCCTGCGTCGGCGCTATTCCAGGTGGGCTGGCTGGCACTTTCAGAAGGGGCTTGAGCAGGTTCAAAGTAGGTCACAAGGGGGAGTTGGATGAAAAACATCAATAAATTCAATGCCGCGATCGCTGCGCTTACCGTGCTGCTGGGGATTTCCCAGGCCCAGGCTTTCGACTTTTTCGGATTGAACAAGACCAATGAGGCGCCATTGCTCGAGGGGTTTACGTGCTGCAACCTGCACTATGAGGGCGACTGGATCAGCGATTCCAATTTTGGCGCATTGCCCTTCATTCCCGCAGGCTCGCGGATCAAGCTGAAAGGCTATGGTCGCCATCGCCTGCATGTGGACATCGACGACAAGCCGATGCGCATCGGTCTGGATTACGGGCGCGCGCAGGAAACGCTGGAGCAGTTCGCCGAGAAACTGATCCTTGCCGAAGATCCCAAGGCGAAAATCGCCAAATACCCCGCTGAAGTGCGTGATGCCATCCGCTTCGGCCAGGTGGTGACCGGCATGACCCAGGAGCAGACGATTATTGCCGTGGGCTATCCCCAACGGGACGAGACGGTGTCGCTGGAGGCGTCGGTCTGGAACTACTGGGCTTCCAGCTTCGAGCCGTATCGCGTGATCTGGGGCAAGAACGGCCGCATCAAGGAAATCGCCACCGACTCGGCCACCCACGCCCGCATGGTGTACCGCAAGGCGGAATGAACCAGTCCGTGTTCGGGCTGGAAGCCGTGCATACCGAATATAATGGGCGTCCATCCTGCACCCGCGGGGTGGCCCAGCCATTTTTGTTGTGAAGTTGTCATGCTCGAAGCCAATCTGGAATTACAAAACGAAGTCGCCGGTCTCATCGTCTCGGCGCTCAATCTCGACATCGGTCCGGACGAGATCCGGGCTGACGCCCCTCTGTACGGCGAGGGGCTCGGCCTCGATTCCATCGACATCCTGGAGGTGGCCCTGGTGGTATCCAAGCATTACGGTTTCCAGTTGCGCGCCGACAATGCCGACAACGTCAGCATCTTCAGTTCCCTCTCCAGCCTGACGCGGCACATCGCGGCAAACAGGACAAAATAATGACCTCGACCCTGGTACGTGCGATCCGCTGGATTGCCATCGCCGCCGGGGCCATCGCTTATCCCGTGCTGGCCCATTACAGCACCGCCACCGCGGCGGCGATCACCATGCCGTCACTGGGCGTGGCGGTCGCACTGGCGCCTGCTTTGGCCATCCTGCTCTGGCTGACCTGGCGTTCGCCCATGCGACGGATCATGGTGCCGATGTGTGTGGGCGCAGGCCTGCTGCTGTGGGGCTTCTGGGGCGCACTGGAGCGCAATTTCAGCTGGGTCTATTTCCTTCAGCACGCCGGCACCTATGCCATGCTGGCCACCGTGTTCGGCGTCACCCTGGCAAACGGACGGCAAGCCTTGTGCACCCGTTTTGCCGAAGTGGTCCACGGCAGCCTTACGCCGGAGGAAGTCCGCTACTCGCGCCAGGTCACGCTGGCGTGGGCGCTGCTCCTGCTGTCGATCAGCCTGATTTCCAGCGCTTTATTCTTCCTGGCCAGTATCGAGACCTGGTCGGTTTTCGCCAACTTCCTGTCCTTCCCGCTGATCCTGCTGATGTTCATCGTCGAATATGCGGTGCGCCGGCGCAAGCTGCCGCACCAGAAGCAGCACAGCATCATGGACGGCGTGCGCGCCTACTGGAAAACACCGGCGGTGCGTCCGGGCGCCTCGTCCGACACCCGTTAGGCTGTCTGCGCTCCACTCATGTCGACCCTGCCGCTCATCGCCCATCGTGACCTCGATGCCGTCGTGGCCTGGCGCGGCGGCACGCCGGTCAGCGCGCGGCAGTTTCTGGGCGAGGTCGGGCAGGTCGCCAGCCAATTGCCGCCCGGGCGTCATGTGCTCAACGTGTGCGCCGACCGCTACCATTTCACCGTCGCCCTGGCGGCCTGTATCGTTACTGGCCGGGTCAGCCTGCTGCCCTCCACCCACACTCCGGAGATGGTCCGGCAGATGCAGGACATCGCGCCGGATGTGTTCTGCATCGTGGACAGGGATGAGGGCGGCGTTGATCTGCCCACTTTCCGTTATCCCGGGTCGATGCCGCTGCCCGCGGACAACCCGGCCATTCCCAAGATCGATTGCGCGCAGATTGTCGTCCAGGTCTTTACTTCCGGTTCCACCGGCGCGCCGCTGCCACATCTCAAGCGCTGGGGGAGCCTGGTGCGCAACGTGCAGGCCGAGGCGGAACGCCTGGGTATCGGTGCGGGTTATGCCATCCTCGGCACGGTTCCGCCACAGCATATGTACGGCCTGGAATCGACGGTCCTGATGCCGCTCCAAAGCGGTGCCGCGCTGCATGCCGGGCGTCCGTTCTACCCGGCGGACATCTGCGCGGCCCTGGCGGCCCTGCCGCGCCCGAGCGTGCTGGTCACCACCCCCTACCACCTGCGCGCCCTGCTCGCGGAGCAGGCCGCGCTGTCGGCGGTCGACCAGTTGCTTTCGGCCACCGCGCCGCTGTCGCCGGACCTGGCGCGTGAAGCCGAGTCCCGTTTCGGCGCGCCGCTCCACGAAATCTACGGCTGCACCGAGACCGGGCAGCTCGCCTCGCGTCGCACCACGGCTGGTGCTGAATGGCACACCCTGCCGGCGGTTCGCCTGCGCCGCGAAGGGCAGGTCCTCTGGGCCGAAGGTGGACACATCGACAGCCCGACCGTCCTCACTGATGTCATCGAATTGATCGGCGACGGCCCGGTGGCGACCACCTTCCTGCTGCATGGGCGGCATGCCGACCTGGTCAACATCGCCGGCAAGCGCACTTCGCTGGCCTATCTCAACCATCAATTGAACGCCATTCCCGGTGTGCAGGACGGCGTCTTCCTGCTGCCTCGCGAGGACGGTCCGGATCGCGTCGGCCGCCTCACCGCCCTGGTGGTCGCCCCCGGGCTGACCCCGGCCGCGCTGACCCAGGCGCTGCGCGAGCGCATCGACCCGGTCTTTCTGCCACGTCCCCTGCTGCTCGTCGAAGCCCTGCCGCGCAACGCCACCGGCAAGCTTCCCGGCCAGATCACCGAGGATTTGCTGGCGAGCTTGCAGGCCCAGGCTGCAAGCGGGGTGACGGCATGAGTGAACACGTCCTGCCCTTGGCCGTCGCTGCCGATCATCCCGCCTATGCCGGCCATTTTCCCGACCAGCCGATCCTGCCCGGGGTCGTGCTGCTGGATGAAACCCTGCATGCGCTGGCGGTGCAGCTGGATAGGGCGGACGCGGTCTGGCAACTGAAGTCGGTGAAGTTCCATAGTCCGGTTCAGCCGGGCGAGGTTCTGGGTCTGCAATACACCGAATCGCCGGCCGGCGGTTTCCGCTTTGAACTCCGCTGTGGAGATAGCCCTGGTGCCGAGCGCGTTGTGGCCAGCGGCAGCGTGGTTTTTTCTCAAGCGGTTGCGGCATGAACACGCCGGACCTATCGCGTCCGACCGCGCCGCACGCGGAATGGGCAGTCCGGCCGGAACGCAGCAACCAGGCCATGCTGCGCCTGATGACCTGGATCTCCCTGCGTCTGGGGCGCGCCCCCGCCCGGGTCGTGCTGGCCGGCATCAGTTTCTACTTCCTGCTTTTTGCCCCTGCCGCCAAGGCGGCTTCGCGTGCCTACCTGCGCCGGGCGCTGGAGCGGGAACCGAGCTTTGCCGACCTGTACCGGCACTTTCACAGTTTCGCTTCCACCATCCATGACCGGGTGTTCATGCTCAATGCGCGCTTCGACCTGTTCGAGGTGGAGGTGCACGGCGAGGACGTCATCCAGGACGTGCTGGCGGCCGGGCGTGGCGCCATCCTGATGGGCGCGCACATGGGCAGCTTCGAGGCGGTGCGCGCCATCGGCCGCCAGCAGCCCGGCCTCCGGGTGGCGATGGTCATGTACGAGGAAAACGCCCGCAAGCTCAATGCCGCGCTCGCCGCCATCAATCCGGCGGCGGTGCAGGACATCATCCCGCTGGGGCAACTCGACTCGATGCTGCGGGTGCAGGCCTGCCTGGACGAGGGCATGGTGCTCGGCGTGCTGGGCGACCGCACGCTCGGCAGCGATCCGACGCTGCGCGTCCCTTTCCTTGGTGTGGACGCCGAGTTTCCGCTCGGCCCCATGCGCCTGGCGGCGATGCTGAAGCGCCCCGTGCTGTTCATGAGCGGGCTCTACCTCGGCGGCAATCGCTACGCCATCCATTTCGAGCGCCTGGCCGATTTCAGCGCGGTGGAGCGTCCGGGGCGGAATGTCGCCATCGAGGCCGCAGTGCGGGCCTACGCCGTCAGCCTGGCGCGCCATTGCCGCGCCGCGCCCTACAACTGGTTCAACTTCTTCGACTTCTGGCGCGCCAAGGGCGAGCGCCCATGAGCCGCTGCGCGCGACGCCGTTCCCGATGGGCCTGGCTGGCGGGGCTGGTGCTGCTTTGCAGCCACGCTTCGCAGGCCGCGCCGTTCTCCATCGGCCAGCTCATGGACAGCCTGGCGCAGCATCCGCAAGGCGCGGCGACGTTCACCGAGACCAAATACCTGGCCATCCTCGACCAGCCGGTCGAGTCTTCCGGCGAACTGCTGTTCATCGCGCCGTCGCGCCTGGAAAAGCGCACGCTGAAGCCGAGACGCGAGTCCATGGTGCTCGACGGCGACACCCTCACGCTGGAACGCGGCCGCCGCAAGCACGTGCTGCAGCTCAAGGACTATCCGGAAGTGGCCGGCATGATCGAGAGCATCCGCGCCACCCTGGCCGGTGACCGCCAGGCGCTGGAGCGGGTCTACCGCCTGGCGCTTGAAGGCAGCCAGGCCAGCTGGACCCTGGCGCTGACCCCGCTCGACCCCAAGGTAGGCGCCGTCATCGAGCGCATCCGGATGGAGGGGATCCGGGATGCGGTGCACAGGGTCGAGATCCTGCAGGCCGACGGCGACCGTTCGCTGATGCGCATCCAGAAAGTCGAGGCGCCATGACCCGGCGGGGCCGCATCGCCGTTGCCGTGTGGCTGGCCTTGGTTGCCGTCTGTATCGTGCTGGTCGGCCGCGCCAGTTTTACCGCCGACCTTTCCGCCTTCCTGCCGCGCGCCCCCACTGCGGAACAGCAGTTGCTGGTCGATCAGCTCAAATCCGGTATCGGCTCGCGCCTGATCCTGATCGGCATCGAAGGTGGCAGCGCCGCCCAGCGCGCCCAGGCCTCGCAGGCTCTGGCCGCGCGGCTGCGCACCGATCCGCAGTTTCTGCACACCGCCAACGGCGAAACCATCGGGCTGGACCACGACCGCCAGCTGCTGTTCGATAACCGCTACCTGCTGAGCCCGGCGGTCAGCCCCGAGCGCTTCAGCGTCGAAGGGCTGGAACTCGCGGTGGCCGATAGCATCGACCTGCTGGCCACCTCGACCGGCCTACTCGAAAAAGCCCTGCTGCCGCACGACCCGACCGGCGAATTCATGCAGATCCTCGATGCCATCGGCGGGGCAAGCCAGCCGAATGTAATCGACGGGGTGTGGGCCTCGCGCGATGGGGCGCGCGCCCTGCTGCTGGCGCGCACCCGCGCCGAGGGGTCCGACACCGACGGCCAGGAGCGCGCAGTGGAGGCCATTCGCGCGGCGTTTCAGGCCAGTGCGCCGGCCGGCCTGCAGCTTGTCCTCACCGGCCCCGGCCCCTTCTCGGTCGAAGCGCGCGCCACCATCAAGAGTGAAGTCGCCATGCTGTCCGGACTCGGCACGCTGATCATCATCAGCTTGCTGCTGGCGGTCTATCGTTCGCCGACCGCCCTGCTGCTCGGCCTGCTGCCGGTGCTCACCGGCGCACTGGCCGGGGCGGCCGCCGTGAGTCTGGGCTTCGGCACGATCCACGGCGCCACCCTGGGCTTCGGCATCGCCCTGATGGGGGAGGCGGTGGATTACGCCATCTATCTCCTGATGCAGTCCGAGCGCGCGAGCGCGGCCAGCGGGCAGGCCCCGTCCAATTGGGTGGGGACCTTCTGGCCGACCATTCGCCTCGGCGTGCTCACGTCGGTATTCGGCTTCGCCTCGCTGCTGTTTTCGGGCTTCCCCGGGCTCGCCCAACTTGGTCTGTTTGCTATCGCCGGTCTCGCCACCGCCGCCATCGTCACTCGCTTCGTGCTGCCGCATCTGCTGCCGTCGACCTTGCGCATCCGCGACGTCTCGGCCTTCGGCACGCGCCTGCAGGGCGGGCTGCCCGCTCTGAGCCGACTGCGCTGGCCGCTGATCGGCCTATTCCTGGCGGCGATCGTGGTGCTGGCCACGCAGCGCGAGGGCATGTGGAACGAAGAGCTGGCAGCGCTGAGCCCGGTGCCGGCCGCCGATCAGGCCGTCGACATGGCGATGCGCGCCGATCTCGGCGCGCCTGACGTGGGCTACATGGTGGTGGTGTCCGCCGCCGGGGCGCAGGCGGCGCTGGCCGCCAGCGAGCAGGTTGGCCAGCAGTTGCAGGGTCTGGTCGAGGCCGGCGTCATCCAGGGCTTCGAAAGTCCCGCCACCTACCTGCCCAGCATCACCACGCAGCAGCAGCGGCTGGCCAGCCTGCCCGAAGCAGTCGAACTGCGCCGGCGTTTCCAGGCGGCCCTGGCCGAGTTGCCGGTGCGGGCCGAGCGCTTCGAACCTTTTCTTGCCGACGTGGCGGCCGCGCGCCAGCGCGCACCGCTGACCCGCGCCGACATCGAGGGCAGCACGCTGGCGCAGGGCGTGGATGCCCTGCTGACCGAGACAAACGGGCACTGGACCGCGCTGCTGCCGCTGCGCGCGCTGCCCGATGCCGACCAGCGTATCGATGCGGACACGGTACGTGCCGCACTCGCCGCGACGGGACTTGTCGGCGTGTATTTCATCGACATCAAGCGTGAATCGGATCGTCTCTACGCCGACTATCTGCAGGAGGCCCTGCTGCTGTCGCTGGCGGGTCTGGTCGCCATCGTCGGCCTGCTGCTCTTCGCCACCCGTTCGCCGGCCCGCGTCCTGCGCATCAGCCTGCCGCTGGTCATGGCCGTGGCGGTGGTCGTTGCCGGGCTGGTCCTGGCCGGCCAGCCGCTGATCATCCTGCACCTGGTGGGCATGCTGCTGATCGTGGCGGTCGGCTCCAACTACGCCCTGTTCTTCGACCGCGCCGCCGCCGAGGGCCACATCGCGCCGCGCACCCTGGCATCGATGCTGCTGGCGGTCACCACCACCGTCGCCGGTTTCGGCCTGCTCGGCCTGTCCAGCGTGCCGGTGCTCAACGCCATCGGCATGACCGTTGGCCCCGGCGCCCTCCTTGCGCTGCTGTTTTCCGCCATCCTGGCGCGCCGTCCATGACACCGATGCCCCGCCGCTGGCGCCCGACACCGCTGCTCTGGCTGACGTTCGCGCTGCACCTCGGCGTGCTGGGGCTGCTGCTTTGGCACCCCGCGCAGTGGCTTGCATGGCTGGGCATTCTGGTTGCCAATCACCTGCTGCTCACCGCCGTCGGCCTGTGGCCGCGCAGCCGGGCCCTCGGCCCCAACTGGCTGCGGCTGCCCGAGGCCGCGACCGGGGCGGGCCAGATCGCGATCACCATCGACGACGGCCCTGATCCCACAGTGACGCCGCAGGTGCTCGACCTGCTCGACCGCTACCAGGCGCGCGCGAGCTTCTTCTGCATCGGCACGCAGGCCGAACGTTATCCCGAGCTGTGCCGCGAGATCGTCCGCCGCGGGCACGCCGTGGAAAACCACAGCCAGCACCACTATCACCACTTTTCCCTCTTCGGCCCCGGCCGCATGGCACGGGAAATCGACGCCGGGCAAGACACCCTGAACCGCATCAGCGGCCAGCCGCCGCTGTTCTTCCGTCCCACTGCCGGGCTGCGCAATCCCTTTCTCGACCATGTGCTGGCGCGCCGCGGCCTCACGCTGGCGAGTTGGACCCGGCGCGGCTTCGACACCCGCTGCGGCGATGCCGACAAGGTGGCCCGGCGCCTCGTCCGACAGTTCACGGCTGGCGACATCCTGCTGCTGCACGATGGCCACGCCGCGCGCACCGCCGACGGCACGCCGGTCATCCTGGCAGTGCTGCCGCAGGTGCTTGACGCTGCACAGGCGCAAGGTCTGCACAGCGTCACGCTCCGTTCCACGCTTTCCTCCCCTGCCTCATGAACCTCAGTCCGTCCACGCTTCGCCAGCGCCTCGTCGACCTTGCCAGCGCGCGCTACCGCGCCGCGGGGCGTTTCGCCTACCACTTCGCCCGCGGCAAACTCGGCGGCGACCCGATGTTTCTGAGCCTGCTCGAACGTGGCCTAATACCCGACCAGGCGCGCATCCTCGATCTGGGTTGCGGCCAAGGCCTGCTCGCGGCCTGGTTGCTGGCCGCCCGTCAAAGCTACGAGGCCGGGGAGTGGCTAACCGGCTGGCCAGCCCCCGGACAGCCGACGGACATCCGCGGCGTCGATTTGCTGGCGAGCGACATCCAGCGTGCGCAGAGCGCCCTCGGTGCGCCGGCCCGCTTTGAGCAGGGCGACATGCGCCAGGTGGACTTCGGCCAGGCTGACGTCGTGGTGATCATGGATGTGCTGCACTACGTCGACCTCCCGGCGCAGGACGACGTGTTACGCCGGGTGCGCGCCGCCTTGCCGGCCAACGGGCTGTTCATCACCCGGGTCGGCGATGCCGGCGCCGGCATCGCCTTCAAGCTCAGCAACTGGGTTGATCGCACCGTCGCCTTCTTCCGCGGCAACGGTCTGCCGCCCACCCATGGTCGTCCGCTGAGTGAATGGAAGCGGGTGCTGGAGTCACTCGGCTTCCGCGTCGAGACCGCCGGCATGAACGGCGGCCTGCCGTTCGCCAATGTCATGCTGATTGCCCGGCTGGGCTAAAATCCGCCGGCGAATTCCTCCACATTAAAACAGTGACGCCGCTCCAGCTCTCCCATTTCACCACTGCAAGCTGCCTGGGCCACGGCCTGGCGGCGACGCTGGCCGCCTTGCGCGCGCAGCAGAGTGGGCTCACGCCCTGCGCATTCGAGACGGTGACGGACCTGCACACCTATATCGGCGAGGTGGCCGGCCTCGACCCAACGGCTTTGCCGGTGCGCCTCGCCGACTACGAATGTCGCAACAACCGTCTCGCCTGGCTGGGACTGCAGCAGGACGGCTTCAGCGATGCCGTCGGCGCCGCCGTCGCCCGCTACGGCCGGCGGCGGGTGGGTGTGCTGCTCGGCACCAGCACTTCCGGCATCCTGGAGACTGAACAGGCGTTTCGCCATCGTGATCCGGCAAGCGGCGCCCTGCCGGACGACTTCCACTATCGCACCACCCACAACACCTATTCGGTAGCCGACTTCGTGCGCACCGCCTTCAAGCTGGAAGGGCCGGCCGTGGTGGTCTCCACCGCCTGCTCGTCGAGCGCCAAGGTGTTTGCCTCGGCGGCGCGGATGATCGCTGCCGGCGTGATCGACGCCGCCATCGTCGGCGGCGTCGACTCGCTGTGCCTCACCACGCTGTACGGCTTCAATTCGCTGGAACTGCTTTCGCCCGGGCCCTGCCGCCCCTACGACGTGGACCGCAACGGCCTCTCCATCGGCGAGGCGGCCGCCTTCATTTTGCTGGAGCGTCCGGCCGACAGCCTCGACGCCGATGCCGTGCTGCTCTTGGGCGCGGGCGAATCGAGCGATGCCCACCACATGTCGTCGCCGCATCCGGAAGGTCTGGGCGCGCGCATGGCGATGGCCGCCGCGCTGAAGGCGGCGGGCCTGCAACCGGCCGACATCGACTACATCAACCTGCACGGCACCGCGACACCAAGCAACGACGCGGCCGAGGGCAGGGCGGTTGCGGCGGTGTTCGGCAACACCGTGCCCTGCAGTTCCACCAAGGGCGCGACCGGCCACACCCTTGGCGCGGCCGGCGGCGTGGAAGCGGTCATCAGCGCGCTGGCGCTGCAGCACGGCTTTTTGCCGGGCGGGGTCAACACCCGTTGCGTCGACCCGGACATTCCCGTCCAGTACCTGACCGCGAACCGGGAAGCCGCGCCGCGCCGGGTGCTCAGCAACTCCTTCGGTTTCGGCGGCACCAATTGCAGCCTGATCCTGGGGCGCGCAGCATGAGCCAGGACGTGAAGCTCGCCGCCTATCTCGACGGCATCGGCCTGGTCGGCCCGGGGCTCGACAACTGGCTCGCAGCGCGGCCGATTCTGGCGGGCGCCGTCCCCTATGAATCGCGTCCCCTCGCCGTGGCCGCGCCGCAGTCGCTGCCGCCGGCCGAGCGCCGCCGCACCGGCGTCGCGATCAAGGTCGCGCTGGCGGTGGGACAGGAGGCCTGCGCCAACGGGCAACTCGATGCCCGCCAACTGGCCGCGGTGTTTTCCTCCTCCGGCGCCGACAACGACAACTGCGACGCGATCTGCAAGGTGCTGGCTTCCGACGATCGGAGTATCTCGCCGACCCGATTTCACAACTCGGTGCACAACGCCCCGGCCGGCTACTGGGGCATCGCCTCCGGCGCCATGACCCCGGCCACGGTGCTGTGCGCCCATGACGGCAGCTTCGGCGCAGGACTCCTGGAGGCCATGACCCAGGTCGCGATAGACCGCTGCGGCACGCTGCTGATCGCCTACGACATGCCCTATCCCGAGCCGCTGCACGCCAAGCGCCCGCTCCCCGCCGCTTTCGGCATCGCGCTGGCGCTGATGCCTGAACGCAGCGCGCACTCGCTGGCGCGGATCGAACTCAGCCTCGTCGACGCCGAATCCGCTGCGCTGGCCGAGCCCGAGCTCGAAGCGCTGCGCCGCGCCATTCCCGCCGCGCGCGGCTTGCCGCTGCTGCAGGCCATTGCATGCGGGGCGGGCGGCCGGGTCGTGCTGGACTATCTGGCGCCGCTCAGTCTGGCGGTGGAGATCGAGCTATGCCGCTAGACCGTGCCTGGCTGCTGGCCCACCTGCCGCACCAGGGCAGCATGTGCCTGCTCGATGCCGTCACCGACTGGGATGGCCAGCGCATCCGCTGCATTGCGACGAGCCACCGCGACGCCGCCAACCCGCTGCGCGCGCATGGCCGACTGGGCGCGGCCTGCGGCATCGAGTACGCCGCGCAGGCGATGGCCGCCCACGGCGCGTTGCTGGCGGCGACCGACGACGCGCCGCGCGCCGGCTATCTGGCCAGCCTGCGCGGGGTCGAACTGCATGCCCTGCGGCTGGACGATATCGCTGCCGACCTTGAGATCGAGGCGGAACGCCTGTCCGGCGATGACAACACCATTCTTTACGGCTTTCGCGTCAGCGCTACCGGCCGCGAATTGCTCAGTGGCCGCGCCATCGTGATACTGGATGCGGCGGCGCGGGATGCCGGCCATTCAGGAGACCCAACATGAAACGTGCGCTGGTTACCGGCGGCAGCGGCGGCATCGGCTCGGCGATTTGCCGCCGCCTCGCCGCGGACGGCTGTTACGTCTACATTCACGCCAACCGCAATCTGACGAAAGCGCAGGCGCTGGCCGATGAAATCAAAACGGGCGGCGGCCAGGCCGAAGCCATCGCCTTCGACGTCACCGACGCCGCGGCCAGTCGCGCGGTACTGGAGGCGCTGGTCGCCGACACCCCGATCCAGGTGCTGGTGAACAACGCCGGCATCCACAACGACGCCGTCTTCCCCGGCATGAGCGCGGCGCAGTGGCACGGCGTGCTGGAGGTCTCGCTTTCCGGCTTCTTCAACGTCACCCAGCCGCTGACGATGCCGATGCTGCGCAGCCGCTGGGGACGCATCATCAACATCACCTCCATCGCCGGGATCACCGGCAACCGCGGCCAGGTCAACTACGCTGCCGCCAAGGGCGCCTTGCACGCCGCGACCAAGTCGCTGTCGCTGGAACTCGCCAGCCGCGGCGTAACGGTCAATGCCGTGGCGACGGGCATCATCCAAACCGAAATGATCGTAGGCGTATTCGAGGCCAAGGCCATCGAAAGTTTGGTGCCGATGAAGCGCGCCGGGCGGGCGGACGAAGTGGCGAACCTGGTGAGTTTTCTCGCCTCCGAGCAGGCGAGCTACATCAGCGGCCAGATCATCTCGGTCAACGGCGGAATGATTTGAGCACAGTCGCCCACGCGCTTGCGGTCCACCAGACCGAAGCCCTGCTGTTTTTTACCCTGCTGCAACTGACGCTGATCGTGCTCGCTGCCCGTCTTGGCGGCGAACTGGCGCAGCGCGTTGGCCAGTCGCCCGCGGTCGGCGAGATCATCGTTGGCATCCTGTTGGGCCCATCGCTGTTCGGCCTGCTCGCGCCCGGGGCGTTCGAATACGTGTTTCATTCGACGCCGGCGGCGCCGATGCAGATGCTGTCGCAGATCGGACTTATCCTGCTGATGTTCCAGATCGGTCTCGAGTTTGATTTTTCCCACCTGACCGAGCGTCACCACCGCCGCGCCGTCACCGCGATCGCCAGCGCCAGCCTGGCCGTACCGTTCGCGCTCGGCTTCGGTTTCGGCTGGCTCAGCGCGCCGCTGTTGTCGCCCGGCGTGGACCGTCTCGCCTCGGCGCTGTTCATTGCCACCGCCTTCTCCATCACCGCCTTGCCCATCCTCGGCCGCATCATGATGGAGTTCAAGATCACCCGCCTGCCGATCGGCGTCATCGCCATCAGTGCCGCCGCCATTAACGACGTCATCGGCTGGCTGCTGCTCGCACTGATCACCGCGCTCACGCTGGCCCAGTTCAGCGCCGCCGCCTTCGCGTTCAAGGTGGCGCTGGTCGGCGTGTTTTTCCTCGCCTGGTGGTTCGTCGTGCGGCCACTGATGAAGCGCGTGATCCGGGCCAGCCAGGCCAAGCCCGTGCCGGTGGGCGAGAAGGCCGGACGCGGCAAGCTCACCCACAATCTGCTCGGCATCCTGCTCGCCGCCATCTTCGTCTCGGCGATGACCACCTACCAGCTTGGCATTTTCGCCATCTTCGGCGGTTTCATGATGGGGGTGATCCTGCACGACGAGCACGAACTGATCGAGGCGTGGAAGGAGCGCATCGGCCACTTCGTGATGGTGTTCTTCCTGCCCATCTTCTTCACCTACACGGGCTTGCGCACCCACGTCGGCAGCCTCGATTCGGTTCAGGCATGGGGCTGGTGCGGGCTGCTGATTGCGCTGGCTACTTTGGGGAAATTCGGCGCCAGCTACCTCGCCGCGCGCTGGGCCGGCATGTCGCACCACGAGGGCAAGGTGATCGGCATCATGATGAACACCCGCGCGCTGATGGAGCTCATCGTTATCAACGTCGGCTACGACCTCGGGGTGATCTCGCAGCAGGTGTTCACCATGCTGGTGCTGATGGCGATTTTCAGTACGGTGATCACGACGCCGGGATTGCGGCGGTGGCTGCCGAAGATCGGGGTGGCGGTCGCGGGGCGGCACTGAACCGACACGAGCCCCTTATAATTGACCTGCTTTACTCATTCCAATAACGACCAAGGGAGACAAAATGAAGTCATCTTCACGAACAACAGCCCGGATGGCCATCCTGATCGCGGCCTTGCTGGCCACGGGTTGCAGCACCATGCCGGGTAACAGCGCGGAGTCAGCGACCGATACCAAAACCGCAGCCAAGACCGCCGCGCCCGTCAGCAAAGTCGGACCGGGCATGAATGAACGCGGCGAGGTCGTAGACGCGAAGCTGGTCGAAGCAGGATACGGACAGACCGTCAAAGGGCTCAATGACTATGAGGGCGAGATCACCGGCAAGCCCGCACCCCGCAGCAAGTTCACCAAGCTCAAAATCGGCATGAGCCTCAAACAGGTTCTCGACCTGGCAGGCCAGCCCACGGATCAGGGAGCGCACATCACCGGCAAGGCATTCATCCCGTTCTATTTCGGTTCTGACCGCTATCGCTACGAGACGGTCTACAAGGGTTCGGGGCGGCTGATTTTTGCCGGCGCGGCGGGCTTTGATTCCAACGCCCATCTCATCTGGATCATCCACAGCGCCAACGAGGGGGGCTATCGCTGATTCCTATGCGGCGGCTTCACCCGAACTGAAGCCAGCTTGCCTAGGCCTTTTCATCGCAGCCTAGGCAAGTCCGCTTTCAGCGCATTTTGCGCAGGACGGACAAGTCGGGCAGCGCTACCCGCTCGATGCTCAATCGAACTGCCAGACCATTCCCAGGTTGAGACCCAGAACGTCAATACCCGGGTTGGGATCGGTCATGCCCAGGTTGGAGTGGTGCGTGAAATAACCCGCCGCCGTGAAGGCCTGTTTCTTGTCGAACTGATACCGCAGCCCAAGCTGGGAAAACCAGTTGAACGTGAAGTCCTGTCCCTGCCCGCCGGGAATGTTTTTAGCGTTGGTCAGGCCGGCGCCGCCGCCGATTTCAAAGAACAGCGCGGACTTTTGATTGGCTGACCACAACTCGAAGGTCGGCGCGCCGGCCAGGGCGAAATAATAATCCTCGGCACCTTTCAGATACGTCTCGTAAATGATCGCGATCCGGTTGCGCACGGTGAGGCGCGAACCGCTTTCCCCCTTCCACAGATCGAACATCGCCGGCGAACGCCAGGCCACTTGCAAGGGGGCGATGACGTAGTCGAGTGGGGAGTTGTTGCGGACCTTTTCCAGATAACCTGCCTCGATCGCGAGTTCCCAACGGTCGGCCGGATGACTCTGGGCATGGGCCGGATTGGACAACAGCGCGAGCAGGGATAAGACCGTGCAGGGCAGGGCAGAGCGGAAGGGAGGGAAGAGGGGGCTCATGAAGTGTGCTCGGGTTGTCCGGGGTTCAAATTATTGCACCAAGCCGGCCGTGTCATTCAGACCGGCTTGACCGCCTGGTACTCGGCCAGGATCGACAGTGCCCGGGTTTCGATATGCCGGTGCACGCCAGTAAAGCCGGCTTGCTGCAGCGTGTCGATCACGCCGCTCGGCGGCACGCAGGCTTCGATCGTGTCCCAGTAGTAGCGCCACAGCTTGGCCGACTCGGCACTGCTGCCGATGAGGCGGGCCAGCACCGGCACCACGCCGCGCATATAGCCCTTGAGCAGGGCCTGGCTCCAGGCACGTTCCGGTTTGGTGATCTCGAGCAGGCACAGGCGGCCGCCGGGCTTGAGGACGCGATGGAATTCGCTGAAGGCGGCCGACAGGTCGCCGATATGACGCAGTGCATAGCCCATGCTGAGGAAATCAAAGCTGGCATCGGGGAAGGGAATGGCTTCTGCCCGCCCCTCGACGAGTTGGACCCCCGGCAGGTCTGCGCAGGCCATCATGCCGGCACTGGGATCGACACCAATCACCAGGGCGGGGTCGCCCACAAGCTTCACCGCTTCGCGCGCCACCAGGCCGGTGCCGACGCCGATGTCGACGACGCGCATACCCGGTTTTAATCCCGCGCGTTGCAGCGCCTGGTTGCGATACCAGGGGCCGCTGCCCAGGGCGAGCAGGCGGTCGATGCGGTCGTAGTCGGAGGCGGTGCTGTCGAACAGCTTGCCGACATAGCCGCGCCGCTCCTGTTCACTGGCGTAGTAGCTGGTGAGGGGCGGGTGCGGGGCGTGCACCGCTGGCACGGACGCGTCGGGGGGATTTTTCATGGGGTGTTTGACCGGAGAATGTTCAGGCGCCGCAGTAGCAGGAGGGGCAAGCGCAGCAGGAAACCCAGCATCAGACGCAGGTGCATCCAGCTGAGCAGGGTGTTGTCGCGCAGGTAGTTGAAGTGGGACACGCCCCCTTCGTCGGCGCGCAGGTACTTCACCGGCGCGGGCAGGTTGATCGGGCGCACGCCGCGCCAGCACAGGCGCACCACGGCCTCGGGGTCGAAGTCGAAGCGGCGCATCCAGCGCTGGCCGCGCATGACCTGGCGAAGCGGATCGATAGGGTACACGCGAAAGCCGTAGAGCGAATCGCCGATCCCCATCCACAGGGTTTCCAGGTTGGCCCAGCCGTTCGAGATCTTGCGCCCCTGCACCCGCAGCGCGGGCGCGTCGGCGTCGAACACCGGCTTGCCGAGAATCATTGCCCCGGGTGCCTGTTGCGAGGCGGCCATGAAGGCCGGGATGAGGTTGGCCGGGTGCTGGCCGTCGGAGTCCATCGTCAGCGCATGGGTGAAACCCTGCTGCGCGGCCAGTTCCAGGCCGTGCAGCACGGCGGCGCCCTTGCCGCCGTTTGCGGGCAGCAGCAGCACCTGAAGGTGCGGGTCGTTCGCCGCCATGTCCTTGAGGCCTGCGGCCGTGCCATCAGTGCTGCCGTCCACCACCACCCACACCGGCGCCCACTGGCCGCGGGCGGCGCGCACCGTTTCGTAGACCCGGGGCCCGGGGTTGTAGCTGGGGATCAGCACCAGGTGGCTGGCGGAAACCTTCGTGTCAGGCGACATCAGAGCCGGACCGCATGGGATTCGGCGCCTGCGGGGCGTCGGGCGGCAGGAAATGCGGTGCATCGCGCAGTTCCTCGATGAAGTAACGCTCGAGGTCCTCGGTAAAGGTTCCGGCTTTTTCCGGCGGCGCGAAGCGGCGGCCGAGGCGGACGCGATAGGTGATCGGCATCGGCGGGCGGCGGAACAGTGGCCAGCCCTTGCCGAGGTAGCCCGAGTCGGTCTCGATGAACACGGTCTGGATCGGCACGCGGGCGCGGCTGGCGATCAGCGCGGTGGTGCCCTTGCAGACGTTGACCGGCCAGCGGGTAGTGCGGGTGCCTTCGGGGAAGATCAACAACTGGCTGCCCCTTTTCAGCTCGGCCACGGCTTGCTTGATCATGCTTAGCTGCGCGTCGTTGCGGATGTAGCCGGCCAGGCGAGCGCCGGCGCCGAGAAAGGCGTTGTCGACGATGTCGACCTTCATGATGCAGGCCATGTTGGGCAGCCGCGAGATGACCATCAGGGCATCGAGCAGACAGGGGTGGTTGGGGGCGACGATCATCGGGCCTTCATCGTGCAGGGCATCGAGCGCGCTGAGATCGAAGCGGCAGGCCCCGATCAGGGACAGCGCGCCGAGATAGAGTCGAAAACCGAGGGTGTTGGCCCAGCGTCCGAGCGGGACGCCCCAACGCTTCGGCAGGATGTGGTAAAGCGGCACGGCGAGCAGCGTCCAGGTCAGCGATATTGCGCCGAGCAGACCGAGGCCGAACCACAGCGCCACATATTCATAGAGACGATGCAGCCAGCGCCGGGGCAGGCTGGGCGTCGATAGCAGGGTTGTGTTCACCCGACCACCTCGACGTGGGCGGACGATACACGGTGGATTCCGGCGAGTCTGATCAGGCGGAGGTGGAAAGGCATGGGCTGCTTCCGTTTGAACTGTCCGCCTGACAGGGGCTGATGGCATGTCCGCCCGAAGCCTCGATTTCGACCAGCAGGTCGGCGCGGCATACATCCGCCTGCAGGAAGAAAGCCAGCATCGACGCGCCGATGAACTGCGCCATTTCGCGCCGCACCGTGGCCATGTCTTCCGGATGACGGACATACACCTTGTAGGCCAGCGCATCGAGGCGGAAGCCGGCGCCCGGTGCCTGGCGGTTGGCCTCGGCGACGATGGCCGCGATGTTGTGCAGGCATTCCCGCGTCTGTGCCGCCACATCTCCGTGGTGCAGGGTCTGGTGGCCGACGATACTGGCGGTTCCGGAGATGAACAGCATGTCGCGTCCACCCAGCTTGACCCGGCTCGCGCGCGCGAAGGTCGGGCTGCGTGGACCGTACTGACTGGGGTAATGGTAGGCGCTGAGCTGGCGCGGATTCTCGACGCCGATCACGTCCGCCCGCGTCGCCAGGAAGGCAATGTGGAGCCCGCCGCCGGCCGTGCCCAGGGCGCAGGCGGCGGGCACCTTGCCGACGACCGAGCGGCCGTGGCCGAGGAAGGCATCCTGGCGGCCGATGTTGAACTGTCGATAGCGCTCCATGGCGTGGCTTTCCCGGTTGATTGCCGGGAAGTAGTTCCAGAAGCGCAGGACGGCGTGAAAGTCGTGCGCGTCAAGGAGCTCGAAAATGGCCTGGTAGGCAGTTTCCGTCACGGACTGCAGGGGCGTCCGCACATCCTGTAACGCTGCCACGGTGCTTTCGTCGAGGCTCAGGCATCCGAACAGCAGCGTGGCGCCCTGGCGATAGCGGATGGGACCCTGCTGGCCGGATACCAGCGGTTCCGGGCTGTGCCAGACCTCGCACAGCGCGGCTTCACCGGGTGGCCGCGGCATGTCCACGGACAGGAAGGGCAGGTCCGTCGTGTCGGGCAGGTAGGCCGGATGGGAAAAGCAGGCGCCCCCCAGCATGCTGCGCCGTGCGTCGCCGTCGAGTTGCGAAAGTCGAGCCGCGGGCAGGATGTCCAGCCGCAGCAAGGATTCCATCGTCGTCATCGGCACGCGACCTCGTCCGGGTCTTCGAGGTAGCGGATATCCAGCTTGCGCCGCTTCCATGCCAGGATCGTGCGCTTCAGGTTGGCGAGCGAAGTCAGGTAGTAGATTGTCTTGAACATCCACAGCGAACGCCAGATCGGCGTCTTGCCGAAGATGTCGCCGGCCAATACCGACAGCAAGGCCTCCTTGACCCGGAACACATTGCGCGGCGACATGAAGAGGTCGCGCATGGTGGGGTTGGTGACGCGGTAGATGAACCAGGAAAATTCCCTGGGGCCGTGTTTCATCATCTGGTCGAAGCGCTTGAGCGCCACTGCCGCCCGGCCCGGCTGACGCAGGCAGACGTCCACCGCATCGGCGCCGGCGAAGGCGCTGTTCATTGCAAGCATGACGCCGGACGAGAAGACCGGGTCGATGAAGGCGTAGGCGTCGCCCAGCAGCAGATAGTTGGCCCCGTGGCTGCGGTCGCAGCTATAGGAGAAATTGCCGGTGGCCTCCACTTCGGAGACCAGTTCGGCGTTTTCCAGCCGCGCCGCCAGGGCGGGGCACTGGGCGATGAGGTCGAGAAAAAATTCCTGCACCGGTTTCTTGCGTGTCTTCAGGAAACGGGGCCAGGTCACCGCGCCGACGCTGGTGGTGCCGTCGGCGAGCGGAATGAACCAGAACCAGCCCTGCTCGAACCAGAAGATGCTGATGTGGCCTTCCATTTTGCCAGGGTGTCGCTGGGCGCCCTTGAAATGGCCATAGAGCGCGGCGCTGTTGTGTTTGGGATTGCGTTGCTTGGCCTGGAAACGGTTGCCGAGGAAGGTGTCGCGGCCGGAGGCGTCGACAAGAAAACGGCATCGCCAGGTCTCGCTGCGGCCGTCGTCGTGGTGCGCCCGGACCAGGGCGCCGCCGTCGTCCGGCAGAAATTCCACCTCGCGCACGCGGCAGCCTTCGATGACGTCGGCGCCCTTGCGCGTGGCATTGCGGATCAGGATCTCGTCGAATTCGGAGCGGCGCACCTGATAGGCGCAAGGCATGGACTTGTCCCAGGCATCGGCGAATTCGAAATTCTGCCGGTGCTCGTGCCAGGGCGAGACGAATTCCGCCCCCCATTTCTGCATACCGATGGCCTCCACCTCGGCGCGCACGCCCAGCTTGTCGAACAGCGGCAGGTTGGCCGGCAGCAGGGATTCGCCGATGTGGAAGCGCGGGTGACGTGCCTTTTCCAGCAGGGTGACCTGATGCCCTTTTTCCGCCAGCAGGGCGGCGGCGGTCGAGCCGGCCGGGCCGCCGCCGATCACCAGCACGTCGCAGCGGTGTTCGGCAGGGCGGGACGGCGTGGAGACGTGCGACATGAGACTTTCCTTGGATGAGGGCATCACTGCGAAAGACGCTGTCCGCAAGAAGTGAAACCTGAGGCAATTTTACCCAAACAATCCCTATCGCTGGTGTCCTGGTTCCGGGAGGCCTGATTCGAGTGATGGCTTCCCGCGCTATCATGCGCAGGTTCTGGTTTGAGTTTTCCCTCTATGCTGGTGCTTGGCGTCGAATCCTCCTGCGATGAAACCGGTGTCGCGCTGTATGACAGCGCGCACGGCCTGTTGGCGCACGCCCTGTATTCGCAGATCGCGATGCACGCCGACTACGGCGGCGTGGTGCCCGAGCTCGCATCGCGCGACCATATCCGGCGGGTGCTGCCGTTGACCCGGCAGGTGCTGGCCGAGAGTGGCCGCACCCTCGCCGATCTCGGCGGCGTCGCGTACACGCAGGGCCCGGGGCTGGCCGGCGCCCTGCTGGTGGGGGCGGGGATGGCGCGCGCGCTGGCGTATGCGCTGGGGATCCCGGCGGTCGGCGTACACCATCTGGAAGGCCATTTGCTGTCGCCGCTGATTTCCGACACGCCGCCGGAATTTCCGTTCGTCGCGCTGCTGGTGTCGGGGGGGCACACCCAATTGATGCTGGTGTCGGGTGTCGGACGCTACACGCTGTTGGGCGAAACGCTCGACGACGCCGCCGGCGAGGCGTTCGACAAGACGGCCCAGCTGCTGGGGCTGGGCTATCCGGGTGGGCCGGCGCTGTCGAAGCTGGCGGCGACGGGCGACGCTGACCGCTTCAAGCTGCCGCGGCCGATGTTGAATTCCGGCGATTTCGATTTCAGCTTTTCCGGACTGAAGACGGCAGTGCTGACGCTGGTGAGGAAGCAGGGGCTGGCGCAGGCGGCGGACATCGCGGCCGCTTTCCAGGCCGCCGCGGTGGAGGTGCTGGTGAGCAAGAGCCTGGCGGCCTGCCAACACAGCGGTGCGACGCGGCTGGTGGTCGCCGGCGGCGTGGGCGCCAACGCGCAGTTGCGCGAGCGGCTCACGCGCGAAGCCGCCGCGCGCGGCATCGAGGTGTTCTACCCGCGGCTGGAATTCTGTACTGACAACGGCGCGATGATCGCCTACGCCGGCGCGCAGCGGCTGGCGCACGCAAACCGGGACCTGACGTTTGCGGTCAAGCCGCGCTGGGAACTGGCGACGCTCGACGCGGTGTAGCCGCGTCTAGTTTCTCCGCTCGAAGAAGGGGAAGGCCTCGCGCAGGCCCTGCAACCAGGCCTCGCTGCCGGTGAGGCGGGCGATCTGGTCGGGAAACAGCAGGAAGCCCACCAGCACCGCCATCAGGCACACCAGGATTACCGTGCCGAAAATGCTTTCCGGTCGTAGCGCGCCCCAGTAGCGACTGACCAGGAACAGCGTGTCCTTCCTGTGTTCCGACATCGACACCCAGCGACGCACCAGCCTGACCGCGAGGTAGGCCGCATAGCCGCCCATCAGCGAGGCGAACACGATGCGGAAAATGGCGAACACGTCGAGTCCGCCGCCGAGGTACTGGTGGTACAGCCAGGACACGAAGCCCAGCGACAGCGAAGCCAGGATCGCAATGGCGACGTTGATGAACAGGCGCCGCCGTTCGCGCGCCAGATCGCGCTGCCGTTCGATGAAGAAGCTGTCGATCTCGTGTTTGAAGTACTCGACCTTTTCCTGCACCAGCGATGAAATTTCCGCTTTGGCGTGGACGATGCGCGCGTCCATCACGGTGCTGAGTCTTTCCCCCGCGTAATCGACCATTTCGCGCACATCGTCCTTGGTGAACTGGCGCTGCGCGTGCAGCTCGTCGGAAATCTTGTCGAGTTTGCTGTCGATTTCCTGGCTGGCCTTCCAAATGACGTCCTTCAGCTCGGTGCCGGCCTGCGACACGCCGACTTTCACCACATCGGCCAGACGTTCTCCGGCGTGATCGATCGCCTCGCGCGAGACTTCGGCGAGGCTGTCCTTGGCGTTGCTGATGGTTTTGTCGAACAGGGCCATGTCAGGTCAATGGGTCAGGAGCGTGCGCCGATGCGGCCTTCTTCGCCGTTGACCAGCTTGATCAGGTTGTTCTTGTGACGATAGACCAGCAGCAGCGCAATCACCAGTACCGTGATGGCCGTGTTGCCCCAGCCCATCAGCAGCGCGGCATAGACCGGAGCGAGCACGGCGGTGGTCAGCGCGGCCAGCGAGGAAATGCGGAATACCCCGGCCATGAACAGCCAGGTGGCCATGCAGGCCAGGCCGAGCCAGGGATTGAGACCGACCAGAACGCCGAATGCGGTGGCCACGCCTTTGCCACCCTGGAAGCGGAAAAACACCGGAAACAGGTGGCCGATGAACACCGCCAGCGCGCACAGCAGCACGATGTCGTCGTCGAGGCCGAACTGCGGCGCCAGCATGCGCGCCAGCACCACCGCCACCCAGCCCTTCAGCGCGTCGCCCAGCAGCGTCAGCACGGCGGCCAGCTTGTGCCCGCTGCGCAGCACATTGGTGGCGCCGGGATTGCCCGAGCCGAAGCTGCGCGGGTCGGGCAGCCGCATGGCGCGGCTGACGATCACCGCAAACGACAGGGAGCCCAGCAGATAGGCAACGGCAATAAACAACAGCGTGGTCATAAGTCAGTAAAATGGCAGGTTTTGGATGAGTCCGTGGCGGACGTTCCGCGGACAATCAAGGCAATGGACATTCTATTTTTGCGGGACTTTCGTCTCGAACTGATTATCGGCATATACGAGTGGGAACGCAAAGTACCACAGCCGGTGCGGCTCGACCTCGAAATCGGCCTGCCTGACAGCAAGGCCGGGGGCACCGACGATGTGGCCGACACCATCGACTACGGCGCGGTGGCGATGCGGGTGAAGGATTACCTGCACAACGCGCCGCAGCCGATCACGCTGGTCGAATCGGTGGCCGAGCACGTGGCTGCCATCGTGCGCGACGAATTCGGCGCGCCGTGGGTGAAGGTGTCGGTGACCAAGTTTGCCATCGTGCCGGGCATCAAGGAGCTCGGCATCACCATCGAGCGCGGCACGCGTTTGTGAGTCTGGAGCAGCTGGCCGCCAGCAGCATTGCCGGCGCTGCCGTCATCCTGTTGGCGGCGTATGTCATCCGTGGCATCACCGGCTTTGGCTCGGGGCTGATTGCAGTGCCGCTGCTGGCCTTGTTTCTGCCGCTGAAATTCGTGGTGCCGCTGGTGCTGCTGCTGGATTTCACCGCGTCGATCGTGATCGGCGGCCTCAATTTCAAGCGCGTGAAATGGGACGAGGTCGGGATCCTGATTCCGTTTGGCATCGTCGGCGTGGTGCTGGGCACCAGTCTGCTGCTCAAGCTGCCGCCCGAGCCCATGCTGCTGACGCTGGCCGGCTTCGTCTTTCTGTTCGCGCTTCGCAGCATCTTCAACATTCACGGCGACAAGCCGATTTCGCGTGGCTGGGCGGTGCCGGCCTCGCTGGTCGGCGGCACCGTGGGCGGGCTGTTCGGTACCGGCGGGCCGCCGTATGTGATTTACTTGAGCCATCGCATCCGCGACAAGGGCGAATTGCGTGCGACGTTTTCGGCGACGTTCTTTATCGAAGGGATCACGCGCATCGCGAGCTTTCTGGTGGCCGGCCTGCTGCTGACCGGCCCGGTTTGGATCGCTTACTTTGCCGCGCTACCGTTGGTGCTGGGCGCGCTCTACCTGGGCGGGCGCGTGCATGTCGGCCTGACGCAGCAGCAGATGACGCGGCTGGTCGGCGTACTGTTGCTGGTGTCGGGTATATCGTTGCTGTTCAAGGCCATGAGCTATGAGTGAATGATCCATGAGTGAAGCGGATTCGCTGCATTTTCAATCGGTGTCGTTCACCGGCCTGGCGCCGGGCGCGCGTCTGATCGTGCTCGGCGCGGTGCATGGCAACGAAACCTGCGGTACCCGGGCGATCCGCCGCGTGATCGGCGAGATCGAGTCCGGCCAGCTGCGTATCGCCGCGGGCCACGTCACCTTCATTCCGGTCACCAATCCTTTGGCCTACGCGCGTCACCAGCGCATGGGCGACCGCAACCTCAACCGCAATCTGGTGCCGACCGACACCCCGGCCGAGTTCGAGGACCGCATCGCCAATTGGCTGTGCCCCTTGCTGGCGCAGCACGATGCACTGCTCGACCTGCACTCCTTTCATACCGCAGGCGATCCCTTTGTCATGCTGGGGCCGGAGAACAACCGCGGCACGCTGGAGCCGTTTGCACGCGCCGCCGAGGAAACCGCGCTGGCGCTCGTGCTCGGTGTGCATCGCTTCGTCGACGGCTGGCTCGACACCTATGCGGCCGGCGTGGCGCGCCGCCTCGCCGCGGGTGCGTCGTCGCGCGAGGCCGACGTGCATTACGGCGTGGGCACCACCGAATACATGCGCGCGCACGGCGGCATCGCGCTGACGCTGGAATGCGGCCAGCATGACGACCCGGCTGCACCCGAGGTGGCGTATCGCGCGATTCACCATGCTCTGGCGCATTTGCACCTGAGCGCCGAAGCCGCGCCGGCGCCGGTCGACCACACCGAGGCACTGCGCCTGTATCAGGTCGTCGACCGCGCTCACGCAGACGATGCCTTTGCGCGGCCGTGGTCCAGCTTCGATCCGGTGCGGGCAGGCGAAGTGATCGGCACGCGCCACGACGGCACGCCGGTACAGGCGGACCGCGATGGCCACATCGTGTTTCCCAATCCCAACGCGCTGCCGGGGCAGGAATGGTTTTACCTTGCCCGCCGCAGCACGCGGGTGTGAGGGCGGACGCGCTCGCGGCCAGATGAAGCAACCGTCAGACGGGATGTTCAAAGCCGATTCATTGTCAGTGGAGTGAAATCCGAACGCGCGCATGGGACAGGAAATCAACCGCACCCGCTTCTCCGAAGCCGACATCGACCAGTTTGCCGCCCGGCTGACGGAGGAAACGGCCGCGCTGCGGTCCTTTGCCCGAACCGGCGGCTTCACCGATACGCGCTATGTCGCCGGGTTCGAACTCGAAGCCTGGCTGCTCGACCACGCCGGCCGGCCCAGCTCGGTCAACGAGGCCTACCTGCGGGCGTTGAACGATCCCATGGTGGTGCCCGAGCTGTCGCGCTTCAACGTCGAACTGAATGCGCCGCCGCTGGATATGGGCGCGGGCGTGCTGGCCGCGATGGAGGAATCCCTGCTGCGTACCTGGGACAACTGCCAGCAGGTCGCGCACGGCATGGATACGGTGCTGGCGATGATCGGCATTCTGCCGACCATCCGCGACGAGGACCTGTGCCTCGCCAACATGTCGGCGATGAACCGTTTCGATGTGCTGAACGCGCAGGTGCTGCAGCAGCGCGACGGCGCCCCGATCCGCATCGACATCGAAGGCGCGGATCAACTCCATCTGAGCCGGCCCGACGTCATGCTGGAAGCGGCCACCACGTCGTTCCAGCTGCATCTGCAGGTGCCGTTCGAGCGCGCGGGCCGCTACTACAACGCCGCGCTGATCAGTTGCGCGCCGCTGCTGGCGGCAGCGGTCAATTCACCGCTGCTGTTCGGCCAGCGCCTTTGGCAGGAAACGCGCGTGCCGCTGTTCGAGCAGTCGGTGGAACTGGGCGGCTACAATGGCCTGGCCGAACCGACCGTGCGGCGCGTGACCTTCGGGCGCGACTATGTGGCGCACAGCCCGCTCGAACTGTTCGAGGAAAACCTCGAGCATTACCCGGTGCTGTTGCCGATGCCGCAGACCGAATCGCCGGCGCGCTTCCCGCATCTGCGCCTGCATAACGGTGCGATCTGGCGCTGGGTGCGTCCGCTGATCGGCTTCGACGCCGCCGGACAGGCCCATATCCGGCTGGAACAGCGGGTGCTGCCGAGCGGCCCCACGGTACTCGACATGGTGGCCAATGCGGCGCTGTATTTCGGCCTGGTGCACGCGCTGGCGCGGCAGCCGCAGGCCGCCGAATCCGAGCTGTCGTTTGCCGATGCGCGCGCCAACTTTTATGCGGCGGCCCGCCATGGGCTGCAGGCCGAGATGATCGGGCTGGATGGCCGGCGTACCCCCGTGCGTGGCTGGCTGCTCGAGACTGGACTGCCGCTGGCGCGCCGGGGGCTGGGCGATTTCGGCCTGCCGGAGGCCGAGATCGAGCATTATCTGGGCGTCGTCGAAGCGCGCGTGCGCAGTGGCCAGACCGGGTCGACCTGGCAGCTGCAACGGTTGGCGCAAGTGGGAGGCAAGCTGCACCGCATGATGGACGATTACCTCGACAATCAGCGCTCCGGCGCGCCGGTGCACCAGTGGAACCTGTAATGCTGACGCACTATGACGCCGTGCCTCCCGGCCTGCTGGAGTTGCCAGCATCGAGACTGGGCGAGGTGTTGCCGGGGCCGGCGCTGATCCACCTGCCCGGCCGGCGTAGCCCGCCGCTGTTCGTGTCGGTGCTGTTGCACGGCAACGAGGACACCGGCTGGCTGGCAGCGCAGTCGGTGCTGCAGAAATTTGCCGGGGCCGAGCTGCCGCGCGCGCTGTCGCTCTACATCGGCAATGTCGCCGCGGCCCGCTCGGGCGTGCGCCGGCTCGACGGCCAGCCCGACTACAACCGGGTGTGGCCCGGTAGCGAGGAGACGGATTCGCCCGAAGCAGCGATGATGCGGCAGGTGGTCGACGCGATGCGCACGCGCGGCGTGTTCGCCAGCCTCGACATTCACAACAACACCGGGCTGAATCCGCATTACGCCTGCGTCAACCGGCTGGAGCCGCATTTCCTGCATCTCGCCACGCTGTTTTCGCGCATCGTCGTCTACTTCATCCGGCCGCTCGGCGTGCAGTCGGGCGCGTTTGCCGAGTTGTGCCCGTCGGTCACGCTGGAATGTGGCAAGCCCGGCACCCCGGGCAGCGTCGAACATGCCGCCGCCTTCATGGAAGCCTGCCTGCACCTGTCCGAGTTTCCGGTCCACCCGGTGGCGCCGCACGACATCGATCTGTTTCACACCGTGGCCACGGTCAAGCTGCCGGACACGGTCAGCTTCGGCTTCGACGTGCCCGATGCCGACATCGACTTTGCGCCCGCGCTGGACCATTTCAATTTTCGCGAACTGACGCACCGCGATGTCTGGGGCCGGATCCGGCAGGGCAGCGCCGCCCGGCTGCAGGCGCTGAATGAACGCGGCGAGGACATCGGCGACCGCCTGTTCGAATACCGCGGGGGCGGGATCACCCTCGCGAAATCGCTGATGCCGGCCATGCTGACGCGCGACGAACGGGTGATCCGCCAGGACTGCCTGTGCTACCTGATGGAACGGATTGGGATGCCGGCCTGACTCAGCCCCGCGGGTGATGCTGCGCGTGCAGCTGCTTCATCCGCTCGCGCGCCACGTGGGTGTAGATCTGGGTGGTGGAAATGTCGCTGTGGCCGAG
Organism: Thiobacillus sp.; assembly: GCF_030696885.1. GTDB lineage: Bacteria > Pseudomonadota > Gammaproteobacteria > Burkholderiales > Thiobacillaceae > Thiobacillus. The sequence goes on from NZ_JAUYRI010000024.1 coordinate 252,983, forward strand.
CAGCATCTGCACCACGCGCAGGTCGGCGCCATGGTTGAGCAGATGGGTGGCAAAGGCGTGGCGCAGCGTGTGCGGCGACAGCGGGCGGGTGATGCCGGCAGCCTGCGCGCGGCGCCTGATCAGGTACCAGAAGCCCTGCCGCGTCATGCCGCCGCCGCGCGCGGTTACGAACACCGCATCCGACAGGTTCTTTTCCATCAGCAGCGGGCGGGCGTTAGCCAGATAGCGCTTGACCCACTGCACCGCTTCCTCGCCCAGCGGCACCAGCCGGTCCTTGTTGCCCTTGCCGGTCACCCGCAGCACGCCGTCGTTGAGATTCACCGCGGTCAGCTTCAACCCCACCAGTTCGGACACCCGCAAACCGGTGGCGTACAGCATTTCCAGCATCGCGCGGTCACGCAGGCCCAGCGGGGTGTTGACGTCTGCGCTGTCGAGCAGGCGCTCGACGTCGGCCTCGGTCAGCGTCTTCGGCAGAGCGCGCGGCAGCTTGGGGCTGTCCAGATTCAGCGTGGGATCGGTGGCGATCAGGTTTTCGCGCAGCAGATAGCGGTAAAAGCGCTTCAGCGCCGACGTGTAGCGCGCCGCGCTGCGCGGCTGCGTGTGCTGGCTGAAGCGCCACGCGAGGTAGGCCTCGATGTCACCCGCCACGGTGGCGTCAAGGCCGTGCTGGCGTTCCTGTTCCAGCCAGGCGCCAAAGGTCGTCAGGTCGCGCCGGTACGCCGCCAGCGTCAGGTCCGCCAGCCCGTCTTCCAGCCACAGGTGGTCGCAGAACCGGTCAATCAGCGCGTTAATCGGTTTGGGCATGACGTTTGCTGCCTCTCCCGCTTGCGGGAGAGGGTTGGGGTGAGGGGGCGGGCGGCAAGCATGAGGCCGCCCCTTCATGCGCCAGCAGCCAGGTTTTCACGTCCAGCGGCGCGCCGCTGGAGGCATGCATGAACCCCCCCAGGCTGCTTGCACCCACCACCCGATGGCAGGGAATCAGGACCGGCAGGGGATTTGCGCCGCACGCCTGGCCTACCGCGCGCGCCGCGGTGCCGAGCTGTTTTGCCAGCGCGCCATAGGTGGTCGGCCGTCCGGCCGGAATTGCCATCAGTGCGCGCCACACCCGCAGCTGGAACGGTGTGCCCTGGGGCACAAAAAGCAGGTCGAAGGGGTGGGCGGGGTTGTGCCAATAGGCCTCGAGTTCGCGCGCCAGCTGGCGTGCCCGCCCATCCGGTCGGTGCGATACCGGGGTGTCGGCAGGCAGGAAGTCCAGCCGGGTCAGCGCGTCGCCGGTGAAGATCGCGCCGAGGCGGCAGGGCGGGGCGTCCAGGATGGCATCGTAGGTCGTCATGACGGCATTTTAGCGCCCGCCAGAAACAAAAACGCCCGCATGAAGCGGGCGTTTTTGCGGGCAGGAAGACTGCTTATTCGGCAGCCGCTGCCTTGGCCTTGCGGGCCGGCAGTTTTTCCTTGATGCGTGCAGACTTGCCGGAGCGCTCGCGCAGGTAGTACAGCTTGGCGCGGCGGACGTCGCCGCGTCGCTTGACTTCGACGCTGGCGACCAGCGGCGAGTAGGTCTGGAAGGTACGCTCGACGCCTTCGCCGGCCGAGATCTTGCGCACGGTGAAAGCGGAGTTGAGGCCGCGGTTGCGCTTGGCGATGACGACGCCTTCGTAGGCCTGCAGACGCTCGCGGTTGCCTTCCTTCACTTTCACCTGGACGACGATGGTGTCGCCGGGGGCGAAGTCGGGGAGGGTTTTGCCCAGGCGGGCGATTTCTTCCTGTTCGAGTTGCTCGATGATGTTCATGATGTTTCCTTGCTTCTGGCGGGAGAGGTATACCCAAAAGGGTGGACGTCACGCCGTTTCATATTGGCCCCGGGGTTGGTTTGAACCCCAGCGCCGCTCAATTCCAACTTGCCTGACAAGGCAAGCCGGTCAATCCTTTTGTTGCCGCGCCTGATCCAGCAGGTCGGGCCGCAGTGCGGCAGTCAGCCGCACACTTTCTTCGTGCCGCCATTTGGCAATCGCCGCATGGTTGCCGCCTTTCAACACCTCCGGCACCGCCATGCCCTGCCAGACTTCGGGCCGGGTGTAGTGCGGGCAGTCGAGCAGCCCGTGGCTGAACGAGTCCTGCACCGCCGATTCGGCGTCGTTCAGCGCCCCCGGAAGCTGCCGGATGAGCGCATCCATCAGCGCCAGCGCCGGCAGTTCACCGCCCGACAGCACGAAGTCGCCGAGCGAGATTTCCTCGTCGACGCGGCGTTGCAACAGCCGCTCGTCGATCCCTTCGTAGCGTCCACACAGCAGCACTAGCGCGGACATTTGCTTCAGTTCCATCACCCGCTGCTGCGTCAGCGGGCGGCCGCGGGGGGAAAAATGCACCACCCAGGGCGTCAGGTTTTCGCTTGCCAGATCCTGCTGCACCGCGTTCAGCGCGCGATCCAGCGGCTCGGCCAGCATCAACATGCCGGGACCGCCGCCGTAGGGCCGGTCGTCCACCGTGCGATGCGGATCGTCGGTGAAATCGCGCGGATTCCACGACTTGAACCGGTACAGTCCGCGATCCAGCGCCCGCCGGCTGATGCCGTAATCCAGTACGGCATCGAACATCTCGGGGAACAGCGTGATCGCATCGAACCGCACACGCCCTCCCTTAAAAATCTTCGCCCCAGTCCACCTCGATCGTTCCACCTGCCAGATCCACCTGGCCGACGAAGGGCGCGATGAACGGAATCAGGTGCTCGCGCGCGCCTTTGACCACCAGCAAGTCGTTCGTGCCGCTTTCCATCAGGCTGTCGACCGTGCCCAGCTCGACCCCTTCGCGGTTGACGACCCTGAGGCCGATCAGGTCCGACCAGTAGTACTCGTTGTCCTGCGGCGGCGGCAAGGCGCTTTTCGCCACCGAAACTTCCTGTCCGCGCAACGCATAGGCCGCGTCGCGGTCGTCGATGCCGGCCAGTTTGGCGACCAGGGCCTTGCTGTGCTCCTGAGCGTCTTCGACGCTGTAGTGCGTGTGCTGCTCGCCCCGTCCAACGCGCCAGGATTCGAAATCCAGCAGCGTGCCCGGGTCTTCGCTGAAAGGCTGGACCTTGACCCAGCCCTTGATGCCGAACGGGGCGGCGATGCGCCCCATCACCACCCAGTCGTCAGACTGACTCACACAGCAGCGGCAGCGGGCGGGTTCTTCTTGACCAGGCGGGCGACGGTGTCGGACAGCTGCGCGCCGTTGCTCACCCAGTAGCCGATGCGCTCCTGATCCAGGCGCAGGGCTTCGGAACCTTCGGATGCCACCGGATTGTAGAAACCGACGCGCTCGATGAAGCGGCCATCACGGCGGCAGCGCGAATCGGCCACCACCACGTTGTAGAAGGGGCGGTTTTTGGCGCCGCCGCGCGAAAGACGAATAACGACCATGATTTAACCCACCGGGTAAACGGAGAAAACCGGGAATTATACCCATAATTGCCCCGTTTGCCAGCGGTTCGGGTCAGCGCATCCCCGGCAGCATGCCTTTCATGCCGCGCATCATCTTGGACAGGCCGCCCTTGCCCATCATTTTCATCATCTTCTGCGCCTGCTCGAACTGCTTCAGGAGCTTGTTGATTTCCTGCACCTGCACCCCGGCGCCGGCGGCGATGCGGCGCTTGCGGCTGGCCTTGATGATCTCGGGCTTGCGGCGCTCCAGCGGGGTCATGCTGTTGATGATGCCTTCCAGCCGGTTGACCGCCTTGTCGTCGGCACCCGCCGGCATGGCCATCTGGCCGGCGCCGGGGAGCTTGTCCATCAGCGCCGAGAGGCCGCCCATTTTCTTCATCTGCTGGATTTGCGCCTTGAAGTCCTCGAGGTCGAAGTCCTTGCCTTTCTTGACCTTGTCGGCCAGTTTCTTGGCTTCGGCCAGGTCGACCGAACCCTGCGCCTGCTCGATCAGCGAGAGCACGTCGCCCATGCCGAGGATGCGCTGCGCCATGCGTTCGGGATGGAAGGCCTCCAGCCCGGTGGGTTTTTCGCCGACACCGATGAACTTGAGCGGCTTGCCGGTGATGTGGCGCACCGACAGCGCCGCACCGCCGCGGGCATCGCCGTCAAGCTTGGTCAGCACGATGCCGGTGAGCGGCAGCGCCTCGTTGAAGGCGCGGGCCACGTTGATCGCGTCCTGGCCCTGCATGGCGTCGACCACGAACAGCGTTTCGATGGGCTGGACCGCGGCGTGCAGCGCCTTGATCTCGTTCATCATCGCCTCGTCAATCGCCAGGCGGCCCGCGGTGTCGACGATCAGCACGTCGTAGAACTGCTTGCGCGCATGGTCCTGCGCGGCCCGTGCGATGTTCAGCGGATCGCGCTCGTCGCCCGCCTCGAAAAAGCTGACGTCGAGCTGGGTGGCGAGTTGCCGCAACTGGTCGATGGCGGCGGGCCGGTAGCCGTCGGCCGACGCGAGCCGGACTTTTTTCTTGCGGTTTTTCAGCAACAGCGCGAGCTTGCCGCTGGTGGTGGTCTTGCCCGAGCCCTGCAGGCCGGCCATCAGGATCGTCGCGGGCGGGGTGGCGGCGAGATTGAGGTCGGCGTTTTCGCCGCCCATCAGGCGGGTGAGTTCTTCGTGGACGATGCCGATCAGCGCCTGGCCCGGCGACAGACTGGTGAGCACTTCCTGACCCAGCGCACGCGCTTTGACGGCTTCGATGAAGTCCTTGACCACCGGTAGCGCGACGTCGGCTTCGAGCAGCGCCAGACGCACCTGGCGCAGCGTGTCCTGCACGTTGGCTTCGGTGATGCGCGCCTGGCCGCGCAAGTTTTTGACGACGCCGGCGAGGCGTCCGCTGAGATTATCTAACATGGCTTCCTTGTTGCCGCTGGGGACGGCATGGATAATGAGGCTCGCTGAATTCTGATTTGCATTTTAACGAATGTCTCCGCTATTGCTGGTTACTTTGTGTGTGAGCGCGCTCTATGGGTGGGTGGCCTGGCGCCTGCAGCGCATGCCGACGGCCGTGTCGGTGCGTGTCCTGCTGCCTGTGGCGCTGCTGGCGCACGGGGTGCTGATCTATCAGTCGGTGCTAGGGCAGGGGGATATCCGGCTGGGTTTCGGCAGTTCGCTGTCGACGATCCTGTGGCTGACCGCGCTGACCTACTGGCTGTCTAGCCACGGTGCGCCGCTGGCGCGCCTGCAGTCCTGGGTCAGCGGGCTGGCGGCGGTGTCGGTGCTGACCATGGCGCTTTTCACCGAGACCCACGCGATTCCCAATTCACAAGTCCTGGCCTTGCGCACGCACCTGGTGGTGTCGTTTCTCGCCTACGGCCTGCTGGCGGTGGCAGCACTGCACGCGGTGATGATGACGCTGCTGGAGCGGCAACTGCACCGCGGCGGCCAACTGGGCGGCGGCGCGCCGCCGTTGCTGACGCTGGAGGCCATGTTGTTCAGGACCATTGGCGTCGGCTTTGCGCTGCTGACGCTGGCGGTGTTCAGCGGGGTGTTTTTCTCCGATGTCGTGTTCGGCACGCCGCTGCAGTTCACCCACAAGGTCGTGCTGGCCATCCTGTCCTGGCTGGTGTTCGGCGGCCTGCTGGTGGGGCGGCACTTTCGCGGCTGGCGCGGACGCACCGCGCTGGTCTGGACGATTACCGGTTTTACCTTGCTGCTGCTGGCCTATCTGGGCACCCAGTTCGTGCTCGAAGTGCTGCTGGGACGCTGACGTGTCCGCCTGCCGACTCGATTGAGTCGCCCCTTTCAGGAATAGCCCTTGGAAAACCTGTCTATCAATACCCTATTCGGCCTGCTCGCGGGCCTGCTGTTTCTGTCGGCCTGCTTTTCGGCGTCCGAAACCGCCATGATGGCGATCAACCGCTACCGGCTGCGCCATGCTGCGGAAACGGGCCATCGCGGCGCGATGCTGACGCAGTCGCTGCTGAACCGGACCGACAAGCTGCTGGGCGTGATTTTGCTCGGCAACAACCTGGTCAACATCGCGGCGGCGACGCTGGCGACGATCATTTCGATCCGCCTGTTCGGCGATTCCGATCTCGCACTGTCGCTGGCGACCCTGCTACTGACCTTTCTGATTCTGGTGTTCAGCGAGGTCACGCCCAAGGTGCTCGGGGCATCCTATCCCGAGCGCATCGCCTACCCGGCGGCGTATGTGCTGACGCCGATGCTCAAACTGGCGTATCCGGTGATCTGGTTCGTCAATCTGTTCGTTCAGGGCATCCTGCGATTATTGCGGATCAAGCCACCTGAGCCTGGGCATGGCAGTCGTCTGGGGCTGGAGGAGTTGCGCACCATCGTGCTGGAATCGTCCGGCGTGTTTCCCCGCGAACATCACCGGATTCTAGTGAAGTTGCTGGAACTTGAAGACATCAGCGTTGACGACGTGATGACGCCGCGCAGCCAGATCGAGGCGATCGATATCGAGGACGACCCCGAGCGGCTGCGCCAGCAGATTTCGACCAGTCACCACACCCGGCTGGTGGTGCAGCAGGGCTCGGTAGACACTCTGCTCGGCGTGTTGCATGTGCGCCGCGTGCTGCATGCATTGACGGGCGAGGAGCTCGACCCCGACACGCTGAAGGAAAACCTGGAAACACCCTATTTCGTCCCGGCGGGCACGCCGCTGTTCACCCAGTTGCGCAATTTCCAGAGCAGCCGGCGGCGGCTGGCGCTGGTGGTCGACGAGTACGGCGAGCTGCAGGGCCTGGTGACGCTCGAAGACCTGCTGGAAGAAATGGTTGGCGAATTCACCACCCAGGCACCGTCCGACACCGGCTATCTACGGCGCGATGAGGACGGTAGCTGGCTGGCCGAGGGCAGCGTGCTGCTGCGCCACCTGAACCGCAAGCTGGGCCTGTCGCTGCCACTGGACGGACCGAAGACGCTGAACGGCCTGCTGCTGGAGCAGTTCGAAGACATTCCCGAGGCCGGCGTGAGCCTCAAACTGGGCGATGTGCCGGTGGAAATCGTGCAGACGCAGGACCGCGCAGTCCGGATGGCGCGCATCTATCTGCCGGCAGAGCAGGCGGCGGCACCTGAAAACGCCTCAATTTAGTCGAAATATCGCCGTTAAGGCCTGTGATTCCCCTACGCCGGTTGCAGCCGGCGATGTGTAAACCCTCATCCAAGTGGAGTTGCCTGGACCGAATTTATGGCTGCTGTGACACATAACACGACGTTAACCGGACTGGCGCGTGCCATGGTCAACCATGGCTGGCTGTCCGAAGCGGATGCCGAAGGCGTGGGGCAGCGCGCGGCCCAGTCGGGCGAGTCGTTCGTGACGGAACTGGTCAAGGGCAAACGCTTCAAGGCCGACCAGGTTGCGGAATTCGCAGCCACCTCGTTCGGGTTCCCCTATCTGGACCTGGGGGCCATGGACGCAGAAAGCCTGCCGCAGGGCGTGCTCGACCCGAAGCTGGTGCAAAAGCGCCGCGTGATCGCCTTGTATCAGCGCGGCAACAAGCTCTACGTGGCGACGTCCGACCCCACCCATCTGCAGGCACTGGACGAAGTGAAGTTCCAGACCGGCCAGGCGGTGGAACCGATCGTGGTGGAAGACGACAAGCTCGGCAAGCTGATCCAGAAAGTCGGCGAGGCAGACGACAACACGATGGCGGTGTTGAATGCCGAAGACCTCAATCTGGATTTTGCCGACGAGGAAAGTGCCGCCGCGCAGCAGGATACCGGCGGCATCGAAATCGACGATGCGCCGGTGGTGCGCTACCTGCAGAAGATTATGCTGGACGCCATCAACCAGGGCGCCTCCGACATCCATTTCGAACCTTACGAGAAGTACTACCGCATACGCTATCGGCGTGATGGCGTGCTGTCCGAAGTGGCGCAGCCGCCGATGGCGATCAAGGACAAGGTCGCGTCGCGCATCAAGGTGCTGTCGCGGCTGGACATTTCGGAGAAGCGCGTGCCGCAGGACGGCCGCATGAAAATGGTGCTGTCGAAGAACCGCGCCATCGATTTCCGGGTCAGCACCCTGCCCACCCTGTATGGCGAAAAGATCGTCATGCGTATTCTCGATCCCACCAGCGCGCAGCTGGGGATCGAAGCGCTGGGCTACGAGCCGTGGCAGAAGGAACTGCTGCTGAACGCGGTGCACCGGCCCTACGGCATGGTGCTGGTGACCGGCCCGACCGGTTCCGGCAAGACGGTGTCGCTCTACACCTGCCTGAACATCCTCAACAAGCCCGACGTCAATATCTCGACCGCGGAAGACCCGGCGGAAATCCAGCTGCCCGGCGTCAACCAGGTCAACGTCAACGACAAGGCGGGCCTCACTTTTTCGGCCGCGCTGAAATCCTTCCTGCGGCAGGACCCGGACGTCATCATGGTCGGCGAAATCCGCGATCTGGAAACCGCCGACATCGCGATCAAGGCCGCGCAGACCGGCCATATGGTGATGTCCACGCTGCATACCAACGATGCGCCCGGCACGCTGACGCGCTTGCTCAACATGGGGGTGGCGCCGTTCAACGTCGCCTCGTCGGTGATCCTGATTACCGCCCAGCGTCTGGCACGGCGTCTGTGTTCGTGCAAACAGCCGACCGATCTTCCGCAAGAGGCGCTGCTGGCAGCGGGTTTTAGCGAAGACCAGCTGGACGGCAGCTGGAAACCCTACAAGCCGGTGGGCTGCGATATCTGCGGCGGCACCGGCTACAAGGGGCGGGTGGGCATCTATCAGGTGATGCCGATTACCGACGCCATGACCCGCATTATCCTCAAGGGGGGCAACGAATCCGATATCGCCGATCAGGCGCGGCGTGAGGGTGTGCGCGATCTGCGTCAGGCGGGTTTGTTGAAAGTGAAAGCTGGCATGACCTCGCTGGAAGAGGTCGAGGCCGTGACCAACATATAAAGGATTTTCCTTATGGCAACAGCGGCAAGGGCAGTCAAGGACGCCACCTTCCAGTGGGAAGGCATGGACAAGCGCGGCAAGAAGGTCAAGGGCCAGATGCAGGCCGGCGGCGAAGCGGTGGTCAACTCCCTGCTGCGCAAGCAGGGCATTACCGTCACCAAGGTCAAGAAGCAGAGCGCGCTGTTCAGTAGCGGCAAGAAAATCACCGACAAGGATGTCACCCTGTTCACCCGGCAACTGGCGACCATGATGAAAGCCGGCGTGCCCTTGCTGCAATCGTTCGAAATCGTCGCGCGCGGGCATTCCAATCCCTCAATGCAGCGCTTATTGCTGGAAATCAAGTCGGACATCGAAAAAGGCAGCAGCCTCACCCAGTCCTTCGGGCGCCATCCGCTGTATTTCGACGCATTGTTCTGCAACCTGGTGGGGGCGGGCGAGGCCGCCGGTATTCTGGAAGGCGTGCTCGATCGCCTGGCGGTATACAAGGAAAAAATCCTCGCCATCAAGAGCAAGATCAAGGCAGCGCTGTTCTATCCGATCTCCATCATCGTGGTGGCGTTTGTGATCACCGCGATCATCATGATTTTCGTGATTCCGGCATTCAAGGATCTGTTCAGCAGCTTCGGCGCCGACCTGCCGGGGCCGACCCTGGTGGTGATGGCGATTTCGGATTTCTTCGTCCAATGGTGGTGGGCGATCTTCGGTGTGATCGGCGGCGGCATTTATGCACTGCTGCAGGCCTGGAAGCGCTCACGCAAGGTACAGATGTTCATGGATCGCGTCATGCTCAAGTTGCCGATTTTTGGCGCGGTGATCGAAAAAGCCACCATCGCGCGCTGGACTCGCACCCTGGCCACGATGTTCGCCGCCGGCGTGCCGCTGGTCGAGGCACTTGACTCGGTGGGCGGCGCCTCGGGCAATCAGGTGTTCGTCGAGGCCACGCATAAAATCCGCAACGAGGTGTCGACCGGCACCGCGCTGACGGTGGCGATGCAGAATTCCGGGCGTTTCCCCAATATGGTGCTGCAGATGGCGGCCATCGGCGAGGAGTCCGGCTCGCTCGACTCCATGCTGGGCAAAGTCGCCGACTTCTACGAGGCCGAAGTGGATGACGCGGTGGCAGCGCTGTCCAGCCTGATGGAGCCGCTTATCATGGTGGTGCTGGGCACGCTGATCGGCGGCATGGTCATCGCGATGTACCTGCCGATCTTTAAGATGGGTTCGGTCGTCTGATGGAACTGCTGCAAGCCGAACCAGCCCTCTTCACCGGGCTGGTTTTTTTATTCGGGCTGCTGATCGGCAGTTTCTTGAATGTCGTCATTCATCGCTTGCCTAGGATGATGGAAGCAGACTGGCATGCGCAGTGCGCCGATCTGCGCGGCGAGACGATGTCGGATGCCCCGCGCTACAACCTGTGGGTGCCGCGCTCGGCCTGCACCCAATGCGGTCATCAGATTACCGCGCTGGAAAACATCCCGATTTTGTCCTGGCTGTGGCTGCGCGGACGCTGCTCGACCTGCGGCACGTCGATCAGCGCGCGCTACCCGTTGGTGGAACTACTCACAGCGCTGCTGTCCGCAGCGGTGGCGTGGAAATGGGGTCTGAGCGTGCAGACACTTGGCGCGCTACTGCTGGTGTGGACGCTGATCGCGTTGGCCTTCATCGATCTCGACACCACGCTGCTGCCCGACAGTCTCACGCTGCCGCTGCTGTGGCTGGGCCTGCTGTTCAACCTGAATGGCCATTTCGCCAGCCTGCCCGATGCGGTCATCGGTGCCATCGCCGGCTATGGCGTGTTGTGGTCGGTGTACTGGGTGTTCAAGCTGGTGACCGGCAAGGACGGCATGGGCTTTGGCGACTTCAAGCTGCTGGCGGCCATCGGAGCCTGGCTCGGCTGGCAGATGTTGCCCGTCACCCTGCTGCTGTCGTCGGTGGTCGGCGCGACGATCGGTATCGCGATGATCGTGCTGGTCAAACATGACCGGCGCGTGCCGATTCCATTCGGCCCCTACCTGGCGGGCGGCGGGCTGGTGGCGCTGTTCTTCGGCGCCGACCTGACGCAGGCCTATCTCGGTCAGTTCTGATGTTTACGGTCGGCCTCACCGGCGGCATCGGCTCGGGCAAGTCCACCGTGGCTGACCTATTTGCCGAGCAGGGCGTGCCGGTGATCGATACCGACGTCATTGCACGCGAACTCACCGCACCGGACAGCGAAGTGCTGATCACCATACAAGACGCATTTGGCGATGCGGTCATGCGCGAGGATGGCAGCCTGGATCGTGCCCAGCTGCGCCGTCGCGTGTTTGCCGATCCCGCGGCGCGGCATATGCTCGAGGCCATCCTGCATCCGCGCATCCGGCAGGCGGTGGTGCAGGCGCTGGCCGGACTGCATGCGCCTTATGCGCTCATCGTGATTCCCCTGCTGGTCGAAACAGGCGCCTATGCGGAGATCCTCCACCGCGTGCTGGTGGTCGATTGTTCCGAGGACATGCAGATCACGCGGGTTATGGCGCGTAACGACCTCAGCCGTGCGGAGGTGAAGGACATCCTGGCAGCGCAGGCGGGACGCGCCGTGCGGCTGGCGGCGGCCGACGACGTGATCGAGAATACCGGCCCCCCCGAGGGATTGCGCGACCGCGTGCATGCGCTCCACACGCAGTACATGATGCAGGCCGCCGCCGCTTCGCCTTGATTTTCCGCGCGGATCAGCGACAATCCTCCAATTGAAGCCAACGCGTTGCGGCGTGATCCACTACGAATATCCCCTCAGCGAACGCATCCGCACTCTGTTGCGGCTGGAAGACATGTTCGATCGATTCGACGCCTATGCCGCATCGACCGATCATCACGCGCATCACGCGGCCCTGCTGACCCTGTTCGAAATCGCGGAAGTGGCGGCGCGCGCCGACCTCAAATCCGACCTGCTGCAGGAACTTGACCGACAAAAATCGGTGCTGGCCGCGCTGCGCGGCAATCCGCATGTGCAGGGCGACACGCTGGAACAGGTGCTGGCGGCGATCGAATCGGCGCATCACGGTATGTATCAGTTGCCGGGAAAAGTTGGCCAGCATCTGCGCGACGATGACTGGCTGATGACCGTCAAGCAGCGCTCGGCCATCCCGGGCGGCATGTGCGAGTTCGATCTGCCGTCCTATCATTACTGGCGCCATCAGCCAGCCGACGTTCGGGGGCACCAGCTGCAGCGCTGGCTGGCGCCATTCTCCTCGATCCGCTCCGCGGTCGGCATCGTGCTCGGCCTGCTGCGCGACAGCGGCCATCCTGAATCGCAGCATGCCAAGAATGGCAGCTATCAGCGCATGCTGGAGTCGCGCAATCCGCAGCTGATTCGGGTCAGCCTGGCCGACGAACTGCCGTGCGTGCCGGAAATTTCCGGCAACAAATACATGCTTAACATCCGCTTCGTGCATGCCGGATCGGGCGCAGCGCGTACCTGCACCGCCGAGCCGCTGGATTTCGACCTGACGTTCTGCACGCTGTGAAACCGGCTGCCGCACCGCCGCTCGTCAACTGCCCGGTCTGCAATACCGCGGTGCCCTGGACGACGGAAAACCGCTGGCGGCCGTTTTGCAGCGAGCGCTGCAAGCTGATCGACCTTGGCCAATGGGCCACCGAAAAATACCGGGTGCCGGCCGAGGAGCAGGAACCCGAAGAAGAGTCCCCGCCGAAGCAATAATTACTTCGTGTACGTCTTGACGCCGGCTGCGGTCCCCAGCAGCAGGACATCTGCGCCGCGCCGCGCGAACAGGCCGTTTGTCACCACGCCGACGATATGATTGATTGCGGTTTCGAGCGACACCGGATCAACGATGGACAGGCCGTGCACGTCGAGGATGAGGTTGCCGTTGTCGGTGGTGAAACCCTCTCTCAGGCGCGGCTGCCCGCCCAGTTTCACCAGTTCGCGAGCGACGTACGAGCGCGCCATCGGAATGACTTCGACCGGCAGCGGAAACGCGCCCAGCACGCCGACCCGCTTGCTTTCGTCAGCGATGCAGATGAACTGCTTGCTGCAGGCCGCGACGATTTTCTCGCGGGTCAACGCGCCGCCGCCGCCTTTAACCATGGCGAAGTGCTCGGTGATTTCGTCGGCGCCGTCGACATAGATTTCCAGTTCGCCCACGCTGTTCAGATCCAGCACCTGGATGCCGTGGCTTTTCAGGCGGGCTGCGGTCGCTTCCGAGCTGGCCACCGCACCGTCGATGCGGCCCTTGACCTCGGCCAGCGCGTCGATGAAATAATTCGCGGTCGAGCCGGTGCCGACCCCGATAATGCCGCCGCGGGCATACTCCACCGCGGCACGTGCCACGGCTTGCTTCATTTCGTCTTGAGTCATGATGTTTTCGTCGATTTGGATTCAGCCGGCTAAGATAGCGGCATCGCCCCTTTTTATCAAACCTCGCCCTTGCCGCCGCCATGAGCCAACCAGACGATTACCTCGAACGCATCCTGACTTCGCGCGTCTACGACGTGGCGGTGGAGTCGCCGCTCGACGTGGCCCACAACCTGTCGCGACGCCTCAACAACCGGATTCTGCTGAAGCGCGAAGACCTGCAGCCGGTGTTTTCCTTCAAGTGCCGCGGCGCCTACAACAAGATGGCGAAGTTGACGACGGCCCAGCTGGCGCGCGGCGTGGTGGCGGCCTCAGCAGGCAACCACGCCCAGGGCGTGGCACTGGCGGCGCAAAAGCTCGGCGTGACGGCGATCATCGTGATGCCGGCGACCACGCCGAAAATCAAGGTCGACGCGGTGGCCGCGCGCGGCGCCCAGGTGATCCTGCATGGCGACAATTACGACGAGGCCTGCGCCCACGCGACCACGCTGGCCAAGGAGGCGAAGGCGACCTTCGTCCACCCCTACGACGACCCCGATGTCATCGCCGGCCAGGGCACGGTGGCGATGGAGCTGTTGCGCCAGCACCCCGGCCCGATCCACTCGGTCTACATCCCGGTCGGCGGCGGCGGCCTGATCGCCGGCATGGCGGCCTACATCAAGCGGCTGCGGCCGGACATCAAGATCGTCGGCGTCGAGCCCGAGGATGCCGATGCGATGGCGCGCTCGCTGTGCAAGGGCGAGCGCATCACCTTGCCGCGCGTCGGCATCTTCGCCGACGGCGTGGCGGTGAAGAGGGTTGGCAAGGAAACCTTCCGGCTGGCGCAGCTGTATGTCGACGAAATCATCCGCGTCAACAACGATGCCATCTGCGCGGCGATCAAGGATGTGTTCGAGGACACCCGCTCGATCCTGGAGCCGGCCGGTGCGCTGTCGATCGCCGGCATGAAGGCCGCCATCGCCGGCGACAAGCTCAAGGGCAAGACGCTGGTGGCGGTGGCCTCGGGCGCCAACATGAATTTCGATCGTTTGCGCCACATCGCCGAGCGCGCCGAACTGGGCGAAAAGCGGGAAGCGGTGCTGGCGGTGACCATTCCCGAAACGCCGGGCAGCTTCAAGACCTTTTGCAGCCTCTTGGGTGCGCGCAACATCACCGAATTCAACTACCGCTACTCGGATCCCAAGATTGCACGCGTGTTCGTCGGGCTGTCGGTGCCGGGCGCGGGAGAGGGCGCGCGCGTGGTCGAGCTGCTGCAGCGCCACGGCCTCGAAGCCCTTGATCTCACCGACAACGAAATGGCCAAACTGCACATCCGCCACCTGGTCGGTGGGCGCGCGCCTGACGCGGTCAACGAAGTGCTGTACCGCTTCGAATTCCCCGAGCGCCCCGGCGCGCTGATGCAGTTTCTGGAAAGCATGAGCCGTGGCTGGAACATCAGTCTGTTCCACTACCGTAACCACGGCGCGGACTACGGCCGCATTCTGGTCGGCATCCAGGTGCCGGAAAAGGAAAAGCCCAGCTTCCAGAAGTTTCTGGACGGGCTGGGCTACCGGTACTGGGACGAGACCCGCAATCCGGCCTACACGCTGTTCCTGGCCTGATTGGGGCGGACTATTTTTTCATGCCGCAGGTGTTGACGCCGAGCAGGCTGTAGGCCGGGCACACCTGCAGCAAGCCGGTGGCCAGCGGCAGCACGCCGATCCACGCCCACAGCGGGCCATCGAAGAATGCGGCCCAGGCAAGCAGGGCCAGGCCTGCAACGATGCGGATTATGCGGTCGATCGTGCCGATGTTGGCGGTCATGGTGGACTCCGGGTCAATTGAACAGAATCTCACTATAGCGCGCCGCGGAACGCGGGACATGACGCCAGCGTGGTTTTGTCCGGGGCGCGACCGCCGGTGCGCATGTTAACCTCGCACCATGTTCCGAATCGTCCTGTTTTTTCTGTTGGGTGGGGTGTTTGCTCCTGTCGTGTGGGCGGCGCCGGGCGATGATGCCGTGATGGCAGCGCAGCAGGCGTTTGCCGCACGCAAGCTCGCCAATCTGGAGCAGGCGGCGCGCCGCGTGCCGGCCGATCATGTGCTGGCGCCCTATGTCGAGTACTGGCGCCTGATGCTGAGCAGCCGTAGCGACGACGCGCGCATTGCCGATTTCCTGGCGCGCTATCCGGGCAGCCGCATGGCCGACGCATTGCGTGCCGACTGGCTCAAATCGCTGGGTGCGCGCGCGGCCTGGCCGCAGTATCTGCCCGAATATGCCCGTCTCGCCAAGCCTGATGCCGCACACCAGTGCTATGCCTATCGCGCCGACCTTGCGCAGGGCAACCGCAGTTCGCTGCGAGATGCCGTCGCATTGTGGTTTACCGGGCGCGACATGCCGTCGGCCTGCACGCCGCTTTTCGAGCAGCTGATGGCAGAAGGACTGATTGCCGAGGCCGATGTCTGGCGCCGGCTGCGGCTGGCGCTGGAGGCGGGCAATCCCAACGTCGCGCGGGTCATTGCCAATGCGCTGCCCGCTGCCGAGCGGCCGGCCGCTGCACTGTTCGACCAGGCCCCTCGCGACCCGGCGGCGCTGCTGCGCGGAAACCGCCTGGATCCGGCCCGGCGCGGCGATCGCGAAATCGCGATCTATGCGCTCGACCAGCTGGCCAGGCGCAGTTCTGCGGAGGCCGGTCAGGCGCTGCGTGCGCGTGCCGCGCAGTTCAACGCGGAGGAGCTGGGCACGGCGCGGGTGCGTCTCGCCACCTGGGCAGCGCGCCGGCACGAGCCTGCCGCGCTGGCCGAATTCGGCCAGGCGGGACCGGCCACGATCAGCGATTTCCAGCGTGAGTGGTGGGCGCGCGCCGCATTGCGCGCCGGCGACTGGTTGGCCGTGCAGCGCGCAATCGACGGCATGAGCGAGGCCGGCCGCGAGCAGCCCACCTGGCGCTACTGGCGCGGCCGCGCGCTGCTGGCCGGTGGCCAGCGCGTCGCCGCGAATGCGCTGTTCGTGGCCTTGTCGCGCGAACATACCTATTACGGCCAGCTGGCGCAGGAAGAGCTGGGTGCGGTGATGCAGGCACCCGTCCTCAACATCAAGATGGGCGGCGACGACATTGCCGAGATTGCGCGCCATCCCGGCATCGTGCGCGCGCAGGCGCTGTATCAGCTCGGCTTGCGCCAGGACGCGAACCTGGAATGGAACTGGGCGATTCGCACCTTCTCCGACCCGCAGTTGCTGGCGGCGGCCGAACTGGCGCGGCGCATGGAGTGGTATGACCGCGCCATCAACACCGCCGAGCGCACCCGCGAACTGCACGATTTCGATTTGCGTTTCCTCGCGCCTTATCGTGAACTGGCGCAACGCGCCGCCCGCGAGAACGGTCTCGACGAAGCCTGGATCTTCGGCCTGATACGGCAGGAAAGCCGTTTCATCAACGTTGCCCGCTCCCACGTCGGCGCCGCCGGCCTGATGCAGATCATGCCGGCCACCGCGCGCTGGATCGCGCAGCGGCTCGGCATCCAGCGCTTCAATCCGAACGAGATGCAGGATCCGGCCAGGAACATCCAGTTCGGCGCGTATTACCTGAAGCATGTGCAGACCACGCTGGACGGCTCGCCGGTGCTGGCCACCGCCGCCTACAACGCCGGCCCGGGCCGCGCGCAGCGCTGGCGCGATACCCGGCCGATGGAGGCTGCGGTCTACATCGAATCGATCCCGTTCTCCGAAACGCGCGACTACGTCAAAAAAGTAATGAGCAACGCCATGTATTACGCGGTGCGTTTTGGCCAGCCTTCGGTGCTGCTCAAAGACCGGCTGGGCACGGTCCCGCCGCGCCGGACTGCGGCGGCCGCGGACACGGAGGCAGACGTCACCCAGCTTGCCGAATCGGCCGAAGAATCGCCCTGAGCGCAAATTTCGGGCGCATCCGGGATAAAATCAGCAACGCCTTATATTCTGTAACGAATCTCGACCATGAAGATTGAACGCATCTGCATCCTCGGCGGGTCCGGCTTTGTCGGCACCCAGCTTGTCAGCCAGCTTGCCGCACGCGGCCTCAGGGTGCGCGTACTGTCGCGCCGCCGTGAAATGGCCAGGGAGCTGATCCTGCTGCCCACAGTTGAAGTGGTCGAAGCCGATGTCCATGACCAGCAGGAGCTCATTCGCCAGTTCCGCGGCATGGATGCTGTCATCAACCTGGTAGGTATCCTGCACGAACGCACCATTGGGCGCGTCGATCTGCCGAGCGCGCGGCGCGGCGATTTCCAGAACACCCATATCGAACTGACGCGCAAGGTCATCCACGCGATGGGCGAGGCCGGCGTGGACCGGCTGCTGCAGATGAGCGCGCTCGGCGCAGACCCCAATGCGCGCTCGGCCTACCAGCGTTCGAAGGGCATCGGCGAGGCGCTGGTGCACGAGGCGGGACGCCACCACATCGAACACGAGAACTGGTACCTCAATGGCCCCAAATTCATTCACGGCTACGGCCTTAACGTCACCGTGTTCCGGCCGTCGGTCATCTTCGGCCGAGGCGATTCCTTCCTGTCGATGTTCGCCTCGCTGCTGAAGGTCTTCCCGATCCTGCCGCTGGCCAGCGCAGGTGCGCGTTTTGCGCCGGTGCATGTCGAGGACGTTGCGCGCGCTTTTGCCGACAGCCTCGACACCCCGGCCACCTACGGCCAGAGCTACGATTTATGTGGTCCCCAGGCGTATACCCTGCAGGAGCTGGTGCACTACGTCGGCGACGTCACGGGCAAACGCCGCAGCATCGTGCCGCTGGGCAAGTGGATGTCGTATTTCCAGGCCTGGGCGATGGAGTTCAAGCCCGGCAGCAAGCTGATGACGCGCGACAATTACTACGCCATGGCGACCGATAATGTCTGCGCCGGCGGCTGGCCGACGGTGTTCGATTTCCAGCCGGCCACGCTCGAGGCCGTCGCCCCCGAATACCTGCGCGCCGACACCCCGCGGGCGCGGTACGAGGGCTATCGCGAGAGCGCCCGCCGTTAAGCTTGCCACGCCGCCATGAAAACCTACATCGTGGGCGGCGCAGTACGTGACCGCTTGCTGGGCCTGCCGGTGGCCGACCGCGATTACGTCGTCGTCGGCGCCACCGCCGACGAGATGGTGGCGCAGGGCTACCAGCCGGTCGGCAAGGATTTCCCCGTTTTCCTTCACCCGCAAACCCACGCGGAATACGCGCTCGCGCGCACCGAGCGCAAGTCCGGTCACGGCTACAAGGGCTTCACCGTCTACGCGACGCCGGACGTCACGCTGGAAGAGGATTTGCAGCGACGCGACCTCACCATCAACGCCATTGCCGAGGACGAGGCCGGCGCGCTGATCGACCCCTATGGCGGCCAGCGCGACCTGGCGGCGCGGTGCTTTCGCCATGTCAGCGACGCCTTTGCCGAAGACCCAGTACGCATCTTGCGGATCGCGCGCTTTGCCGCTCGTTTCACCGATTTTTCCGTGGCGCCGGAAACCAACGCGCTGATGCGGAAGATGGTCGACAACGGCGAAGTCGACGCGCTGGTGCCCGAGCGCGTGTGGCAGGAAGTCGCGCGCGGCCTGATGGAAGCACAGCCTTCGCGCATGTTCCATGCGCTGCGCGACTGCGGCGCGCTGGCGCGGCTGTTTCCCGAGATCGACCGCCTGTTTGGCGTGCCGCAGCCGCCCGCGCACCATCCCGAAGTCGATACCGGCGTGCATGTCATGCTGGTCGTGGACTGGGCGGCACAACAGAATTTCAGCTTGCCGGTGCGCTTCGCTGCCCTGACGCACGACCTCGGAAAAGGCGTCACGCCGCCTGAACAGTGGCCGCGGCACATTGGCCACGAAGCCCGCAGCGTCGAACTGGTGCGTGCGCTGAGCGATCGCATCCGCGCGCCAGCCGACTGCCGCGACCTTGCCGTCGCGGTGGCGCGTGAGCATGGCAACGTTCACCGCGCGCTGGAACTGCGGCCCGCTACGCTCGTCGAACTGCTGGAGCGCGTCGATGCCTTTCGTCGCCCGGATCGGTTCGAGGAATTTTTGCAGGCGTGCGAATGCGATTTCCGCGGCCGCCCCGGGTACGAAGCCCGGCCTTTTCCGCCGCCTGGCTACCTGCGGCAGGCGCTCGATGCGGCGCAGGCCATCGATGCGGCCGAGGTGGTGCGCACGGCCGATCCTGCACGGATCCGGGACGCGATCTTTCAGGCGCGGACGGAATCGGTTGCGGCGTGGCGCACGCGTCTAAGCGTTTGATCGTCGCGCGCCAGGGCTGACACCGCACCCGGGCCGCCTTCTATACTGGGCTCATGGCGGAGGCGGATTGCCCGCGCTTGCGTTGCAACACGTGTTCAATGGAGTGAACCATGCCTTACAGTGAACAAACCGTGCAGTCAGTCCGGCCGTGGTCGGACAAGACCTTCAGCTTTACGCTCAGCCGTCCGCAGGATTTTTCGTTCGAGAACGGCGAGTTCGTCACCATCGGCCTGAAGCGCGAGGGCAAGCTGCTGGCGCGCGCGTATTCCATTGTTTCAACCGCCGATCGCGATCACCTCGAATTCCTCAGCATCCATGTGCCGGAGGGACCGCTGACCAGCGAGCTGGCCCGGATCCGCCCCGGCGACAGCGTGTGGGTCAACAGCAAAACGACCGGTACGCTCACGCTCAACCATGTGCTGCCGGGCCGTGTCGTATATATGTTGTCGACCGGAACCGGCCTGGCGCCGTTCATCAGCCTGATCCGCGATCCCGCCCTCTATGCGCGTTTTGAGCAGGTAGTGCTGGTGCACTCGGTGCGCACGGTGGCCGAGCTGGCCTACCGTGACGAGATCGAGGCATTCGATCAGCCGCAGCTGCATTATGTACCCACGGTGACGCGCGAGGCCTTTCCCACGCCCGAACGCGGGGCCGACCTGTTTCGCTCCGGCGCCCTGTCGCAGCGCCTTGGGCTGCCGTCACCGGACCCGGAACTGGACCGGGTGATGATTTGCGGCAATCCGGCGATGACGCGTGAATTGACGCACCACCTCAAGGACGTCGGCTGGAGCCTGACGAACCACCGTGGCCTCGGTAACTTCACCACCGAAGTCGCCTTTGTCATGAACCACGAATAAACCGGCCCCCACCACTCGTGTCGCGAATCAATGGGGCCCAGGTGATCCTGGGCCCGTTTTTCAATGGCGGCGGTGGTCGCGCCGGTCATCGCGATGACCACGCCGGTCATCACGCCGGTCATCACGCCAGTGCTTGCGATGCTTGTCCCAGCCCCCGCGATTGTCGTAGTGGTGGTAGACGTGCTGCACCCGGTGATGCTGGGGCGGCAGCACAATGACATGGCTGGGGCGATAGGGTGTATGTGTCCAGTAATGGGAACCGCCGCTTTCATACAGCACGCGGAATCCATCGTGATGGCGGGTGCCGAACGAAATGGTGAACTGGGGTTCGACCGTCACGACGCGGCCATAGCCGCGGTCATAGCCGCGGTCATAGGCAAGGGCGCTCCCGGAAGCGGTTAGCAGGGTGGTTGCAATCAGCAGTGTACGTAACATGGTGTGTCTCCTTTAGGTTGCAGATGGCGTGCGCTCGGATGCCTCAGCGCTTCCAGTTGTTGTGGCCGCTATTCCAGCGCGGGCCGCGCGGATCCTCCGCCACGGTGAAGCTCACATTCAGGGTCAGCCACGGGCCCGGGTCATACGGCAGGTAGGTGGTGTACTCGCGATCCTGGAAGCGGTAGCGCACGTCGTAGCCGCTCACCACCTGGCGGAAATTGTCGTGGGTACGACACCGCTCTACCTGCTGCGGCTGCGATTCGTAGCGGCTGTTGCCATTGTTCCAGCGGTTGCCCACCACGGCGCCAGTGGCGGCACCGACGGCGGCTGCAGCCACGCGGCCGTCGCCCTTGCCGACGGTGGAACCGAGCAGGCCCCCGGCGATGGCACCGATTATCGTGCCGCCCGTGTTGCCGCCGCTGCGGGTGTCCCGGGTTTCATACCCAACCGTTTCAACCCAGCATTCGCGGCGCGGGTCGTTGATCGTTTCGTATACCGGGGTGCTTGCCAGCACCTTGGCGCGAGCGGTGAAACCGTCGCCCTGTCCGGGAGCGGCGTATGCAGCCCCGCTCGCGCCCAGCAGGGCGGCGATCAGGGTGGTGTTTAGCGTGCGTGATTTCATGTTGCGCTCCTTGCTGCTTCAGGTGAATCCGGTTCAGCGACGACCGCGCTGGCGGTCCTCATCCTCATGTCGTTGCTGCTGGCGACGTTCGTAGCCGTAGCCGTAGCCCCTTGATTCTTCGCGCCCGGCGTCGCGACGGCTGTCGCGGCGATCGTCCTGGCGCGTCTCGCGGCGGTCCTGGCGGCGCGCGTCATCCCGCTCGCCGCGATCGCGCTGGGCCACGATGAAGGCGCTTTCCATGAAGTCGGGCGCGGCGTGAACCGGCGCAGTCAGCGCCAGTCCCAGTGCAGCCAGTCCGAACAGTCCAAGTTGTCGTGCATTCATCGTCGTCTCCATTTCCGTGGTCGCCTTGTCTTGCTTCCACGCTTCGCAGTCTGGTTGAGGAAAGTAAGCGCACTGTTTCACGCAAGGGTGATTTTGTAACAGTGTGTAACGGGAGGGGGCAAGCGGCCATCCAGCCGCTGCTATAGTTGCCGCATGGAAAAAGACACCATCTACGTCACTGACGACGATCCCGGCATCCGCGAGCTGGTCGCCGAATACCTGGCCAGCCAGGGCTATGCGGTCGAGACGGCGGAAGACGCAATCGCGCTCGACCGCCTGCTGGCCAACCGGTTGCCCGATCTGCTGGTGCTCGACTGGATGATGCCGGGCGAGGACGGCCTGTCGGTGGCGCGGCGCCTGCGCGGGCAGCCGGGATTTCCGCCCATCATCATGCTGTCGGCCAAGGGCGAGGATATCGATCGCATCATCGGCCTCGAAGTCGGGGCCGACGATTACCTGCCCAAGCCGTTCAACCCGCGCGAGCTGCTGGCGCGCATCCGCGCGGTGATGCGCCGCAACGGCGCGCCCGCCGCGCCGGCAGCAGGCGATGCGGCGCGGGCGGTGCGTTTCGGCCCGTTCAGCGTCAACCTGGACGCCCGCACGCTGACCCGCGACGGCGCCGAAATCCCGCTCACCAGCGGCGAATACGAACTGCTGGAGATCTTTGTCACCCACGCCAACCGCGCGCTGTCGCGCGACTGGCTGATGGACCAGCTGCGCGGCTTCGAGCGCGACCCGTTCGACCGCAGCATCGACGTGCGGGTGAACCGCCTGCGCAAAAAAATCGAGGACGACCCGGCCAATCCCGCCTACATCCGCACCCAGCGCGGCCAGGGTTATCTGTTTGTGCCGCAGGGCAAGGGATCATGATTCAGGGGGTAGGATTCAGGAATTCGGATCTAGGGGATGAGCGGCCGGAGGTCGCGAAATTAAATGAGCCCCTAGCCCCTAGCCCCTAGCCCCTAGCCCCTAGCCCCTAGCCCCTAGCCCCTAGCCCCCATGCCCCGTTCCCTCTTCGCCCGCACCGCGCTCACGCTGGCGCTGGCCTTCATCGTGTTCCAGGCGGCGGCGTTCTGGGTGGTGTATCGCACCCTGATCGTGCCGGTGGCGGAGCGCTCGGCCGACGACCTGGCCGGCCTGATCGTGCTGTCGGCGCAAACTTGGGTGGAACTGCCGCCGGAGACGCGCGCGGCATTTGAGCAGGAACTGGCGCGCCGTCATGGCCTGCGCCTGACGACCGTCAATGTCGGGGCGACGGCGGATGCCCCGCAGTTTGCTTTCCGCACCCAGATCGAAGCGGCGCTCAGCCGCCGTGTGGGCGAGTCGGTCGTGCTGCGCGGCGTGCCGGACAAGGCCGCGGCCTGGCTGGACATTCCAGTGGGCGGGCACGATCTGCGGGTCGGTTTCTTTCCGGGCCGCTACGCGGTCAAGCCGCCGCTGGCCGCCATTGCGGTGATCGCGGTGGGCACTTTTCTCAGCCTGCTGACCGCGCTGTTTCTGGTGCGCCGCCTGACCGTGCCGCTGGCGCGCGCGGCCCGGGCGGCCCGCCAGGTGGGCGCGGGCGAACTGCCCGAACCCCTGCCGGAAACTGGGCCGGCTGAGCTGGCCGAACTGGCGCGCCGCTTCAACACCATGGCCACCGAGGTCCGCAACCTGCTCGACAACCGCACCACGCTGTTGGCCGGCATTTCGCACGACCTGCGTACGCCGATGACGCGCCTGCAACTGAATCTGGAAATGCTGCGCGACGAACCCAATCCGGCACGCATCGACCGCTCGCTGGGCGACCTGGCTGAGATGAACACGCTGATTTCAGGCTATCTGGAACTGGCACGCACCACCCGGGCCGCGCCGGCCTCGCGTTTCGACCTGGCCACCTTGCTGGATGAAGTCGCTGCCGATGCCGGCCTCGCGTGGTCGGGCGCGGCGCCGTGCGAGGTCGAGGCCAGCCGGCTGGCGGTGCGGCAAATCGTGTCCAACCTGATCGAGAATGCGCAGCGTTACGGCGGCGAGGGCCCGGTCGAACTGGCCCTGGAATGTGCCGACAACCTGGCGCGGGTGAGTGTGCGCGACACCGGCTCGGGCATCCCGGAGGACCAATTGGAAAAAGTGTTCAGGCCGTTTTACCGGCTGGAAGCGTCGCGCTCTCAGGCCACGGGCGGGACCGGACTGGGGCTGGCGATCGTGCGTCAGCTGGCGGAAACGTATGGCTGGAAGGTCAGGCTTGCAAACCGCCCGACAGGCGGGATCGAGGCGGTGCTGGAGATTCGGCGTGGGGTGCCCTGATCGGGCGGGTGGGGATCGACGCGGTGCGCGAGGCAGCCGCGTGGGAGACGGTCAACTCACGCGCAGTGCGTGGTAGTCAGGCGGCGCATCACCCGGAATTCGATGAACAGCAGCGTCAGGCTGAACATCGACATGCGGCCGGTGCTCCCGCTAAAGAAGCCCAGCAGCGAACGCGACAGACTCAAGCTCACGCTGGTTCCTTTACCGATTTGCATCAGACAGCCGGCTGGCGGGCGAACAGGGAGAACTGCACGAACAGCAGCGACAGGCTGGTGAGGCTCATGCGCTCGGTTTCGCCGTGAAACCAGGCAAAGGGCGAGGTGCTGAGTTCGAGAACCAGTTGGTTTTGGCCGAGTTGCAGTTTCATGATGTTCTCCTTGGTGGGGGTGCTTGCCTGACTACTTGCAACGCCTGTGCCACCCAGTGCATCTACGGCGCATGAAAAAAATTCAATAAAAAACAATGTGTTGTTGTGGCAGGGTGGAATACCCCGGCAGGGGAGAGGGCGCGAATTGACGGAAACCCGTCAAACCGTGTCGAAGCGGCAAACATCCGGCGCTCAAACAAGCGCGAAAAAGGCAACAGGGTAGAATCCGGCTTTACGATTTGGCCGGCGCCTGTCCTGCGCGCCGCATCTTCTGCATGATCATCCTCAAGAATCTCAGCCTTCGGCGCAGCGCCAAGGTTCTGCTCGACAACGCTTCAGTCTCGATCAACCCCGGCGAAAAGGTCGGTCTGGTCGGCCGCAACGGCGCCGGCAAGTCCAGCCTGTTCGCGCTCATCAACGGCACCTTGCACGAAGACAAGGGCGATTTTTCCATGCCGTCGCAGTGGCGCATGGCGCAGGTGGCGCAGGACATGCCGGAAACCAGCGAATCCGCGACCGACTTCGTCATCGCGGGCGATACCACCTTGGCCGAAGCGCAGCGGGAAGTGACTGCTGCCGAGGACAGCGACGACGGCGAGCGCATGGCCCATGCCTACATGGCGCTACACGACGCCGGCGCCCACGATGCGCAGTCGCGCGCGCAGGCGCTGATCCTCGGTCTCGGTTTCCAGGTGCGCGAGCTGAACCAGCCGGTCAACAGCTTTTCCGGCGGCTGGCGCATGCGGCTCCAATTGGCACGCGCGCTGATGTGCCCATCCGACCTGCTGCTGCTCGACGAACCGACCAACCACCTCGACCTCGACGCACTGGTGTGGCTGGAAGCCTGGCTGAAGAAATACCCCGGCACCATGCTGGTGATCAGCCACGACCGCGAATTTCTCGACGCGGTGACCAGCGTCACCATTCATATCGAAAACGGCCAGCTCACCCGCTACGGCGGCAACTACAGCACCTTCGAGGACATGCGCGCCGAGCAGATGGCGCTGCAGCAGGCGGCGTTTGCCAAGCAGCAGGACAAGATCGCCCACCTGCAGGAATTCATCAACCGCTTCAAGGCCAAGGCCAGCAAGGCCAAGCAGGCGCAAAGCCGGGTCAAGGCGCTCGACCGCATGGAGCGCCTTGCGCCGATGCTGGCGAGCGCGGATTTCACCTTCGAATTCAAGGAGCCACTCAACCTGCCCAACCCGATGCTGACCATCGACGACGCCAGCTTCGGCTACCCGCCGCCGGCGGATGCGCCGGCGGGCACGCCGCCGACCGTGATCGTGCAGCACGTCAGCAAGTCGGTCTTCGCCGGGCAGCGCATCGGCATCCTCGGCGCCAACGGCCAGGGCAAATCGACGCTGGTGAAAACCGTGGCGCGCGAACTGGCGGTGGTCGAAGGCGCCGTCACCGAAGGCAAGGGCCTCAACATCGGCTACTACGCGCAGCAGGAACTCGACGTGCTGCGCCCGCTGGATACCCCGCTAGAGCACATGATCCGGCTTGCCCGCGACACGATTGCGAACGGCGGCGCCGGCCAGTTCAGCAGCCGTGAACAGGACCTGCGTAACTTCCTCGGCACCTTCAACTTCAGCGGCGACATGGTCAAGCAGGCCGTTGGCACCATGAGCGGCGGTGAAAAGGCACGGCTGGTGCTGTGCATGATCGTGTGGCAGCGGCCGAATCTCTTGCTGCTGGACGAACCGACCAACCACCTTGATCTTGCTACGCGCGAAGCGCTGGCGATGGCGCTCAATGAGTTCGAGGGCACCCTGATGCTGGTCAGCCACGACCGCGCCCTGCTGCGCTCCGTGTGCGACGAGTTCTGGCTGGTCACGCGCGGTGGCGTGGAACCGTTCGACGGCGACCTGGATGATTACCAGCGCTACTTGCTGGAGGAGGGCAAGCGCGTGCGCGAGAGCCTCAAGGAAGCCGGTAAGGTGGCTAACGCGCCGGTGGTCCAGGCGGAATCTGCGCCGGTGGCGGCGAACAAGCCGGTGTCCTCGAGCAAGATCAAATCGCTGAAACAAAAATTGGAAAAGCTCGATAAAAGCATGGCTGCGCTACAGGCGGAAAAGGCGGCGTTCGAAGCACGTTTGGGTGGAACGCTTTCCGTTGAGGAGATTACCGAAACTGGCAAGCAGCTTCAGCACGTCATTGACGAATTAGCGATTGAAGAGGGGGAGTGGTTGGAGTTGTCGGGGGAGATTGAGGCGCTGGAAGCGGCGAGCGCTTAGAAGACGCTGCACTCTCCATACGCTGTCATTGCGAGCAACGCGAAGCAATCCAATCTGCGAGTTGGCGCGAAGCACCTTGGATGGTTGAGCCTTCGAATAACAACGGGCCGTTGGCCGGGGGTTGCCCGGCGGCAAGTCACTTTCTTTTGTCTCGCCAAAAGAAAGTAACCCAAGAAAAGGCGACCCCGCTCATCCCCGAAACCCCGGAAATCAAACCTGCCGGACGGGCGGCAAAGAACTCGCCCCGCTTTATATGTATTTCGAAGGTGAGCGGGGCTCAGCACCTTTGCCGCTGATCCGCCCGGCAGGCTCAATTTCCGGCGGGACTGAGAGGGGCTGAAAGTCAAAACCAGTTTGACGAGGAGCAGTCGTTACGAACCAGATCGGCAGCTTCGCAGTGCGGATCCCCTTTGGCGTCCTCACTTAAGTACACAAACCGCCCCGTCATCACCGGCCTGGTTTTGACGTTCTTCCCCTTACAGACCCGCCGAAGATCAAGTGTGGCGGGTGGATCAGCGGCAAAGGTGTTTGAGCCCCGCTCACAAAATTAATTAACATTACAAAAGCGGGGCGAGTTCTTTGCCGCCCCCCCGACGCGCTTGATCTTCGGGAATTCGGGTATGTCGGGGTCGCCTTTTCTTTGGTCACTTTCTTTTGGCGAGACAAAAGAAAGTGACTAGCTGCCGGGCTACCCCCGGCCAACGGTCAATCGCCCATTACCAGAGCTGCTACCGTCGACAACGAAACCCTTCTCAACCACGCTAAAATGCGCCTTTCCCGAAAAGCC
>NZ_JAUYRI010000022.1 GCF_030696885.1 Thiobacillus sp.
GGGTTTCGGGGATGAGCGGGGTCGCCTTTTCTTTGGTCACTTTCTTTTGGCGAAGCAAAAGAAAGTGACTAGCCGCCGGGCTACCCCCGGCCAGCAGTCAGCAGCCCTGCAAAGGCACCAACTACTCTGTCGTGCTTCGCGCTAACCAAAAACTGGATTGCTTCGCGCGCTCGCAATGACAGCTCTCACCTGATTTCAGGAATCCCCACCGCCCCGGTAAAATCCCCGGATGATTGTCTATCTCCACGGCTTCAACTCCTCCCCCGCGTCCGGCAAAGCCCGCCAACTCGGCGAGCACATGGCCAAACTTGGCCGCCAGCAGGACTACTTCTGCCCAGCGCTCCCCAACAGCCCGCGCGAAGCCATCGCCCAGATTGAAACAGAACTGGAACGCCGTCACCCCGAATCGGTCACTCTGATCGGCAGCTCACTGGGCGGCTTCTATGCGACGTATCTGGCGGAGCAGCATGGCTGCAAGGCGGTGCTGGTGAACCCGGCGGTGCATGCCCACCGGCTTCTCCACAGCGCCCTCGGTCCGCAGACCAACTGGCACACGGGCGAGAAGTGGGTGCTCACACAGAAACACCTGGACGAGCTTGCTGCACTGGATGTCGACGCCATCACCCTGTCCGCCCGCTATCTTTTGCTGGTGCAGACCGGCGACGAGGTGCTGGATTACCGCGATGCGGTGGCCTATTACGCCGGGGCCACCCAGATCATCGAAGACGGCGGCGACCACGGCTTTGCCGGGTTTGAACGCCACTACCCAACCATTCTGGATTTTTGATGCATTTGATATTTGAAGAGGACGGCCATTTCAAGGCCGGTTCCATCCTGTCCGAGACCGATGCCACGGCACAGGTGGAGGCCGCCTCGGGCAAGCGCAGCAAAATCAAGACGGCCAACGTCCTGCTGCGCTTTGCCGCGCCTGCGCCGACCGAGGTGATGAACGAGGCCGAAACGCTGACGACCGAGCTCGACGCCGATTTCCTGTGGGAAGCGGCGGGCAGCGACGAATTCGGCTTCGAGCAGCTGGCGCAGGAGTACTACGGCCATGCGCCGCGCCCGGCGGAATCGGTGGCACTGCTGCTGAAGCTGCATGGTTCGCCGATCTACTTCCACAAAAAAGGCAAAGGCCGCTATCGCCCCGCGCCGGCCGACACTCTGGCGGCGGCCAAGGCCGGGCTGGAGAAGAAGCGCCTGCTGGCGGAGCGTCAGGCGCGGCTGGCCGCAGAACTGGCGGCGTTCCGGCTGCCGGAGGAATACGCTTCGTTGATCCCGCGCATCCTCATCGCGCCGGACAAAAACACGCTGGAATACAAGGCGCTGGAGGACGCGGCGGCGGCCACCGGCATGTCGCAGTTACGGCTGATCGAACGCTGCGGCGCGATCCCGTCGACGCTCGACTTCCATCTGGCGACTTTCCTGCTGGAATATTTTCCGCGCGGCACCGGCTTTGCGCCGGTGAGCGAGCCCAGCGATCCCCCTGAATTGCCGAAAAGCGCTGTGCGCGCGTTCTCGATGGACGACGAGGCAACCACCGAGATCGACGATGCGCTGTCGGTCGAATGGCGCGACGACGGCAGCGTCCGCGTCGGCATCCACATCGCAGCGCCGGCACTCGGCGTCACGCCGGGTTCCGAACTCGACAAGATCGCGCGCGAGCGGCTCTCGACCGTGTACTACCCCGGCGACAAGATCACCATGCTGCCGGACGCGCTGATCCACCATTACACCTTGGGCGAAACCCACGACTGCCCGGCGCTGTCGCTGTATGTGGACGTCGCGTCCGACCTGCGCGTGCTCGGCACCGAGACCAAACTGGAAATGGTGCACATCGCCGACAACCTGCGACACGAGACGCTGGAGGTGCTGTTCAACGACGACACGCTGAAAAATCCGGCGCTGCCCGACTATCCCTATCGCCGCGAACTGGAATGGCTGCGCGATTTTGCCGCGGTGCTGGAAGCCGGCCGCGGCAAAACCGACACGGTCGACCGCGTCGACTACAACTTCAAGCTCGACGGTGAGCGCATCAGCATCGTGCCGCGCAAGCGCGGCAGCCCGATCGACAAGGTGGTGTCGGAGCTGATGATTTTCGCCAACGCGCATTGGGGCGGCTGGCTGGCGGAGAAAAAAGTGCCGGGCATCTACCGCGCACAGGCCAACGGCAAGACGCGGATGACGACCGCGCCCGACCCGCACGTCGGCCTCGGCGTCGACCAGTACGCGTGGTCGTCGTCGCCGCTGCGGCGCTACGTCGACCTGGTCAACCAGCGCCAGCTGATCAGCCTGGTGCAGGGCAGCGATCCGGTCTATCCGCCGCGGAGCGAAGCGCTGTTTTCGGTGGTGCGCGACTTCGAGCTGGCGTATGACGCCTACAACGAATTCCAGCGCCGGCTGGAGCGCTACTGGATGCTGCGCTGGCTGATCCAGGAAGCCATCACCGAAGTCACCGCCAATGTGATCCGCGAGGACCTGGTGCGCTTCGACACCCTGCCGCTTGTGACGCGTGCACCGTCGGTGATGGGCGTGGCGCCCGGCGCGAAAGTGCGGCTGGCGATTTCAAATATCGACCTGCTCGACATTCAGTTTCACGCCGAGTATCTGGAAACCGTGACGCCGCCGCCTGACAGCGCCCCGATCGTTCCGTAGAATCCGGCTGATCCTTCAGGTTTTCACGCATGGTCACCGACCCTTCCACCGCCCTCCTCGCCGAACCGTCCAAGCAGGGCACGCGCATGGCGCTCGCGCTGCTGGCGTCCGCCGCGGTGCACGGCATGCTGCTGTCGACCCAGTTCGCGCAGATCAATCCGCGTCTGTTCGAGGACCTCAACCTGCCGATGGAGGTGGTGCTGGTCAACGCCCGCACGACCGAGGCGCCGCTTAGTCCCGATGCGCTGGCACAGGTGAACCTGGCCGGCGGCGGCAACACCGACGAGGAACGGCGGCTGAAGAGCCCGCTGCCGGCCAGCCCCCGCGCCGAAGTCGGCAGCGAGGAAGCCGCGATACAGGCGCGCGTGGCCGAGCTCGAAGAGCAGGCCCGCATGCTGCTGAGCCAGCTGCAGCCCGATGCGGCAGTGCCGGCCCAGGTCGAGGCCGCGCCCCCCGCACCGACCCGACCCGCGCCCGATGCCGTCCAGCTCAACCAGCAGGCACGCGAAATGGCGCAGCTGCAGGCGCGCATTTCGCAGCAGTGGGATGAATACCAGCAGCGCCCCAAGCGCGCCTTCGTCGGCGCCAACGTCCGCGAATATGCGTTTGCACGCTACGTCGAGGATTGGGTCACCAAGGTCGAACGCGTCGGCAACGTCAACTACCCCGAGGCGGCGCGCCGCCAGGGCATCTACGGCAGTTTGAAGCTGACCGTATCGATCTTTGCCAACGGCCGCATCGAGAAAATCGAAATCGACCGCACTTCCGGGTCGAAAATCCTCGATGCCGCGGCGATCAAGATCGTTGAACTTGCCGCGCCCTATGCGCCCTTCCCCGAGGACATGCGGAAAAAGGCCGACATTTTGTCTATAACGCGAACCTGGACCTTCACCCGCTCCGATCAGTTGGTGGGAACGGACTAACAGGACGCCGGCATTGCTGGTGTATAATATTCTGATTTGCTTATACATTTCGGAGTCTGATCATGCACACCGGCACCACCCTTACCCAGTTCATCATTGAAGAACAGCGTCGCACCGCCGGCGCGACCGGCGATTTCACCTCGCTCCTGAACGACGTCGTCATTGCCTGCAAGGCGATTTCCAACGTCGTCAACAAGGGCGCGCTGCTGGGCGTGATGGGCTCGCTGGACTCGGAAAACGTGCAGGGCGAAACGCAGAAGAAGCTCGACGTCATCACCAATGACATCATGATCGGCGCCAACGAGTGGGGCGGCCACCTGGCCGGCATGGCCTCCGAGGAAATGGACGAGCTCTATCCGATCCCGAGCCAGTATCCGCTCGGCAAGTACCTGCTGGTGTTCGATCCGCTCGACGGATCGTCCAACGTCGACGTCAACATCTCGGTCGGCACCATCTTCTCGATCCTGAAAGCCCCGGTCGCCGGCCGCGCCGCCAAGATGGAAGACTTCCTGCAGCCCGGCACCCAGCAGGTCTGCGCCGGCTACGCGATCTACGGTTCGTCGACCATGCTGGTGCTGACCTTCGGCCACGGCACCAACGGCTTCACGCTCGACCGCGACGTCGGCGAATTCGTGCTGACCCACCCCAACATGAAGATCCCCACCGAAACCAAAGAGTTCGCGATCAACGCGTCGAACATGCGGTTCTGGGAAAAGCCGGTGCAGCGCTACGTCGACGAATGCCTGGCCGGCAAGACCGGTCCACGCGGCAAGGACTTCAACATGCGCTGGGTTGCTTCGATGGTTGCCGAAGTGCACCGCATCCTCACCCGCGGCGGCATCTTCATGTATCCCAAGGACACCAAGGATCCCACCAAGGCCGGCAAGCTGCGCCTGTTGTACGAAGCCAACCCGATGGCCTTCATCGTCGAGCAGGCCGGCGGCGCAGCCACCACCGGTTACACGCGCATCCTCGACCTCAAGCCGGAAGGCCTGCACCAGCGCGTGCCGGTGATCCTCGGCTCGAAGACCGAAGTCGACACCGTGACCGGCTACCACCACGAAAAAGCGGCGTAAGCCGGTTTCGACGCGGTAACGAAAAAGCCGGGCAGTGCCCGGCTTTTTTCATGTCCACCCCCTGCGCTAACGCAGAAACAGCACGAACAACGCCACCCCCAGAGCCAGCAGCGAAAACGCACACGCCGCGCCGGCGAGCACCATCATGCGCCGGACGCGCGCTTCCGCCTGGACCGCGGCCCCCTCGAGCGCCGTCACGGTTTTCTGCAACTGCTCGGCCAGCTCCTTGACGTGCAGCGCATTCTGCGACGCTGCCTGCTGCAGTTCGGTAATCTGCTGCTGCAGCACGCCGCCCGGGTCCTGCACCGGCACGTCGGGCTTGCGCGTGGTGAACACCGGCAGTGCCGCCGAGACGATCGGACTGACGAAGGGCAGGATTGCCTTGACCGCGGGAATCAGCCAGGCCGCCATTGAATCTCCTTGCAGGGCTGCGGCGACGATGCCGCAGCCTTACTGTAGCGCACCCGCCCCTGCGGGCGCTAGGCTGCCGCCCGCCGCACACCTTCCCGCATCAGGCTCACGCAGTCGTCCGGCGGCAACGGACGGCTGAACAGGTAGCCCTGCGCCTGGTCGCACTGGTTGGCGCGCAGGTAGGCCAGCTGCGCCTCGGTCTCGACACCTTCCGCGACCACGGTCAGGTCGAGGTTGCGGGCCAGCGCGATGATGGTGCGTACGATCGCGGCGTCGTCGTCGTCGCCCGGGATGTCATTGATGAAGGAACGGTCGATCTTCAGGCAGTGGATGGGGAAGGTCTTCAGGTAGCTCAGCGAGGAATAGCCGGTGCCGAAATCGTCCACCGCGATGCGGATGCCCAGCCGTTCCAGCCCGGCCAGCACATCGGCGGCAGAAGCCAGATTGTCCATGATCGCCGATTCGGTCAGTTCGAGTTCCAGTTCGCCGGGGGCGAGGCCGGCGTCGTGCAGCGCCGCGCTCACTTCCTCGTCGAGATTGGTCTGCCGGAACTGCCGGGTCGACAGGTTGACCGCCATGCTACCGGGCGCCAGCCCCATCGCCTGCCAGGCGCGCAGCTGGCGGCAGGCCTCGTTCAACACCCAGTTGCCGATCGGCAGGATCAGGCCACTCTGTTCTGCGATCGGGATGAATTCCGTTGGGCTGACCGTGCCGAGCTCCGGCGATTGCCAGCGCAGCAGCGCCTCCCAGCCGGTCAGCCGGCCGCTCTGGATTTCCAGCTTGGGCTGGTAATGCAGCGCCAGCTCGCCCCGCGACAGCGCATGTTTCAAGCGCGCTTCCAGCAGCACGCGGCGTTCGATCGCTTCCGCCAGGTCGCGGCTGAACGCCTGGACGCAGTTGCGCCCGGCAGCCTTGGCGCGATGCAGGGCAAGGTCGGCATAGCGCATCAGGGCGCTCGGCGTCTCGCTGTCGCCGGCATGGCTGACGATGCCGATGCTGGCGCTGATTTCCACCCGGTCGTTGCCGACGTCGAATTCGCGGGTCATGGTCCGCAGCACGTTTTCGCCGACCTCACGCGCCTGCTCGATGCCGGCGCGTTCCAGCAGAATCACGAACTCGTCGCCGCTGAAGCGGGCCATGTAGGCTGCACGCGGCAGGCTCTCACGGATGCGGCCGGCGGCCGCCACCAGCAGCAGGTCGCCCAGTTCGTGGCCGAGCGTGTCGTTGACATTCTGGAAATGGTCCAGGTCCAGCAGCAGGATGGCGCAGGGCGTGTCCGGCCAGGTGTGCTCGACCGCCAGGTTGAGTCGTTCGCTGAACGCCGTGCGATTGGGCAGCCCGGTCAGGTCGTCGTGGGTGAGCATGTGCCGCATCAGACGAAACGGCCGGCTCACTGCCTCGGTATAGATGGCGCGGTAAAGGTAATAGTAGGCAAACACCTTGTAGACATGGCCCAGCAGGTTGGCCGCGCTGCTCACTTCCACATAGACGATGAAGAACAGTTCGCCCGCCGCCATCAGCAGCAGCGCCAGCATCAGGCTTTCGATGTCGCAATGGGTGATACGCGTGCGGCGCAGATACAGCAGTACGGCCACCGCGAGATAAAGGCTGAACACGCCCCATTCGAGCGCAATCTTGAGCGGCGTCAGGCCCTGGCCGCTCACGTACATCGCCGGCACGCTGTCCGGCGACAGCAGCAGCGCCCAGGCAAACACCAGCGCCCCCACGAGCACCACCGCCCAGCCATAGCGGCTGGCAGGGAAGCGCGTGGCGGGGGTTTCCGGCAGCAGCACATAGGCGAGCAGGCCAAGACCGGCGGCGTAGCGCGCGCACAGCCAGAACAGGATAGACTTGTGCGGCGAATTGGCGCTGATCAGATCCGGCATGCCGAGGTAGGACAGGAAATGCAGGGTGTCGAACAAGGCCACCGCCATGAAGGCGCTGCCCAGCGCCATCGAGCGGACCGAGCGCCGCGCTTCCTGCGCGCCATAGCCGGTGAAGAACACCAGCGCCGCGACGATGATGGCAAAGATTTCCATCAGCGAGTGCGCCGCCAGGAAGGTCGGCGACGAGATCGCCCACTGATTGCCCGGCGCGCTTTGCCACAGCAATAACGGAATGCTTGCGGCCAGCAGCAGCAGGCCGGCGAGTCGGTGGGTGGTGGGAGCAGGCAGGTGCATCAAATCATGTCTGGGCAGGGGCGGGTACGGGCATATTAACCACACTAGCGTCATTAGTATTCAGGCTGGCCGGGGCCGGGTCAACCGTGGGCGCAGGCAGGCTCAACCCGCCGGTCACCTCTTGCAGACCATTACGGCACTGGAACCGCCAGCTTGAAGCGCCCCAGGGGGGCGCCTCAAACCGCGTGCACGTCCGACAGCGCAGCGCTGCGACGGCAAGAATCGGGTGGTGACCGCACCGCCTGCGCGGTAGAGTCCGCCCATGAGCATCCCGTTTGCCGAATCCAGCCGCGATTATGCCCGCGTCGCCGAGGCGATTGCGTATCTGCGCGCACATCGCCACACCCAACCGGATCTCGCCGCCGTGGCACGGCATCTGGCGCTGAGCGAGCCGCATCTGCAGCGGCTGTTCACGCGCTGGGCCGGCATCAGCCCGAAGCGGTTTCTGCAAAGTCTGACGCTGGAAGATGCACGCGCCCGGCTGGCGGCGACCCGCGATGTGCTGGACCTGAGTCTGGACGTCGGGCTGTCGGGGCCGGGACGGCTGCACGATCTGTTCGTGACGCTCGACGCGGTATCGCCGGGCGAGGCGAAAGCGGGCGGGCGCGGACTGACGCTGCGCTATGGCGTGCATCCGACGCCGTTCGGCGAGGCGCTGATCGCCGTCAGTCCACGCGGGATCTGCACGCTGCATTTTCTGGCCGCGGGCGACGACGCCGCGTCGCGGCTGCGCGCCGACTGGCCGCACGCGGTGCTGCGGGTTGACGACGCCGCCACGGCGCAACTGATCACAACGATTTTCGGCGCGGCACGGCCAGCTGTACCGCTCGCGCTGTGGCTCAAGGGCAGCAATTTCCAGTTCCGGGTATGGCGTGCGCTGCTGGCGATTCCGCCGGGCGGGCTGGCGACCTATCGCACGCTGGCCGAAGGCATCGGGCACCCACGCGCGGCGCGCGCGGTGGGCAACGCCGTCGCCGCCAATCCGCTGGCCTATCTGATCCCGTGCCATCGCGTGATCCGCGAATCCGGAAGGTCCGGCGGCTATCGCTGGGGACCCATCCGCAAAGCCGCGATTCAGGGCTGGGAGTCGGGGGCCGACGGATGATGCGACGGCACATGCACGTTGGCGCCGCGCGCCACATGCGGATGCGCATCCAGCTCCGCCGGGTCGACCTTCAGCCGCCGGTCGCTCACCCAGTGGAAAAACAGCGGGATGAAGAACACGGCAAGAAAGGTGGCGGCGAGCATGCCGCCGACGACGCCGGTGCCGACTGCATGGCGGGCGCCGGCACCGGCGCCGCTGGAAATCGCCAGTGGCACGACACCGAGGATGAAGGCCAGTGAGGTCATCAGGATCGGGCGGAAGCGCAGGCGTGCGGCCTCGAGCGCCGCCGCGACGGTGGAATAGCCCTCGGCCTTTTTCAGCACGGCGAACTCGACGATCAGGATCGCGTTCTTCGCCGCAAGGCCCAACAGCGTCACCAGGCCAATCTGGAAATAGACGTCGTTGGTCTGCTCGCGCAGCCACACCGCGGCGAGTGCGCCGAAGGTACCGAAGGGCAGTGCCATCAGCACGGCGAACGGCAGCGACCATTTCTCGTACTGCGCGGCGAGGATCAGGAACACCATCACCACGGCGAGCCCGAGCGCGAGGCCGGAGGTCCCGGACGAGCGTTTTTCCTGGAACGACGCGCTGGTCCATTCGTAGGAGAAATCCGGCGGCAGGGTTTTCTTCGCGATCTCGTCGACGATGGCGAGCGCCTGCCCGGAACTGATCCCCGGCACCGCGCTGCCCATGATCTTGACCGCTTGATAGTTGTTGTAGCGGTCGAGCGTTTCCGGACCAGACGAAAAGTTGACGCGCGCCAGCGCCGACATCGGCACCATGCCGCCCGCCGCATTCGGCACATGGAGCGCGGACACATCCTGCGGCGAACTGCGCGCGCCGGGTTCGGCTGACATCAGCACCTGCCAGGTGCGGCCGTACTTGTTGAAGTCGTTGACGTAAAAACTGCCGAGCGTGGCCGACAGCGTGTTGAACACGTCGTCGATCCGCACCCCCAGCGTCTTGGCTTTTTCGCGGTCGACGTCGACGTAGAGCTGCGGCACATGCGGCCGCCACAGCGTCAGCACCTGGGCCAGCCGCGGGTCCGCCCGCGCGGCCGCGAGAAACCCGTCGGCCACCTCGGCAAGCTTGTCCGGACCGGCATCGCCGCGGTTCTGGATATAGAACTCGAAGCCGCCGGCATTGCCCAGTCCAAAAATCGGCGGCGGCGCGAACGCCAGCACCAGCGCTTCCTTGATGTGGCCGGTCGCGCCCATGATCTCGCCGACCATGTCGTTGATGGTTTTGTCGCGGTCGTCCCAGTGGCGCGCGGCGACGAAAATGGTCGCCGCGCTGTTGCGGAATCCGCCGCCGAGAAAATCCAGTCCGGCGAACGCGACGACGTGTTCGACCGCCGGGTCGCGCCGCGCGATTTCGTCGATCTGCTTCACCACCGCGGTGGTGCGTTCGAGCGTCGCCCCGTCGGGCAGATAGGCGGCACTGATGTAGTAGCCCTGATCCTCGTCGGGCACCAGGCTGCCGGGGGTGGCTTTCCACAGCGTGAACGCGGCGCCGATCATCACGCCGTAGATCACCAGCGCCAGCAGCGAGCGCCGCATCAGGAACTTGACGCCGCCCTGGTAGTGGCGCGTCATGCCGGCGAAGCCGCGGTTGAAGGCGCGGAAAAAGCGTCCCGGTTCATGCGGCTTCTCGCCTTTCAGCAGCGCCACGCACAAGGCCGGGGTGAGCGTCAGCGCGACAATGCCGGAAATGACGACGGCGATGGAAATGGTGACGGCGAACTGGCGGTACAGCTCGCCGGTGAGCCCGCCGAGGAAGGCGATCGGAATGAACACCGCGCATAGCACCAGCACGATGGCGATGACCGGCCCGGTGACCTCGCGCATCGCCAGCAGCGCCGCTTCGCGCGGGGATTTCTTTTCTTCGTGGATGATGCGTTCGATGTTTTCCAGCACGACGATCGCATCGTCGACGACGATGCCGATGGAGAGCACCATGCCGAACAGCGTCAGCGTGTTGATCGAATAGCCCAGCAGCAGCAGGCCGACGAAGGTGCCGAGCAGGGACACCGGCACCGCCAGGATCGGGATGATGGTCGCGCGCCAGTTTTGCAGGAAGACGAATACCACCAGCACCACCAGCAGGATCGCTTCGCCGAGCGTCTTGACGACTTCGCGGATCGACACTTCGACGAAACGCGTGGTGTCGTAGGGCACCGCATAGTCGAGACCTTGGGGGAAGGATTTTTTCATTTCGTCGACGGTGCGCTTGACCTCGTCGCCGACGTCGAGCGCGTTCGCGCCCGGCTGCAGGAAAATGCCGACCAGGGTGGCCGGCTTGCCGTTGTAGAGGCCGTTAAAATCGTAATCCTTGGAACCCAGCTCGACCCGCGCGAGGTCCTTCAGCCGCAGCAGCGAGCCGTCACTGTTGGCCCGCACGACGATGTTCTCGAATTCGGCGGGGTCGGCCAGCCGGCCCTGGGCGGTCAGCGAATACACCAGCGACTGGCCGGTATCGACCGGCGGCTGGCCGATTTTGCCGGGCGCGAACTGCGCGTTCTGTTCATTGATGGCGCCGGAGATGTCCTTCACCGTCACCCCCAGCTGCGCCATGCGGTCGGGCTTGAGCCAGATCCGCATCGCATAGTCCTTGGCACCGAAGATCTGCACATTGGTGGTGCCGGGAATGCGCTTCAGGCGGTCCAGTACGTTGAGCGTGACGTAGTTGCTGGTGTAGAGGTCGTCATAGCGCCCGTCCGGGGAGAGGAAGGCGAGCACCTGCAGAAACGCCGACGAGCCTTTTTCCACGTTCACGCCCTGTCGCCGCACTTCTTCCGGCAAGCGGGCCTCGGCCTGCTTCACCCGGTTGTTGACGTTGAGCGCGGCCTTGTCGACGTCCGAGCCGATCTCGAACGTGACCTGGATTTCAAGCACGCCGTTCGACGCCGACGTCGACGACATGTACATCATGTCCTCGATGCCATTGATCGCGTTTTCCAGCGGCGCGGCCACGGTCTGCTCGAGCACGCCGGCCGACGCGCCCGGATAGATCGCGCGCACGGTGACGACCGGCGGCGCGATCTCGGGATACTGCGCGATCGGCAGCACGCGCATCGACAACAGCCCAGCCAGCACGACGAGAATGGACAGGACGGTGGAAAAAATCGGCCGGTCGATGAAGAAGCGCGATAACATGGCGACCCCTTATGGCTGGGCGACGGCGGACGGTGCAGCGGCGGCCGTCGGCGTGGCCGCTTGCCCCGCTTCGCTGGCCGCGACCGGCATGCCGGGGAAGAATATCCGCGCCATGCCGTCGACGATCACGCGGTCGCCGGCCGCAAGCCCGCTTTCGATCACCCAGCGACCTTTTGCATCCTTGCCCGCATCACCGGCGCCGACCCAGGCGCCGACAACGACCGGACGCGGCAGTGCGACGGTCATGCCGTTCTCGCCCGGCGTCGCCACGTAGACGAACTTGCCTGTGGGGCCGTCCTGCACCGCGACCTGCGGCACCGCAATGGCGTCGGGCAGCGTGCCGCCTTCGACAATGACGCGGACAAACTGGCCGGGCTTGAGCCGGCCGTCGGCGTTGGCGAACTCGGCGCGCAGATCGAACGCGCCGGTCTCGGGGTTGGCCTTGTAATCGCTGAAATTGAGCGTGCCGGTGGTATCGAGCCGGCTGCCGTCGGCCAGCACCAGACCGATTTTCTGCTGGTCGGTTTGCAGCTCGCCGGCGCGGATCTGTTTTTCCAGCGCTAGGCGCGCGTCCTCGCCGATCGAAAAACGCGCGTAGATCGGCGTGATTTGCGCGAGCGTCGCCAGCGCCGGCCCGCTCGGGCTGGCCAGTGCGCCTTCCACCTGCAGTGCGCGCCCCATCACGCCGGAGATCGGCGCGCGGATGGTCGCGTAGCCGCGGCTGATGCGGGCGTCGGCCAGCCGCGCCTCGGCCGCCGACACTTCGGCCTTCATCACGTCCTGTGCCGCTTCGGTGGCGTCGAGCGCGCGCCGGCTGACGAAACCCTGCGCCGCCAGGGTCTGATTGCGCCCGTGCTCGACCTGCGCCTCCTTCAACAGGGCCCGGCGATTGACCACTTCGGCCTGGGCGGCGCGCACCTGGGCGTCGAGGCTGGCACCGTCCAGCGTATAGAGCAGCGCACCGGCCTTGATCGGCGCCCCTTCCTCGAAATGCCGACGCTCGATCAGGGCCGACACGCGCGGGCGGATTTCGACTTCGCGCGAGGCTTCGAGCCGGCCAACGTATTCGAAGCTGATCGGCACGCTTGCCGGCGTCGCCACCTCGACCGTGACCGCGGCCGGCGGCGGTGCACCCGCGCCGGCAGGCGCCGCGTCATCGGGCTTGCCGCACGCAGCAAGCAACGCGACCAGAGTAATGGCAAGCAAAGTGGCTAGGCGATTCATGGCGCGGCCTCGGGTGTTGGGCGGAATCGGCCGATATTAATCGCATACATGCATGAATGTAAATTGAACCGCGCCGGTTTTTTGTGGACAATCCCCGCATGGTCAAGAAAACCCGTGAAGACGCCCTCGCCACCCGCGAAACCCTGCTGGCCGCCGCCTTGCAGGTCTTCCGCGAGCGCGGCGTGGCCCATACCCGGCTGGCGGACGTGGCCGAGCGCGCCGGGGTGACGCGCGGCGCGATCTACTGGCATTTCAAGGACAAGGCGCAGTTGTTCGCGGCGGTGTGCGAACGCGGCACCCTGCCGGTGGAGGCGTTACTCGCCGAGGCCAGCCGAAACGCGCAGCGCGATCCGCTCGCCACGGTGCGCCAGCTGGCGCAGATGGCACTCACCCATCTGGCGGGCTGCGCCGACACCCAGGCGATGTTCGATGTGATCTTCCACAAATGCGAGTTCACCGATGAGCTCGCGCCGGTGGTCGCCAAGAACGACGCCGACCGCGCCGCCTGCCTGTCGCGGGTGCAGATGCTGTTCGACCAGGCCGTCGCCATCGGCCAGCTGCCGGCGCACACCGATACCTTTCTCGCCACGCAAGGCCTGCACGCCTATATGGTGGGCCTGATGCACGAATGGGTCCTCAACCCCGGCAGCTATGACCTTGCTGTCTGCGCGGAACCGCTGCTCGACTGCTATCTCAGCGGTCTGGCAGTGCGTCCGCCGGTGTGCCGGCCGCCGACCTGAACAGCGCCAGCGCCTGCACACGCTGGACCGCATGATCGATGATGGGCGCCGGGTAGTCGCGCCCGATCACGACGCCGCAGCGCGACTGCTCGGCGGCGGGCATGGTCCACGGCGCATGGATGTAGCGGTCCGCCACGCCGGCCAGCTCGGGCAGATAGCGGCGTATGAAGCGGCCCGCTGCATCGAAGCGCTCGGACTGGGTGACCGGGTTGAAGATCCGAAACCACGGCTGGGCATCGCAGCCGACCGAGGCGGCCCACTGCCAGCCACCGCTGTTGGCCGCGAGATCGAAATCGATCAGCGTATCGGCGAAATAGCGCTCGCCGCGTCGCCAGTCGACCAGCAGGTCCTTGGCCAGAAACGACGCGGCCACCATGCGCAGGCGGTTGTGCATGTAGCCGGTCTGGTTCAACTGGCGCATCGCGGCGTCGATCAGCGGATAGCCGGTGCGCGCCGCGCACCAGGCCTCGAAATGGCCTGGCGGATCGGGCCAGGGCAAGGCGTCGTACTGTGGCTTGAAGCTGTGGCCGCACGCGACCTCGGGGCGATGCCACAGGACCTGATGGTAGAAATCGCGCCAGATCAGTTCGGAAAGCCAGGTCTGCGCACCGCGCCCCCCCTGCTGCCAGGCCGCGCCCGCCAGCTGGCGGATCGACACGGTACCAAAGCGCAGGTGCACCGACAGGTAGGACGGCCCCTTGATCGCGGGAAAATCGCGAGTCTCCTGATAACGGTCGATGCGGTCGAGAAAATCGTCGAACAGCTGCGCCCCGCCCGCCATGCCGGTGGGCAGCTTCAATGCGCGCAGGTTGGTCGGCGCAAAGCCCATGTCCTCCAGGCTGGGAAGCGGCGTCGAGTGCGGCACCAGGCGGTCGGTATCCTCGACCGGCCAGCCCCGCAAACACGACGGCGTCAGCGTTTTCAGCCAGGCGTTTTTATAGGGGGTGAAGACGCTGAACGGCGTGCCGGCGCCGGTCAACACCTCGTCGCGCTCGAAAATCAACGTGTCCTTGTAATGGTGAACCGATACCTCGTGGGTCGCCAGCGCGGCCTCGACATCGGCATCGCGTGCCAGCGCGGCGGGGTCGTCGTCATGGTTGTAGAACAGCGCATCGACCCCGAGCTCGGCCGCCAGCCGCACGATTTCCTCGCGCGCGACGCCATACCGCACGACCAGGCCACCCCCCTTCGCCGCCAGCGCCTGTTGCAGCTCGGCGACGCTGGCGTGGATGAATTCGACCCGGCGATCGGCCGGGTTGGGGAGCCGATCGAGAATTTCGCGGTCGAAAATAAAGGCGCACACCACTTGCCGGGCCTGATTCAGCGCGTGGTGGAGCGCCGCATGGTCGAAATCGCGCAGGTCGCGACGAAACCAGACTAAGGCACGGGCATATTCAGGCATGGCGATTCTGGTCGATATAACTATTGAGACGGCTCGAAGAAGTTTGAAATCGTATAGGTTTGCAAGGGCTTTAGGGGCCGACAGGTTCGTTGTGCCGTCTCAATAGGGCGCAGTTTTAATTGATTATTGCTTCGGCCTGTTCACCTTCCCGACCTTGCTTCATTGAAGCGGATTTCCTGGCTACTTCATACTTCATCTGGCCGAATCAATAACAGGGGGCGACACAAAAAGGGGTTCTGGCTCGATTTGAGGCAGATTACAATGGGAAGGCAATCATGGATACCGTCAACCTCACGCACAATTTTCTGATCGCCATGCCCGGCATGGTGGATCCGAATTTCAACGGCACGCTCACCTACATCTGCGACCACAGCGAGCAGGGCGCGCTCGGCGTGGTGGTCAACCGGCCGATCGACCTCGATCTGTCGACCCTGTTCGAGCAGATCGGACTTTCGCTGCCGGAGCCGCTGCACGACAAAATCGTCTACTTCGGCGGCCCGGTGCAGACCGAGCGCGGTTTCGTGCTGCACACGCCGCAAACCTTCAGCTCGACACTGACCGTGAACGACGCGGTCAGCCTGACCACCTCGAAAGACATCCTCGAGGCGGTGAGCCAGGGCACCGGACCGGAGAAATTCATGGTGTCGCTGGGCTACGCGGGCTGGGCGGCCGGCCAGCTGGAAGAAGAAATCAAGCAGAACGCCTGGCTGTCGGTGGCGGCCAACCCGCAGGTGATTTTCGACCTGGCGCCCGAAGAACGCCTGCCGGCGGCGATGAAGCTGCTCGGCATCGACTTCGCCAGCCTGTCCGACGAAGCCGGGCACGCTTGAGCTTCGTCGACACCCACGGCACGGTGCTGGCCTTCGATCTGGGGCTCAAGCGCACCGGCGTGGCCTCGGGCGAACTGTCGATCGGCGTCGCCCATCCGCTTACCGTCATCCCGGCCGCGTCCACCGAGGCGCGGCTCGACGCCATCGCCAAACTCATTGCCGAATGGCAGCCGGTGCTGCTGGTGCTGGGCCTGCCCACCCACGCCGACGGCAGCGAGCATGAAATG
The DNA here is from genome assembly GCF_030696885.1 of Thiobacillus sp. GTDB lineage: Bacteria > Pseudomonadota > Gammaproteobacteria > Burkholderiales > Thiobacillaceae > Thiobacillus. Next base: position 15,929 of record NZ_JAUYRI010000022.1, read on the forward strand.
ACACGGGTGGCCAAAAACTTCGCGCGCAAATTAGAATCGCACTTCAGGCTGCCGGTGTTTCTGGTGGACGAGCGTCACACCAGCACCGCAGCCGAATCCGCACTGCACGAGCGCGGCATCCACGGCAAGAAAAACAAGGCACTGGCCGATGCCGTCGCCGCCCAACTGATACTGCAAGGATTTCTTGATGCCCGCCTCATTGCCTGACGTCGACCCGCTGATCGCCCAACTCGCCGGCGCCATCGCGCCGGTCCTCACGCCGGAGACCGTGATCGTCGGAATCCACACCGGCGGCGTCTGGGTGGCCGAGCGCCTGCATGCGCTGCTCGGCTGCAAGCAGCCACTCGGCATGCTCGACATTTCCTTCTACCGCGACGATTTCTCGCGCATCGGCCTGCACCCGCAGGTGAAGCCGTCCAACCTGCCGTTCGACCTCGAAGGCCGCGACATCGTGCTGGTCGACGACGTGCTGCACAGCGGGCGCACGGTGCGCGCAGCGATGAACGAACTGTTCGACTACGGCCGCCCGTCCTCGATCCGGCTGGCGGTGCTGGTCGACCGCGGCAACCACGAATTGCCGATCCGCCCCGATTTCACCGGACTCACGCTCGACGTGCCAGCGCATCAAAACATCAATCTTTCGCGGCTGGATGACGGCCACCTCACCCTATCCCTCGCATGAACCTACAACTGACTGAAGACGGCAGGCTGCGCCATCTGCTGACGCTCGACGGCCTGCCGCGCGCGATCCTGACGCAAATTCTCGATACTGCCGAATCCTTCATGGACGTTGGCGAGCGCGAAGTGAAGAAAGTCCCGCTGCTGCGCGGCAAGTCGATCTTCAACCTGTTCTTCGAGCCGTCGACGCGCACCCGCACCACCTTTGAAATCGCCGCCAAGCGTTTGAGTGCCGACGTCGTCAACCTCAACATCGCGACCTCCAGCCAGACCAAAGGCGAGGCGATCCTCGACACCGTCGACAACCTCGCCGCGATGCACGCCGACATGTTCATCGTGCGCCACGCGCAGTCGGGCGCGGCGCACTTCATCGCGCGCCACGTCGCCCCGCACATCTCGGTGATCAACGCCGGCGACGGCCGTCACGCGCATCCGACGCAGGGCTTGCTCGACATGTTCACCATCCGCCGCTTCAAGGGCGAGTTCCACAACCTGACCGTGGCGATCGTCGGCGACGTGCTGCACTCTCGGGTGGCGCGTTCGCAGATTCACGCGCTGACCACGTTGGGGGTGCCGGAAGTACGCGTGATCGGCCCGAAGACGCTGCTCCCCACCGGGGTCGAGCAGATGGGCGTCAAGGTGTTCCACAACATGGAAGCCGGGCTTGCCGGCTGCGACGTGATCATCATGCTGCGTCTGCAGAACGAGCGGATGAAGGGCGCGCTTTTGCCCTCCGCGCAGGAATACTTCAAGTTTTTCGGCCTGACGCCGGAAAAGCTCGCGCTCGCCCGGCCCGATGCGATCGTGATGCACCCCGGCCCGATGAACCGCGGGGTGGAGATCGATTCCGAAGTGGCCGACGGTCCGCAGTCGGTGATCCTGCCGCAGGTGACTTACGGCATCGCGGTGCGGATGGCGGTGATGGCGATGCTGGCCGGAGGGGCGACAGCATGAGCCACCTGACGAGGGACCCGCGCAGCGGGATCGGCAGCAAGGCGAATGCTGTCTGGCGCCGAGATGAAAGATTCAGCACCCGCGACCACCTGACCGAGGCGTCTGCATGAAAATCCATATCAAGAACGGGCGCGTGGTCGACCCGATGAGCGCGCGCGACGAGGTCGCCGATATTTTTGTTGCCGCCGGCAAGATCGTCGGCAACGGCCACGCGCCCGCCGACTTCCACGCCAACCGCACGCTCGACGCGACCGGGCTGGTCGTCTGCCCGGGCCTGGTGGACCTGTCGGTGCGGCTGCGCGAGCCGGGTTTCGAATACCGCGCGACGCTGGAATCGGAAATGCTCGCCGCCGCCGCCGGCGGCGTCACCTCGCTGGCCTGCCCGCCCGACACTGACCCGCCGCTGGATGAGCCCGGATTGGTGGAAATGCTGAAATTCCGCGCCCGCAATCTGCCGGGGCCGCGCGTCTATCCGATCGGTGCGATGACGCAAAAACTCGAAGGCCTGATGCTGACCGAAATGGCCGAGCTGACCGAGGCCGGCTGCCGTGCTTTCACCCAGGCCGATGCACCGATGACCGACACCCAGGTGCTGCTGCGCGCGATGGAATACGCCGCCACCTTCGACTTCAGCCTGTGGCTGCGGCCGCAGGATGTCTCGCTGGCGCGCGGCGGCATTGCGCACGACGGTGCCGTCGCCACGCGGCTGGGCCTGCCCGGCATTCCGTCGTTGGCCGAGACGGTGGCGCTGGCGACGATCCTGCAGCTCGCCCGCCAGACTGGGGCGCGCGTCCACATTGCGCGCCTGTCGACCCGCGAGGGCATTGCGATGGTGCGCGCGGCCAAGGCGCAAGGCCTCGCCATCACCTGCGATGTCGCCAGCACCCACGTTCACCTGTCGGAAAACGATCTCGTCACCTTCGATTCGCATATGCATCTGGTGCCGCCGCTCAGGAGCCTGCGCGACCGCGATGCCATCCGCGAGGCGCTGCGCGACGGCTCCATCGATGCGCTGTGCTCGGACCACACTCCGGTCGACGAAGACCAGAAGCAGGTGCCGTTCGGCGAATCGGCGCCGGGCGCTTCCGGCGTCGAACTGCTGCTGCCGCTGACGCTGAAGTGGGCGCGCGAAATGGGCGTGCCGCTGCTGCAGGCGATCGACCTGATCACCTGGAAGCCGGCGCAGATTCTCGGGGTGCCGGGCGGCAACCTGCAGGTGGGCAGCTGCGCCGACATCTGCATTTTCGATGAAGCAGCGGAATGGGTCGCCACCCAGAAAACGCTGGCGAGCCAGGGCGACAACACACCTTTCCTCAATCATCCGATGCAGGGCCGGGTACGCTACACCGTGATCGACGGCCATATCGACTTCGAAGCGGCGCATTGAGCGTCCTGTCATCCCCGGCGAGGCTGTTGTCCATGCCGCGCGTGTCGCCCTTCGTCGTATTCGCCAGCCTGCTGGCCGGGGCCGCCGCGGTGGCAGGCTTCGCGCCGCTCAACGTCTGGCCGCTGCCGCTGCTCAGCCTGGCGGTGCTGTTCGGCCTGCTGCTGCGCCCCGCGTCGATGCGCGCCGGCTTCCTCGTCGGCCTGGCGTGGGGGTTGGGCTGCTTCATCGCGGGGGTGAGCTGGATCTTCATCAGCCTGTCGGTCTACGGCGGCATGGCGACCTGGCTGGCGGCGCTGGCGACCTTTCTGTTCTGCGCCGTACTGGCACTCTTCCCCGCCCTGGTTGGCGCGCTGCAGGCGCGCTGGCCGCTGGCGCCGACGCCGCGCCTGCTGCTGCTGATGCCGCTTCTTTGGGGCGTGACGGAATGGGTGCGCGGCTGGCTGTTCACCGGCTTTCCGTGGCTGGTGGCCGGGTATTCGCAGGTGCCCACCAGCCCGCTGGCGGGCTATGCGCCGCTGGTCGGGGTCTATGGCGTGTCCTACCTGTTGGCGCTGGTCGCGGCGCTGGCCGCGTGGATCGTGCTGACGCACGGCGCGGTGGCGCGACGCCTGTGGGCCGCCGCCGCCATCGTGGCGCTCGGCGTCGGCGGCCAGGTGCTGCGCGGCATCGACTGGACCACGCCGGACGGCGCGCCGACCACGGTCGCGCTGCTGCAGGGCAACATTCCGCAGGACCTGAAATGGCAGCCCGAGAAAACGCTGTCGACGCTGGAAAGCTACGCGCGCATGGCCGCCTCCTCGCCCGCGCAGCTGATCGTGCTGCCGGAAACTGCGCTGCCGCTGTTCGAATCCAGCCTGCCCGAGCTCTACCGCGACGGCCTCGCCACGCTCGGCCGCAATAACGGCGGCGACGTGCTGGCCGGCCTGCCCACCGGCTCACCCGACAGCGACTATTACAACAGTGTGATCAGCCTCGGCAGCGCGCCGAGCCAGCGCTATCACAAGGTGCATCTGGTGCCGTTCGGCGAATACATTCCGCTGAAAGCGGTGTGGGGCTGGGTGATCGAGGTGCTGCACATTCCGCTGTCGGATTTCGCGCGCGGCGCCGTCGACCAGCGCCCACTCGCGATCGGCGGCCAGCGGGTGGCGGCCAATATCTGCTACGAGGATGCGTTCGGCGAGGAGATCATCCGCCAGCTCCCGGAGGCGAGCGTGCTGGTCAATGTGAGCAACCTGGCATGGTTCGGCGACTCGTTCGCGCCCTGGCAGCATGCGCAGATGTCGCAGATGCGTGCGCTGGAAACCGGACGCATGATGCTGCGCTCGACTAATACCGGCGTCACCGCAATCATCGATGCAAAGGGCCGCATGCTGGCGAGCCTGGCGCCCTTCACCACCGGCAGCCTGTCCGGCGAAATTCAGGGCTACGCCGGCAGCACGCCGTATGTGCGATGGGGTAACGCGCCGATCCTGGCGCTGTGGGGCTTGCTGGGGCTCGGACTGGGGATCGCCGCGCTCTACCCGCGAGGGGCAGGCCGTGGCTGTACAGCCGCTAAAGCGGCAACAGCCACGCTCAGGCGGCCTTGATCCGGGTGGCGTTGCGGCCGCCGCGCTTGGCTTCCAGCAGGGCGGCGTCGGCACGCGCCAGCGCTTCGTTTTCTTCCTTGTCCTCGCGGCTGTATTCGGACAGACCGCCGCTCCAGGACAGTTTTTGCGTCACGCCGGGAATCAGCTCCACGCTTTCCGGCATCTTGGCGCGCAGGCGATCGGCCAGCTCTTGGGCGCGGTCGAGCGGGGTGAACGGAAACAGGACGCAGAATTCGTCGCCGCCCAAGCGCGCGATAAAGTCGCTGTTGCGCAGGCAGGTCTTCAGCGCGTCACCGAACTTGATGATGAGCTGATCACCCGCCTCGTGGCCAAAAGTGTCGTTGACCTGCTTGAAGTTGTCGATGTCCATGATCAAGAGGCTGTGCGCCCAGCCGTCTTTCAGGCTGGCGAACAGCTCCTTCTGCTTTTCGTCGAAGCTGCGCCGGTTGTTGACCTTGGACAGGTGATCGAGCCGTGCCTGCGACGTGGCTTCCTTCTGCCGCCCCAGCATCACCTTGCCAAGCTTCAGCATGGTCTCCAGCGGGATCTGAAATTCCACCAGGCTGACCGGATAGTCGCTGCGCAGGCGCTGCTGGCGCAGGTCGTTGGTGAGCTTCACCATGGTGCGAAGGTTGTCGGTCACCCGGTTGCGCACCGACAGCGTGGTACCCATCACCAGAATGGCGATCACCAGGCTCGCGACCAGCCAGCCGAGCACATACGGCGCCACATTTTCGGCCACCGGCGTCACCGGCCGCCATACGGCAATGCGCCACGGCGTTCCGGCCAGCGCGATCAGGGCCGGCTCACCCTGGCGCTTGATCGCCTGGTTGCCGCGTCGCATCAGCACCATGAAGGCCTCGTCCGACTGGCTTTGCTGCAGTTCGGCATAGGCTGCCGCGTCCGGCAGCGGCAGCGTGTCGAACAGCGCCTGAAGTTGCGGCACGCTCTGCTCGACGATGACGAAGCCGAGCCGCTCGCCGCCGCTCGTCACCGGATGCGACAGGGCGAGATTGAAGGTGGCGGTGGCGGTCGCACCTGCAGCATCGCCGTCGGCACCGGTCAGCAGCCGTCGTGTATCGCCCGGCAGGAAACCGGGCAGCAGCTGGCGCTGGCCGGCGCTGACGAACAGCACGGTGGCCTCCTGGTTGAGCGCATGCAGGTTGGCGGCCTGCGCCTGGCAGACCTCCGGCGCGGTGGTGGCAAAGCAGGCCAGCGTCTGCGGGTGCGCGGCAATCTGCGCCGCACTGCGCTGCATAGCATCGGCCATGAACTCAATCTGGGTCGCCATCACCGGCTTGTCGAATTCTTCCGCCACCGGTTGCGCCTGCGGCCGCAACAAATACAGCGCGGACGTGACAAGCCCGGCCAGCAGCACCAGGGCTGCGGCCAGGATCAGGCCAAATCGCACGATGGAAATGTGGGGCATGACGTATGCGCCAACCGGCACCAGCACCTCTTATGTTTGTAATTGTCTCCGCAATGGCAGTTGCTCGTGTTCCGAAGCAACCGCCGCTATCAGGGCAGTAAACAGCAAGATCCATGCCCCCAATCCGTGCCCGGCCGTCCGCCTCGTCGGACGCCGTCAGTCTCTAGCGTGTAAAGAAATCCGACACTTACTGGCGGCCCGTGCTGCCGAACCCGCCTTCGCCGCGCTGGCTGCTTTCGAAGTCCTCCACCACATTGAACTCGGCCTGCACCACCGGCACGATGACCAGCTGCGCCAGCCGCTCCATCGGCGTGAGTTCGAACGCCTGCTGGCCACGGTTCCAGGCGGACACCATCAACTGGCCCTGATAATCCGAATCGATCAGCCCGACTAGATTGCCCAGCACGATGCCATGTTTGTGGCCCAGGCCCGAGCGCGGCAGCAGCATCGCAGCCAGCCCGGGGTCGGCAATGTGCATCGACAGCCCGGTCGGAATGAGCGCGGTCTGGCCCGCTTGCAGCACCAGAGGGTTGTCCAGGCAGGCACGCAGGTCCAGGCCGGCACTGCCGGGGGTGGCGTAGGCCGGCAGGTGCTGCGCCATGCGCGCGTCCAGCACTTTCAGGTCGATGGTGGTCATGCTTCGGGTGACCGCAGGGTCAGGCTGGACATGCGACGTTCGATTTCGGCCACCAGCAGCCGCGCCAGGTCGAGCTTGTCGCCGGGCGGCAGTTCCTGTTCACCTGCGGCGTCGACCAGCACCAGCGTGTTGTCGTCACGGCCGAAAGTGGCCGGGCCGATGTTGCCCACGATCAGCGGCACACCCTTGCGCAGCAGCTTGGCGCGTGCGTGCTGCACCACGTCGTGGCTTTCGGCGGCAAAACCCACGCACCAGGGCCGCTGGTCTTCGGGCAGCCTGGCCACGGTGGCCAGGATGTCGGGGTTTTCAACGAGCGCCAGCGCCGGCGGGCGGCCGCTGCCGTCTTTTTTGATCTTGTGCTCGGTGATGCTGGCGGGCCGCCAGTCGGCCACCGCCGCGGTGGCCACGAAGACCTCATGGAGGCCGGCCAGCGGCAGCACCACGTCCAGCATCTGCTGCGCGCTTTGCACGTCGATGCGCTGCACACCCCGCGGCGTGGGCAGGTGCACCGGGCCGGCCACCAGCGTCACCTTCGCACCGGCCTCGGCGGCCGCGCGGGCGATGGCAAAACCCATCTTGCCGCTGGAATGGTTGGTGATGCCTCGCACCGGGTCGATGGCCTCGAAGGTGGGCCCGGCCGTCACCAGCACGGTGCGGCCGGCCAGCCGCTTGGGCTGGAAGAAGGCAATCAGTTCGTCGCACAGTTCGGTGGCTTCGAGCATGCGGCCGTCGCCCACTTCACCACAGGCCTGGTCACCGGCGGCCGGGCCCAGCACCGTGGCGCCGTCGGCCCGCACCTGCGCCACGTTGCGCTGCGTGGCCGGGTGGGCCCACATCTCGCGGTTCATGGCCGGCGCCACCAGCAGCGGGCAAGTCAGCGAAGGGCGCGCCAGACACATCAGGCTCAGCAATTCA
>NZ_JAUYRI010000025.1 GCF_030696885.1 Thiobacillus sp.
CGCGCCGGCTTCGAGGTGCGCGACGTGCACCCGACCCACTACGGCCGCGTCTGCCCGATCGAAACGCCGGAAGGCCCGAACATCGGCCTGATCAACTCGCTCGCGCTGTTTGCGCGCACCAACTGGTATGGCTTCATCGAAACGCCGTACCGCAAGGTGGTGAACCACAAGGTCACCGACGACATCGAGTACCTGTCGGCGATCGAAGAGAGCAAGTTCGTGATCGCGCAGGCCAACGCCGAACTCGATGCCAAGAGCAAGTTCAAGGACGAGCTGGTGTCGTGCCGCTTCAAGAACGAGTTCACGCTGTCGGCGCCCGACAAGATCGAATACATGGACGTGGCACCGGCGCAGATCGTGTCGGTGGCGGCGTCGCTGATTCCCTTCCTTGAGCATGACGACGCCAACCGCGCACTGATGGGCTCCAACATGCAGCGTCAGGCCGTGCCCTGTCTGCGTCCCGAAAAACCCTTCGTGGGCACCGGCATCGAGCGCACCGCTGCGGTCGACTCCGGCACCGTGGTGACCGCGTATCGTGGCGGTATCGTCGACTACATCGACGCCAGCCGCATCGTGATTCGCGTGCATGACGACGAGGCGCGTGAAGGCGAAGTGGGCGTGGATATCTACTCGCTGATCAAGTACACGCGTTCCAACCAGAACACCAACATCAACCAGCGTCCGCTGGTGAAGGTGGGCGACGTCATCGCACGCGGCGACGTAATCGCCGATGGTGCGTCGACCGACATGGGTGAACTGGCGCTGGGGCAGAACATGCTGGTCGCGTTCATGCCGTGGAACGGCTACAACTTCGAGGACTCCATTCTGATCAACGAGAAGGTTGTCGCCGAAGACCGCTACACCTCGATCCACATCGAGGAGTTGTCGGTGGTCGCGCGCGATACCAAGCTCGGCCCGGAAGAAATCACCCGTGACATCTCCAACCTGGCCGAGCGCCAGCTGGGCCGTCTGGACGATTCCGGCATCATCGCGATCGGCGCCGAAGTCGAGTCGGGCGACGTGCTGGTCGGCAAGGTCACGCCCAAGGGCGAAACCCAGCTGACGCCGGAAGAGAAGCTGCTGCGTGCGATCTTCGGCGAGAAGGCGTCCGACGTGAAGGATACGTCGCTGAAAGTGCCGTCCGGCATGTCGGGTGTCGTCATCGACGTGCACGTGTTCACCCGCGAGGGCATTGAAAGAGATAAGCGCGCGCAGTCGATCATCGATACCCAGCTGATCGAATACAAGAAGGATGTGACCGACCGCATGCGGATCGTCGAGGACGACACCTTTGCGCGTCTGGAAAAGCTGCTGCACCTGAAAGTCGCCAACGGCGGCCCGAAGAAGCTTGCTAAAGGCAGCAAGGTCACCAAGGATTATCTGGAGTCGGTGAACCGCCACGACTGGTTCGACATCCGCCTGGCCGACGACGAAGCCAGTCGCCAGGTCGAATCGCTGAAGGACAGCCTGACGCAGAAGCGCATCGAATTCGATGCGATGTTCGAAGAGAAGAAGAAAAAGCTGACCGCCGGCGACGAACTGCCACCCGGCGTGCAGAAGATGGTCAAGGTCTACCTGGCGGTCAAGCGCCGCCTGCAGCCCGGTGACAAGATGGCCGGCCGTCACGGCAACAAGGGTGTGGTGTCCAAGATCGTTCCGGTCGAGGACATGCCCTTCATGGCCGACGGCCGCCCGGTCGACATCGTGCTGAACCCGCTCGGCGTGCCGTCGCGGATGAACATCGGCCAGATCCTGGAGACCCACCTCGGTTGGGCCGCCAAGGGCCTGGGCGAGCGCATCGGCGAAATGCTGGCGGCGCAGACCAAGACGCTGGTGAAAGATCTGCGCACCTTCCTGAAGCAGATCTACAACCAGTCGGGCAAGATGGAAGACCTCGACAGCTTCACTGATGACGAGATCATCGAATTGGGACGCAACCTCCAGAAAGGCGTGCCGTTTGCTTCGCCGGTATTCGACGGCGCCAACGAAGACGAAATCCGCCAGATGCTGAAACTGGCCGGCTTGCCGGAAGGCGGCCAGGTCACGCTGTACGACGGCCGCACCGGCGAAGCCTTCGACCGCCAGGTCACCGTCGGCTACAAGCATGTGCTGAAACTGCACCACCTGGTCGACGACAAGATGCACGCGCGTTCCACCGGGCCTTACAGCCTCGTTACCCAGCAGCCGCTGGGCGGCAAGGCGCAGTTCGGTGGCCAGCGCTTCGGCGAGATGGAAGTGTGGGCGCTGGAAGCCTATGGCGCGTCCTACGTGCTGCAGGAAATGCTGACGGTGAAGTCCGACGATGTGAACGGCCGGACCAAGGTCTACGAGAACATCGTCAAGGGCGACCACAAGATCGAGGCGGGCATGCCGGAATCCTTCAACGTGCTGGTGAAGGAAATCCGTTCGCTCGGCATCGACATCGATCTGGAACGTTATTAATTTAGGGGTGAGGACACAGCCATGAAAGCACTGTTAGATCTATTCAAGCAGGCCACCCACGAGGAAGAGTTCGACGCCATCAAGATTGGCCTGGCGTCGCCGGAGAAAATCCGTTCCTGGTCGTACGGCGAAGTGAAGAAGCCGGAGACCATCAACTACCGCACCTTCAAGCCGGAGCGCGATGGCCTGTTCTGCGCCAAGATTTTCGGCCCGGTCAAGGATTACGAATGTTTGTGCGGTAAGTACAAGCGCCTGAAGCACCGCGGTGTGATCTGCGAAAAGTGCGGCGTCGAAGTCACGCTGTCCAAGGTGCGCCGCGAGCGCATGGGCCATATCGAACTGGCCTCGCCGGTCGCTCACATCTGGTTCCTGAAGTCGCTGCCGAGCCGCCTGGGCATGGTGCTCGACATGACGCTGCGCGACATCGAGCGTGTGCTCTACTTCGAAGGTTTCATGGTGGTCGAGCCCGGCATGACGCCACTCAACCGTGGCCAGTTGCTGACCGAAGAAGACTACCTCGGCAAGCTGGAAGAGTACGGCGATGAGTTCAAGGCGCTGATGGGTGCGGAAGCGGTGCGCGAACTGCTGCGTACGCTCGACCTGCACACCGAAGTGGAAACGCTGCATTCGGAAATCGGCAAGACCGGTTCCGACACCAAGCTGAAGAAGCTGTCGAAGCGCCTGAAGATCCTCGAAGGCTTCCAGAAGTCCGGGATCAAGCCTGAGTGGATGATCCTCGAAGTGCTGCCAGTGCTGCCGCCCGAGCTGCGTCCGCTGGTGCCGCTGGACGGCGGTCGTTTCGCGACCTCGGACCTCAACGACCTGTACCGCCGCGTCATCAACCGCAACAACCGCTTGAAGCGTCTGCTGGAACTGAAGGCGCCGGAAATCATCGTGCGCAACGAAAAGCGCATGCTGCAGGAAGCGGTCGACTCGCTGCTCGACAACGGCCGTCGCGGCAAGGCGATGACCGGTGCCAACAAGCGTCCGCTGAAGTCGCTGGCCGACATGATCAAGGGCAAGAGCGGCCGTTTCCGTCAGAACCTGCTGGGCAAGCGCGTCGACTACTCCGGCCGTTCGGTCATTGTGGTCGGCCCGACGCTGAAGCTGCACCAGTGCGGCCTGCCGAAGAAGATGGCGCTGGAACTGTTCAAGCCCTTCATCTTCAACCGCCTCGAGGTGCTGGGGCTGGCGACCACGATCAAGGCCGCCAAGAAAATGGTGGAAGACGAAGAGCCGATCGTCTGGGACCTGCTGGAAGAAGTCATCCGCGAGCATCCGGTGATGCTGAACCGCGCACCGACGCTGCATCGCCTGGGTATCCAGGCGTTCGAGCCGGTGCTGATCGAAGGCAAGGCGATTCAGCTGCATCCGCTGGTGTGCGCGGCGTTCAACGCCGACTTCGACGGCGACCAGATGGCCGTCCACGTGCCGCTGTCGCTGGAAGCGCAGACCGAAGCCCGCACGCTGATGCTGGCATCGAACAACGTGCTGTCGCCCGCCAACGGCGAGCCGATCATCGTGCCGTCGCAGGATATCGTGCTGGGCCTGTATTACATGTCGCGCGAGAAAATCAACGCCAAGGGCGAAGGCATGCTGTTTGCCGACGTGGCCGAAGCGCGTCGCGCTTATGACAACCACGAGGCGGAACTGCATGCCCGCGTCACGGTGCGCATCAAGGAAGTGACGCTGGACGCGGACAAGAATCGCGTCGAGACCGTCAAGCGGGTGGAAACCACGCTCGGCCGCGCGCTGCTGTCCGAAATCCTGCCGCCGGGGCTGCCGTTCAGCTTCGTCGACAAGGCGCTGAAGAAGAAGGAAATCTCCAAGCTGATCAACGCCAGCTTCCGTCGCTGCGGTCTGCGCGAGACGGTGATTTTCGCCGACAAGCTGATGTACACCGGCTTCACGTTCGCGACCCGCGCGGGCATGTCGATCGCCATCAAGGACATGCTGATCCCGAAAGAAAAAGGGCAGATCCTGGGCGCGGCCGAAGCCGAAGTGAAGGAGATCGAATCGCAATACACGTCGGGTCTGGTGACCCAGGGCGAGCGCTACAACAAGGTGGTCGACATCTGGGGCCGCGCCGGCGACGCCGTCGCCAAGGCCATGATGGGCCAGCTGGGTGGCGAGAAAGTCATCGACCGCCACGGCAAGGAAGTCACCCAGGAGTCGTTCAACGCGATCTACATGATGGCCGACTCGGGCGCGCGCGGTTCCGCCGCGCAGATCCGCCAGTTGGCCGGCATGCGCGGCCTGATGGCGAAGCCGGACGGCTCGATCATCGAGACGCCGATCACGGCGAACTTCCGCGAAGGCCTGAACATGCTTCAGTACTTCATCTCGACCCACGGTGCGCGTAAGGGTCTGGCCGACACCGCGCTGAAAACCGCGAACTCCGGTTACCTGACGCGTCGCCTGGTCGACGTGACGCAGGATCTGGTCGTGGTCGAGGACGATTGCGGCACCAAGAACGGTCTGGTGGTGAAGGCCCTGGTCGAAGGCGGCGAAGTGGTCGAAGCGCTACGCGAGCGGATTCTCGGCCGCGTGGCAGCCAGCGACATCATCAACCCGGAGACACAGGAAACCATGTACGAAGCCGGCACCCTGCTGGTGGAAGACGTGGTTGAGACCATCGAGTCGCTCGGCATCGACGAAGTCAAGGTGCGCACCCCGCTGACCTGCGAAACGCGCTATGGCCTGTGTGGCAAGTGCTACGGCCGCGACCTCGGCCGCGGCTACATGGTCAACGTCGGCGAAGCCGTCGGAGTGATCGCAGCGCAGTCGATCGGTGAGCCGGGCACCCAGCTGACGATGCGTACATTCCACGTGGGTGGAGCGGCATCGCGTTCGGCAGCGCAAAGCAGCATCGAGGCCAAGAGTACCGGCGTGATTCGCTTTACCGCAACCATGCGCTATGTCACCAATCCAAAGAATGAGAAGATTGTCATCTCTCGCTCCGGGGAAGTGATGATTACCGATGACAACGGCCGCGAGCGCGAGCGTCACAAGGTTCCCTATGGCGCAACCTTGCAGGCCGATGATGGCAAGCCGGTCAAGGCCGGGACTCAGCTGGCAACGTGGGACCCGCATACCCGTCCGATCGTTACCGAGTATGCAGGTACCGTCAAATTCGAGAATGTCGAGAAGAACGCGACGGTCGCCGAACAGATGGATGAGGTTACGGGTCTTTCGACGCTCGTCGTCATCGATCCCAAGCGTGGCGCCAAGGCATCCAAGGGAGTGCGGCCGCAGGTAAAGCTGATCGACGAGTCCGGCCAGGAGGTCAAGATTCACGGCACGGACCATATCGTGACGATTACCTTCCAGGTCGGCTCGCTGATTACGGTCAAGGATGGTCAACAGGTAGCGGTCGGCGATATTTTGGCCAGGATTCCGCAGGAGTCGTCCAAGACCCGCGACATTACGGGTGGTTTGCCGCGCGTTGCCGAACTCTTCGAAGCACGTATACCGAAGGATGCCGGAGTGTTGGCCGAAGTGACCGGCACGGTGTCCTTCGGCAAGGACACCAAGGGCAAGCAGCGTCTGGTGATCACCGAGCCGGACGGTACCGCGCATGAGTACCTGATCACCAAGGACAAGCACGTGATGGCGCATGATGGCCAGGTGGTGAATAAGGGTGAAGTGATTGTCGACGGCCCAGCCGACCCCCATGACATTCTGCGTCTGAAGGGCGTGGAGGAATTGGCGCGTTATATCATCGATGAGGTTCAGGACGTGTATCGCTTGCAGGGCGTGAAGATCAACGACAAGCATATCGAGGTGATCGTGCGCCAGATGCTGCGTCGGGTCGTCATCACCCATCCTGGCGATTCGGCCTTCATCAAGGAAGAACAGGTAGAGCGCGCCGCCGTGCTGGACGAAAACGACAAACTGATTGCGGCGGGCAAGACGCCTTCGATGTACGAGTTCATGCTCCACGGCATCACCAAAGCCAGCTTGTCGACCGACTCTTTCATTTCGGCGGCGTCCTTCCAGGAAACCACCCGGGTACTGACCGAGGCGGCCATCATGGGCAAACGGGACGAACTGCGAGGTTTGAAGGAGAACGTCATCGTTGGGCGCCTGATTCCGGCGGGTACCGGTATGGCTTATCACCGTACGCGCCGCAAGCAGACCAGTGGCGATGCCGAGGCGCAGAATTTGTTCGATCTGCCGGTTGCTGTGGAAGACACACCAACCGCAGCCGAAGATGCGCAAGCAGGTTGACGCTAGTCAGTGACCATTCTATAATCCGGCCTCTTTGCCCTTGGCAGGGGTCGATTTTTTGTAAATTTGCTATGCATTTTGCACAGCGCTCAGGACATATATATGCCTACCATTAACCAACTCGTGCGCAAGGGCCGTCAGGCGCCGCAGTCGAAAAGCAAAGTGCCCGCTCTCGGCAACAGCCCGGCGCGGCGCGGCGTCTGTACTCGCGTTTACACCACCACGCCGAAAAAGCCGAACTCCGCATTGCGGAAGGTTGCCAAGGTGCGGCTGACCAATGGCTTCGAAGTGATTTCCTACATTGGCGGCGAAGGCCACAACCTTCAGGAGCACTCGGTAGTCCTTATTCGCGGCGGTCGCGTCAAGGATCTGCCGGGTGTGCGTTACCACATAGTGCGCGGCAGTCTGGATACCCAAGGTGTCAAGGACCGCAAACAGAGCCGTTCCAAGTACGGCGCCAAGCGGCCCAAGGCTGCCTGATCCGGCGCTTAAGGAGATACCATGCCCCGTCGTCGTGAAGTTCCCAAGCGTGACATCCTGCCCGATCCGAAGTTCGGCAGCGTTGATCTTTCGAAGTTCGTCAATGTGCTGATGGACAGCGGCAAGAAGTCGGTTGCCGAGCGCATCATCTATGGTGCGTTTGCGCAAATTCAGACCAAGAGCGGGAAGGATCCGCTGGAGGTTTTTACTCTGGCGGTAAACAACGTCAAGCCGTTGGTCGAGGTCAAGAGTCGCCGTGTGGGTGGCGCCAACTACCAGGTTCCGGTCGAGGTGCGTCCTTCCCGGCGCATGGCGCTTTCCATGCGCTGGCTTCGTGAAGCGGCGCGCAAGCGTAGCGAGAAATCGATGGGCCAGCGTCTTGCCGCGGAACTGCTTGAGGCGTCCGAGGGGCGTGGTGCGGCGATGAAGAAGCGTGAAGAAGTTCACCGCATGGCCGAAGCCAACAAGGCGTTCTCGCATTTCCGCTTCTAAGCAGTATCGTGTCTCGTCGGGTGTCCGGCGAGGCTTTCGTTTTTGTCCGCCGCCCTGTCGCTTCGTGAAACGTAGCGGCATGGCGGTTTGGTTTAGATAAGGCAGGTAAATCAAGTGGCCCGCAAGACTCCCATCGAGCGCTATCGCAATATTGGCATTTCGGCGCATATTGACGCCGGAAAAACTACCACCACCGAGCGTATTCTGTTTTATACGGGCGTCAATCACAAGATTGGCGAAGTCCATGACGGCGCCGCCACCATGGACTGGATGGAGCAGGAGCAGGAGCGCGGGATTACCATTACCTCGGCCGCAACGACCTGCTTCTGGAAGGGGATGGGCCAGAATTTCCCTGAGCATCGCGTCAATATTATCGATACGCCGGGACACGTCGATTTCACCATCGAGGTCGAGCGTTCCATGCGAGTGCTTGACGGCGCCTGCATGGTCTATTGTGCTGTCGGCGGCGTTCAGCCGCAGTCCGAAACCGTCTGGCGCCAGGCCAACCGTTACGGCGTGCCGCGATTGGCTTTCGTCAACAAGATGGACCGTCAGGGTGCCGACTTCTTCAAGGTGCACGACCAGATGCGCCTGCGCCTCAAGGCCAATCCCATTCCGCTACAGATTCCGATTGGTGCGGAGGAAAAGTTTGAGGGCGTGGTCGATCTGGTCAAGATGAAGGCCATCGTTTGGGACGAGGCAAGCCAGGGCATTAAATTCGAATATAGCGAGATTCCGGCCGAGCTCAAGGCCAAGGCCGACGAGTGGCGCGAAAAGATGTTGGAGGCTGCCGCTGAGGCTTCCGAGGAGCTGATGAACAAATATCTCGACAGCGGCGACTTGACCGAGGATGAGATCAAGGCCGGCTTACGTGCGCGCACGCTCAGTGCCGAAATCGTGCCCATGCTGTGCGGCTCTGCGTTCAAGAACAAGGGCGTCCAGGCGATGCTGGATGCGGTCATCGAATACTTGCCGGCCCCGACGGATATTCCACCGGTCGATGGCATTCTCGAAAACGAGCAACCGGGCGAGCGCAAACCGAACGATACGGATCCATTCGCTGCCCTGGCCTTCAAGATCATGACCGACCCCTACGTCGGGCAATTGACTTTCTTCCGCGTCTACTCCGGAACGGTCAAGACCGGCGACACCATTTTCAATCCGATCAAGGGCCGCAAGGAACGCCTTGGCCGGATTCTGCAGATGCACGCCAACCAGCGCGAGGAAATCAAGGAAGTATTTGCGGGCGATATCGCGGCTGCCGTCGGCCTCAAAGAGGCGACCACGGGTGAGACCCTGTGCGACCCTGCTCATGTCATCACGCTTGAGCGGATGGTCTTCCCTGAGCCGGTGATTCACGTTGCCGTCGAACCCAAGACCAAGGCCGACCAGGAAAAAATGGGCATCGCCCTCAATCGCCTGGCGCAGGAAGATCCTTCGTTCCGTGTGCGGACCGATGAGGAATCCGGTCAGACCATTATTTCCGGCATGGGTGAACTCCATCTGGAAATTCTTGTTGATCGCATGCGCCGCGAATTTGGTGTTGAAGCCAACGTGGGTGCGCCACAGGTGGCCTATCGCGAAGCTGTGCGCAAGTCGGTTGAGCAGGAAGGCAAGTTCGTCAAACAGTCTGGCGGTCGTGGTCAGTACGGTCACGTCTGGATCAAACTGGAGCCGAACGAAGCCGGTAAGGGCTTTGAGTTCGTCGACATGATCAAGGGCGGCTCTGTACCGCGCGAATTCATTCCTGCGGTGGAAAAAGGTCTTAGAGACACGCTGCCCAACGGTGTGCTCGCCGGCTTCCCCGTGGTCGACGTCAAGGTGACTTTGTTTGACGGCTCCTACCATGACGTGGACTCGAATGAAAACGCCTTCAAGATGGCTGCCTCGATGGCTTTCAAGGACGCCATGCGCAAGGCCAGCCCGGTGTTGCTCGAGCCGATGATGGCGGTCGAGGTGGAGACTCCGGAAGATTACATGGGCAACGTCATGGGTGACTTGTCGGGCCGTCGCGGCATCGTTCATGGCATGGAAGATCAGGTTGGCGGCATCAAGCTGATCAAAGCCGAAGTTCCGCTGGCGGAAATGTTCGGCTATTCCACCCAGTTGCGCTCCCTGTCGCAAGGTCGAGCCACCTATTCAATGGAATTCAAGCACTACACCGAGGCGCCGAAGAATGTCGCCGAAGCAGTCATCAACAAGAAGTGATCGATTAACAATCGTTCTTTAAGGAAAGCAGAAATGGCAAAAGGCAAGTTTGAGCGGACGAAGCCGCACGTAAACGTGGGGACGATTGGACACGTGGACCACGGCAAGACGACATTGACGGCGGCGATCACGACGGTGCTGTCGGCGAAGTTTGGCGGCGAGGCGAAAGCCTAC
>NZ_JAUYRI010000014.1 GCF_030696885.1 Thiobacillus sp.
TTACTCTTCGATCTTCGCCACGACGCCGGCACCGACGGTGCGGCCGCCTTCGCGGATGGCAAAACGCAGGCCTTCGTCCATCGCGATCGGCTGGATCAGCGACACCTTGATGCTGACGTTGTCGCCAGGCATCACCATCTCGGTACCGGCCGGCAGCTCAATGCTGCCAGTCACGTCGGTGGTGCGGAAGTAGAACTGCGGACGGTAGCCGTTGAAGAACGGGGTGTGACGACCACCCTCGTCTTTCGACAGCACGTAAATCTCGGCACTGAACTTGGTGTGCGGCTTGATCGAGCCGGGCTTGGCCAACACCTGGCCGCGCTGGACTTCTTCACGCTTGGTGCCACGCAGCAGCACGCCGACGTTGTCACCTGCCTGACCCTGGTCGAGCAGTTTGCGGAACATCTCGACGCCGGTGCAGGTGGTCTTGACGGTGGGGACGATGCCGACGATCTCGATCTCTTCGCCAACCTTGATGACGCCGCGCTCGACACGACCGGTGACGACGGTGCCGCGACCGGAGATGGAGAAGACGTCTTCAACAGGCATCAGGAACGGACGGTCAATCGCACGCTCGGGCTCGGGGATGTAGGAGTCCAGCGCATCAGCCAGCTTCATGATGGACGGCTCGCCGATGTCGCTCTGGTCGCCTTCGAGGGCTTTCAGGGCGGAACCGATGATGATGGGGGTGTCGTCACCGGGGAAGTCGTACTTGCTGAGCAGTTCGCGAACTTCCATTTCAACGAGCTCGAGCAGTTCGGCGTCGTCGACCATGTCGGCCTTGTTCATGTAGACGATGATGTAGGGCACGCCAACCTGACGGGCAAGCAGGATGTGCTCGCGGGTCTGGGGCATGGGGCCGTCAGCAGAGGACACGACCAGGATGGCGCCGTCCATCTGGGCAGCACCGGTAATCATGTTCTTGATGTAGTCGGCGTGGCCCGGGCAGTCGACGTGGGCGTAGTGACGCTTGGCGGTCTCGTACTCGACGTGGGCGGTATTAATGGTAATGCCGCGCGCCTTCTCTTCGGGCGAGCTGTCAATTTCGTCGTACTTCTTGGCAGCACCGCCAAACTTCTTCGCCAGAATGGTGGTGATCGCCGCGGTCAAGGTGGTCTTGCCGTGGTCAACGTGTCCAATGGTGCCAACGTTTACGTGCGGTTTGGTCCGCTCGAATTTTTCCTTAGCCATTT
>NZ_JAUYRI010000001.1 GCF_030696885.1 Thiobacillus sp.
AAAGCACGCGCTGTTGCTGGTGTATGCGGTCGACGTCGAGGTGAGAAACGAGGCGGCGCTGCTGAAGACATTCCGCAACGACCGCCAGCTCGCGCCGACGCCCGACATGACGTATCGCTTCGTCGGCCACGCGCCGGAGAACCTGAGCGAGCGTCCGCTCGTCGTCGGCTTCGGCCCCAGCGGCATCTTCGCCGCGCTGCTGCTGGCGCAGATGGGCTTCAAACCCATCGTGCTCGAGCGCGGCAAGGCAGTAAGGGAGCGCACGCAGGATACCTGGGGCCTGTGGCGCAAGCACATGCTCAACCCGGAATCCAACGTGCAGTTCGGCGAGGGCGGCGCGGGCACGTTCTCCGACGGCAAGCTCTACAGCCAGATCAAGGACCCCAAACACCTGGGCCGCAAGGTGCTGACCGAGTTCGTCAAGGCGGGCGCGCCAGATGAAATCCTCTATGTGTCGAAGCCGCATATCGGCACCTTCCGCCTGGTCGGCATGGTCGAGACGATGCGCCACGAAATCGAGGCGCTGGGTGGCGAGGTCCGCTTCCAGCAGCGCGTCACCGACGTGCTGATCGAGGACGGACAACTGCGGGGCGTGACGCTGGCCAGTGGCGAGACGATCAAGAGCCGGCATGTCATTTTGGCACTCGGCCACAGCGCGCGCGACACCTTCGAGATGCTGCACGCGCGCGGCGTCTACATGGAAGCCAAGCCGTTTTCGATCGGCTTTCGCATCGAGCATCCGCAGTCGCTGATCGACCGTGCCCGGCTGGGGCCGAACGCCGGCAATCCGCTGATCGGTGCGGCGGACTACAAGCTGGTGCATCACGCGAAAAACGGTCGCGCAGTGTACAGCTTCTGCATGTGCCCCGGCGGCACCGTCGTTGCGGCCACGTCTGAAGTCGGGCGCGTGGTGACCAACGGCATGAGCCAGTATTCGCGCAACGAGCGTAACGCCAACGCGGGTATCGTCGTGGGCATCACGCCGGCGGATTTTCCTGGCGACGATCCGCTCGCCGGAATCGAACTGCAAAGGAAACTGGAGTCGCGCGCGTTCGAACTCGGTGGCGGCAATTACGATGCGCCGGCGCAGCGGGTCGGCGACTTTCTCGAGGGCAAGCCCTCAACCCAACTCGGCAGCGTCGAGCCTTCGTACCAGCCCGGTGTGCATCTCACCGACCTTGCCTCTGCGCTGCCGGACTACGCGATCGAGGCGATCCGTGAGGCGCTGCCGGCCTTCGATCAGCAGATCAAGGGCTACGCGATGAAGGACGCGGTGCTGACCGGGGTCGAGACGCGCACGTCGTCGCCGGTGCGCATCACCCGCGGCGACAATTTCCAGAGCCTGAATGTCAAAGGCCTGTACCCGGCGGGCGAGGGCGCGGGCTATGCCGGCGGCATCCTCTCGGCCGGGGTGGACGGCATCAAGGTTGCCGAGGCGGTGGCGCGCGATTACCTCGGACTCGAACCTGAAGGCTCGGGCGCAAAACCGGGCGCGGGCTGCGACTACTGACGGTACGTGCGACGATGGGATCACGGATTGTCTGAGGCCGTGACGAGCTGCTGATAGGCCGCACCGGTCGGCTGCTGGGCGGATTTGAGCGCGTTCAGCGGTGGCCGGGGCGGCGAAATATTGCTTGCAAATTTTCAAACGTTTCAATTATTATTGAAACATGGAAACGAAAAGCGTCGTCACCGCCCTTGCTGCCCTGGCCCAGGATTCCCGCCTGGCCATTTTTCGCGCACTGGTCCAGGCGGGCCCGGCAGGACTCGCCGCCGGCCGGATCAGCGAACTCACCGGCATCGCGCCGTCCTCGCTGTCCTTCCACCTGAAGGAGTTGTCGCACGCCGGCATGGTGGACTCGCAGCAGTCCGGGCGCTTCGTCATCTATACCGCAAATTTCACCACCATGAATGCGCTGCTCGGTTTTCTCACCGAAAACTGCTGCGGCGGCAATCCCTGCTCGCCGGTCTGTTCGCCGGCTTGTTCCACTGAAAAGGAGTCAACATGAAACGCCTTCACGTCCACGTTGCGGTCGACGATCTGGCCGCCAGCATCCAGTTCTATTCGACCATGTTTGCCGCCGAGCCGACCGTCACCAAGGGCGATTACGCCAAGTGGATGCTCGATGATCCGCGGGTCAACTTCGCGATCTCGGCACGCGGCGCCCCGTCCGGCCTCAACCATCTGGGCGTGCAGGTCGAGAACGCCGACGAACTCGCCGAGATGAATACGCGCCTGCAGAAGCTCGACGGCGAGGTGGTCGAGGAAATGGGCACCGCCTGCTGCTACGCCAAGTCCGACAAGTACTGGGCGACCGATCCCAGCGGCATCGCGTGGGAGACCTATCACACGCTCGACAGCATCCCGGTGTTCGGTGGACAGGAAGCGAGCGGCTGCTGCGTGCCTGAACCGGCAGTGGAAAAAGCGGCTTGCTGCGCCCCTGCCAAGTCGGCCACGGGCGGCTGTTGCTGAGTTTTTCTTTCATCGATCAAGGGAGCCATCGTGGCTGATAAAAAATACACCGTGCTGGTGCTGTGCACCGGCAATTCCTGCCGTTCGCAAATGGCCGAGGTGCTGCTGAACCATGACCTCGCCGGCCAGGTGCGCGCGCTCTCCGCCGGCACCCGGCCGCAGCCGAAAGTGGCCGACGGCGCGATCGCCGCGTTGAAGGAAGCCGGCCTCAATACCGACGGCCTGCACCCGAAGGACATCGATGCGGTGATGAACGAGGACATCGACCTGGTGGTGACGGTGTGCGACAACGCGAAGGAAGCCTGCCCGATCTTCCCGAAGCCGATCCCTGCGATCCACCTGCCTTTCCACGACCCGCACGGCGAGCCGCTGGAAAGCTTCATCACGGTGCGCGATGACATCCGCACCCGGCTGGTGGCGGCGGTGCGCGAGAAACTCGGGCTGCAAGCTGCCGCAGCATGAGCGCGCCGCATTTGATCGAGCGCGCCCGATGAGCGCGCAGTGTCAGGTGACCGCCAAGCACGCGGCGGGCGCGCCGATGAGCGTGTTCGAGCGCTGGCTCACGCTGTGGGTGGCGCTGTGCATCGTCGCCGGCGTGGTGCTCGGCCAGCTGTTTCCGGCGCCGTTCCAGGCGTTGGGGCGCATGGAAGTCGCGCAGGTGAACATCCCGGTCGGCATCCTGATCTGGATCATGATCATCCCGATGCTGATGAAAATCGACTTTGGCGCCCTGCACCAGGTCAAGTCGCACTGGAGGGGCATCGGCGTCACGCTGTTCGTCAACTGGGCGGTGAAGCCGTTTTCGATGGCGCTGCTGGCGTGGATTTTTATTCGCCATCTGTTCGCGCCGTATCTGCCGGCGGAACAGCTCGACAGCTACGTCGCCGGCCTGATCCTGCTGGCCGCCGCACCCTGCACCGCGATGGTGTTCGTGTGGAGTCGGCTCACCGGCGGCGACCCGTATTTCACGCTGTCGCAGGTGGCGCTGAACGACGCCATCATGATCGTCGCCTTCGCGCCGATCGTCGGGTTGCTGCTCGGGCTGTCGGCGATCGTGGTGCCGTGGGACACGCTGTTTACCTCGGTGGTGCTGTACATCGTCATCCCGGTGATCCTGGCGCAGGTGTGGCGGAAATTTCTGCTCATGCGCGGTCAGGCAGCCTTTGACGCGACGATGGCACAGCTCGGCCACGCATCCATCATTGCTTTGCTCGCCACGCTGGTGCTGCTGTTCGCTTTCCAGGGCGAGCAGATCATCGCGCAGCCGCTGATCATCGCGCTGCTGGCGGTGCCCATCCTGATCCAGGTCTTCTTCAACTCGGGCCTGGCCTACTGGCTGAATCGAAAAGTGGGCGAGAAGCACAGCGTCGCCTGCCCCTCCGCCTTGATCGGCGCGTCCAACTTCTTCGAGCTGGCGGTGGCGGCGGCGATCGCGCTGTTCGGCTTCCAGTCGGGCGCCGCGCTCGCCACCGTGGTCGGCGTGCTGATCGAGGTGCCGGTGATGCTGCTGGTGGTGAAGATCGTCAACCGCAGCAAAGGGTGGTATGAAAGTGGTCTGCCCGCACGTCAAGCCTGACCCATTTCACGAAAGTATCGCCCATGTACAAACTGCTCATTACGCCTTTGGCTCTCGCCAGCCTGCTGGCCTTCCCGCTGGCGCTGGCCGCCGAAGACGACACGCGGGTCGCGATCGACATGCCGGAAATGATGCGAACCCACATGCTTTCCAACATGCGCGACCATCTGACGGCCCTCCACGAGATCCAGAACCATCTTGCCGCCGGCGAATACGATGCCGCCGCCGAGGTGGCCGAAAAGCGCCTCGGCATGAGTTCGCTCGGCACCCACGGCGCCAGCCACATGGCCGGTTTCATGCCGAAGGGCATGCAGGAAACCGGCACCGCCATGCACCAGGCCGCCAGCCGCTTCGCCGTCATCTCGCAGGAAACCGCCGTGACCCGCGAGCTGCCTCGCGCCCTCGGCGCGCTGAGCGGGGTCACCGCACAGTGCGTGGCCTGCCACGCTGCCTATCGCCTGAAATAAGGAAACCCACATGCGCACCCTGCTTGCACCGCTCTTTTTCATGCTTGCGCTGGCCGCCCCCGCGGCCCACGCTTTCGAACCCCGCGCCGAAAAGGTGGCCGACAACGTCTATGCCATCGTCGGCCCGCTGGGTCAGCGCAGCGCCGAAAACGACGGCCTCAACGCCAACTTCGGCTTCGTCGTCACGCCGAAGGGCGTGATTCTGATCGATTCGGGAGCCAGCCTGCTGGGTGCCAAAAAGCTCGAGGCGGCCATCCGCGCGGTTACCGAGCAGCCGGTGCGCTGGGTGATCAACACCGGCAGCCAGGATCACCGCTGGCTTGGCAACGACTATTTCGCCGGCAAAGGTGCCGAAGTCATCGCGCTGGCACGTACCGCCGCCACCCAGGCCGAATACGCGACCCAACAGATGGCCGGCCTCGAGCGCTTCCTCGGCAATCGCCTGGAGGGCACGAAGCCCTTGCCCGCGCCCAAAACTCTGGCGGGGGAGTCGGCCACGCTGGAGCGGGGCGGCGTGACGCTCGAACTTGCCTACACCGACACCCATTACCCGGGTGACGCCCGGGTCTGGCTGCCGAAGCAGCGCTTGGCATTCAGCGGTGATCTGGTCTATGTCGACCGCCTGATGGGCGTGCTGCCGTGGTCCAGCGTGAAGAACGGCCAGCAGGCTTTCAAGGCGCTGGCCGCGTTGAAGCCTGCGCGCATCGTGCCGGGACATGGCCGGGTGTGCGATCTGGCGCAGGCGCAGCGCGAAAGCGGCGACTACTATGACTTTCTGGTCGAGAACGTGGGCGCGGCTGCGCGCAAGATGGAGCCGCTGGCGGATACGCTGGACCGCCATGCCGACCTGCCTGCGTTTCGCCATTTGGAAAATTTCAGCGATTTGCACCGTGCCAACATGAACCGCGCGTTCGTCGAATTCGAATCGCAGTAATGTGCAAAATTCGTCGCTTGCGCCGGCTTGCCGGCGACTTGCGGCGCTGACAGCGTTCATACACGCCCAGCTGACCCGGCTGCCAGATGCCCTTTCTGGCCACCCCTGTAAAGCCCCCCTTCCTTTTAGCCGTTATCGCATTTAGCGGCTCATGCTGCGCAATGTGTCCGTATAGAGAGCAAGTATGCGCCCGTGCTGGCGCGGATACTGCTAGCTGCAGACCATGTTGCATGAGCAATGCCGATTCCAACATAAGACACTACATGACCCACCACACGTCCGAAGCAGGCATCAGGGAAAAACGGCGCCACGCGCGGAAAGCGACGTTGCAGGCCGTGCAGCTTCGTTTTGGCGAAGCTGCAGCCATCCCCGCCGAGATTCGCGATTATTGCCAGACCGGATTGTATATAGCCTTTCCCGGCGGCCGCACGCCGGATGCCGCCATCCCGGCCCTGGTGGGCACGCTCGTCGGTGCGGGGTTTTCCGTTGGTGAGGGTGACGCGTCCCGTTCGCACCAGCTCAATGGGTGGGTGGCGCGTGTCGCGCCCGGCGGGGTGGGGATTTTTGTTCCGGCCATGCCGGAGATCGCCTTGCAGGCACTGCGCGCCGCGAGTGCGCGGCTTGCCCTGCCCGGCGCACAGGCCGGACCGGAGCTGGGCCCGCAGCAGGCACAGGCGATGCAACAGGAATGCACCAGCCTGTTCCGGAATTTTCTCGATGCGGTGATGCAGGAATTCTTTCTTCAGAGCATGGAGCGCCTGGCGCAGGCCGGCCAGGACGAGATGAGCTTTCTGGAGCGTGCCCGCTTCGAGTACGGCGCCCAGGAACTGATGCAGCACCGCAGCCGGATCGAGGATGATTTTTTCAATGCCATCCGCGAACGCATCCAGCATGTCGGGCCGGCTTCTGACATGGACCGTATGGCACCAGGCGCGAACACGCTCACCCTGGTCGATGAGGCCGAGTTCGAGGACTGGCTGAACCTGTCGGCGGTCATCAAGCAGATCGAGGCGGACATCACCCCCCAGCTCAACGAATTCGAGCAGCGCTACAGCCGTCTGGTGGGTGCGTCCATCGACCGGAAGAGCAATCCCTTCGGGCCGGAAATGATTGGCCGCGCCTTCCAGGGCGCGATCCAGGGATTGGACTTCACCAACCCCATGCGGACCGTCCTCTACAAGGGGCTGGGGCGGGCAGTGTCGAGCCATGGGCCAGCGCTTTACCGGCAGCTCAACCAGACCCTGGCGTCGCTGCAGCCGCTTGCGCCTGCACGTCACCAGGACAAACCCAGGCCAGCGGCTGCAGAGAGTGGGGCCGCGGCCGCTGACAGCACCAAGGCCAAACCGGATCTGGCCGAAATCGCTGAAACCCTGAACCGGCTCTACAAGCAGGATCAGGCCACCAACAGCCTGACGCCGGAGAGTGCCGAATACAGCCTCGACCGCATTCTCGCCACGCTCAATCAATCTCAGCGCCGCCCGGCGGGCCGCGCACTGGCTGGCGCCTCGGCAACACGATCCGGCCATCAGGGCGGCATGCCCGCCGGGCATGCCGCAACGTCCTCCGAAGTCCTGTCCATGGTCAACCGGCTGCAACAAACGGCCCGGCAACTGGTCGGGCATGACGGCCAGACGCGCCCTGCCGGCGGAACTGGTATGCCGGAGGCCAGCCTGCACGAGTTGCTGGCCGCACTGGAGGGCTTGCCACTGCCCAACCAGACTGCAGTGGCGGGCAGTCCGGTGCCCGCATCACTTGCCGAGCAGATCGATCTGCGCATTGCGTCGACGGCGGGAGATGGCAAACGCCTTGCCCCGGCTCACCGGCAGATTCTGGACACCACGTCGGCACTGTTCAACCAAGCGCGGGCGGACTTTGTTCCGAGCTCCGAAGTGGAATTGCTGGTGAAGCGGCTGGAGCGGCCGCTCCTCAAGCTGGCCTTGCAGGACACCGATTTCCCGTCCCTCCCCGACCATCCGGCCCGGCAGGTGCTCAACCTCATCGAGCAGTACGCCGTGGCGGCGGACGACAAGGGCAAGTTTTTCGACGCCAAGCTGCAACGCTTTCTGTATCTGCTGGTGGACCGTGTCTGCAGCCGGGCCGATGAGGATCCGGGCGTATTCGAGATGGTGCGCGACAGTCTCGAAAAGGTCTTGCTGCCGATTCTGCAGATTCGCCGGACGCGCGTCGCGCGTCTGCAGGAGGCCAGCGAGGGACGCGAACGGATTCGTGCCGCCCGTTCGAGAGTCAACGCCGCGCTGGAAGCGCGCCTGGCGGGGCGCGAGGTGCCCGGCATGCTGCTGCGTCTGCTGGATGCAGGATGGCGCCAGTATCTCGTCCTGCTGGAGATGCGTCATGGAGCGCAGAGTGAAGCCTGGGGGGCGGGTCTGGCGGTGCTGGACAAAGTGTTCGCCTGCCTCGCTCCGGATGCGGCAGGAAGCCCACGCAGTGCCGAATCCGGCCTGGCTTTGCAGAGCGAAATCGAGCGGGCTCTGGCGACGATCAATGTGGATGCCACGATGCTGGCGTCCTTCATGGACGAACTGGGTGCCAGCCTGACGGCGGGCATCCCCGCGGCGGCAACCGGATCCGCGATGGTGTTCGTGCCGCCGGGCAAGCTTGCCACGGCGCCGGGCAAGCGTGAAGGTCCGGCGCATGCGCGGCTGGCCGAGCGTCTGCGGGTGGGCGACTGGTGGGATTTCAGTCTGGAAGGCAGCCGGGTACCCATGCAGCTGATCTGGGTCAGTGAACCGCCGGCCAGCTGTGCCTTCGCCAACCGTTCCGCCACCAGCAAGCTGGAGTTCACCCTCGCCGAATTGTCCAGGCAGTTGCAGAACGACCTCGCCAAACCCGGCAAGGATCTGGATCTGCCGCTAATGGAGCGTTCGGAGCAAGCCCTGTTCGACGAGACCTATCAGAGCCTGGTGCACCAGGCAAGCCACGACCCGGTATCGGGGCTGCTCAATCGCAAGGGGTTCATGCAGCGTCTGCATGCGCAGTCAGGTCCGGACGAAGCCGACAAGGCGCACGTGGTGGGCATCATCGAATTCGACCAGTTCCGCCTGATCCACAACACCTGCGGCGAAGACGCCGTGGCGCGGTTGACGCGCAGTCTGACCGACGAAATCCGGGCACGCATCGGGCCCCAGGCGGCCCTGGCCCTGTTCCACGAAGACATGCTGGCGCTGCTGTTGCCCAATTGCAGCCGCATCGCAGGGTGCCCTGCCGTCGCCACGCTGCTCGAGGGCGTGAAGGACTACCACTTCCAGCATGAACAGCACAGCTATCGCATCGGTTTCAACATCGGCCTCAGCGAATACGATCCGGGCCGGATCTCTGCGGTGGAAGCCATCCGGCGGGCCGACTCGGCGTGCATCACCGCCAAAGCCCAGGGCCGCAACCGGATGCAGGCCTATGAGCAGGACAGCCCGCAACTGCAGAACCAGGAATCCCTGATGGACTGGGCCGGGCGGCTCGACTCCGTGCTGCAGGGCAGCGGCCTGTACCTGCGTTGCCAGAAAGTGATGCCGATCGGCACCGACCTCGCCGTGCTGCCGTATTACGAAATTCTGCTGGGCATCGATGGCGAGGAAGGGCTGGCGATCAATCCTTCCCACTTCATCCCTGCAGTGGAACAGCTGCAGCGTTCCCATGAAGTGGACATCTGGGTGTTGCGCAAGGTGTTCGCGTGGATCGGTGCCAACCCGGCCATTTTTGCGTCCGTGGGCGGCTTTGCCATCAACCTGTCTGCCACCTCGCTCAGCAGTCCCGAGGTCGCCCGCTATCTGCAGACAGTGCTGGTGGCAAGCGATTTTCCCACCGACAAGATCATTTTCGAGATTACCGAAAGCGCAGCGATTGAAAGCTATGGCGCCGCGCAGGACTTCATCCGGGAAATGCGCCGCTACGGCTGCAAGTTCTCGCTGGATGACTTCGGTAGCGGTTATACCTCCTACGCGCACCTGAAAAACCTGCGCACCGACACCCTCAAGATCGACGGCAGTTTCGTCAAGGATATGCTGTTGAACCCGAGCGACTACGCCATGGTCAAGTCGATGAACGACATCGGGCACTCGCTCGGCATGCATACGGTGGCCGAGTACGTGGAATCGTCGGAACTGCTCGAAGCGCTGCGTGAAATCGGCGTCGATTACGTGCAGGGTTATGCCGTGCACAGGCCCTGCCGAATCGAAGAACTGGCGGCCTGAGCAGACGGCCCGCAATGAAAAACGCCGCTCGATGAGCGGCGTTTTTTTACACCTGGTGCCGCTGGCCGGAATCGAACTGGCGACCTTCGCATTACGAATGCGCTGCTCTACCAACTGAGCTACAGCGGCGAAAAACAGCGCGCATTATAGCGGATCATTCGTGCCTGTGGCACCTACAGGGCGGCTTTCAGGCGCGCGACTACCTTGTCCTGGCCGATCAGTTCCAGCGTGGCGTCGATCGCCGGCGTTTGCGGCTCGCCGGTCACCAGCACGCGCACCGGCATCGCCAGCTTCGGCATCTTCAGCCCATGGGCGGCGAGCGTTTCCTTGAAGGCGGCGCTAATCGCGACGCGCTCCCAGGTCAGGGCTTCGAAGCGTGCAGCCAGATCGGCCAGCGCCGGCAGCACCTCGGCGGTGACGTGCTGCGCCAGCAGTTCGGGTGTGGGGTGCAGGGTGCGGTAGAACAGCGTGGCGGCGTCGGCCAGTTCCTCGATCGTCGCGGCGCGCTCTTTCACCAGTGCGCACACCGCCGCGAGGTCGGGGCCGACGTCCGGATCGGCGCCGTTGCGCACCAGGAAGGGCCGCACCAGCCCGGCCAGCCGCGCGTCGTCGGCCGACTTGATGTATTGCTGGTTGAGCCAGCGCAGCTTCTCGGTGTTGAACTGCGCGGCTGACGGCGTGATGTGGTCGAGGTCGAACCACTGCACGAACTCTGCGCGGCTGAACAGTTCGGCGTCGCCGTGTGACCAGCCGAGGCGTGCCAGATAATTGATCACCGCTTCCGGCAGATAGCCTTCCTCGAAATACTGCATCACCGACACTGCGCCGTGGCGCTTGGAGAGCTTGGTGCCGTCGTCGCCGAGGATCATCGACAGGTGCGCATACTGCGGCACCGTCGCGCCCAGCGCCTTGAGGATGTTGATCTGGCGCGGCGTGTTGTTGACGTGGTCGTCGCCGCGGATGACGTGGCTGATCTGCATGTCCCAGTCGTCGACCACCACGCAGAAGTTGTAGGTGGGGGTGCCGTCGCCGCGCGCGATGATGAGGTCGTCGAGCTCCGTATTGGAAAACTCGATCACGCCCTTGACCAGGTCTTTCCACGCCACTGTGCCGTCGGTCGGATTCTTGAAGCGCACCACCGGCTGCACGCCGGAAGGCGGCACCGGCAGCGTCTTGCCGGGTTCCGGGCGCCAGCGGCCGTCGTAGCGCGGTTTTTCGCCGCGCGCACGCTGCGCCTCGCGCATGGCGTCGAGTTCCTCGGTGGTGCAATAGCAGTGATAGGCCTGGCCGGCGGCCAGCATCTGCTCGATGACTTCCTTGTAGCGATACAGGCGCTTGGTCTGGTAGAACGGGCCTTCGTCGTGGGTGAGTTCCAGCCAGGCCATGCCGTCAAGAATCGCCTGCACCGCCTCGGGGGTCGAGCGCGCGATGTCGGTGTCCTCGATCCTGAGGATGAACTGGCCGCCGTGGTGCCGCGCGAATGCCCACGAAAACAGCGCGGTGCGCGCGCCGCCGATATGCAGGAAACCGGTGGGGGAGGGGGCGAAGCGGGTGCGGATCATGGCGGGGCCGGGCGGAAAAAAGGGTCCATTTTACCGGATCGCAGTCTCCGAAATTGACCGCGCCGGGTCGGTTGTGGTTTAATTCGCGCCGCTTCGGGGCAGTTAGCTCAGCGGTAGAGCATCGCCTTCACACGGCGGGGGTCACAGGTTCAAACCCTGTACTGCCCACCAGCCCGAACATCCAAAAGGGACCGGCACGCGCCGGTCCCTTTTCATTTCCGCCTGTCGGCGGCTGAAAAGCATTGCCGCATCAGGGCCCAGCCGGTATAGTGCGGCCTCCCGCACCCTGCCAATCGGTGCGCGGTTCTTTTACCCCGATCTCACGATCCCCTATTCGTCTGCCTCGATTGGTGTCACTGCAAACGTGACAGGCCGTCGCAGGAAAAAACTACATGACTACTGAAACCACCTTTGCCAGTCTTGGACTGGCCGAACCCATCATGCGTGCGATTGCCGATGCCGGCTACACCACGCCCACCCCGATCCAGGCACAGGCGATTCCGCAGGTGCTCGAAGGCGGCGACCTGCTCGCTGCCGCGCAGACCGGCACCGGCAAGACCGCCGGCTTCACGCTGCCGATTCTGCATCACCTGTCGACCCAGGCGGCCCAAAGCAAGCCGGGCCGTCCGCGTTGCCTGATCCTGGTGCCGACGCGCGAACTCGCCGCGCAGGTCGAGGAATCGGTCAAAACCTACGGCAAGTACCTGTCGCTCACCTCGATGGTGATGTTCGGCGGCGTCAACATCAACCCGCAGTTCAAGGCGCTGAAGTCGCGCGTCGACATCCTGGTGGCGACGCCGGGCCGCCTGCTCGACCACATGGGGCAGAAGACGGTGGACCTGTCCGGCGTCGAAATCCTGGTGCTCGACGAAGCCGACAGAATGTTGGATATGGGCTTCATCCGCGACATCAAGAAAGTGCTCGCCGTGCTGCCGAAGCAGCGCCAGAACCTGCTGTTCTCGGCGACTTTCTCCGACGAGATCCGCACGCTCGCCAACGGCCTGCTGCATAACCCGAAGAGCGTCGAAGTCGCGCGCCGCAATACCACGGTGGAAGTCATCGAGCAGTCGATGCACCGGGTGCCGCAGGCGCACAAACGGGATTTGTTAGCGCACCTGATCAAGCACCACGACTGGCAGCAGGTGCTGGTGTTCACCCGCACCAAGCACGGCGCCAACAAGCTCGCCGAAAAGCTGATCAAGGACGGCATCACTGCCGCCGCGATCCACGGCAACAAGAGCCAGGGGGCGCGCACCAAGGCGCTGGCCAGCTTCAAGGATGGTGGCGTGCGCGTGCTGGTGGCCACCGACATCGCCGCGCGCGGCATCGACATCGACCAGCTGCCGCAGGTGGTCAATTTCGAACTGCCCAACGTGCCGGAAGATTACGTCCACCGCATCGGCCGCACCGGCCGCGCCGGCACCACCGGTTCGGCGCTGTCGCTGGTCGATGACGAGGAAATGAGCTATCTGCGCGACATCGAGAAGCTGATCAAGCGCTCGATCGTGCGCGTTGAAATCGAACCCGGCTTCGTGGCGCCGGCCAAGGCCGACCTGATGTCGGACGAACGCCCGCCGCGTCCGCCGCAAGGCCGTGGCGGTCCGCGTCAGGGGCAGGGCGCCGGACGCGGCGGACAACCCGGCGGCCGCAGTGGCGCCGGCCGTTCGTCGCAGGCCAAACCCGCCAGCGCCGGCGCCCAGCCGGCAGGTGGCCGCAGCGGCGCACCGGGTCAGTCGACCCAGGCCCGCAAGCCGCGCCCGCAGGCGGCGCTGTTCTCGGCCAAGCCGGGCACGCGCGGGCACTGATCCCGCCCAAGCCTGACCCGGGCGTCATGCCCGGGTCAGGCGCGCTGCGATCCAGGTGATGCCGACCGCCACCGCCATCAGCGCGAACGCGACGCCGAGCCGGTTCAGCAGCTCGGGCGCCAGCACCAGCAGTATTCCCAGTTGCAGCATCATCAGCCCTGACATTAATTTCAGCAGGCGGCCTTCGCGCTCGCTGAGCTTGCGTGCGCCCAGGGTGAAAGCGAACACCCCGACGATGACGGCGAGCGGGATCACATAGACCGCGTTGTACAGCGCCAGATACAGGTAATGCTGGGCGGGGCCGAGGTCTTGCAGCGTCAGCAGGCGCGTGTAGACCATGGGAAAACCGGCGGTGCACAGGAGCTCGTAGAAATTGACCGCCACCGCGAGCAGCACCGTCGCGGCGAGCATCGCCGGCACGCTGCCGGCGGCGAGGATGGCGCGGGCACGCTGGTAGATCGCGGGCTTGCGGTTTTCCGGTATCGACAGCGAAACGCCGCGCCCGAAGACAAAAAAATCCTTCACGTTGATCAGCCCGACCACCAGGGCTAAACCGCCGGCGGCAAGCGTCACCCACGCCAGATTGCCGAGCAGCTGGAACAGATTGAGCCAGGCTGCCATGAAGGCGAAGTACATCAGCCCCGAGGTCAGCACGAACACGCTGCCGATCGCCAGCATGCGTGCGCGACTTTTCTGGTGGACCATCATCGACAGCAGGAACAGCAGCACGAAAAACGCGCAGGGATTGAAGGCGTCGAGACCGGCGATCAGCACCGTCATCAGCGGCAGCGAAGTGCCGTCTAGGCTGACGTCGCCCAGCAACGGCACGCTGAACGCGGGCGTCGGCAGGGCGCGCGCGATGTCGAGCGCGCTGCTGCTTCCGGCCGCGGCGCGGCAGGCATCCAGCTCGGCGAGCAGCGCCTGGCCACTGGTCGCGTCGTCGTCCCAGCCCGTCTGCACGCGGCCGCAGAACAAGAGCCCCGGCACGTACTGCGCGGGCTGCCCCACCTGGTCCGCCAGCGCGACATAGTGATGCACATTCTCCGGGTGGCGGGTGAGCTCCAGCGAATGCAGCTTCACCCACGGCCGTGCGGCCGGGATGGCCTCGATGAAGGGGCGCGCTTCCAGGCAATGCGGACAGGCGAGCGACCAGAAGAAATACAGGTGCACCACGGGCGCACCGTCGGCGCCCGGCTCGATCCAGGTCGCGTCGGCACGCGCGCCCGGCGTCAGCAGCACCCATAAAAGCAGGGCATTGGCGAGCCAGCGCAGCGGTGTCATCCGGCAGGTCTGTGTCATGGCTCTAGGGCGTGTTAACACTAATTTCACGCCCGCGTTGCCGCGAGAAAGCGATGGATGCAAGGCGCGTCGCGCCGGCAAGGGCCATCCCTTGCCAAGCGGCGCAACGCTGCAGACGCGCTTTCTCGCGGCAACCCGAAGGGACGGGGCCGATTCGGGCGCATCCCTTTGTCGCGAGCCGCTTGCAGTGAACGACACTGCGGCGCGTCTCGCTTCGCGGCGCAGCG